>CAXPPC010000005.1:0-535326 GCA_964219255.1 Henriciella pelagia
GCGATCAGCGAGCGAACTTAAAAATCTAAAATTCCTAAATCTCAAGATCTGTAAAACGCGATTTGGCCTAACGCAGCCTAAGAAAGGAAAGTGGTTTACGTTGCGGATCCTGAAGATTGCATACAACTTGTTTATATGTCTTATAATTTGGGAGCTTTATTGTGTGTATACGGCCAAAATGGGAGTATATGCACAGGCTTGTTGAATATTATATTTGACATAATTCGCGTTGGTTTGGTTATTTAATTGAAGTAAAGCTAATCATTTTAAATTGAGTTTTTCGAGTGGACTGGTGACTTTTCGGCTTTCTTCGCTGGTGACGTGGGTGTAGATTTGTGTAGTTTTTGGACTGTTGTGCCCTAATAACTCTTGGATGTAACGTAGATTAACGCCGCTTTCGAGGAGATGCGTGGCGTAAGAGTGACGTAAGGTGTGAAGCGTGCACTTTTTTCGAATGTTGGCGCGTTTTACGGCGGCGCGAAAGACCGACTGAATGCTGCTTCGGGAGTATTGGTAGGAATCTGAACCGTTGAAGAGATACTTTTTTGGTCGATAAAGTTGATAGTAAGTACGCAATAATTTGAGTGCACTAGGAGCAAGTGGGACAATGCGATCTTTGCTTCCCTTGGCTTGTTTGATGTGGATTACCATGCGTTGAGAGTCGATGTCTTCGATTTTGAGGGAAATGAGCTCGCCTACGCGTAAACCGCACGAGTAGATTAACGTGAGCATGCATTTGTGCTTCACGTTGGCAATGGAGTTTAATACACGTTCCACTTCATCCAGGCTTAGGACCACCGGTAATTTAAATTGCTTTTTAGGTCGTTCTAGTTCTTCTAGGTTGAGATGGATGTTGGCAATTCGCTTAAAAAACAACTTGATAGCATTGATTACACCGTTTTGGTAACTGGTTGAATAATCGTTTTTTAAAATGTAATCGGAATTGAAATCCTCGATGTCTTGTGGCGTAATTTCTTCAACGGGTTTGTTGTTGGTGAAACGCAAAAAAATTTTCAACCCCTCACTGTAGGCGGTTACTGTATTGTGACTGTAACGCATATTCTCTAAATACTGAATGAAATTCTCAATTTGGTCGCTACTATCTTGAGAAAGTGGTGGAAGTTGATCGTTACTAAGCGTGCTTCTTTTTACCTTTTTAGACTTAATGGTTGGATGCTTTAATCCAGAATAGTCAATAAAAGCAAATCCGCGGAAATATTCGACTATATCTTGTACAGAATCATTATTGTAAGGCACGTACCAAGCGCCGTTTGTTCGACTCCATCTGGCTTTTGAGTACTTCTTTAGCCGGTCGATTAAGACAATATTGTAATGGAAGTAAAAGAAAATAACAGGTGCATTTCGATGCTCTTGGATACGTAATTCAATGGTCGGTAAACTCATAATATTTCGGTTAGGTTATGTTAAGTTAGTTAAAAAAATGACTTGAAAAACGAGAAGTGAATATTTTTTTGGCGTTCCCGAATCGGTCGGGCTAACCGCGTTACATGGTAATGGTTGTTGAGCTAAGTCGAAATACTTGCTCATATCCCTAACGCAGTAGTTTAGGCTAATTTGGTTGAGACAAATATTTTGTTGATTAACAGAAATTGCGCCCCGTTGGAAGTGAATAGCTCTACGAAAACGATGATGAATTGCACTTGAAAAAAATTGCGACCGGCGGAAGCGCATTTTGCTTTTAGTGCAATAACAGAGTTGAGTGGACTAGTAACTGAAGACGGCCGAAGGTGGGCGCCCAAAATATAAATAAGCTACGCTTGAGATTGTAAGGGCAGCCTTCCTTCACAGATACGCGTGAAGTTTTCGAGCAAAACACGACCGTGATTCCCGGACACTTCGGGGTGGAATTGCACGCCAAATAAGGGTTTGGACTTGTGCTGCATGATTTCATTAACGCAAGCATCAGATGAAGCAATGAGATTGAAATCGGCTGGGATTGAGATCGTTTCGCAGTGATCTTCCATCATTTCTACTTCGTTGGGTAAACGATCAAAAAGTGGCGTGTATTCGAATGCTTCGATGGTTTGCCAATCGCGATCGGGCCTGATTTTGGTAGCAAAAGATCCGTGAATGATTCCCAACAATTGGTGACCGAAGCAAATTCCTAAGATTGGGAGCTTCGTTTCCTTGATCCATTGCATTTTCTGAATGTATGGAGTCATGTCGATCTCCGTGACGAGTAGAGGAGCACCAGAGAAAATCACTCCTTTTACACCTTCAAGATCTTTTTCAGTGAAATCGTGAAATTTACAGGGACGGACATCCATGAATTCATCGATTATTTCTTCGATGAAACGCGTTTTATTACTTCCACAATCGACGACTAAAATCATAATTCAATTTCTGCAATTCCTTGGCGAACAATTTCTGGTTCATTTCCTGTGCAATCAACAATAGTAGAGGCTTCAAGGTTTCCATATCCACCGTCAATAATCCATTCAACCTTGTTGTCGTAGCGCTCGTATATCGCATATGGATCAACGAAATAGTCGAGAATTTCATCTTCGTCATCGTGAAGCGAAGTGGTAGCAATTGGATTTCCAAGTTCTTCCACCAATCGACGGATTATAGCGTTGTTTGGAATACGAATCCCTATTTCCTTTTTATTCGAATCGAAGAGGCGAGGAACGTCATTGTTGGCTGTCAAAATGAATGTAAACGGACCAGGTAAATTGCGATTCAACAACTTGTATGTCGGGCGATCGATGTGCTTTACGTAATCCGAAAGCGTGCTTAAATCCGAGCAGATAATCGAAAAATTAGCCTTTTTGAGCTTAATTCCCTTGAGAGCCGCCAGATTTTTTAGCGCTTTCTTGTTTTGAAGATCGCATCCCATGGCGTAAACAGTATCGGTTGGAAAAATGATGATTTCTCCTTTTCGAAGTGCATCTACCACTTGTGAAATTAGACGTTCGTCAATGTTATGTTCGTTTATTTCGATTAGCATATTTTAATTTTTCGGGAAGATCGTGCAAGAAATTCCGTAGTGATCGCTGAGTTTTTCTGTTTGTATCTTAAAGTTACGTGATCCCAGGGACTTATCATGGAAAATATAGTCAATTCTTCCTGCAGGAACACGACCGGCATAGGTTTTTCCCATTCCAAATGAAGTATTTCGAAACGCATCGGTAAGTTCACGTGCAAACTGATTGTAGCAGAATGACATGGGCGTATCGTTGAAATCACCACAAACAATAACGGGGAATGGACTTTCTTGAATATGCGCAGCGACTTTTAAAGCTTGTTCAGCACGAACAGGATAAGCTCGTGCGATCTTCTTTGTAAGACGAAAAATTTGCGATTCTTCTTCTCCTGCAGGATTCGAGTAATCATTGAATAGTTCGTAGTCATCTTTTTGTAAACGAATCGATTGGAAGTGGATATTGTAGACTCTAAACGTGTCTTTTTCTTTTACGATATCCGTATAAATACAATAATTATTTGTCTTGTTAATTGCTGAAAAACTGACTTCCCCCTGTCGAATTATTGGATGTTTAGAGAAGATTGCGATTCCAAACTCCTGACGTTTTCTATCCGAAGCAGATGTTCGTGAATGAAAATATGGAGTACCAAGAATAGTCATCATTGTATCCTTTGTTTTGAAAGAAGTTGGTGGTTCCTGATGATAGTACTCTTGAATGCAAAAAACATCTGATTCAGATGCTTTCAGATAATCAAATATTTTATTTCTCGATGATGTTCGTTCTTGAATAGTGGGCGCATAAACATCAAATAATCGGACGTTGTAACTTAAGATTTTTAACTCAGTGGAATTGTTGGAATTCTCATCGTCCCAACCAAGAGCGAAAGTTCTGAAATGTAGACCACCACCTAGAATGATGATTCCCAATAGAAATAAAGCCCATTTGGATCGTTTGAATGCCCAAATCAACAAAAAGAATAGGTTAATCAACAAAATGAACCAGTAGGAAAGTCCAAATAATGGAATCACTCTGAATGAAGATGGATGAATGTGCGGTGATAAATAGGAGAGAAGCAAGGCAATTGAAGCTCCGATCGTTCCCAGAATAAGAATGGTTTTAAATCGAAAAATGCGTTTCAACATCGCTTTACCTATTATTACTTTGTTTGAAAAGGAAATCCTTCTCGTTTTTTGTCAGTGAATCATATCCCGATTTCGAGATCTTATCTAATATACGATCGATTTGTTCCTGACGTTGCTTTTTATCAGCATTATATTCTTCGTCCGTTTGCTTACGCGTTTTCTCAGATCGATGCACTTTCATTTTCGGAGTTCGATTTCCTTTGACGAGCCTCAAAATACGATCGATAAATCCTTGAAATGCATTCACAATATTGGAAGAACTGTGGATTTGTTGTACTGAAATCATTCCGAATACAGCTCCACCGAGATGAGCGAAGTGAGCAGTTCCATCGTTTTCTCCTAATTGAAGAAAGTCTTGTAAAAAGAAAAGGATGGCAATAAATATGATTCTAATTGGAAGCACTCCAAATAAGTTCATTTTCAAGTTCGGTCTGTAAAATGCTAAAGCGATAAAAACAGCCATAACACCGCCAGAAGCACCTACAACAGCCGTTGGTTCAATAACTGGAAGGAAAGTTGCAAGAATTTCGAAAATACCACCGAGAATACCGCCTAAAATGTAAGTGTAAAGCAACCTTTTCGAGTCGAAAATCTGTTCAAATGTGCGTCCAGCAAAATAGAGAAACAACATGTTTAGAGCTAGATGCCAAAATCCGAAGTGACTGAAAATATTGGTGAAAAGCGTCCATGGATGTGTGATGAATGTTGAGAAATCCGTAGGCAGGACAAAAAATGACGCTGTAAACCAACTCATGTTCGCACCAAGTGAACCGCCACCCAAACGTGCTACGACTCCCAAAAGTCCAATAAATAGAAAAACTAGAACATTGATGAATATGAGCTTGATCGTCATACCACCATATTTGTATTGGTTTTTCAGTTCATCAAAAAAAGTTCTTTCCGTTTGCATATTAATAGAAATTCTGTCTGTCTTTTTTACGCCAAATTAGGACAATAATTATTCCAACAACAGCTCCTCCGACGTGCGCTAAGTGTGCGATGTGATCATCTGTTCGATAAATACTGTTGTAGATTTCAAAGGCTAAATATCCACCAATCAAATACTTTGCTTTGATTGGAATAGGAGGGAATAATAGCATCAATTCAGTATTTGGAAATAGGACTGCAAACCCAGCTAGAAGTCCAAAAATTGCTCCTGACGCTCCTAATATTGTTGAATTTTGAAATCCTTCATAGCTTAAAATCTCAGGTGGAATATTGTACATTGGATCAGGACTGAATATTTTCCCACTTTGGTGATTTTGAACAAGTTGATCTTGAAACCCTTCAAAACTCATGAAGCCGATGGCCTTGTATGATTGATTCGCTATTATTTCTTGCTTTAATTGCATGATCTGCCAAACACCGATTGAATTGTATAGTACAAATGCACCCATTCCTGCTGCAATGTAGAACATGAAATAGCGTTTTGGGCCCCAAATTCTCTCCAAGTGAGAACCAAACATCACCAATAGAAACATATTAAAGAATATGTGCAAAATGTCATACTGACTATGCATGAACATGTGCGTCACTATCTGATACGGTTCAAAGAACATTGAGTTGATATAGTGACTACTCAATAAACCAAATAAATCCGTTCCCGACGATGCAAAAAACAGCGAAACAATGTAAAGGGTGACGTTTACAAGCAACAGATTTTTAGTGACTACTGGTATATTTGAGAACATTAGTTAAATTTTTGGTCAATGATGGAAATATCCACCGTTTCAATAATTTTCTTGCCGCTTGGAGTGAAGGTGTGGTTTTCACAACTAAAGATTTGTTCGATCAATTCGTTGATCAATTTCTCATTCGACAAGTTCAATTTCTTTTGTGCAGCCGATTTTGCAATGGCATGCACTAATTCGTGAGCAATTTCCCCCTTTTCAATTTCGCGATGAGCAACCGTTTCAATTATACCATCCAGAGCTTTTGAAATGCTTTCTTCAGGTAAAACACTTGGGACTGCATTTAGAGTTAATTGTTCATCATTCACTTCACCATTAAAGCCTAATTGCTTTAACATTGATACGTTTTCAGACCATGCAATCGCTTCGTTTTTCGACAAATCCTTTTCTATAGGAAACAATAATTGTTGCGATTCTATCGGACTGGAAATAAACTTGTTAATTAAGTCAGTATAAACTATTTGTTCAATAGCTCTTCTGGCATGAATCACCATTAAACCCGACTTACTAGGTGAGATCAAATAGCTTCCTTTAACAATCCATCCAGAGGTCGACTCGATTGGTTCATCTTCGATGATTTGTTGCTGTACAACTTCATGCGATTTATCTTCCTCAATCTCATAAAAATTCTCCCATTCTGAAGTCGAAGCACGTTCACTTCCAAATCCATGTTTTGTAATGGCAGTCGAAAAATTATCTTTCGTTTTACTGATTCCAGAACCACTAGATCGACTGGTGGTTTTGAATGGATTGTATGTTGGGTCGACTTGAATTGTTGGTTCTGTAGCCGGTTGCGACTTCATGTCCATTGGTAAATCGAAGCTCGTTTCTCTTTCAAAATCGAGTGTTGGTGCAATATTGTATTTCCCAAGTGCCTGACGAACACTACTTAATAAGATCGCATAAATCAGTTTTTCCTCCTCGAACTTGATTTCTGTTTTTGTTGGGTGAACGTTGACATCGATTTTTTGCGGATCGACCTGCATGTACAAGAAATAACCAGGATATGTTTTATCGGGGATTAGTCCTTCGAATGCTTTGCTCAAAGCATGATGGAAGTAAGAACTCTTGAAAAAGCGATCGTTGACGAATAAATACTGCTCTCCTCTTGTTTTACGTGAGAATTCAGGTTTTAAAACAAATCCAGTTAATGAAACGATATCTGTATTTTCCTCAATAGGAACAAGTTTGTCGTTCGATTTCTTTCCAAGTACATCCACAATTCGCTTACGAAGCACTCCAGATTGAAGGTTGTACACTTCATTATCGTTATGCTGAAGGGTGAAGTGCACATTTGGGTGTGCTAGTACTACACGTTCAAATTCTTCTTGAATGTGGCGAAACTCTACTTGATTTGATTTTAAGAAATTGCGTCGCGCTGGAACGTTGTAAAACAAGTTCTTTACTTCGAAAGATGTCCCAGTTGGGCAAACTGTTTCTTCTTGATTTTTAATCTTACTTCCTTCGATAGAAATCGCCGTTCCAACTTGATTATTTGGCTGTTTCGTTTGCATTTCCACGTGTGCAATCGCAGCGATTGAGGCCAAAGCTTCACCTCGAAATCCTTTTGTAGACAATGCAAATAAATCATCGGCCTTTCGAACTTTACTTGTTGCGTGACGTTCAAAACAAAGGACTGCATCTTCGCTCGACATTCCTTGACCGTTATCAACGACTTGAATAAGCGATTTTCCTGCTTCTTTAATGTTGACATCAATTTTGGTCGCGCCTGCATCCATAGCATTCTCCATCAACTCCTTTATTACTGAAGCTGGACGTTGAATCACTTCACCTGCCGCAATTTGATTGGCAATGTGATCGGGCAGTAGTTGTATTAAATTACTCATCTATCGCTACCACAATTTTTTAACAACAGTATCAACTTGGTCAACACCATTAAAAATGAAGTATCCGAGAGCAACTAAAACTGCAATTAAGAGCAGAATTCTATAATTACTGGTTCTATTTGCACTTTTTCGGTAATCCGAACGACGATATTCGCTTCTTAAGTTTTCACGAAGTACAGCGCGACGTTCGTCTGCTGACAGTTCTCCGTTTTCTACTTTTTGATAGAATTCTTTTTTCTGTTTGAGCATCTCCTTACGTTCGTCATAATACATCGGTGTATAGTCGAACTGGCGATTCTCAATTGTCTTATTTAAAAAGCGAAATCTCATATCTTACAAATTTAACAAATAATCCCTGCTGGATTCTGACAAAAAATGTCAAAAATCGTTCCTATTTAAACGATCTGACAAGAAGACAGGCTTTTGGAAGAGTTTTTGATTGTATAATGTGAATAACTCTGATGTTCTAACGTTTATTGTTATTGAGCATTGACTATTTTTAAATCATGAATAAAACTAGAACTCTCCGTCTTTTATTTCTGTCTGTTGTTTTTCTAACCGGACTCTTTTCATTTGTGCATAAAAATGAAACTAATTCTCCTGTTGTATTAAGTGAAAACCAATGGATCGAAAGTCAACTAAGTAGAATGACTTTGAAAGAGAAAATTGGTCAGTTTTTTATGGTTGCTGCGTATTCGAACCGAGGAGAAGCGCATTTAGCTTCAATCGATAGCTTAATATCAAATAATAAAATTGGTGGCTTGATTTTCTTTCAAGGAGAGAGAGAGAATTTAATTTCTAGTGTTGATCGCTTTCAGAAAAAATCGGAAGTTCCATTATTGATTGGAATGGATGCTGAGTGGGGGACGCAGATGCGATTATTTGGAGAAGATCGTTTTCCTTACAATTATACAGTCGGTGCTGCGGATGATTTTAAGTTGACTGAGGAAATTGCAGCAATGATAGGTCAGGAATGTCGTGAAATGGGAATTCACATGAATTTTGCTCCCGTTGCTGATGTAAATAGTAATCCGAATAATCCTGTAATCGGATTTAGATCTTTCGGAGAAAATCCGAGCAAAGTTGGTGGACATGTTGCTGCAGCCGTCCGTGGAATGGAAAATCAGGGTGTTTTGACAAGTGTTAAGCATTTTCCTGGACATGGAGATACAGATACTGATTCGCATTTAGACTTGCCGATTGTCAATAACGACTTGTCGCATATAGATGCAATTGATTTTTCACCATTTAGAGCTGGAATTAAGGCTGGAACTTCTTCAATTATGGTTGGACATCTAAATGTTCCAGCTTTGGATTCGACTGGTACCCCGAGTAGTTTGAGTGCACCAACAATTAAAGGATATTTACAAGGTAAATTGGGTTTCAAAGGACTTGTCATCAGTGATGCATTGAATATGAAAGCAGTTGCCGATCGATATGGAAAAACTGATGTAGTAGTGAAAGCATTTGAAGCGGGATGTGATATCTTGTTATTTCCAGAAAGTGTTGGTGATGCTATTCAAGCGATCGAAAACAAAGTCGCTGCTGGTGATATTTCCGAAGAGGAATTAAATCAGCGTTGTAAAAAGGTGCTGAAGGCAAAGTATAATGCGATCATCAATCCAAAACAACTGAAGAAATACAATGAATTTGACTTACAGTTGACCAAAAGAAAATTGTATGAGTCAGCGATTACAGTATTGAAGAACAACGAAGTGTTCCCGATTCAACGATTTGATCAGAAAATAGCTCGAGTAAGCATTGGATCGAGTGCGTATTCATTGAAGAACTCAATGGATTTAGTCACTCCGATTGACCACTTTCATTTTTACACGGTAAAAGAAGCTCAAGAGCGACTAAAGGATACTTTATCCGATTATGACATCATTATCACGACACTGCATTCAAATACAGTTAGAAGTCGCAATAATTACGGATTACCTGAAGGTTGGAAAGAGTGGTTGAATGAACTTCCTTCAGCGAAAAAAGCACTGGTGTTATTTGGAAACCCGTTAGCGCTAGCCGATTTCGATGATTCAAATTTAGATGCTGTTATTGTTGGTTATGAGAATCACCCAATTTTACACGATCGCATGGGGCAATTTCTAATGGGAACATTTGAAAGCAAAGGAAAACTGCCAATGACTGTAAATTCGAAATATCCACGTGAAGCTGGACTGAAAGTACAATGGTCTGGTCGATTGAAAGAGTCGCAACCAGAAGAATTAGGAATAAGTCGAGATAAATTGATGGAGATTGATCGAATTGTCAACGAAGGAATTGCTGCAGAAGCTTTTCCCGGATGTCAAATAGTAGTAGCAGTTGAAGGGAAAGTGATTTGGCGAAAATCGTATGGATATCACACTTACGATAAAAAACGACCAGTTCGAGACGATGATGTGTACGATATTGCTTCGATTACCAAGATCGCATCTTCGACAGCTTCTTTGATGAAATTAAACTCCGAAGGAAAATTTAGTTTGGATAATCGTTTAGTGAATTATTTACCAGAACTAACGCAAGGAACTGGCTATTCGAATATTCGATTAAGAGATATGATGTCGCATCAAGCTGGTTTAGTGGCCTGGATTCCTTTTTACAAAGCTACTTTGGATGGATATCGACCAAGTGAGCAGTGGTATTCGACGGAAATGGATTCGGTACATCAAAATCAAGTGACAGGAAATCTATTCATGAAAGCGGATTACACGGATTCAATCTACAGTCGCATTTTGAGTACACCATTGAAGTCGCGCAAGTACAAGTATTCCGACTTAGGCTATTATTTCGTTCGAAAAATCGTTCAAGAACAATCTGGAAAGACACTTGATGAATTTACAATGGATGAATTTTATCGTCCAATGGGATTAAAATACATGCGCTACAAACCTTTGGATTATTTCCCAAAATGGAAAATTACACCAACTGAAAACGATACTATTTTCCGAAAAGAGTTGATACATGGTTACGTGCACGATCCAGGAGCAGCGATGATAGGTGGAGTTGGAGGTCACGCTGGACTTTTCTCTAATGCTGGCGACTTGGCAGCATTGATGCAACTCTTTTTGAATGAAGGAAATTATGGTGGAGTTCAGTACATTAAACCTTCCGTAGTGAATGAATACACCAATTGTCAATACTGTCCAAAAAATAGAAGAGGAGCAGGTTTCGATAAACCAACAACGAATAGAAGAGGAGGACCGACAACTAGCTTAGCTTCTTTAAAAAGTTTTGGGCACTCAGGTTTTACTGGGACTTTAGCTTGGGCAGATCCAGTAAATGATGTAAATTATGTGTTTTTATCCAATCGTGTTTATCCAGACGCTGAAAACTGGAAGATTGTGAGTATGAATACAAGAACGGAAATTCAGCGCGTTATTTACGAAGCGGTGAATTCTGCTAAAAAATGAATCAAGAAAGAAAAGCATTTATTATTACCAGTGGATTTCTGATCCTTGTTGCTTTTCTATTTTCAATTTTCTTGGATTTCCACGAAGGAAGGGTAGATCATTTAGAATGGACCATTAGTGATCCATTGTTTCCGATTTTACCCAGAAGAGATGTTTCAATTATCATTTTTCCATTAACCTATGGAACGATTATAATCTATGCCATTTATCAATGGAAGGTTAAGTTCTTTCTGAGTCAATTGATGTTGTCTTATGCTTTACTTATCCTTTTTCGAGTAATTACACTGTCAATTTTTCCATTGAAGGAACCAGCTTCAATCGTTTTCTTGCAGGATCCGTTTTTAAATACCATTATTTATAATCATACTATCGATTCTGATTTGTTCTTTAGCGGTCACACGGGCTTATTACTTATTTGTTTATTTATTACTAAGAAATGGATTTTTGCCGTGCTTGCTTTGATTTTAGGAATCCTATTATTAATCCAGCGTGTGCACTATACAGTGGACATTCTAGGCGCAATTCCTTTCGCTTACTTAGCAGTTATCCTATCTAAAATTATTCTAAATAAAATTGTTAGGAGTGCATAATTCTGTACCTTCGAAATCAAGAAACGTAGATGATGAAGATAGGAATAGTATTGTACCCGACATACGGTGGAAGTGGAGTTGTAGCAACAGAATTAGGAAAGCAATTAGCTAAAAATGGTCATGAAGTACACTTCATTACTTATTCTCAGCCTGTTAGACTAGGAAGTTTTCGTGAGAATGTTTATTACCATGAAGTTTCGGTGTCTGATTATCCTCTTTTTGATTATCAACCGTACGAAACAGTACTTGCCAGTAAAATGGTTGATGTTGTAAAGCACGAGGATTTGGATATTCTTCATGTGCATTACGCGATACCCCATGCATCTGCTGCGTTTATGGCGCGACAAATACTTCGATCACAGGGAGTTGAAATTCCCTTTGTGACAACATTGCACGGTACGGACATCACACTAGTTGGTCGCGACCCTTCATTTGAACCAGTAATTACATTTTGTTTAAATGAATCTGATGCAGTCACAGCTGTTTCTGAAAGCTTGAAACAAGATACATATCAACATTTTCATACAAATAGACCTATTGAAGTTATTCCAAACTTTATCAAAGTTCCTGAAGTGAATCCAAAAAGCATGGGGATGCGCAGAAGATACGCATGTGATAACGAGCCAATTTTGTGTCACATTTCAAACTTTAGAAAGGTCAAACGCGTTCGTGATGTATTGAAAGTTTTCGAAAGAGTAAATAAAGAGATTCCATCAAGAATTTTATTAGTTGGAGATGGTCCTGAAAGATATGCTTTAGAAGAACTTTGTCGAGAGATTGGTTTATGCGATCGTGTTAAATTTCTAGGTAAAATTCAACGAACAGAAGAAGTGTTAGCTATATCGGACCTTTTCGTTCTTCCTTCTGAAACAGAAAGTTTTGGATTAGCTGCACTCGAAGCAATGGCGGTAGGTGTTCCGGTTATTTCCTCAAATACAGGTGGGATACCAGAGGTGAATGTTCACGGTGTTACAGGGTACCTTTCGAATGTTGGAGATGTAGATGACATGGCTGAAAATGCGATTAAAATTCTTCAGGAACCTGCCACACTAAATCAGTTTAAGGCGAATGCAAAACAAAGAGCGAAGGATTTTGATGTGCAAACAATTGTTGATCAATACGTTCAAGTTTACAATTCACTTTTGAAGAACAAGAACGAAGAAGTAGAGGCATAAAAAAAGGTGGCTCTTTTTGAACCACCTTATTTCTTTAGTTTAGACTTAATTAAGCCAACTCAATAACCATTGCTGAGGCACCACCACCACCGTTACAAATTCCGGCAGCTCCGATTTTACCTCCATTTTGCTTCAATACGTTGATCAAAGTAACAATGATTCGAGATCCTGAACTTCCAAGCGGGTGACCAAGTGCTACTGCACCGCCATGAACATCAACTTTAGCTGGATCAAGTCCTAATTTCTGCGTATTTACAATACCAACAACAGAAAATGCTTCATTCAATTCCCAGAAATCAACATCAGCTACTTCAATATTCGCTTTTTTCAATGCTTTTGGCACTGCTTCAGCTGGAGCCGTTGTAAACCACTCTGGATCGTGAGCTGCATCTGCGTATCCACGAATTTTAGCAATAGGTTTAACACCTAATTCTTCTGCTTTTTCTTTACTCATTAAGATCAATGCTGAAGCACCATCATTCAATGTAGAAGCGTTTGCAGCAGTAACTGATCCCTCTGGAGTAAATACTGGACGTAGCGAAGGGATTTTGTCCATTCGAACGTTCTTGTACTCCTCATCTTCTGAAACTATGATAGCATCTCCGCGACGTTGAGGAACTTCAACAGGTACGATTTCTTCCGCAAATTTACCTTCCGACCATGCTTTAGCCGCACGATTGTATGATTCGATGGCAAAGTTATCTTGATCTTCACGTGTAATGTTGTATTCAGTAGCACATTTATCAGCGCAAACTCCCATGTGAACACGGTTGTATACATCTGTTAGTCCGTCTTTCACCATTCCGTCAATCATTTTCACATCACCCAGCTTTGTTGCAGTACGAGCGTTGTAATAATGCGGAACAGAGCTCATGTTTTCCATTCCACCAACAACAACTACATCGTTGTCACCCGTTAAAATTGATTGAGTTCCTAAGCTGATCGCCTTCATACCAGAAGAGCAAACTTTATTTACAGTAGTACAAGGTACATTGTCTCCAATTCCAGCGAAAATGGCTGCTTGACGAGCTGGTGCTTGTCCTAAATTAGCTTGAAGAACATTCCCCATAAATACTTCATTTACTACTTCTGGAGAGATACCCGCTTTATCCAAAGCTCCTTTGATTGCAGCAGCTCCCAATTTAGTCGCAGGTACTGTAGATAGTGCTCCTCCGAAACTTCCCATTGGTGTTCTCACCGCTGAAACGATATAAACTTCTTTATTCATTGATCTGATTTTTTTTGAGTGTCACGAAAATACTAATTTCTTGATCCGTTCCCAAGAGGTAAATCCATTTAGTCTATTTCTAAATTAAAATCTTAATTGTATAAAAGTCATTCTGTTCTTGTTGAGATTACATAAGAGTTATACTTTTGTGCAAAATTCTAACTGATTAGCATGAAATATATTTTATTTACGGCTCTGTCTTTGAGTATTTTCGGGACTAGTTTTTCACAAGAAAACGTAGCTGATTCAATAGACACAATTCCTTCGAACTGGAAGTTAAAAGCGCTCTACGGTGTAAACGGAACACATAGCCACTTTGCAAATTGGAATGCTGGTGGACGAAATAACATATCTGTACTTGGATTTATTTCTGCTTCCGCTTTGTATGAGAAAGAGCGTATGAAATGGGATAACGAATTGAGTTTAGCTTTAGGTGGACTTCAATATTTGGATAGTGAAGGAGATGGACTTCAAAAAACAGATGACCGTATTGAGTTAAATTCAAGTTTGGGTTATGAACTAAAGGAAGATTTCTACTTATCGTTGCAAGCTGGCTTCAGAACACAAAGTTTAGATGGATATAGTGCCAATAATGATTCAGTGCGTGCCTCGACGTTTATGGCTCCTGGTTATGCTAACATTGCACTCGGTCTCGATTATACACCAAATGATAATTTCTCAGCTTTTTTATCTCCATTTGGTGCTAAGATGACTTTTGTAAATGATCAAGTACTATCTAATGCTGGTGCATTTGGCGTAGAAGGTGCAGAATACAATTCACTTGGAGAGGTTATTACAGCTGGACAACGTTTCAGAGGTGAATTCGGGGCGTACTTTAGAATGAAATATGCGCGCGAATTGGTAGAAAACATTCAAATGAAGTCAAAATTAGAGCTCTTCTCCAACTATTTGAATAATCCAGAGAATATTGACGTGAACGCTGAAGTATTGTTCACTTTCAAAGTGAATAGCTGGTTCTCTGCCTCATTGAACTGGAACTTAATCTACGATGATGATATTGATATTGAAGATCGTTTTGGAAATGTTGGACCTAGAACACAATTTAAATCTGTACTTGGTTTAGGGGTTTCTTACACAATGCAGAACTATATAGAGGAGAAAAAGAAGTAATTACTTCGAATAAGATTTAAAGGGGATTCGTTTGAGTCTCCTTTTTTTTATGTCCAATTGTTTCGGACAACATAATCTCTGCGCTAAGGCGAAGAGTGATAGCTTAACAAACACGATACGTAATGGAACAAAGGAAGCAACTAGAATAGCTTGCTTGCATTAGTGGAATAGGAGAGTGGCGTTAACTAAAGCTTGTAGACTGACCGAAGGGAGCGCCCAAACAAAAAAAAGTCCTGCAACCAAAAGGAAACAGGACTTTTAAACTTATTTAGGAATTACCAGATCTTGCTGATTTCTTCCTTTTGATTTCTCATTTTGTCTCCTTCTTGCACGTTGAATGCTTCAAAGAATTCTGGACAGTTTTTCAACGGACCATTTACGCGATACATTCCAGGAGAGTGAGGATCGTTAGCCAATCTATTTTTCAACTCTTCATCTGTATAGTTGATTTTCCACAACTGAGCGTACGCAATAAAGAAACGTTGTGCTGGTGTGTATCCTTTCACTTTAATACCATTTTGGAACTCAGCAGTTCTTGTATAGGCATGATACGCCATTGTAAGTCCACCTAAGTCGGCGATGTTTTCTCCCATTGTCAAATCTGGATTCACGCAATGACCATCAGGTGTACAGAATTGAGCGAAAGTCATTCCCAAACGATCTGTTCTTCTCATAAAGTTCTCACGATCTTCTTCTTTCCACCAATTTCTGAAAGTACCATCAGCGGCAAATTTAGATCCCATATCATCAAATCCGTGCGTGAATTCGTGACCGATTACCATTCCAATACGTCCGTAGTTCACAGCATCTTCGTATGAATCTGAGAAGAATGGAGCTTGCATAATTCCTGCAGGGAAAGCGATTTCGTTTAATAAAGGGTGATAGTAAGCGTTCACCATGTGAGCTGGCATTCCCCATTTGTCTTTATCAACTGGCTTCGTTAAATCAGCCATGTTTTTTAGGTGATCATACTTCGCAATTTCCTTTACATTATGAATATAATTGTCTGAAATAAAGTTCAAAGAGCTGAAATCCTCCCATTTTGAAGGGTAACCTAATTTTCTTCCGATTGAATTAAGTTTCACTAGCGCCTCTTGCTTTGTGTCTTCAGTCATCCAATCCAACTCGTTAATACGCTCTTGAAAAACATTCAATAGATTGTCAACCATATCGTTTACACGTTGTTGTGCAGCTGCAGAGAAGTATTTTTCAACGAAAGCCTTTCCTAACAATTCACCGAAACTTTGGTGAGTAATATTGTCGATTGCTCTTTCATTGATTGGCTTCATTTCCTTCTTACCACTCAATACTTTTCCGTAGAACTCGAAATTTTGCTTTACGAGATCTTCATTTAAACTTCCTGCGTAATGATCTAACAATTTCCAAGTAAGGTAGTTTTTCCAATCATCCAGACTTTTTTCTTTCATCATTTCAGCGATTTTTCCAGCAAAATCTGGTTGACCAACCACTAATGTGTCAAAAGACTGACTTCCAATTTTCACCAAATAGCTATCAAAATCAAAATCACCCATTTTCTTATCAAGGGATTCAGTTGACATTTTATTGTAGGTGTTTTCTGGAATACGAAGAGCAGCTGGAGCCATCATTGATTCTGCCAAACTCTTCTCGAATTCAATAACCGAAGCTGCAAACTTATTCGCTTCAACTTGTAGTCCAAGGTGCTTAACCATTCCTTCGATGTGATTTCGGTACTTTTGAAGAATCTCTGCTTTGTCTTCACTGAAGTAATAATCGCGGTTAGGAAGTCCAATTCCACCTTGTCCAAAATAAGAAATGTGATTGTCAACATCTTTCAGGTCTTGACCAACACCAAAACCAAATAATGAGCCAATTCCATATACATGGTGTTCAGCAATGATACCGTACAAATCCTTTTTCGAGTTGATTTTCTGAATTTTAGCAAGATCATCTTTGATAGGAGAGAGGCCAAGTTTGTTACGTGACTCCATATTTGAATACGAAGCATAATAAGCTCCTAACAATTGATTCATCGAGCCTGTTTTTCCAGGATTCATTTTTGCTTCCTCGAGAATTTCTGTCAACTTCGCTTTGTTTGCTTGATCAAGTTCGTTAAAACTTCCCCAACGAGATTCTGAAGCTGGAACTGGATTGTTCTTAATCCAAGTTCCATTAGCAAATTCGAAGAAGTCATCTTGAGGACGAACAGCAGTATTCACATAATCAAGATCAATTGTTTGATACTTCACTGTCGGTTTTTCCTCAACCACTTCTACGACTGTTTCTTCAACAACTTCAGTCGCTTCTTTTTTGAACATGTCGCAACTTACCAATGTTAATGCTGCGAGCGTTAAATATGTATATTTCATTTTATGGTTTATTTAGTTGGATTTAAGAGCATTTCCACGTGAGGAATTCCGTCTTCCAAATATTCTTTTCCTGTTGATATAAATTGATGTTTAGCGTAATAATTTTCCAAATGTTTTTGAGCGGAAATACGAATTGGTTCTGTACCAAACTCTTGAATGCTAAATTCAATAGCATTTTTCATTAGTTCGTGACCAACTCCATTTCCGCGAATAGAATCAGTAACAACAACTCGGCCAATCGCCACATCATTGTACGCCACACCTGGTGGTAAAATTCTTGCCGTTGCCACAATATCGCCTTTGCCATCACGACATAAAATGTGATATGCTTTCTTATCCTTTCCATCCAGATCTTGATACGGACAGTTTTGCTCAACTACAAATGCTTCCATGCGCAGCGCAATGATATCGTGAAACTCATTCAATGATAAATCCGGATAATGTTTCGTTTGCCAATCTAAAATCATCCTATCAAGTTTGAATTACACCTACATTATACGGTTTTTCAGCGCGCTTATGATTCGCCATTTCGATTCCCATAGAAATCACTTTTCGCGTTTCAACAGGATCAATAATCGCATCTATCCACAATCTACTCGCTGCGTAATAAGGTGAAGTTTGTTCATCGTAACGATTTTTAATCGAATCGAATAGTTCCTTTTCTCTTTCTGGAGTAATTTCTTCACCCTTCGCTTTCATTGACGCAACCTCAATTTGCAAAAGCACCTTGGCAGCTGAAGCTCCACCCATAACGGCGATTTCAGCAGTTGGCCAGCCTACAATCAATCTAGGATCGTAAGCTTTTCCACACATTGCATAGTTACCTGCACCGTATGAATTTCCTGTAACAATAGTGAATTTCGGAACGACTGAGTTTGCCATGGCATTCACCATTTTTGCACCATCTTTTATAATTCCACCATGTTCACTTTTGGAACCGACCATAAATCCAGTTACATCTTGCAAGAAAACAAGAGGAATATTCTTTTGATTACAGTTCATTATGAATCGTGCAGCTTTATCGGCTGAGTCAGAATAGATCACACCTCCGAATTGCATTTCACCTTTCGCGTTCTTTACAATTTCACGTTGATTTGCGACGATACCAACACTCCATCCATCAATTCGTGCATATGCACAAACTATCGATTTACCATAATTACCTTTGTATTCTGTGAATTTCGATTCGTCCACCAAACATTTGATAATTTCCTTAACGTTGTATGGTTTTGATCGGTCTTCTGGAAGAATTCCATATACTTTCTTTGGATCTTCAGCTGGAGCTAAACTCTCCTTTCTATCAAATCCAGCTGTTTCTGAGTGCCCAATTTTATCCATCAAATCGCGAATCGTTGAAAGACATTCCTCGTCGTTCTCAACATTGTAATCACACACACCAGAAATCTCCGTATGCGTTGTCGCTCCACCCAATGTCTCGTTGTCGATTGATTCACCAATTGCAGCCTTTACTAGGTAAGAACCAGCTAAGAAAATAGTCCCTGTTTTATTGACAATGAGTGACTCATCAGACATGATTGGAAGGTAAGCACCACCAGCTACACAACTTCCCATTACTGCTGCAATTTGCACGATTCCCATCGAGCTCATAACAGCGTTGTTTCGGAAAATTCTACCGAAATGTTCTTTATCTGGAAAGATTTCATCTTGCATAGGAAGATAAACACCAGCAGAATCCACTAAGTAGATAATTGGCAATTTATTCTCCATTGCGATTTCTTGTGCACGAAGGTTTTTCTTTCCTGTAATTGGGAACCAAGCTCCAGCTTTAACTGTTGCATCGTTGGCAACAACAATACATTGTTTACCGCTTACATATCCTATAACGATAACAACACCTCCCGCGGGACACCCACCGTGTTCTTCGTACATTTTATACCCAGCAAGCGCTCCAATTTCTATTCGCTCCGTATTGGGGTCGAGTAGAAGGTCGATTCTTTCACGAGCTGAGAGTTTTCCTTTACTATGAAGTTTCTCAATTCGTTTTTTACCACCACCTTCGTAGATTTTTTCCAATTCACGTTCTAGCGCCGAGATTTTCAAGCGCATTTCGTCGTCATTCTTGTTAAATTCCAGTTCTTTTTTCGAAATAGCCATAGTTATTTTCAAAGTTCGCTCAAATATACACATTCTAGAATCGAGTTTAGAGGCCAGTGAATAGAATTTGATAAGTGGTTGAAAACCATCAGGTGCGGTTAATTCACAGTGAACTGTTCATATTCTTCAGTTCCAAAAATGATTTGTTCGTCGTAAATTTGTTTCATGCAAGATTCGTATAGGTATAAAGGGATGCGCAGAAAGTTAATTGATGAGCTGCGTGAGAAGGGTATTTCTGATGAACGAGTATTAAATGCCTTTGATGCTGTTCCCCGTCACTTCTTTTTGGACAATGCTTTTGCAGAGCAAGCCTATTCGAATATGGCTTTTCAAATTGGATCTGGTCAAACGATTAGTCACCCTTACACCGTAGCGTTTCAAACTCAATTATTAGAGATTGAAAAGGGCGATAAGATATTGGAAATCGGATCAGGGTCTGGGTTTCAAACATGTATTCTGTGCGAAATGGGAGCAAAGGTGTTCAGTATTGAGCGTCATAAACCACTTCATTTGAAAGCTAAGTTAATGGTAAGGCATTTTCATTACAATGCACGACTTAGTTTTGGAGATGGATATAAAGGTCTACCTACATTTGCTCCATTTGACAAAATCATCATTACCTGTGGAGCACCAGAAGTCCCTCAAGAACTCTTAAACCAATTAAAAATAGGAGGGATGATGGTAATTCCTGTTGGTGAAGGAGACAAGCAAGAGATGAAAAAAATTATCAAAACTGAAACTGGATTCACTGAAGAGAACTTAGGTGTTTTTAGTTTTGTCCCCATGTTACAAGATAAAGTCAAATAACAATTCAGAATATTTTGGTAGATTCGGTCTCGAAATATTCACTGAAATTATGAAAAGACTTAAAGACAATTCGCAACGTGCGAAAAATGCCATTTTAACAATGTGGCTTGTTTTGGGAGCTGTTGTGATCGGACTCCTTATCGAATTTTACTCGTTAAAAACATTAATTGATATTAATAGTGGCACTTATAATATAATAGGTGATTTTAGTACTTATCTAATTATAATAGGTTTAGCTGGATTTGCTGTATTGGCAATCAATGTGGTTACCATTGTGTTTTTTATCATGTGGTTCAGGAGAGCTTATTGGAATCTTCATCAACTGACAAAGGGATTGAAGTATACTGAGGGGTGGGCAGCCGGAGCCTGGTTTATTCCGATTTTCAATTATTTTGGTCCATATCAAATTGCAAAAGATTTGTTTACTAAGTCGGAAATGTTATTGACTGATAAAGGTTTAATATCGCCAGATCCGAAACGTTTTCAAACAGCCAAAATCTGGTGGGGGTTATGGATTTCTTCATCAATTCTTAATTCCATTTCAAGCCGAGCAGACAGTCTAAACTCCATTGAAGGGCAAATAGCATTTGGTGTATTGGGATTGATCGGCTCAATAATTTCAATCGGTGCGGCTATTTATGCAGTTAAAATGATCCAGTCATATAATGAAATGGAAAAGCTATTGCCACAACTAAGTGAAGATATTCGAACTCATGTAGATGACAATGAGGAGTTATTAGATTCAGGAGTCTGAAAATTAATAGATTAAACTAAAAAAGGCGATCAAAAATGATCGCCTTTTTTTATCTACATCAGATTTTCTTAGTGCTCTTTTGCAGCTAAATATCTTTCAGCATCTAGGGCTGCCATACATCCTGTACCTGCGGCTGTAATCGCTTGACGGTAATTTTTATCTGCAGCATCACCTGCTACAAAAACTCCTGGGACGTTTGTTTTAGTGGTTCCTGGCTGCTCATACTTGATATAACCAGTTTCATCCAAATTGATGTAATCTTTGAAGATATCTGTATTTGGTTTGTGACCAATAGCTACAAAGAATCCAGTACAAGGTACTTCTGAAGTTTCACCAGTTACATTGTTTTTTACTCTCACACCAGTAACTCCTTTTCCATCTCCTAATACTTCCTCAGTCTCAGTATTGTATAGAATTTCGATGTTTGGTGTGTTCTTCACGCGTTCAGCCATGATTTTTGATGCTCTAAACTCATCTCTACGAACCAACATTGTCACTTTAGTACACAATTTTGATAAGTAGTGTGCTTCTTCACATGCAGAGTCTCCCGCACCAACAATTACAGTTTCTTGACCACGATAGAAGAATCCATCACAAACGGCACACGCCGAAACTCCACCACCAATTTTTAAGTAATGTTGCTCGCTCTCAAGTCCTAAGTATTTTGCTGAAGCTCCAGTTGAGATAATCACCGTATCTGCATGAATTTCAGTGCCGTCTTCAACCCAAAGTTTATGAACCTCACCTGAAAAATCCACTTTATCGATGAAGCCAAAACGAACATCTGTTTCAAATCGTTTTGCTTGAGCTTCCAATTGCATCATCATTTCGGGACCTGTAATTCCTTCTGGGTATCCTGGGAAATTTTCAACTTCATTTGTTGTTGTTAATTGTCCTCCTGGCTGCATTCCTTGATATAAAACAGGACTCATTTCAGCTCGTGCTGCATAAATCGCCGCTGTATAACCTGCAGGTCCCGATCCTACTATTAAACACTTTACTCTTTCTATATCGCTCATTTTATAATGTATTATGCTTTTTTAGACGTGATTGCAAAAATAACATTTCAAAAAATATCTCATTGATAATTTAGTTACTCAAAAATTGAATAAGATTTCAATGCTAAATTAAAGGGAAACATTAGTTTTAGTTTGTGTTTTCATTAAAAAGGCAGTAGCTTTGTAGCCGCATTTTTGCAAGCGATATTATGATAGATACAGAACTTTACAAAGCCAAAACCCTATATCCATTCCAGGAAAAAACGGTAAATCAAATTCTTAAAGAACTCGCAGACAACGGGAAAGACTTTAATTTGCTATTCCAATTACCTACGGGTGGAGGTAAAACTGTCATCTTTTCTGAAATTGCTAAACGATACATAGAGACGCAAAAGGAAAAAGTGCTCATTTTGACGCATAGAATTGAACTTTCAGTTCAAACGTCGAAGCAATTATCTGCCATTGGTGTTAATAATAAGGTGATTAACAGCGAGGTTAAGGCAATCCCTGATCAGGACGAGTACAATTGTTTTATAGCCATGGTTGAAACATTAAACAACCGCCTTAATGACGATGAAAACTTTATCAAAGGGGTTGGATTGGTTATTGTGGATGAGGCTCACTACAACAGTTTTAGAAAAATCTTCCAATTCTATCAAAATGCGAATATACTTGGCGTTACTGCAACTCCTTTAAGTAGTAACAAAGCGCTTCCATTAAATGATAATTACAATAAACTTTTAGTTGGTGAAAGTATCGCTTCTCTAATCGAGGGTGGATATTTAGCAGATGCTGACTCATACACGTATGATGTTAATCTACACGGTCTTAAAATAGGTTCGAATGGAGATTTTACAGTAAGCAGTTCGGATGTAGTCTATGGTAATTACTTCATGCAAGAAAAACTACTTTTTGCATATGAAGAAGTAGCTGTTGGTGATAAAACGTTGATTTTCAACTCTGGAATCGATACATCCCTAAGAGTGGAGGAAACATTCAAAAAAAGAGGATATCCGATTCGTCACCTTGATTCAACATTTAGCGACAAGGATAGAAAAGATGTGTTGAAATGGTTTAAAGAAACGCCAGATGCGATCTTGTCTTCTGTTGGAATTTTGACAACCGGATTCGACGAGCCAACTGTTCAAACAATTATTCTGAATCGAGCTACACGTTCACTTACGCTTTACCATCAAATGATTGGGCGTGGGTCCAGAAAACTTCCGAATAAAGATCGATTTAAAGTAATCGATTTAGGAAATAACGTACGTCGTTTTGGTTTGTGGCAAGATTACCTAAACTGGCAAGATGCATTCCGTTTTCCCGATCGATTCTTGGAAGCACGTCTAAGTGAAGCAGAAGATCTAGAATTTGAAGTTGAATTCGAATTCCCTCGTGGAACTGAAGAGGTCCTTGATCTGAAAAAACTCTCTGAATTCAATATAAAAGAGGTTTATTACGATTGTGTTGACAAAGGCTTGAAAGGAAAAGAAGCGGTGGATATGTCACTGGATAACCATTTCGAAGTAATTCATGAAGCGGCTGAGGATTATTTCCATGGGCTAGAGTTAATGGATACAATTAAAGATCACATCGATTATCGATTAAAGCATTATACAAAGTGCATCACGAAAAGTACACCCAACTATCTTAAATATCTGAGCGAAACATACAC
Source organism: Henriciella pelagia (assembly GCA_964219255.1). Taxonomy (GTDB): domain Bacteria; phylum Bacteroidota; class Bacteroidia; order Flavobacteriales_D; family Crocinitomicaceae; genus UBA4466. The sequence goes on from CAXPPC010000005.1 coordinate 23,857, forward strand.
ACGTCAACTCCGCCAGAAACTTAGAGCGAACTTAGAAGACGAATAATTGTGGATTTCTAAAACCGATTGCATCCCATTTCAAAAGACAATATGGGAATCGAAATTAAAAATCAGTGTTTAGAGGATTGGGGCAAGATGACTCCAACTGAAAAAGGAGCCTTTTGCTCAAAATGCGCGAAAGAGGTCGTAAATTTCTCAGGATTAAATTCAACTGAAACGAAGCTTGCTTTAAAAGCGAATATAAATAATCGCATTTGTGGTCGTTTTGAAAGCAATCAGCTGGCAGAATTGAATAAAGAATTCCAACAATGGGAGGGAAGATTAACAAAAAGCACACGGTCAATTTTTGTCTTTTCTCTTTTCTTAGCTTTCGGTCTTACTTTGTTTAGCTGCGATAATCAAGAGAATTTATTAGAAATTAATCAAGCTCAATCTATAGCTAAAGAATATTTCAAGAGTACAGAACAGCCTCAGAGCATTGAGCGTGAAAATCATGACACTCAACCAGAACCATTTATTGATGACCTATCATTAATTGATATCCTTGTCACCGATACAATCATTGAGCAAAATATCCAATCAGATAGTGTTGATCAGGCTCAGGAAGAAGAAGAGCCAATTGCTCACGAAGTTAATCTTGGAAGGATAGAGCTTCCAATGGATAAACCTGTGTATATGGTTGGATTAGTAGTTTCTTTTAATCGTTTTGATGAATTTATTGAAGACACCGTTGATCAAAGTGAAATTGCTAAAATAGAATCAATTGCATATCCCAATCCTTGTATCAATGGCACTAATCTTAAAATAACATCAAACGTTGAATTCGATACTGAGATACAGATCTTCGATTTAAATGGACGGATACTATTCGATCTGCCGATTCAAAAAATCTCTATTGGTGAGACAAAGATTGAAATTGATTTATCAAGTTATCCTTCTGGGATTTATTTGATTCAACATACCACTCCAGAAGAAAAGAAAGTGGTAAAAATTAGAAAGGTTTAATAATTCAAGAGCAGTTCAACTGTGTCAAATGGAGTAGTGGTAATAGATTCTATAGCAGGACTTCCGTTATTATAAGTCCATAAAAAAGAATAAGTTGTATTTCCATCGTTGATACATCTAATTGTTGTATCGATATTTCCAATTAATGTTACTGATGAAGTTCCACAGCATTCATCACAATCTTGTTTTCCTTCCTGTTTGATAAACGTTAATTCATCTGACGCCAGTCCATTGTTGTGCACAAAATGAAGATCAACCCATGATTTGGCAGTACTCGAGATATTAACAATATTATCTTCTTCTGTGGTCAAAGAAGAGAATGCTATTTCTTTTGTGACTGAAAAATAATTTGATTTAGACAGCTCTAACCTGTACGACTCTGCTTTATCACGCTCAAAAGTGAATGAATACGCTCCAGAATTATCAATTACAGCCGATTTAATTAGAGATTCATTCAAACTTCCAGCTTCTATTTTATATAAACGTAGAGTAGCACCAGTTAACGCACCAGAAAAGGTGTCGTCTGAAACTTGCCCCTTTATGTGAAATTCGGCAGTGCCCTTTTTGCAGCTAAATAGGGCGATTGAAGTAAGTATTAGAATGATAAATCTCATATATCAAATGTAGTGAATCTTACGCTAACGCTCGTACTCTTCAATCTAATTATAGAAAAAGCGAAATAAATTAGACTCTTTAGCATCAAGCAGATAAATCGTTTTACTAAAAAATGTTAATAGTTTTCTAGTAAAATAAAAGTTCACTTTTACTTTTCACATTGCAATTTTTATATATTTGATCCCGTAACTTTTAAACTATTATTATTATGTCAGAAAATTTAGATCAAAATGCTGGACCAGTTCAAGGTAAGCAAATGGGTATCGCTGGATTCGTTCTAGCATTGGTAACATTGATTTTCTCTTCATGGATTGCTGCAATCGCTGCTGCTTCAATTATCCAAGGAGGAAGTGGATGGTTAATGTACCTTTGGTTAGTTTTAGCTTTAGTTTCAGTTGTACTTTCTGCAATGGGAATGTCTAAGCTTGGAAAATCAGGTGGTAAAAAAGGATTGGCTATCGCTGGTTTAGTTATCGGAATCGTTTCTGTTGTATGGAGCGGTATTTTGGTAGCTGGATTGTCTGTTGCATCTTCAGGAATTGATACACTTCAAAATAGCGAAGAGTGGCAAGATGCTATGGATCAATTAGAAAACACAGATTGGGAACAAGAAATGAACGACGCTTTGAACGAAGCTGAGTAATCTTATTCAATCAATAATATTGAAAATACCTTTGCGTTACGTGAAGGTATTTTTTTTATTCAAACCAGACACTATGGAAAATCTAGACGCTGAATTCACCGAAGAAGAACAATTAATTGTTGACTATCGAAATAAATCTCACTTTCAGGAAATTGCTAAATGGGCAAACTTTCTCGCAATAGTTGGATTTGTTGTTCTTGGATTGATGATAGTAGCATCTTTCTTTATGATCGCAAGTGCTCTTGCAAGTAGATACGCTAGTGGTCAATTAGCTTTTGTTGGCGTTGTTTATTTATTCGTGGCCGGACTTTATTTTTTTCCTGCCTATTATTTGATTCGTTTTGCTCGAAAAACTAAATCAGCTCTTAGAAGTAATTCTCAAGTCGATTTTAACGCTGGAATCATCAATTTGAAATATATGTTCAAATTCTTCGGTATTATGACAATCGTCGTCTTGGGGATTTACGCATTAATCTTTATTGTTGGTTTAATTAGCGGGCTGTCAAGATTTTAATTCCTAAATTAACGCAAATTAATATTACTATTATGGAGACTTCTAACGATATTTTGGATGTGAACATTAACCAAAACAACGGTCAAATACCGGTTTTTCTAAAGGTATTGTGTATTCTTACTTTTGTAGGCTCGGGCTTGGGGATTATCGGAGCTTTATTCGGCTTTATCAGTTCCGGAGCATCTGAAGAAAGTTTAAGATTATCTGCACGCATCATGCAAGACTCACCATTTGGAAACTCAATAAATTTTGAGGAAATGATGAAATGGCAAGTCTACACAAATTGGGCAAACTTAATTGGATCGTTGCTAACATTGGCTGGAGGTCTTCTCATGTGGAAATTGAAAAAACTAGGTTATTATTTATATATACCTGGATGGATTATTCCAATAACAGTATCTGCAATCGGAATGAAATACATGCTTTCTGGCATGTTCGCTGGAATGGGATATGTTGGAGTTGGTATCAATGTTGTTATTGCTGCAGCTTTTATTATTATGTACGGACTAAATTTTAAACACCTTAAATAATGTCAGAAGAATTAGATGATTTGTTAGACCCAGGAGTTTCTGGGAACCAAAATGGTGACTTCTCGCAAGCTGGCTTGGTAAATTCTACCGCAATTTTAGTATTAGGAATTTGTTCTATTGTTGGATGTGTTCTTTATGCTATTCCAGGATTGATTTGTGGAATTATCGCGTTGATTCTTTTTAAGAAAACGAAACAAGTATACCTTACAAATCCTGCTAAATACGAATCGGGATATAAAAACGCGAAAGCTGGTTACATCTGTGCGATCATCGGAACAAGTTTGTCTGCAGTTTATTTCATTGCAGTGATTGTATGGATATCCGTTTTCTTGACAGCTATTAATAGCCTTGCGCATTATTAATGTACGCTTGCAGTTGGAAAGAACAATTTGGGGTGGACTGCTTAACCTGTGGGTTTCAACGATCGATTGAGCTTTTGATCCACGGAGATGTAGTTGGATCGTTCAAAATGTTTCCTCCAACAATTCCATTTTTGATTTGCATAATATTCGTCATTGTACATATTTTCAAAAAGTTTAAAAATGGACATAAAATAATCATCGGTCTTTTTTCACTAACATCAGGACTGATAATAATAAACTACTTAGTAAAACTAATTAACGGCAACGTATTATGAGAGGAGATGATGTAGCCATTATATTCATGGTGATAATTATTGGGGCGGCAGTTATTATTCCAGCTGTGTTCTATTTTATCACGCTTCAAAAAACTTTGGAACAAGTTTCACCGAATAATAGAGAAGTTCCGCCGACCAACGTATGGTTGATGTTTATTCCATTATTTAATATCGTTTATGGATTTATCTTGTATCCTAAGATTTGTGATTCAGTTCGTAAAGAATATGAGTTTCGTGGACTTCCATCAAGCGGTGACTTCGGAAAGGGGTTAGGTACAGCAATGCCAATCTTAAATATTTGTGGAATAATTCCAGTTTTGGGTGGATTTGCAGGAATTGCAAATTTTGTCATTTGGATCATTTTTTGGTCGAAAATGGCAGGGTACAAAAATGAACTTTTCAGAACCCCAAGTGAGGGGAATGGAATTGGTAGTTCCCGAGATCTACTTGATTCTTAATAAAAACTAAAGCGCTTCAATCTGTAGCGCTTTTTTTGTGAATAAGATTTGAATTAATCTGCTCGTCCACCTCTGATTGATTTTGTACCTTTGAATGCAATCAGAAAATAAGATTATGTCAGACGATAAAAAGATCATATTCTCAATGGTTGGAGTGTCTAAAAGCACACCACAAGGGAAACAAATCATTAAAGATATTTACTTATCGTTCTATTACGGAGCGAAAATTGGAATCATCGGATTAAACGGTTCCGGAAAATCAACGGTAATGAAAATTATCGCTGGTTTAGATCAATCATACCAAGGAGATGTAGTTTTCTCTGATGGTTACTCAGTTGGTTATCTTCCACAGGAACCAGAATTGGATGAGTCTAAAACGGTGAAAGAAATCGTAATGGAAGGTGTTCAAGAAACAGTGGATATCCTTGCGGAATACGAAGAAATCAACAATGCGTTTATGGATGAAGAAGTGATGAATGATCCAGATAAAATGGAGAAACTCATCGCTCGCCAAGGGGAAGTGCAAGATAAAATCGATGCGCTAGATGCCTGGGAATTAGATACTAAACTTGATCGCGCTATGGATGCCTTACGTTGTCCACCGGATGATCAGTTAATCGAGACACTTTCTGGGGGAGAAAGAAGACGTGTGGCTTTATGTCGCTTGTTATTGAAAACTCCAGATATTCTCCTTCTGGATGAGCCAACCAACCACTTGGATGCTGAGTCAATCGAATGGCTAGAGCAACATTTACAACAATATAAAGGAACGGTAATCGCTGTAACACACGACCGTTACTTCTTGGATAATGTAGCTGGATGGATTCTCGAATTGGATCGTGGAGAAGGAATTCCATGGAAAGGAAATTATACTTCTTGGCTAGAGCAAAAAGGGAAGCGCCTGAAAGAAGAGGAGAAACAAGAATCGAAACGACAAAAAATGCTGGCTCGCGAGCTGGAATGGGTTCGAATGAATCCAAAAGGGCGACATGCTAAAAACAAAGCACGTATTGCCAACTACGATAAAATGTTAGCCGAAGATGTGAAGTCAAAAGAGGATGTATTGGAGATTCCAATTCCAAACGGGCCGCGTCTTGGAAACAATGTGATCGATGCGAACCACGTTTCGAAAGCATTTGGAGATAAATTGTTGTATGGTGACTTGAACTTTAAGTTACCACCTGCTGGAATCGTAGGAATTATCGGGCCGAATGGTGCTGGTAAGACAACGATTTTCAAAATGATCATGGATGAATTGCAACCAGATGCAGGTGAATTCCAAGTAGGAGAAACGGTGAAAATTGGTTACGTTGATCAAACACACGAAGATATTCACCCTGACAAAACTGTTTTTGAAGTGGTTTCGAATGGATTGGAATATGTGGAGATCGGGAGTCAGAAAATCAATGCACGTGCTTATTTATCGAAGTTCAACTTTAACGGATCCGACCAAAATAAGAAAGTAGGTGTGCTTTCTGGTGGTGAAAGAAATAGACTTCACCTGGCAATGACCTTAAAAACAGAAGCAAACGTACTTCTCCTGGATGAGCCTACAAATGATATCGACGTAAACACGCTTCGTGCATTGGAGGAGGGAATTCAGAATTTTGCAGGTTGTGCCGTGGTTATTTCTCACGACCGTTGGTTCCTAGACCGAATTTGTACGCATATCTTGGCTTTCGAAGGTGATTCTGAAGTTTATTGGTTCGAAGGATCATATACGGAGTATGAGGAAAATCGTAAGAAACGCCTTGGTGACAACGGACCGAAACGTATTCGCTACAAAAAATTAGTGAAGTAGTGGAAAGTCAACCCAATAATCCACTTCATGGTAAAACGCTGGAGTTTATTTTGACTGAACTCGTAGAACATGTGGGCTGGAAACAAATGGGGGAATTAGTATCAATTAACTGTTTTAAGAACGATCCAAGCATCAAAAGCAGTCTGAAATTTTTAAGAAAAACTCCATGGGCTCGCGCCAAAGTGGAGAAATTATATATCGAACGAATTGTTCAATTTTTTGATCAAAAATGAGTGTAAGAAATCAAGAACCTAAAGTATTGTGGAATCATTTTGCTGACCTAAATGCTGTTCCAAGACCTTCAAAAAAAGAAGAAAGAGTCATTGAATTTATGATGAATTTCGGAAAGGAACTGGGATTGGAAACAATTAAGGATGCAATTGGAAATGTGATCATTAAAAAGCCAGCTTCTGCGGGAATGGAAGATCGTAAAACCGTGATTTTGCAATCGCATTTGGATATGGTTCACCAAAAGAATGCGGGGACTGATTTCGATTTTGATACGCAGGGAATTGAAATGATCGTAGATGGTGACTGGATTACAGCAAATGGAACAACGCTTGGTGCCGATAACGGAATTGGTGTGGCGGCGATTATGGCTGTTCTTGCTTCGGATACGATTCAACATCCGGCGATCGAAGCCATGTTTACGATTGACGAAGAAACGGGGATGACTGGAGCGATGCAATTGGATCCGACCAATTTCTCTGGAGAAATTTTATTGAACCTAGATACAGAAGATGATGACGAATTATCAATCGGATGTGCGGGTGGAATCGACACAAATACTTCGTATTCATACAAGGAAGTTCCTGTTCTAGCGGATAGCGCTTGTTACCAAATTTCTGTGAGTGGATTGCTTGGCGGTCACTCGGGAATGGACATCGACAAGGGAAGAGCGAATGCAAACAAGTTGATGAATCGCGTTTTGATGCATCTTTCGAATGAAATGAAATTTCAGTTGATCTCCATCGATGGTGGAAGTTTGAGAAATGCTATTCCGCGTGAATCAAACGCTGTGATTGCGATTGATCACGAAATGGATGGACAATTGGAAGTTGAATTCTACACGATTGTTTCTTTGATCAAAAAGGAATTCGAAAGCATCGAAACGGTAATGGAAATTAAACTAAGTCCAGCTGCTGATGCTACAAACGCTGTCCCAGAAGAGGTGACAACGAATATTCTTCGTGCTTTGTCTGCCGTGCACAACGGAGTTTTCAGAATGAGTCCGGATATTGAGGGATTGGTGGAAACTTCTTCAAGCTTGGCGCGCGTGATTGTTGGAAATGGGAAATTTGAAACGCAATCCTTGCAACGAAGCAGTGTGGAGTCGACAAAAACAGAAGTAGCTCAGGCAATCAAGTCCGTTTTCGATTTGATGGGATGCGACGTTGTTCAAGGTGGAGACTATCCAGGATGGCAACCGAATCCGAATTCTGAAATCTTGAATTTAATGGCGGACATGTATCGTGAGCGTTACAATGAAGAACCGCAAATTAAAGCTTGTCACGCAGGATTAGAGTGTGGAATTTTATTGCAGCACTTGCCAAATGTAGATATGATTTCATTTGGACCGAATATTCGAGCGGCACACTCACCGGATGAAAAAGTTCAAATTTCGTCGGTACAGAAATTCTGGGGTTATTTCTTGGAGGTGCTCGAAAAAACGCCAGCGAAATAAATGCAAAAACACGAATTGGTCGAATTGGCCAACGCACGTATGCCTTACGGTAAATATCAGGGGAAATATCTCTTGTATTTGCCGGAGGCTTATTTGGTGTGGTATAAAAACAAGGGATTTCCGGCTGGAAAATTGGGTCGCCAATTGGAATTGATGCTGGAAATTAAAATAAATGGACTCGAAGATCTCATTCGTCCGTTGATTCAAAACAAATAAATCGAGTAGGAGTGAGGTGTTCTTTTGGGCGCCCACCGAACTCGGCCGCTTCTCATTGCCAGTAAATTCCCGTCACTTTGTTGCACTAGTTAGCAAAATGCGCTTCAGTTGTCGCAATTTTGTAAAAGTACAACATAAAGTTCCAGTTCATTTAGCTATCCATTTTCAGCGGGGCGCAATTTGGGGTAGTTTATAGAAATAAATGGTTCACTATTATTTGTGGTGAATAAATTGCATTAGGGATTGACGTGTAAAGCCTGGAAGTTGAACGAAGTAGCAACTGAGGACTTGAAATAAAAGCCCGACCCGGAGGGAAATGCCCAAAAAAACAAGAAAAATTAAATATTTTTTCACGACCTATTTATAAATGTAATTTAATGCATAAAATGTTGTTTATCAACTGCTTATCTTTGTTTAAGATTATAATCTATTTAACAAAAAAGTTTACTTATCTCAATTTTTTTTCAATTTTTTGTAACAAAGTAAAAATAGTGGCGTAAATGTCTGTGTATTAAAACTTGAGACAATGCAATTTACAGGTATAGATATGAACAACAACAGAATTAAAACAGCTAAATACAAACTTTCTCAACACAGAGTGCAAGGAGAAAGAAGTACATTATCCATTTTTCAAGTGGCTAAATTGATGGATACAATTAACAAAGCGAACGATCAAGAGGCAACGAATAGAAATCCGATCTTCTTTTCGATGAACTAATTAATAGTAGAATGAAAGGGAAGGACTGCTCAATTTGGGCGGTCCTTTCTTTTTTATATAATTTATATTTGTAAATTTGAGTTACAATTGTTAAAAGTAAATAGATTTACAAATGTTAATACCCGATCGCATCCGATTAATCATGAAATCTCAGAACTTATCTGCATCAGAATTCGCAGACACCATCGGCATTAAGCGATCGAACTTAAGTCACGTTCTAAGCGGTAGAAACAAACCTAGCCTCGATTTCCTAGCAAAAATCATTGAATCATTTCCAAAAGTAAACGCAGCATGGTTAATCACTGGAGAAGCTAGAGAAGGCCAATTTGATGAAAACACGAATAGTTCCGCTAACAATTCAAGTCCGCAAGTCGAGGATAAGCCTACTCAAATAGCAACAGCGCAAAAATCAAGCGACAGAGAACTCGTTAAAATGATTGCTTTTTACAGCGATGGAACGTACGAAACCTTAAAGCCTAGTGCTGAATAATTCCCGAAGCGATCAGTTCTTCGTTTAAATAGAAAGCCGCAAACTGTCCGGGTGTAACACCACGTTGTTTCTCTTCAAATAAGACGTAAACGCCTTTTTCTTTTACGTAAATAGTTCCTTTCTGCAAAGGTTGACGGTATCGAATACGCACATCGCATGATAATCCATCAATCGATTCCATATCATAATGTGCACTGACAAAATGCATATCCTCTGTGCGGATCTTCAAAGCGTACTTATTTAAACCCGGATGTTCATCTGTCTGTCCGGTGTAAACAGTGTTCGTATCCACATCCAAACCAATTACGAAGCTTGGTAACGGGCGACCTCCAATGTTTAAGCCTTTACGTTGTCCAATTGTATAGAAATGTGCTCCTTGATGTTCCGCTACTTTCTGTCCATAATCTTCTTCGAAGTGGAGTGGAGCAGCCAACTCTTCAACTAATTCAGGTGAAAGACTTAAAGACTTACGACTATCAAAAACACTGTGTGAGTCATTGATTTCTATAATATTACCTTTCTTAACTTCAAGTTTTTGTTGAAGAAAAGTTGGGAGACTGATTTTACCCACAAAACACAATCCTTGTGAGTCTTTTTTGTCTGCAGTATGCAAGCCCATTTCTTTGGCTATTTCACGCACTTCAGGCTTCAATAATTCACCAATAGGAAATAAGGCTTTAGAAAGCTGTTCTTGATTTAACTGACATAAGAAGTACGATTGGTCCTTATTGGGATCTTTTCCTGCCTGTAAACCAAAAGTTCCGTCCTCATGCTCAATTTTACGGCAGTAGTGTCCAGTAGCCACATAATCAGCACCTAATTCCATGGCAGCCTTTAAAAACACATCGAACTTAATCTCGCGGTTACATAAAACGTCTGGATTTGGCGTTCTACCAGATTCGTACTCGTTGAACATATAGTCGACAATTCGTTCTTTATATTCAGCACTTAAATCGATTACTTGAAAGGGAATACCGAGTTGCTGGGCAATCAACAAAGCATCGTTTGAATCATCAATCCATGGACAATCATCAGATATAGTAACCGTTTCGTCATGCCAGTTACGCATAAACATTCCAATCACCTCATATCCTTGCTCCTTCAGCAGGTAGGCGGCTACACTTGAGTCAACCCCTCCTGATAATCCTACAACCACTCGTTTCATAGTGCAAAATTACTACATATTTAAGTATTAGAACCAGTTTATAATTTTAAATACATTTGTAAACATAAAAATACACAATTGTAAATAGCAGAATTAACAATTGTTAGAGTTCGTGAATCAACTTCGCGGTACATTTTTTGTAATTTAGTCAACATTGAAAGCACTTGTTTACACCATAGCAGGACTCGCATTGAGTCAAACCGCTTTTTCACAAGATTGTGAGAAAGTTCTCTTTTCTGGAAAAGTTGTTGATACACTTCGTCCACAATCGTTTTACAACTTAATGATTGTCAATAAAAACACAGGTCAAGGCGTATTCGGTCAGCCAAATGGAAAATTTAGCGTTTACGCACACGAAGGAGATTCAATTGCGTTATCTGTTCGTGGTTATCCGTTAAAAATGGTCGTTGTTCATGGTGATGAAAATTGTCAATCGAAAAATACTATTTATATCGAAGGCAAAACGCAAGAATTAGATCCAGTGGTTGTTCGTCCATTAAAATCGTTGGAGGAAATTAAAGAGGAACGTGCTGCATTAGCTTTGCGTGAAACAAGGATGGTGACTGGGATCGATGCGTTACAAAGTCCAATTACTGCACTATATCAGGCTTTCTCTAAAAAGGAGCGCACAAAACGTTGGATTGCAGAACAAGAATACAAAGACGATCAACGAAAAGTCCTCAAGGAATTACTTAGAACTTACGTTGCATACGACATCGTTGAATTAACCGACGAAGAGCTCGAAGAATTCATCTATTTCTTAAATATGGATGACGACTTCTTGAAAACAGCTTCGGAAATGGAACTGATTACTTTTATCCAAGACAAGTTTGAGCACTACTCATATATGAAGAGTAATCCAACTCAATCCACTTATTTCGATTCAATAAACGGACAGGAGGAAGAAAAAGAAAAGAACTAGTCCGAAAACTAGTTCTGATTCATTTGCTCTAATCTTTTTTGACGCTGCATTGGATTTTCACCCGTTTGCTGTTGTTTGAACAATTCAAAACGTGTTGGCTGTTGTTTAGCTGGCCATGAATTGTTGTTCAAATCTGTATCCGCCGTTTCAAGGAATGGATCCAATCGTAACGATTCAACTTCCTTCTCTAGAATAAATACTTTTGAAACACTCTCCTCAGATCTTCTCCAGATTTCGGCAGGAATTCGAACTACTTCATTCGTTCCGTCAGTGTAGTTAAATTGGATAATCAAAGGCATTGGAATACCACCTTTGTTTGTAAACGACACTTCATAGAATTGTTTCCCAGAATTCAATAAAGCCAAATCTTCTTTCGAAAGGCTTTCTTTGAATTCTTGATACTCTTTCATATCTAATGCATCCACTTTATATATATCACGTGTGCCATAGAAGTCATCGATGTTATCATCTCGCTCGTTTACCGTTTCTTTGATCTCCGTTTTATTTCTTGTATCTCCAATAAACTGATCGCTATTTTCATCTTGTTGACGAGCAATTTCTTTTTCAATCGTTGGATTCATCGTGTTCATTTGGAACCATTTCACTTCATCAACACTGATATCCACGTGATCAGTCGTGTAGAACCAAGCTCTCCAGAACCAATCCAAATCTACCGCAGACGCATCTTCCATTGTTCTAAAGAAATCTGCCGGAGTCGGATGTTTGAAGGCCCATCTTTCACAATACGTTTTGAACGCGTAATCGAACAATTCACGTCCCATTACCGTTTCTCTCAAAATATTCAAGGCTGTCGCTGGCTTACCATAAGCATTATTACCGAATTGCCAAATCGATTCAGAATTCGTCATGATAGGAGAGATGTAGTTCTTATCTCCACGCATATAGTCAGCAATCAAATAAGCAGGACCTCTTCTTGAAGGATATCCACGTTCCCATTCTTGCTCCGTCAAATATTGAACAAATGTATTCAAACCTTCATCCATCCATGTCCATTGACGCTCATCTGAATTGATAATCATTGGGAAGAAATTGTGACCAACTTCATGAATAATCACTCCCCACATTCCGTACTTCGTTCTTTCTGAATACGTTCCGTCTGCTTCAGGTCGACCGCCATTGAAGCAAATCATTGGATATTCCATTCCGATCCACTTCGAATGTACTGAAATTGCCACTGGGTAAGGATAGTCAATTGTGTATTTTGAATACGTTTTAATCGTATGCGCCACCAATTTAGTTGAATATCTTTCCCAAAGAGGATTTCCTTCCTTCGGGTAGTATGACATTGCCATTACAGTTTTTCCGTTGATATCAACTCCTTGTGCATCCCACATGAATTTTCTTGAAGAAGCAAATGCAAAATCACGGACGTTCTTCGCTTTAAAGTTCCAAGTTTTTAATCCCTTTTCCTTTATTTTTTCTGCTTTTTCCGCTTCTTCTTGCGTTACAATTAAAACTGGGTTATCAGCTGACATCGCTTGTTTTAAACGATTTCTTTGCTCATTTGACAAAACAGAGGATGCATTTTGCAATTCCCCCGTAGCTCCAACAATATGATCAGAGGGCACCGTGATTGATACATCGTAATCACCAAACGGAAGGGCGAATTCACCGCGACCTAGAAATTGTTTGTTTTGCCAACCTTCAACATCGTTATAAACACACATTCTTGGAAACCATTGTGCGATCGTGTACAAGTAGTTATCGTTCTCTTCGAAGTGCTCGTAACCTGAACGTCCACCAATTTTCATTCTATCGTTGATATTGTACCACCACTTGATTTTGAACGAAACGCTTTCTCCAGAAGACAATGCGCGATCTAAATCAATACGCATCATCGTTTTGTTGATGAAATATTTCATTTCACGACCTGAAGTAGTCGTTACAGCATCAATTTTAAATCCACCATCGAAGTAGAAAAGTTTTCCTTTCACATCATCGATAGAGCGAAAGTCCTCCATACGTTCAATTTCTATCAATTTAGAATCAGAATCTTCGGCTCTTACATTCTGATCTAGTTGAATCCACAAGTAATCAAGATCGTCGGGAGAATTATTCGTGTACGTTATTGTTTCTTCTCCAGTAATTTTCTGATGCGCATCATCTAGCGTGACATTAATTTTGTAGTCCGCTTTTTGCTGATAATAATTGTGACCAGGAGCTCCAGCCGCATTTCTATATTCATTTGGTGTTGGAAGTTCTTCACCTAACTGAGCAAATTTGTTCTGTGCTTGGGTAGCTACAGGTATTAATAGCGCTAAAAGAAGTAATCTTTTCATATTATTCGGCTTCTAGTTTAAGAGTATGTTTTCGTTCGTTCTGTAAAAAAGCTTTGGTGTAAGTACGTTCACCAATATAAAGTGTCATTTTATTCTGCTGTTGAGGAAATTCATCCATCAATAAATCAAAAGTAACATGTAATTCCTTTGGCAGTGGAACCTCGTAAGATTCAAGATAGAAATTGACGACTCCATTAAGTAGAGATTCAATCCCAATAATTCTGAGTTTAATGCGATCTTTTGGAGAATTCAATTGAAACCCTTCATTAACAAACTCTTCTACAAGTCTAAATTCTTCGCTATCGACACGAAGGTCACTAATCACATCCGAATTAAGCTCACTATCTCGCCACATATAATCCAAATCGTGAGCTGAAGCAACTACAGTTACCTCAAATTTTTGTCTAAAATGATTGTATTGAACCTCCGAAAAAGCAAAGAAATAGTCGTGACCAAAAGCCACACTTTGCGAGATAAAAAGAGATATAAAGAGTAACAGTTTCATTTTCGGAAAGCTAAGATACTAATAAGCGGCATAACTTGCCCGGAAACTAGATGGAAGGTTAAAAACTACCGATAAACGATAGGGAGGGCAGTGTTAAAGTGAGTTTAACCACAAAATGGCTTCATCGCGATTGCTGAAAAGGCGAGAGGGTACACTTGTACCTTCCACATTGATCATGAAGTTGAAAATCATGCGTTGTGAAAGACTTGTTACAACGATTGCGTCTGCTTTTTTAAACCGACTACCGTATTCCGAGCAAGATAGAATGCGTGCTTCTTGAGAGGGCAGTGTTCTTTCATCAATAATGTAAAGGTGTTTTAAACGCTTACCATTACCAAGAACTTCAGCCGAATTTATAATATCGACAATATCACTCTTTTCTAACTCTTGATCTTTTGAAATAGAAATCTCCAAGAGATCATTATCTTTCAATTCAATGGTTGAAATTCGTGTGATTATTGTATTCGATTGTTCTGCCTCCATCAACATTTCTTAGTATTTGATTACAAAGGTAATACCCTAAAAAAATGCTATGCAAGCATATGAATAAGTATTCTATAAATGAACACTTTTGTCCGACTAACAACGTTTAATATTTAACAATTAACATGCTGTTAACAACATTATTTAATGTTTCGGTTTTTTACATCTTGTACACTAATGCATTGATATTCATACCAGCACCAACTGAAGCCAGTAAAAGATGATTTCCATCTTCGAATTTATGTTTCTTTAATTCTCCTCGTGAAATTAGATCGTATAAAGTTGGAACGGTTGCAACAGAACTATTTCCAAGTCGACCGATAATCATTGGCATAATATTCTCTGGGATCTCACGTTCACCGAATGCTCTGAACAATCTCTTTAAAATCGCTTGATCCATTTTTTCATTTGCTTGGTGTAACAGAACTTTGTCTATCATGGAAAGTGGGATATTCACCTTGTCTAAGCAAAACTTCATCGCTTTTGGAACTTCTGTTAAAGCATATTGATAGATTTTGTGACCATTCATCTTAATGAATTTAGTATCGTCATTACCAAAGCGATTATAGCTTTTTCCAAAAGAGAGGTAATCTTTCTCTTCTAGTGAGTGAGAAACGGTGGCATGACCTAATACTCCACGTTTTTTATCTTCTTCTTTAGCTTCTAAAACTACTGCAGCTGCTCCGTCCGCAAAGATCATTGTATCTCGATCGAAAGGATCTACAACTCTAGATAAAACTTCAGCTCCAATGATTAAACATTTTTTTGCTTCTCTAGCTTGAATATAAATGTGCGATTGAATGACACCTTGAACCCAACCTGGGCACCCGAAGATTATATCGTAAGGGACACAATTTGGATTTGCAATTCCCAATGAATGTTTAACACGAGAACCAATACTTGGGACAATATCGGTTTGATTAGAACCTTT
Organism: Henriciella pelagia; assembly: GCA_964219255.1. Classification (GTDB taxonomy): domain Bacteria; phylum Bacteroidota; class Bacteroidia; order Flavobacteriales_D; family Crocinitomicaceae; genus UBA4466. The sequence continues at coordinate 39,474 of CAXPPC010000005.1, forward strand.
GATAACGTCACCAAAATTGTGAGCTACAATAATCATATCGATTTCTTCAGGATCGACTCCAGAATCTTCAATTGCCCTTTGAGCTGCAATCGTTGCAATATCAGAACAAGATTGATCGTCGTTCACATAGCGCCTCGTTCGAATTCCAGTAATCTCTTGAAACTTATTGATAACATCTTGATTATCATTCTGAATTCTTCGACCGTCATTGAAACAAAATGGATTTTCAATAAACTCATCATTTTTCACCTCCACATCTGGGATAAATGACCCAGACCCCGTAATTATTGAATTGATCATAGCATATGTTTCATACAAATCTATCGAATCCCACAAGGTATAACCACACCAATTCTATCAAAGTGTGAACTATTCTACATTTTTAGCAAAAAAAAGCCCCGATCAACGATCGAGGCTAATATTGTTAGAATTGAAACTATTTTTTTCTATTCTTCATTTGCTCTTGTTGAGCTTGTTGCATTTTTTCTAAACGCTCTTGGAACTTAGATTTAGTTTTACCTCCTGTTCCAGTTGCTGCAGTTGCACGAGCAGCTTTTCTTTGTGCCATTTTCTCTTTCAATTTTTCTTCATTCACAAAGAATTTCTTGATCAACAACATAATCACAATTGAAGTCAATGTTGAGATGAAATAGTAATAACTCAATCCCGAAGAATAATTATTAAAGAAGAAAATCATCATGATCGGGAAGAAATACATGATGTATTTCATATTCGGCATTCCCGGTTGTTGTGGTGTTTGCATTTGACCACTGTTGATGAACGTATAAATCAATGTTGTTGCAGCCATCAATAATGTAAACAAACTCACGTGGTCTCCATACAACCAAATATTCGTTCCGAAATCCCAAATTGAATCGTATGAAGATAAGTCTTGTGCCCAAAGGAATGATTTCTGACGAAGATCAAATGTGGCAGGGAAGAAACGGAATACCGCTAGCAAGATTGGCATCTGAATCAACATTGGCACACAACCAGCAAGCGGACTGGCACCTGACTCTCGATAGAGTGACATTGTCTCCATTTGCTTTTTCATTGCATCTTCTTTGTCTGGATAACGTGCGTTAATTTCTTCAATTTCTGGACGAAGAATTCTCATTTTCGCAGAGGAAGTGTACATTTTCCATTGAATTGGCATTAACGCTGTTTTGATAATCAAGGTTAATAAGAGAATCACAATTCCCATTCCCATTCCAGTACTCGCCAAGAATTTAAAGATTGGTTGCACTGCGTATAGGTTGATCCATCTGAAAACACCCCAACCATAATTCAACACATCATCGTAGCCAGCTTTGTATGAACGAAGCACTTTGTAATCGTTTGGACCGAAGTACCAATTCATTCGAGTTGATCCATTTTCAACATCTGTCAACCCTAAATTTACAGTCGAAGTGTAATCTTTCAAATGTGTTGAATCTTTTGCTGATCCTTCGCTATACGTTTTCACCTCAAAAGTAGAGCCTGTTGCATCAAACGATTTATCAGGATTTAAGAAAGAAGAGAAATAGCTTTGCTTGTAACACAACCAATCGATTTTATCCTCAGCTTCTTCTTGATCGGCTCCCATTTCACTTAAATAAGAGAAACCTTCATTGTCGTAGTTAAAACAAACTGTTGACACACGACGTTGCTCAGAAAATAAACGTTCTGTCTTTCTGAAAGCTACATCCCAATTGAACATTACGTTCTTTGGATTTACAGCTCCTTGGAATCCTTTTACGCGGATATCGAAATCTAAATCATAAGCATCATCCTTTAATTGATAGATGAATTCAATTTTCTTTCCATCACCCTTATTCAATTCAAAAGCGATTCTGTCTTCCGTCTGATTCTTTATAGAAAAGATTTCATTCGCAGTATTCACTTGTTTTTCACCCATAGGGAATGTCAAACCTTGATCTGCATCACCTTCTTTGAAGAGGTATAAAGGTGTTACTTTGCCATCCTTCTTATCGTATTCTTCAAAGGTTTCGAACTCTTTGAGACGAACGGCTGCAATTTTCCCTCCTTTAGTATCGAAGTGAACGATTAATTTATTCGTCTCTAGCTGAATTATTTCACCTTTCACATCAGCTTTAACTGGTGCGGCTACTTTTTCTTCAACTTTAGCGATCAATGTGTCTTGTTGTGTGACTGTATCCGTGTAGAAAAGTCCACCCAAAGAATCCTTCAATTGCTCTCCATTCTCATCTAACTTAGGAACAAGATTAGAGGCTAATTCAATATTTTCTGATTTTTCATCTTTGGCTTTCTCAGCAGCTTCTTCTTTTTTGCGTTTCGCATCCAATTGCTCTTGCTTTGCTTTGGCTGCTTTGATTTCTTCTTCGGAAGGTTGATTAAAAATCGTAAATCCTGCGAAGATTACACCAATCAGTACAAGTCCTATGACTGTGTTTCTATCCATTCTTTAATTTATTTCTATTTGATCTTGTTTTTCAATACTGCACCGACAAACGAAACGAAAAGTGGGTGAGGATTGTCAACTGTACTTTTATACTCTGGGTGGAATTGAACTCCAACGAACCATGGATGATCTTCCACTTCAACAACTTCAACAAGTCCTGTATCTGGATTTTTACCCGTAGCAATCATTCCAGCATTCTCGAATTGCTCAAGGTATGCACTGTTAAATTCGTAACGGTGACGGTGGCGTTCAGAAATTTTATCCGTTCTGTATGCATTCGATACGTTTGAACCTGGCTTCAACAAACATTTGTAAGCACCCAAACGCATTGTTCCACCCATATTTGAGATTGTTTTTTGCTCTTCCATCATGTTGATTACTGGTTCAGAGCAATCTTCAACGATTTCCGTAGTATGTGCATCCGTCAACCCAAGAACGTTTCTTGCATATTCGATAACTGCACACTGCATTCCCAAACAAATTCCCAAGAAAGGAATCTTGTTCTCGCGAGCATAGCGCACTGTTTCTATCTTTCCTGAAATTCCTCTTGATCCAAACCCCGGAGCAACTAAAATTCCGTCAAGTCCTTTTAATTCTTCGTTTACTTTATTCTCTACAATCTTTTCAGAGTGAATCCATTTCAAATTCACCTTAACTTCGTTAGAAACTCCAGCGTGAATAAATGCTTCACTGATTGATTTGTAAGAATCTTTCAATTCCACATATTTTCCAACCAATCCAATTGTCACTTCGTTTGTTGGATTTTTCAATACACGAAGGAACTCTTTCCAGTTATCAAGATTTGGAACTGATTTAGTTGGGAGACTTAATTTCTCTAGGACTACTTTATCTAATTCCTCAGCTTGCATCAAAATTGGAACATCATAGATTGATTCAGCATCTCTTGATTCGATCACCGCGTTCATGCTCACATTACAGAATTGAGCAATTTTTCTACGAAGCGTCAAATCTAATTCGTGCTCTGTTCTACAACAAAGAATATCAGGCTGAACACCCAATTCCAATAGTTGCTTAACCGAGTGCTGAGTTGGTTTTGTTTTCAATTCACCAGCTGCTGCCAAATACGGAATCAACGTTAAGTGAACTACGATACAGTCGTTTTCTAACTCCCACATCATTTGGCGAACCGCCTCAACATATGGAAGTGATTCGATATCACCAACTGTACCACCAATTTCCGTAATTACTATATCGTATGTTCCTTGTTTACCAAGAATTTGAATACGATCTTTAATTTCATTTGTAATGTGTGGAATAACTTGAACCGTTTTCCCAAGAAATTCTCCTTTTCGCTCTTTTTCGATAACTGATTGGTAGATTCTACCAGTTGTTACGTTATTTGCTTGAGATGTTCGGTCGTTTAGGAAACGTTCGTAGTGACCTAAGTCCAAATCTGTTTCTGCACCATCATCAGTTACAAAACACTCACCGTGCTCATAAGGATTTAAAGTTCCTGGATCCACGTTGATGTAAGGGTCCAATTTCTGGATTGTAACCGAATATCCACGTGCCTGTAATAATTTGGCTAATGATGCTGAAATGATTCCTTTCCCAAGAGAAGATGTAACCCCTCCAGTTACGAAAACATACTTTGTTGAATTTGACATGTCTAAAATTAAGTAACTACGGGGTGCAAAGTTACAAGATTCAAGGTTTCCAGCTATGAATTTTCAGGTTTTTTATGAATACTTTATGAACAGGACAGAGAATCAGTTGACTAGTTCGCCCAATTATCGTTGATTCCCCACTGTAAAAACAGCTTATTTGGACGAATTGATTCTTTTTCAAAAACAGGACAACCATGCTGATCTAAACGCGGATAATGTGGAGTAGTGCGTTCGACTTTTTTTGGTAAGAAGATTAAATCGTGAATTAGTCGATTTTGAAAACCGTGACGAATGGATTCACTGTCCATTCCCAGTTTTAATTGTACTATCTGATTGAACGGAGCATTATACTGAATAGATCCATAAAGAATTCCGTGACTGGTTCTTCCATAAGGCAGGTCTTCCAGAACTCTAAATCCATTTGGACAATTATCGAAGTGAAGCTTTTGCCAAGGAGCATTTTTCGTTTCTCCAGTCCACAGATTAACTCCGGTCCCAAATTTGAAATCCTTGTATTGATAAGAAGCATACAAATGTCCAGTTCTGAAGCGATCTTTGGCAAAACCACCAAATACATCATTTTCGTGGTACAAACTGAACTCCTTCACATGAAGTGCAAATCCACCTGATTTTTGAGAAGTACCGACGTTGTCATTGTAGAAGATGTAATTGAATCCAACTCCCAGATTGTGTGCAGTATTGTGATTCAATCCATCCAGTTGAAAATCAATTTCTCTTTCTTTCTTTCCGGCTAGCAGTATCAATCCAGCCGCATTTCTTGCTTCGAGATACTTTTTTCGACCTCCATAACTGGAATAATTTAAATAGAAAGTGGAAGAACCATTTATCTGATAAAAATGATCGGCATAATAGCCTTTTAGGTTCAGTCCAAACGAGTTGACGTGCGTACCGACGTTAAAAACAATTCCCACCGAACCACCGAAATGGTCGGCAAAATAATTTTGACTGAATCCGAATGAAGAAATCAGTGTAAAAATTACAAGTAGGAATTTCATAATTCAAATATGTCAAAAAACATTCCAAAGATAAATAGCACCAAGGAACATTCTTTGAAGCCAATCATCCTTTTAGAACTAAACAAAAATTTTAAAATCTTAGATTTGAATTAATGAATACTCGGATGGTATATTGGATTGCGCAATTGGTTGGATGGTCGGCGTATGCCGTATTGATCGTTATTGCCTTATATTCTAGCGATCCAAGCAGAATCGATATCTTTCTTTTCGCTCGAATTATTGGACTTATTCTTTTTGGAATTCTGATTACCCACATTCAGCGACTCATCATTTTAAAAAACAATTGGTTAAATCTAAAGCTAGGAGCACTAATACCTCGACTTTTAGTGACTTCAATTCTTTCTTCTCTTGCTATTACAGGGTTGACTTATCTTCTTGGAAGAGTCATTAAACCAGCGGACACCGATAGCGTTTTGTCCGTTGCAGATGTTATTGGAAATGCATTTTCATTCTTGATTTTAGTTTTATTCTGGAATGCCATTTATTTCACTTATCACTATTTTCAGAAATCGAGAAAACAAGAGATTTCTAATCTCGCATTAGAAGCAAGTAGTAAGGAAAGTGAACTGAAGAATTTACGTTCTCAACTCAACCCACATTTTTTATTTAATTCATTAAACTCAATTCGCGCACTCGTTGATATTGATCCAGTTAAAGCGAAGACTTCAATAACTACTTTAAGTAATTTATTGCGTCAATCACTGGTCATGGGGCGAGAATCTAAAGTCACTCTTGAATCTGAATTAAATATCGCTCGTAACTACTTAGATCTTGAAAAAATTCGTTTTGAAGACAGGCTTGTAGTCAATTGGAGAATAGATGATTCATTACTTGAATTTGAGCTACCACCATTTGTACTTCAGATGATGGTTGAGAATGCTGTTAAACATGGAATCTCGAAACTAAAGGATGGAGGATCGATTGATATACTTACAAAAAAAGAAGGCGACAAGGTCTTTCTTGAAGTATTGAATACTGGTAAAATTAGTTCTGAAGTAGATTTAGGTGTCGGCATTCGAAATACGGAGAAACGATTAGCATTGCAATACGGAACAAAAGCGAAGTTTAGTCTGGAAGAAAAAGATGGACTTGTACTCGCTAAAATTGAATTTGAAGATGAAAGAATTTAAAACACTAATTGTTGATGACGAGCGACTTGCAAGAGAAGAGCTAAAGGCAGTTTTAAAGGATTTTAGTGAAATCAATATAATTGATGAAGCTCAAAATGGTGACGAAGCAATCGAGAAGATTAAAAATCTTTCCCCAGATTTAGTTTTTCTTGATGTTTCGATGCCTGGAATGTCAGGTTTTGAAATGCTGAAGAAACTTGAGGATATTCCGCAGGTGGTTTTTATTACTGCTTACGATGAATATGCACTCAAGGCGTTCGAAGTAAATGCGTTAGATTACCTTCTAAAACCAGTCGACCCGGACAGAATGAATGAAGTAATCGAAAAACTTCGAGCAAAAGAAGATGCCGATTTTGAATCAAGTTCCAATGTTAAGCTCGATAGAAAAAGTCGCCCTTTAACAATAAACGATCGTGTTTTCATTAAAGACGGGGAAAAGTGTTATTTCGTGCAGCTCTCTGAGGTTCGAATGCTAGAGTCGGATGGGAATTACGTTAAAGTTTATTTCGGAAAGAATCGACCGCTAATTCTACGTTCTTTAAATAGTTTCGAAGAACGACTAGATCCTGAATATTTCTTCAGGGCAAATCGTAAATTCATCATCAATATGGAGTGGATTGATAAAGTCGAAAACTGGTTCAACGGCGGGCTTCAAGTTGAATTAATGGGAGGCGATAAAATTGAAATTTCTCGAAGACAAGCCATTCGATTTAAAGAAATGTTTAGCTTCTAAAAATTGATTAAAATCAGCTCTAAGTTAGAGTGAAGTCATATTTCAACCTGTACCTATTACCTAATTTTGCAATTAAATAGGTGGAATATGCATATCTGGAAGAAAAAAACACAGAACGAAATCAAGCAAAGAGTCTTTGGTGCACTCAACCAAAATGTCGATTATAACGAGCAATTAGTCATTGGTATTCCAGCATCAAACTTAGATGCTAAAGTATTTAACCAAGATGTTTCTTTCCTTCAAGATGCGCCATTTATGTCTGCTTTGGTTGCAAATCCTAATCACATCGGTTGTCACACTCTTGGTAAGTCAGAATCATTTTTCAAAGGAACTCAAGAAATTGAGCGTGAATTGATCGAAATCTGTGCAGTCGATATTTTCAAAGCGAAACCAAATCAGATAGATGGGTATGTTGCATCTGGTGGAACGGAAGCAAATATTCAAGCGATGTGGATGTATCGCAATTATTTCAGGTCAGAGTTAAAAGCCAAAAACAGTGAAATTGCCATTATTTGCTCAGCTGATGCACATTACAGCATGGATAAAGGAGCAAATTTATTGGATATTTCAATCTATAAAGTTCCAGTTGATTTTAATTCACGAAGTATTTCACAGAATGGAGTAGAGGAAACGATAAACGCCGCTAAATCTGGTGGAATCAAACACTTTATCGTAGTTTGTAACATGATGACAACCATGTTTGGCTCTGTTGATAATCCATCGCTTTATACATCGGTTTTAGAAGGTGAATCATTCAAAATGCACGTGGATGCTGCTTATGGTGGATTTTACTATCCATTTGTTAATGAAGAGAACAACCTAAACTTCAGTAATCCAGCGATTGATTCAGTCACTTTAGATGCACACAAAATGGCTCAAGCTCCATACGGAACGGGAATTTTTCTTTCAAGAAAAGGGTTGATTCAGTATACAAACACACAAAGCGCCAGTTATGTTGAAGGAGAAGACTTCACATTAATCGGAAGTCGCTCTGGTGCAAACGCCATAGCTGCATGGATGATTTTATCAAAACACGGACCGTACGAATGGTCAGAAAAAATCTACATCCTTCAAAAAAGAACGGCCTGGATGTGTCAACAACTAGATGACTTAAACATTGACTATTTCAGAGATCCAGCAGCCAATATCATTACGATTCACGCTAAATTCATCAAGAAAAATGTCGCACAGAGATTCGGGTTAGTACCAGATAGTCACGACAATCCAAAATGGTATAAAATTGTTGTAATGGAACACGTTACGATTGAGAAATTACAGCAATTAATCGAGGCTGTTCGACTCAACAAGTTCAATGCTGTCGTCGTTTAACACGATTTTTTTCTCTTTGTATAGCTTTCCAACAGCCTGTTTAAAGGTTTTCTTGCTCATTCCGACTGTTTCTCGAATATCTTCGGGGGCACTTTTATCATGCACATACAGAATCTTTTTACGCTCAAGGATTTCAAGCAAACGATCTGCAGAGTCAAATATTCTTTTTCCACCAGATGGATCGAGGCGAACATCTAATTTTCCGTCTTCACGAACATTAAACACATAACCTTTTGTTTTTGATCCAGGAACCAATGGTCGACTTACATCATTGTGGTAAATCAGACCAGAATACTTGTTATTCACAATTACTTTAACACCCAAGTCCGTTGAGTCACAAATGAGCAAATCAACTTCTTCTGCAGCATCAAATGATTCTGTACATTCCTGTAAATGACGGTTTACTTTCGTTGATCCATAAAGGCGATCAGTAGCATCATCGAGTAGGAGGCAAGTGAGGTAAGTTCGACCTTCTTCGAGTTTTTTATTCTGCTCTTTGAAAGGAATCATGAGATCTTTTTCCAATCCCCAATCCACAAATGCACCAAAACCACCCACTTCGATAACATTCAAATAAGCAAAACCATTTAATTCGATGTACGGGCGTTCTGTAGTTGCCACTAATCTATCTTCAGAGTCACGGTACAAGTAAACTTCAATCATGTCGTCTTCTTGCATGTCATCCGTTAAATATTTTCCGGGTAATAATACATCGTTTCCTTCTTCATCACCAAGAAATGCACCTGATGAAGTAAAACGAAGGATCTGAAGTTCATTAACTTCTCCTATTCTCATTTGCTAGAAATATAATGCTGAGGCCAGTTTAGAGTTGACAATTAGAACTGGAACACCGAGCTTATTTGTAATTAAATTTTGTGCAAAGTTATCTAATTGTGGCAATATACTTTCAGAATGATAAGCCAAAGCGATCAAATCCATTTTATTATTCTTAGAATAATTGATTACTTTCTTATCGTATTTACCTCTTTTCTTCACGAACTCAACCGTTGCATTTACACCACGTTCTTCGTATTCTTTAGCAACAATCGAGATGCGATTTTTGAGTCTTGTATTTAGAATTTGATCCGTCTGTGTTTCTGCTATGACATGTACATTTGCCTTAACGATATGTGCTAAGTCTCCTGCGATGCTGACAATCTGTAGACTTTCTTTCGTCAAATCAATTGGGACAGCAATCTCCTTCACAGGTCGAATTTCAGTATCCTTTTGCACAACTAAAAATGGACATTCAGCGCTGGTAATCACCTTCATGGCATTACTTCCGAACAGCTTTTGCTTAATTCCACGTTTACCATGAGTCCCCATGACAATTAGCTGTGCCTTTTCTTTTTTTGCGATTCTTCCAATATCTGTAAAAATATTCCCGACAACAGTCATAGTTGTTATTTCAACGCCATCTGGGACAACTAGACCTTTGGCTAATTCCTCTAATTTGGATTGCATCTCCATTCCTTTTTTCTTGTCGGATGCAAGGTGAAGAATTTTAATTTCTGTGTGAACAAACTGTGCGATGTGTAATGCGTAGTCTAATGCTTTACGACTAGTAGGGGTGAAGTCGTAAGGAACCATGTACAAATTCTTACTCATAGGCTAATTATTTGAATAAACTTACAACAAAAAATACCTGAAATAAGGAATTTAGCTCAGAGTTATACACATACATGTTTTAATTGAGCAGAATCGTGTAACAGTCGATTAATTTCCTTTTTTAAGCTTTCTGCGCTTCTTTTTACTCATCCCGTTAGTGATGGTAAGGTTGTTAGGATCTCGTTTGTCCTTCTTGTTGATTTTAGGTGCATTAGGATCCACTTCATCAGCATTTTCAGCCGATTTCCCCTCTTGATCAGGTGTAACAGCGACATGTTCTATTCCACCAGCAGGAGCCGTGGGATCTTCTGGATTTTGCCATTTCGCATCTACTTTTTTCTCTACAACCTGTCCAGTTTTTGGGTCCTTAACGTAAACAGTTTGTTTTTTCTGTTCAGGAGTGTCATTAACACCAATAACATCTTCGTACAAGATCCATTTCCCTTTCTCAAATTTCAGAGCATCATACGACAAATCTGGAACGTAAAAAGAATAAAAGCCTTTCATACTTGGTGATTCTGGGCTCAGGTGATCCATCATAATACGTTCACGATCTTCTTCATAGCGTAAGATCATTGTCGTCTTTTCTGAATGTTCATAGAATAAGCGTTTTTTAGTCTCCTTACCAATTTTAAAAAGGGGAGTACCAAATTTTACCGAAGAGCCAGAGATATACATTGCGTCAATCAATTTGATATTACTCAACGTGGTATTTCCATCCCAACCAAGTACAGTGTAAATAGTTCGTGAACCTTTCTTTACAGGGATTATTTTATAGTAAAGCGCACCGTACCATTGGTCGGCTGTAACAACATCCTCTGGTTGCTTCATTCCAAAGACATCCTCAATTAATTCTGTCTTATTCACTTCATCTTTTCGCTTGTCGACATGAAGCACAAAACCATAATATCGCTGTGTTTGATCGTCTTGCTCTACATTCCAATTGATTATTCTTACTTTCTTATCAGGACTATCAATAAAACCAACTGTTTGCAATCGAGAAAAAGGGTAGTCCATTGCGTTCGACTTATCCAAGATCTTAGAAAGTTCACTTTTGAACAGTTCGTTTCTCTCTGCTTTTAACTTGTTGTTTTCAGCAGCTCGTAAATCATCTAAAAGCGACACTAGTTTGCTCTCATCAGCAAAAGTAATGAGATCTTGTCCAAAAGCCTGAACAGAGATAAACACGAAGCTCAATAAGAAGAATACTTGTTTCATATTTTGATAAACGTTCAATTACGTGATTTGTTACTCAAGTTTTATACCAATCTATCTGAAGGTAATAAAATTAAATGAAGGAGGTTGAATTCCCAATTTTCTCATTTCTAAAGAAATTTGAGCTCGATGATAATTGTTGTGATTTAATATGTGATAAAGAATGTCCACGATTTCTTTTGACAACTTAACACCTTCTTCACTGTGATAATCTACCTTTTGAGTTAATTCCAGATGCTCTAAAAACTCAATTGTTCGGTTGTAGTTCTCCTGCGAAAGCGATATCCAATAGTCCATTGGTAATTTATCCCAAGAATGCGACTCCGGTTCAGTTTCATCCACTCGAGAAATCCAAATATGATGCACATTTATGATATGACTCATCGATTTTATGATAAAATCATTGATTAAGTCTTCATTTTCAATCAGGACCTCTGACCACTTTCTATTGCAAATGAAATCGTACTCGAATTTATCCTGAAAAAAGGATTTCATGCCTTTAGTGACTTGAGGTCTGCAATGGTTTTCGTTGGATTATCAGAACCGAACACAAAGCTCCCAGCGACTAAAACATCTGCTCCAGCTTTTACTAATTCAAGTCCAGTTTCTAAATTCACACCACCATCGACTTCAACAACTGCATGTGACCCTTTTCGGTGGATTAAATTTTTCGCTTGCTCCACTTTAAGGATGGCATTTTTGATGAATTTCTGACCACCGAAACCAGGATTTACCGACATTACAAGTACCAAGTCAAGATCTTCAATTACATACTCTAAATGATCAATGCATGTATGTGGATTTAAGGCTACTCCTGCTTTCATTCCATGCGATTTAATCAACTGGATAGTACGATGAAGATGAGTACATGCCTCGAAATGAACAGTTAAAATATCTGCTCCAGCTTTTGCAAATTCAGCAACATACTGATCTGGATTTTCTATCATCAAATGCACGTCCAATGGTTTCGTAGCATGTTTCTTGATGGCAGAAATTACTGGGAATCCAAAAGAAATATTTGGAACAAAAACTCCATCCATCACATCTACGTGAAACCAGTCAGCTTCGGAAGCGTTAATCATTTCCACATCACGCTGGATATTCGCGAAATCACAAGATAAAACAGAAGGGGATATTAGAAGAGACATATCGTTTTTATTTACAAAGCTACAAGTTATTCTTCTATTCACGCATGATTTTCAAGTATTCCTCATCTCGTCCATAGATATCTACATAAGTGATCATTTCCGTACCATTTCTGGTGACTGTTTGATACTCGATGTATACAGGAATCCTCTCCAGTAATTTAATCTCAAAGTTCTTACCTCTTGCCATAATACTATCGAGTGAGTCTGGAATTAATACTTCATTCAATTTATTTCCAACTTGATCTCGCTCCAAAATTTTCGTTGCCAAATCTAACGGGTTTTGAGTCCGCATACACCCATGAGAATAAGCGCGAACATCAGCTCCAAATAGTGATTTAGAAGGAGTGTCATGAAAATAAACACTATGTACATTCGGGAAATCAAACTTAATTATCCCTAAGCTATTTCGTGGACCAGGATCTTGGACAATTTTGAAAGGAAATGCATTTTGACGGATACTTTTCCAATCCACCGTGTAAGGATCGACTAATTCCCCTTTTCTGTAAACCTTGTAGTTATGTTTAGCTAGATACCCCACATTTCTTTTAACTGCAGGCAGAATTTCTTTTGATGAAATCGAGTAGGGCACATTCCAATAAGGATATGCAACTATTTTGCGGAGGCTTGAAGTTAATTCTGGAGTTTGATTCTCATACTTTCCCACAACGATATTGTGTTCACTTTTGAGACTATCATTAATATAGAATCGAAGTTTGTATTCAGGAATATTGATGTGAATGTATTTATTAGGATAATTTCTTTTCGAACGAATTTTATCCATCGCTAAGATTATTCGATCCCTTCTATGAGTTGTGCTTTCATTTAAGGCCTTAGAAGTGTATTTACCAATTACCCCATCAGGATTTAATCCATAGCCCTCTTGATAAGTTTTTAAAGCATCTTGAAAAGCTGTCGAATCAGTATCACTTTTAAGATATCCCTTTGAAATCAGTGCTTTTGTTGCTTTATTAATTGCCTGAAGTGTATCCACCTTTATTGATTCAACAGTAAATGTATTGGTATCCATTGGATAAGTATCGAAAAGATGAATCAGTCCAGCTCCTAAAACCTGATATGCAGTATCGGCAGGTCCAAATTTCAAGAACTGCAGTCGTAAATCCACCGAATCATTAAAAGTCAAAGTAGAATCTAAAAAAGAAGCGTTTGCGTGCGACAGTGACCGTTTTGTTGTATCCTTAAAATTGATAATTCCATTTTTAAGATCGCTAACAACCAAGGAATAGTATTTTGAATTAAGAATTTCATCTTTAACGAAGTTGTCACCATTTGTTCTTACAATTCTTCCTTCGGGAATTCCCAGTTGAGTAGTATTAGAAAGTACTTTTTTCATTTCCACACCGAACTCAGTCAGCATTGTGTCATTCATCCACACAGGAGCGAAATTCCGATTTGAATAGAACTCATTCAAAAACTCAATATCTTCGGTAGAGCACCCCAAACTTTCCAAATAATTATCATTGAGAGCAAGCTTTATTTTTTCTTTTGCTGTAATCTTCTGATTTTCAAAGGGGATTATTTCTTCGACGGGATCAGACTTACACGAGACTAATAATATTGTCAAAAATATGATGTAGTGTAGGCTTTTCATACAGTGAACTTTCTTAGAAATGATTACATTCGTTAGAATAGATATTAATTATACGAATTTAGTTCATTTTCATGACGATTAACATACTTCTAATAATAATTTTAGCAACGGTAGGTGTTTCAATTAAAGCATTCAACGACAGAGCCTTTATGGATAGATTGATGTTTATTCCTTATGAAGCGCAACGAGATCAGTCGTATTCAAGATTTTTAACACACATTTTAATTCACGCGGATTGGGGACATTTAATATTCAATATGTTCTCGCTTTATTTTTTGGGAGACTTACTCTTAAATTTAGGTTGGGGGTATGGACTCGATGACGGGACTGTGCTTGATTCCGGCTTAATAGGAAATTACGGAAATTTAATGGGCCAACTACACTTTTTGGCCATTTATCTTCTTGGGGGATTATTTGCAACCATCCTTCCCTTCATGCGGAACAAGGACAATCCCAATTATCGTTCACTTGGAGCTTCTGGCGCAGTGTCAGCGATTATTTTTGCAGCCATTATGTGGAATCCAGGGATTCCATTGCGATTAATGTTTATACCAATAGACATTCCAGCATACATTTTCGGACCATTGTATTTGGCATACGAATACTACGCTGATAAGCGAGGGGGGACAGGCATTGCTCATGATGCCCATATTGGAGGAGCAATTTTTGGGATACTTTACGTTTTAATTATTAATATTGATAAAGGAAAAGAATTTTTAAGCTACTTCTTCTAAACCATGCTATACGTCAATAATAATGGTACAATAATTTCGGCAGAGGATTATTCTCTCCGAGCTGGGAATCGTGGTCATTTATACGGTGATGGCGTGTTTGAATCTATTCGCATATATAATGGTCGACCAATTAACATGGAAAACCACATAATGCGTATGATAGAAGGAGCATTAAAAATCAAGATGCGGCCTCCAAGTTATTTTGATGTAAATTTCTTTACCGAAAAGATTCAGGAATTACTGGATAAATCGGGAATTTCAGAAGGAGGTAGATGTCGAATCTCGTTAGATAGATCAATGGGAGGGACGTATCGCCCTGAAACAAATGAAGTTGAATATTTCATTGAAGTTTACCCACTGGAAAACAATAGTTTTGAGCTAAATTCCAAGGGATTAGAAGTTGATATTTATCTCGGGCATAAAAAACCGAAAGAATCACTTTCCAATTTTAAAACAAAGAATGGTCTGATATACGTTCTTGCTTCAATTGCTGCCAAAGAGAAGGGTCTAGATGATTTCCTTTTAATGAACACTGACGGTGGAATTTTAGAATCTACTTCATCAAATTTGTTCGTAGTAAGTAATGGTGTATTGTATACGCCAGGTCTGGAGGAAGGTTGTCTCGCAGGAACTATGCGCATGCAGATCATTAATCTTGCATTAAAAGAAGGAATCAAGGTGTACGAATGTAATATACTGCCTCAGAATTTATTGGTAGCAGACGAAATCTTTCTAACAAATGCTATCAATGGGATTAAATGGGTAAGCGGTTACAGAACCAAAAGATACTTTAACAATACATCAAGAAAATTAATAGCTTTGCTCAACGAATATTGGAATAAGCCATATTAACAAAAGACTGTGCATACAACTAAATCAATTAAAAGGCTCTCAATTTTAATCCCAGCCTATAACGAAGCTCGAACAATTCATCTTATTCTGGATAAAATCCTTGCGGTTAATTTGATTGACAATATTGAAAAGGAACTTGTTATAGTTAACGATGCTTCTAAAGACGATACGCAACAAATCATTGAAAAATACATTGCAGATCATCCTGAAACATTGATTCGCTTATTTAATCAACCACAAAATGCAGGAAAAGGAGCAGCAATTCACAAGGCAATTGAGTTAGCAACGGGAGATTATTTAATCGTGCAAGATGCCGATTTGGAATATGACCCCAATGAATTCAATGAATTGCTACAACCTGTAGTGGATGGATTTGCCGATGTAGTTTATGGATCTCGATTTATGGGACATAAGCCACATAGAATTTTATTCTACTGGCATTCAATAGGAAATAAATTCCTTACACGCTTATCAAACATGTTCACTAATTTGAATTTGACGGACATGGAAACTTGTTACAAATTGATGGACACTGCAATTGCTCAAAAACTGCTTCTAAAAGAAAACCGTTTTGGGTTTGAACCTGAGTTAACAGCACGATTATCACGTGTTAAGGGCATTAGAATTTATGAAGTTGGGATTTCTTATTACGGTAGAACGTATGAAGAAGGAAAGAAAATAGGTTGGAAAGACGGATTTAGAGCAATCTTTGCCATCTTGAAGTACAACATTTTTGACAGGAAGACATATAAGTCATAGAGTGACAACATAATTAAAGCAAAAAGGGAGAACAAATTAATGTTCTCCCTTTCTGTTTTTAGCTACTAAATGTAAGTTTTACTTAACATTCGTTTAATCACACAAACCCGGCCCTACCACGGGTTCATCACTACAACGAGATAGAAAAAGGTTAGGGTTGCCCAGAACAAGAAAAAAAATAAAAAAAAAGTTTAGACAGTGTTTTAGGAAAGCAATAATGTACTATTGATCAGTTGGTTAATAAGAATAAAATTTCAATCTTTAATACATAAAATAATTTAGGCAACCCTCAACAAGAAAATAAACGTTGTATAGGTAATTAAACTACTACCGAGATGAAACTATACATCATATTTACGCTATCAGCTTTTGCTTTCCTTTCAGCATGCACAAAGGGACAGTGGGACGTAGAGGTGCCATCAACGACTAATTGTTCAACAACGACGGATACAATTGTTTTAGCTGGAAAAGATTTTGTTTTAAACAAGTTGGAGCTTGAATCGAATGGATACACATTCGTTGGAACACGACTTCAAGCTGGAAAAATTACACAAACATCAACTAACACGTTTGAATTTGATTTTTTAAGCGGCATTATGAATCCAACAATTGATTTAAGTATCAAGCAAGGAACATATGATAAAATGAATCTTGAGATCTTAATTGATAATTTAAATGATAACAGTCTTGAATTAGCAGGAACCTATTATTTATCTACGGGATCTACATATGACGTGGATATGAAATTCGATGTGCCTGACGATATTTTTATTGATATGCTAAATGGACAAGAATTTGTTTCTTTTTCAAGTGATGAATCAATTAACTTGAATATTCAAATCAATCCAGAAGTATTATTCCAAGACGTCAACCCTGGACTTTGGAATGCTGCATCCGTTACAAGTATTAATGGTTCGAACACAATTGTTGTTGATCAATTAAACAATCAAAGTATATACAGCTCGATTCACACAAATATAAGCGAATCAATAAGCGTGATTATGTAAAAAGACAAAATGATATACAACTCTGAATCACAAATTATACGTGGTTGTGTCAAAGGTAAATCTTCGGCGCAAAAGAGATTGTATGACCTTTATTCAAAAGAAATGTTTAAGGTTTGTCTTGTTTATGCTTACAATTATGACCTCGCAAACGACCTACTGCAAGAGGGATTTTTAAAGGTTTTTCAGAATATACATAAGTATGAAAATACTGGACCTTTAGGAGGATGGATTAGAAGAATAATTGTCAATACTTGTATCGATTATTATCGAGGTGATAAGTGGCATCGTTACAGAGAAAGCTTGACGGTAGAAAATAATCCTCGTCAATTAGAGCAAGATGATTACAACATTTTCTCGATCTATGAAAGAGAGGATTTTTTAAGAATTACGAGTTCTTTGCCAGATGGATATAGAGTTGTAATGAATCTATTCTTTTTAGAAGACATGACTCACAAAGAAATTGCTCAAAAGCTTGACATAACTGAAGGTACTTCAAAGTCGCAATTGGCAAAAGCTAAAAAATATTTAAAAGACATATTAGTCAACGAATTAACACAAGAGGAAATTAGTCAATATGAGAGATCCAATAGGAAGGTGGTATGATGCCGGATTTGATCGCTTAAATGTGATCGTTCCGGAGCAAACATGGGAAGCCATTAATAAAGCTACTCGTGATTGGCAAGCTACGTGGCTAAAAGAAAGTCAGGATGCAATTACTGCAAACCCAAAAGCGACTAATTGGAATAATCTTTCACAATCTCTTGCAGCATATAACAATGCTCAAAAAATGCGAACGCGCTTTGTTTATCGTTCAATAGCACTTGTTTCTGCTTTTATTTTAATTCCATGGTTAATTAGTGATTATTCAAACTTTAATCAATCTGAATTAGATAACGGCTTGGCAATAGAATCAAATTTGATTGAATCTACAGTCCAAAATAATTCGAATGAAGTTCAAACGCAGGAGGAATTAGTTTCAAATAATAGAGAGAATTTCTCTCAATCTACTTTAACAAATACTTTGAATTATAATGTTAACAACGCTGATTATTCGTCAGTTGACAACTCACTAATTCAATCTACACAAGATGAACTTGTCTCGCATGTTTCTGTATTAGAAGTTAAACCTGTAACATCTATAATTCAATCGGATTTAAACAAGAGTTTAGCTGTTAACACATCTGTAATTGAAACTACCTTACGTGATGTATTAAGTAGTGAAGAAGGAACAGAAATAGCTTCTACCGAAATTGATAATCTTCCTTTAAGGGCTCCAAATGGATTCGATCTTACATTGAATAAATCGCTCGGTAATGGTATACCAGGAAAAGCGTTTAAGACCTATCCAAATCCTACTTGGTTGTTAGGAGTTAAAGGTAACTTACACGCAAACACCTTGTTAAATCCAATGACACAAATGGAAAACTCTGGTGTTTCAGGAGTTGACAATCGTCTTTCTTATAATGTTTCTGGAGGATTTAGTGCGCGACGATACTTTGGGCAAAAGAACAGTTTTGAAGCGGATCTCATGTTTGGAGAAACAAGACGTCAGTTCACGAATGATTCTCGTACGGGTAATTTGATTACAAAAGACATATCTTTAACCTACAATTCACTTTCTTTAGTTTACAGAAGATCAATTTCTCCTCGATGGAAATTGAATGAAGTAACTGTAAACGTGGGAATGTTTGGTGCATTGCGCTCAGATATTCAAGAGAAATGGAACAATCAAGATAAGTTGTTCTTGAGTGAAGGATTTGGGAGAACTGACTTAGGAATCTCTGCAGGAATCGATTATACCTTAGTCTTGAACCGCAGATTAAGATTGGCAACAGGGTTAAAATATCAACTAGGCGGAATCAACATTTTTAAAGGATTGGATTACATGCCGAGTGAATTCTATCAAACTTATACTAGCTCGTTCGGGCTCACGACAGGGTTATATTACTGTTTCTAGTAAATTAACTGAGTTGCTTTGAAAGACAATCTTCTAATAGGCTGTCCAGTTTTATTCCAGACAAACATTTTTACCACAATATTATTACCCCAAACTCGCGGTGTATCAAAGGTAACATCAAAGTGTTTCTCTTGACCCGACGCTAATGAGTCTGCATTAAAGCTAATTGTTTCGTATTGAAAACTTTTGGTGAATCTAGGGTCTCTAATATCAAGAACAACAGCTACAAACTGACTTGAATCCAAACTTTCAGGTAATATCAAACTGCCTTTTAGATTGATTTTCGTTTGGTATTTTGTAAAATAATCTGATCCTAACTCTTCATATGGAGTGATCGGAAACTCTTGTTGAGAAAGAGTAGTATCTTTTACATCGAATAGCACCTTAGAAAGCGGCTCATTTTCATCTTTCCCAATGACGCGATTAGCATAACTTGGGTGTAACATTTTATCCCAATATGACTCGTGCTGATATCCTTTATTAAACATTGCAACAAATGCATCTTTGGTCATTGCATCAAAATGAAGAACACCATCTAGATATTTATTGAGCAAGAAGAAATTAAAGGATATAGCTAATCCAATTATTGTGAACAAAGTTACCACAGTTAGTTTTTTCCTGATCCATTCCAATCCAAAGGCGAGTGGGATTGCCAACAACGCATAACTTTCAATAAAAGCACGGTTTCCAAGTCCACCTCCGAACCACCAACACCACCAGCTTGATAAGACATAAATATTTATCAAAGAAAAAAGTAAAACTGGAAGGAAGAATGATTTAGATTGCTTCCGCAGGAGTATGATACCGATGAAACCAACAATCAATATCGGAACATAGATAAATAGTCCTTTTCTAAAACTAAATAAGGTCCCGAACACTTGCGGATTTAAGAAGAAAAAGCCCTCATCACTATAGCTATACACCAACCATTCGCCCGTTCCCCATTTCCAGAGAAGTGGCTGAATCATAGCCGTTAAGACAAAAGAAAGGCCAACTACAATAAATTTCCAAAGATTCGATTTAATGAACTGTATTTTGGAAATTAACGAGTCCATAGAATAAACGCCATAAACTGCTGGGACGATAAGGAAAATAGCATTTGGAATACGTGTAAGGACTATTAAACCAAGGGTTCCGCCTAGTAAAATCGAATTCCACCATTTAGGTGAATTATGCCACTTCACAGTTACCCATAATGCTAAAGCAAACAAGAAGAAACTATAAATGTGACTCATTCCAACTTCAATTGAAGCGTAGTAAATCAGATTCGTACCTAAAGTGAGAGTTAACAACGTAACCGAGACTATGAGCTCTTTTATTTTTAGTTGATAGAGAACAGACCGAATTAGCAATAGCGCCAAGAAGAAGTAGAACCATGCAGCCACTACAATCGAGAAATAATAAGTTGGGGAATATCCATTCGCAACTTCACCCTTTGCCTTTGCAACCTGATGAGCGACCAGAAAGAAAGGGGAGAGCAGTATACTTTCTCCAGCTGTCATTTTGGAAAACTTATTACCGTGTTCGTTCTCAACTGTCCATATCCTTATTCCCTTAATGGATTCGTCCTCGTGGTTATCGAGAAAAGAAAACGACATATCATTATAAATCCAGACAGCAGGTAAATAGGAATAATAGAAAATAACATCATTTTGAACAATGGAATCCTCTTGCCAGGCATTCTTTTTAATAGAACCAGACATCACCATCAACATTGAGAATAAGACGATAACCATCGAAAATAACCTTCGATTAGTTAGAAAATCGACCATCTTATTAATGTATCTCACCATGGGGCTCAAAGATAAAGGAATAATGCTGAATACATATCATATTTAGAGTTGACATAAGTCATAACTAATGCAACAAAACAACCCTACCTTTTAAAGAAAAAAATGAATAGATTATTACTCTTAAAATCGTTGATTTTTCTAGCCATATTTCCAGCGGTGAGTCAGCGTTACATAAGTGAAGTTTTCACGGACTACACTTTGACATCAGATGTTTGGTATGCAAACAATATCTCCGTTCTAACTGGATCACCAAGTTTAGATTCACTTCGAATGGATATTTACGAACCAACTGGAGATACATATTCTGAACGACCAGTTATCCTAATTGCACATGACGGTGAATTTCTTCCTGAATCACTAAACGGACTTCCTTTTGGAAATAAAAGAGACAGTGCGATAGTTGATTTATGTATCACTTTAGCCAAGCGAGGATATGTCGCAATTTCTTTTGATCACCGACTTGGATGGAACCCTACAGGAAGCACACAAGATGTTCGCACAGGAACTTTCATCAATGCTATGTACAGGGCGACACAAGATGGAAATACAGCTATTCGATTCATTAAAAAGCACTATACAGAAGATGGAAATATATTTGGGTTTGACACCTCTAGAATTATCGTTGGAGGTATGGGAAGTGGAGGACATGTGAGTTCCTCTATATCATTTCTGGATAAAGAATCTGAATTATCGCTTCCTAAATTCTTAAATCCTGCGACTATGACTTCATTTGTTGACTTTTCCCTTTCAGGTAATGTCTACGGAACTGAAGTCACTCCTCTTACGATGGCTAACTACACTAACTATAGTAGTGATTTTCATTTTGGTTTCAATTTAGGAGGAGCAGTTTGGGATTCTACTTGGGTGGAAAGTGGAGATGTACCATTCGTTAGTTTTTCACCTATTTATTCTCCTTACTCACCTTATGAATTCGGTGCGCTTATAGCGAGGACTACTGGCGATTTCATCGTGAATGTTAGTGGAGCGAAGGGGATACAAAGGAGACAAGAAGTCCACAACAACAATTTACCTTTTGAGTCACACCCGTACTCAGATGCATTAAGTACATATGCAGCATCTATAAATGGAGGTTTAGATGGACTTTTTCCTCTTTCTCATTCAGGGGCACTTTCGAATCCATGGAACTACTGGAATACCACAACTTGGAATATACCGCACCCATACGGTGGAACATTTAACGATCAATGGCTACTAACGAATCCAGGTATGAGCTACGCTCAAACACAAGCTTACCTCGACACCATTACTGGATATTTATGCCCACGGATTGTTTGTGCACTTAACTTGCCAGGTTGTGAAGACGCTTCAATTAGTGAACAGGAAAGTCTTAAATTCGATATGTACCCAAACCCAGCTTCAAACGTGGTTAATATTCGAAGTGAAGAAAATATTAACAGCATAGAAATCTACACAACAGAAGGAATATTAATTAAGAAATTATTTCCAGATTCAATTAACCCAGAAATAGATATTAGTGATCTCGCTAGTGGGATTTATTTCATAAATGTAAAGCTAGCTAATACTACACTACAACGAAAACTGTTGGTTTCAAATACCAAATAAAAAAAGGGGTCGACTTGAAAAGTTTAAGTCGACCCTTTATTAGAATTTGATTAAAACTAATCTATCCAGAAATCAGGCTCAACATGCGTCAGAACTTCATGCACTTCAGTGATGTTTTCAAAGAGGTACTCTTCCAGTTTGTGTCCAATTAGATGTCCTTCTGCCACAGATAAATGCCCATCTACAATCACATGCAGATCTATAAAAAAATGCATCCCTACTTTTCTGATAACGCACTTCTCAATATCAATGACTCCATCAACATCCTGACTTTTGGATCTAACTTCAGCCTCTAACTCATGAAAGATTTGTTCATCCATTATTTCTCCTAAAGCAGGTCGAAAGATTTTATAAGCGTTGTAGAGAATAAAAAATGAAGCGAACAGGGCAGCTATATCATCAGCAATTTCAAATCCCTTTCCGAAGACAATTGCAATCAAGATTCCCATAAAAGCGAATAGAGAACTAATTGCGTCGGAACGATGGTGCCAGGCTTCAGCTTCAAGAGCGGAGCTATTGATTTTTTTGCTTTTAAATTTGATATAGCGGTAGGAGAGTTCTTTAACAAGTATGATTCCTCCCAATACGAACAAAGTATATGTCTCAGGTGTTTCTTGCGGTTTATTCAAGTTAATAATACTTTGAAAGGCAATTATTGTTGCGGAAACCACTAAGAATCCAACCACAATAAAAGTAAATAATGGTTCTGCACGACCATGACCGTATGGATGGTTTTCGTCGGCTGGTTTTGTAGAGTACCTCAGTCCAACCATCACCAAAAGCGAAGCAAAAATATCTGTTGTAGATTCGATAGCATCAGCAATTAGCGCATACGAATTACCCAAAATCCCTGTAGTCCCTTTTATTAATGCCAGAAAGAAGTTAACGATAATACCGAAGAGGGCCGACCTTGTTGCAACTGTTCTTGCTGATTCCATATTTAAATGTAGTGTTTTAGTCGTAGGAATCCAGTATACTCCTTAGAAATGTGACGATTGTTACAATCTTTGGAAATATTTATGCTCATATTTGCACAAAATTAGATTTATGGCAACAATTAAGTTAACAGCTGACTTATTCAAAAGTGATATTTTCGACTATACACAATCGAAAGAATGGGACTACAAAGACAACGTTCCAGCGATTATTGATTTTTACGCAGATTGGTGTGGACCTTGTAAAATGGTAGCTCCAATTTTGGAAGAGCTTTCAGACGATTATGCTGGAAAAGTAAAAATCTACAAAGTAGACACAGAAGTTGAACAAGAATTGTCAGCAGTGTTTGGAATCAGAAGTATTCCAAGTTTATTATTCATCCCAACAGGTGGCAAACAACCTATGATGCAGGCAGGAGCACTTCCAAAAGGAGCGCTTGTGGATGTTATCGAAAAGGAACTACTATAAAATAATAGTTACAAAAGTTAAGAAGCATCGTTCGATTGAGCGGTGCTTTTTTTATAGTATTTGGATCCATTTAGTTGGGCATTCAGACAATCTAAAGAAATCACCATTTACCTGCTGAAAGAAACTAATCGACACTACTACGCTCCAATTGGACGTAACAAGAAGGTTAAATTGAAAATTATCATTCCACAATTGATCTGTAGACAGAATAGGGGATTCCACTTCGATTCGATTATCTGTTTCAAAAGCAGGCACGTACTTTCCTTTTTGAGATGAGTATGAAAAATGAGGGATTTCATCCAACTGAACATTTACACTATAATGCGTTGTTCCTTTTGGGAAGGTCATTAATTTTAGGTTGCTAGCATCTATCTGAAGCACTTGATTAGCAACTTCAATCGTTGGTAAGTTACTGAGGTAATATTCTGGATCGAGTGCATTGTTGATGTTGAAGCCATGAAAATCAGAAGCAACATTACTCCACATGAAAGAACGTTGTCCACGTGGACCGTTTCCATTTTTAATCAGATCAAGAATCACCCTATTTAGTTCATGGTGTACTTTACTATTCTTGTCACGCTTCATTAACTTGAACCAATTTCTTCTCAAGTATTTACTAATTGTTGAAGCCCCACCAAACTCTTGATTCAACTCACGTGTTCTTGCAAAAGCAGGATCTTTCTCAATACGTTGCTTATCTACCGAGGTTTTAGTCCGCACATAATGTTTTCCATTCATTTTATAGCCGACAAGTCCTCCTAAACTACCACTAAACTTTATTTCTCCATCTAATCTTGCCATAACTAACTCTTTAATAGAGAGCTAGTTCAAAAGTCGTTCCAAAGTGGGATTTATTGGGTAAACTATGGGTAAAGGTTGGGGATAATATGTGTATAGTATGACTAAAAGTTGAGATTTAATATCCGCAGCAGTACAACTACAGCGGAGCGTGTATCTCGACTTAGCTCGATAACCATATCTCGACCCAGCTCGATAACCGTATCTCGACTGCTATATAAACTCAGTTTTCAATTAACTTTTAGTTGAATACAATACTACAAATCCAATTGCTTGATTTGCTCAATGCGGTTTCGTTCAAGGAATTCGTCGATTGATTCGAAATGCTCGATTACACGTTGATCTTTAAACTCGAATACTTTATCTGCCAAACCTTCGAGGAATGCACGGTCATGAGATACAAGAATTAGTGTCCCATCGAATTTCTGAAGCGCTTCTTTTAACACATCTTTTGATTTAAGGTCGAGATGGTTAGTAGGCTCATCTAGAATTAATACATTAACTGGTTCGAGTAACAATTTCACCATCGCTAATCGCGTTCTTTCACCACCAGAAAGGAATCCGACTTTTTTATCAATCGCATCTCCAGAGAACATGAAAGCACCTAGGATATTTTTCATTTGCGTTCGGATTTCTCCTTCAGCGACATTGTCTACCGTTTCAAAAACCGTTAATTCTGGATCGAGTAGGGAAGCTTGATTTTGAGCAAAGTATCCCACTTTAGCGTTATGACCAAGTTCGCAGTGACCTTCAAAGTCAATTTCTCCCATGATTGCCTTGATCATAGTTGATTTACCCTCACCATTACGACCAACGAAGCAAACTTTTTCACCTCTTGCGATTGACATACTTGCGTTTTTGAACACCGTCTTTTCACCATAAGATTTCGATAAATCTCTTGCTGTCACCGGGAAATCACCCGAACGCTGAGAAGGAGGGAAGCGAAGAGAAATTGCTGACGTATCGATGTCATCCACCTCAATTATCTCTAATTTGTCGAGCATTCTCTGACGTGAACTAACCTGATTCGTTTTCGAATACGTCCCTTTAAACTGTTCGATAAATCGCTTCGTCTCCGCGATCATTTTTTGCTGATCGTTATACGCCTTTTGCTGCTGAGCACGACGTTCTTCACGTAAAGTCAAATAGTGCGTATAGTTCGCTTTATAGTCGTAAATACGCCCCATGGTCACCTCAATAGTCCGATTAGTTATATTATCAACGAAGGTTTTATCGTGGGAAATGACGATTACCGCCTTCGCTTTATTCTTTAGGAAATCTTCTAACCAAATCACTGATTCGATATCAATGTGGTTTGTAGGCTCATCTAAAAGCACTAGATCAGGTTTTTGCAACAAGATCTTCGCTAATTCAATTCGCATTCTCCATCCACCACTGAATTCGCTCGTTTTACGAATAAAATCCTCACGTTTAAATCCCAGTCCCAACAACGCTTTTTCGACTTCTGCATCAAAATTAATCTCTTCGATAGCGTAATATTTCTCTCCTAAATCCGCCACTTGTTCAATAATCTTCATGTAGTCCTCCGACTCATAATCAGTTCTTGTTTCGAGTTCTTTATTGAGGCGGTCAATTTCGCTTTTCATTTGAAAGATCTCACCAAAAGCTTTAGACGTTTCTTCGAAAACAGTGCAATTATCCTCAGTCAACAAGTGCTGTGGGAGATAGGCGATCTTCGTTTCAGGAGCGCACTGGATACTTCCACGATTGGGTTGTTGAACACCAGCAATGATCTTCATCATGGTCGACTTACCAGCTCCATTTTTACCCATCAAAGCAATTTTATCCGTTGGATTTATTGTGAAGCTAACATCCTTGAAGAGAGTTCTAGCGCTGAATTCGACTGTGAGTCCGTTTACTGAGATCATTTACTGTTGTTTTTCGGCTGCGAAAGTAGTTAAAATAGGGTGGAAGAGAAACTTGTTCTAGGTCAAATTGACAAGTCAGATGTTAAAATCATAATCAATTTTTCTTGAACATTTCAGGGCCATACTAATTTATTGCGATTAATCCAAGACATTTTAAATTCTCAACTAATGAATGCAGAAAAACAAAAAAATCAAATTTGATCAATCATGTAGTTAATTAATGAATCAAAAAATTACTCCATTGATTTTCTGTTAATTACAAAAAAGAGGTGCGATTTTCCGAAATTAAAAATTCACTATTCCCGAATTTTCTAATGTAATTTTTTGCATTCAAAAAACCGCGTAATCATCTTTTAAACAGTCGATTACGCGCATTTATTTTTCGAGTTTTCCGAACCAAAAATGACAGGTTTTTACAATTCTTTTTCTCTATTCTTGCTCTAACCAACAAGGTGCAAACTGATTTAGCCCTACTATGAAACAGCACATTATTGTAAAAGCTTCATTCGAGCCAAGTGAAGGGAATTATCCTTTCTGGGGTGACGTTGCCTTAGGATTAAAGCAACCTGGTATAAGCCTCTATCCACCGATAGATAATTTGATGAATCAGTATCACCTCCCTTTTGTAGTAACACAAGAATATCCTCAGCGTTCAGACAATTGGACTAAAGAAGAATTGAAAACAGGATTAAATCAATACTATCGATTGATTCTAAGAGCGAACAAGTCAATTCCCGCTGAATTATTAGATCAAATAAGGTTAATTCCAGAAGTTAAACACGTCAACAAAAGCAATTTCGTTTCAAGTGAATTACCAAGAACAAGTATTGGTCAAAGCATCCCAAAACAACGATTAGATGATCCACGCAAATTTATTGGATTAGACAAAGTTTCACCATACTCGAAAGGACATCCATCTATAAAAATTGCTGTGCTTGATACAGGAATTGATCTCAACCACCCCGAACTACAACATTGCCTACTACCAGGATTTGACTTTGTAGATATTATTTCTGGAGCAAATCAATTCGTAGGCGACTACTTAGGATATGATCAAGATCCAGATGATGAAGTTGGTCATGGAACCCATGTTGCAGGAATTATAGGTGCGAAAGGAATTGCCATGTCACCTGGAGTTGTTCCAAACTGTAAAATTATTCCGGTTCGTGTATTGGGTGCAATGAAAAAAGGAAGCAGTAAAGTAGGGGCTGGATTGGTGGGGAATATTAACGCTGGGATAAAGTGGGCTGTTGACAATGGGGCAGATGTCATCAATATGAGTTTAGGTATAATTCATGAAGGAGGAGGGTTGCCACATGAAGAAGTTGTCAGCTATGCTCAAGAAAAAGGTGTGACAATTATTGCAGCAACTGGTAATGATGGTCAAAACGCTCTTTATTTCCCTTCGGCTCTACCACATGTTATTGCCGTTGGAGCACTTGATGAAGAATTTAGAGGTGCTGCCCACTTCTCAACATATGGTGATCAGGTTGATTTTGTTGCCCCAGGTACAGACATTTATAGCACTTATCTAGAAGGTAAGTACGCCTTTTCTACGGGGACATCACATTCGGCACCGTTTGTTAGTGGAGCTGCGGCATTATTAAAGTCATATGCACTACAACACGGTAGAAAAATTGAAGACAAGCATATAAAATACATATTGAAACATTCTTCGGATAAAACCGGCAAGCATTTCAAAGATTTCAAAACGGGATACGGAATTCTCAATCTTCCCGATGCCCTCAAACTGCTTAATTATAAACTTAACATACAAAAACCAAAATTATGGGAAAACCATTAACAGGGCTTAGTCCAATCTCAGTAATGGACACACAGCTAACGGTACTGGATGACTTCTTGTATAGCGAATACAAGGGGATTCTTCCAACTGATATTTTGAAGTTAAAGTCAGTAAATGTAAAGCTAGATTCATTAGCCATTTCTGCATTTAACAAGTTAAAAAAGAAAATTGTGAATGATACAATTGATGTAATACAGGACCCTAATTTACCAGATCCGGGAACTGTTGAACCGAATAAAAAATAACAAACAAAAACTGCAAATAATGTCAACAATTGATAAAGAAGCTTGGGTAAGAAATTACATTTCTTCAGAAGGACTTACAGGAGTTATTTCTACTTTAAATGACAGAATTAACTCATCCTCACTAAATACATTAGAGCGAAAATTAATGTCCGATACAGTTGTATATGCGGACTGTCTATATTACGCATTCGAAACAGAGTCTGTTAATAATCAAGATGTAAACGGAATATATAATGCAGTAATGCGTCGTTTGGGAGTCTTATCGTTAGCCTTCTACAAGGAATTAATTATAGAAGTTCTTGACTCACGAGGTATTACATTACCGACAGGTACAACTTATGCTGATAACTTAATAGCTACAATGGTCAGTATGGTTGCTAGTGCTAATGTTCCTATTACTGCGGGTGCCGCCGCACAACCAATTTTGGATATTTACGATCAAGTTATGTCTGAAGGACCAATTCGTCACTTCGTTACACTCTATATTGAGAAAGCTGAAGACATATCCAATGGTGTTTTTGCCGAACTAGATCGGGACTCTATTTCTGAATCAATGATCGATTCAATGGTCGACTATTTGGGGTCGATGAAATTAAATATACCAGACCCATCTAATATGCCGAACGCAATTGCAAATCAAACATTTGATGAATACTTTGCCTTGGCACTAGATTATGCTTTAAAAGTAGAGAGCGGTGGTGTTGACCCGATTGATTTGTATCGAATCAAAGGAAGTCAGAATACTTGGGACTTCTCAGTTGATTTATTTGATTCGCAAAGCAAACAAGGAATCGTTGCAAAGAATATTATTGGAGCTGGTGCAGTCAACTACATTTACGTACTTGGTGAACAATTAGGATGTTTCGATTTGGCTGAGGCGCTTATCTTAGAATGGGCGAGAGGTGCAATCTACATCACTGATCCTGCAACGGAAAGTAAAATGTATCGATACTACAAACTCCTCGAGGAAAGAGCCAACTCTGAAGAAAGAGGAATGCTTTACAAACGTGTTCTGAATCTTGGAGAAGCCCAACTACTTCAAGGTACCATTGTGAATCAAACTTTCACTAAGCTTTGGTCTTCTTTGATGGAAGAGATAGTATCGTACATCACGAAGACAGAAACTTCGAATAATCGAGAGTTAGTTTCACGACTTCCTATTATTCAATTAATTCATGAGTTACAATATAACTTAACTTCTTTCTTCACTGGAATGGCACACATTCAGACTACGGAAATGTACAATCATTTACAAGATGCGTTAGAGATTATGGGCGCGGAAGATGTAATGAATCAAGTTATCCCAGGAAGAAGCAGAAACGTTTGGTCTGTATTAGATGTAATGCACCAGAATAAGTTTGGTACCTCACCTAATATTACAGCCTACAAAACTGCGGCAGTTGAGGGATATAAATTATTCCAATTCATTTCAAACTTCAACGAATCAACTGTTACAAAGAATGAATTCAACAGCTTTATTGTCTCAGCCGAGTCTTACATTTTAGCTTTAAGTCAAGATAGCACAATTGAAGATTCACCGAGTAAATTATCATCTAGAGACGAGTTTGCTGGAGTAGAGGAAGAGTTTGAAGATTGGGACGCATAATCTCACAAACTCTATTGTCGAACCAAAAAACTTGAACAAATATGGAAGAGAATTTATCTCAAGAAGAGATTAAGAACAAAGCACGTCAAGAAGCTCGTGAAGTTTTATCTCGTAGTAGTGCTTTTCAAGCTATGTCCAGAGCTGACCAAATGTCAACTTACAAGGATATGGTTCTAGCAAATGCTAAAAGATTGTCAGAACAGCAAAAAAGTGGACTCGTCAAAAAGGCTGTAAATCATGTAACTGGAGACGCTCAGGCAGATAAAGCTAGCGACCTAGTTGATGTGAATCGCCACAAACACGACATTGGCCGAGGAGTTGAAGCCTTTGACGAATTAGTTGACACTGTAGATTTCCCAACCTTCGTAAAAGACCTTGTGAAAGGCGTTTTTGATGCGAACATGGCTGTGATGAAGGAGCAAACTGAGAACTTCATTCGTTTAATGAAAGAAGCCTCAAAGTCTGTTGCTCAATTCGTTAAACAAGTAAGTGATGAAGATGCATTTGGAGAATTAGCAGATGGGTCAGACGATTTTAACATGTCTTTTGATGACGAAGGAGCCACCTTAACAAACAAGGACGGTGAGCCCGTTGACATGGAAGACAACGAGGTGAAAGCAGCTATTATGGATGCTAAATTAAAACTTGCGAAAGAACATCGGAAAACCCTACAGAATATCATCCTTATGGGAGTAACTCGAATGGTAGTTGACAAAGGTACTATCAAAGCTGGTGTTGCATTCGACTTTAAATCAGAGACTGATGCTAGTTTTCAGGACAAAGGAATGAACAAGAGTGCCATTTCTTCTGGATCGTATGGAAAAGCTAGTGGAGGGTTAATTGGATCTATATTCGGCGGGCCTTCAGGTGGAAGAAGTAAGTCAAAACAATCAACCTCAGTGAGTGTTTCCTCCGCAAAAAGTAATATGAAAGATGAGCTAGCCGCCAAACTAACGGGTAACGTTGAATTGCAGTTCTCAACAGATTATTTTGAGCTTGACAAATTTGTGGATATCTACAAAATTGAGAGTGAAACGGAGATTGCGACTAGCGGTAACCCTAGATCTAATCCAAATGGACCAGCAAACGGATAAAAAACATGGCGCTTGCAGTATTAAACTATAATGGATCGAACAGTGGTCATCATGAATTCTCTGCAGATATTGGATTGAATTCCTTTTTCAGAGTTGTAATTGGTGATCACTCAACGTATCGAAGTTATGGAGTTTCAATGCTCGGCAATCGCTCTTTCTCAAGTAGGCTATTCGGCCCTATTTCTGCTAGTAAATTTGGGAGAGTAAACTTTACAATTCCTGCAAGTCTATTTAACAGAGATCATTCTTATATACAATTGATAAGCTATAAAAATCAAAACGAAATTGGTATGGCCATCTCGAATATTGAACGCATACTGCCATTAATGCCGACTAACGATTTGCCATCTATTCAATTTAGTCAATCAACCATGGAGATTAATAAAAATATCTTAAGTATTCCTTTTCAATACGAAGAGCAAAATTTGTCCCATCCTTTCTTTTTTAAAAAGTTATTTGAAGCCTTACCAAAGGTGTTACCAGCAGTCGGTAATTTACTCAGCACAGTAGGAAATAGCAGTGAACAAAATGGAGAGCAAAATCTTGGTAAACAACTTATTGCTCTGATGTCTGACCCAGAAAAGTTGAAACAAGTATTAGAACTGATAAAAGGAACGGCACCAGTTGAAGTTAGCTCAGGTGAAGCCGTAGGCGTTAGTGATGCTCAAAGTATTTCAACTAATAACTTGAGCTCAGCGCAAATGGATCCGATGACAATAATGACTGTAATAAGCACGGTAGTCGATGGTCTTGAAAAGCTCGGTAAAATTGGTCAGCAAATCAATAAAGACGAGCTTGATACATTAGTAAAGCTGAATCCTGGTGTTAAAGATGATGACGTTCAAGGCTTGTTAAATCAGATGTCTGTAACGGACTATAGTACTGGTATGAACATGAATCCTATGGATATCATGCAGTTGATTGGTAAAATTACAGATGGACTTGAGAAACTTGGTAAGATAGGTCAACAAATCAATAAAGATGAGCTTGACACCTTAATAAAGCTCAATCCTGGTGTAAAAGACGATGATGTACAAGGTCTTTTGAATCAAATGGGAATAAGCAAGAGAAATCTGCCAATAATCAAGTTCAAAAAAAGTGCAATTGTTCGTATAAAACTCAATGAAATAACTCCCATAGTTTTAAATGGGAAAAACAAGGTTTTGTTCGTATCTGGACGGGACTTTAGACTTCCAATTGAAATCAAATCTCCTAAGCCAATTCCTTCTGGAATTATACAAGTTGTTTTCGCTTCAAAAGATTCTGAAGATGTGTTAATCAATTTCAAGCAAAGACACAATGGATCGAACGGGCAATCTGAAATTCAAACAGTAATAATTCCGGAGTATATTACAGATGACCTTGTACCTGGTGAGGAATACACAATTTTTATTCAGTATTTGTGGAAAGGAAAACAGGATAAAAAATATGGAGCCTCATTAAGTTTTGACTGTCAAATTGCGAGCTCAGTGATTTTTAATGGAATAAAATCGAAGTTAAATACATTTCCTCTGAACGACATTGATATTCACCGATCTTTTTGGCATAAAGTATGGCAATCAGACTTTACTGATGATGTAGTTCGCTTCGAGTTTGAATTGAAATACTATTACAGCATTGAATCAGATCGGCTAGAGAATGCTCAAATGGAAACAATTGAAATGCTTGATCATGAACGTCCAAGAAAAATGAAAGGCAAAATGAAGTCTGGTTTAGTTCTAAGTCCTTCAGTTCTGAATCAACTTTCAGTCACAATTGGCGGTGATCACCTTACCAATGACGAGCAGACAGCATTGTTTAGTAAATCCTTCATTGATGCTCAAAACAAAGCTATACGTTCTTCGGCTAATTACAAAGGTCGCTCAGGTGAAATGGCTGCTTTATGGGTATACCCTGAAGTCGCATTAACGGAAATTGAATTACTACGAGTAGATCAAATAAGTCAAAATGGAGTAGTACAAAGTTTCAGTAAAGAAGTTAAAAAAATTCCATTGATCGAGTCTGCTCACATTATTGGCGTACAATCAGATAACTCATGAAAAGAACCACAAAATTCCCAGTAAACAACAGTCGTTATCCGCAATCATTTTCAAGCGATGAAAGTACTATTCGACTTGACGGAATGAACGTTGTATTTGATAAAAAAATAACGGCAACAAAAGTATCATTGAACTACAAAAACAAGCGGAAAAAGGATGAAAAAGCATGGTAGTTTATACGATGAAATTGATCAAGATCTAGAGCCATTCTCTTTTATGATGGAGGCATTAACAAGTATTGTAGATGCACAAGAATCAACTGAAGACCTCTGGAAATACATGAAGCTTGATCAAATTAACTTCGATTTCCCAATCGAAATGGAAGTGCATGTTAGTGACGATGGATCAGTAACGCTAGGTAGTGCACCTCCAACACAACGAATTGAAACTTCATTCATGCCTGTTATTCAATCAACAAAAATCACAGTAGTTCCATTAGAAGAACTTTATGGCGAAGAGTAATAATAAATCATGGCAGCTAGAGGACTTCATTGATTCTCTTGTTTTTGAGCTGGATAAAGCCCGCGAGACATTGTCTTTAAAGGGGGTGAACAGCCCATTGACTTATGCTGTTAAGGATTTATCATTAGATCTTAATGTTTTTCCAGAATATGATGGAAATGACGTACGTTTTGTAACAGCAGGAACCGGTGACTCTGGATCCTCGAAGATCAGTCTCTCTTTAGGTTCTATTACTGATCGCCAAATTAGAGAAACAACCAAAAAACCAGTTTCTGGAGACGATATAACACTAGAAGAAATTGAAGAGATTGATCCAAATACTAAAAAGCAATTAAATCGACTTGGCGTTCGCTCTGCAGAAGATATTGAAAAGTTAAAAGAAAGAAACATCAAAGTTACAAGACCGATCAATTCAGGCAGTTCTGATACTGGTAAA
The DNA here is from genome assembly GCA_964219255.1 of Henriciella pelagia. Taxonomy (GTDB): domain Bacteria; phylum Bacteroidota; class Bacteroidia; order Flavobacteriales_D; family Crocinitomicaceae; genus UBA4466. The sequence goes on from CAXPPC010000005.1 coordinate 73,796, forward strand.
AGTGCGCAACCAATTGATTTTAAAAAGTTAGCTGGATTAATAAATAAAGCTCAACGAACACAGAAACCACCACGCGTTTTTGGAGCACAACTTGGCAACGTCAGAGGTAGAGACATTATTGCCATTCAGGGCGAAAATTTAGCTATCGATAAAAACGCTGATTTGAAAGCAATAATTAACAATAGCGAAACAAAAGTGCTGAGCGCCTCTAAAGAGCTTATTGTTATCGAATTGGACAAGAGAAGTATTCGAGAAGACAATCAACTTCACATGCAACTAGACGAGCACACAGCTTTTCAATTAAATGTGCGCTCTCCAAAAAGAAATTAAAGATGAAACAATCGTATCAACAAGCTAAAATTAGACGAAAAAATCATTACGACAATAAAGTGAGCATTAATTTGATGGTCAGTGAAGGAGGGATATCAGGCTCTATTCAAAAGGCAGATATTGACAATCATTTCGCTTTACCTAGCTCATATCATCAAGGATTCGGTATTGATGAAGATCAAGCGTTTATTGACAACCATAATGACGAGATTGTTATGGCAAAGGCATATGATGATTATACCGATACAATCGAACTTAAAAGAACCACAGCTAAGGCTTATAGTAATGAAAAAATAGTTCCTCAGGATACCACAAATGAATATTCTGATGTCTTTAAAATGGATGACGATTCTCTCTTTGACAGCGTAATCACGTCATCGAGTGAAAATAGCGAGCAAGTTGAATCACTTTCAAATCAGGTTGAAGATGATGACGAATTTGCCCGTGACTTACAAGCTGTTTTAAGCGGAAAGAAAAGTCTTGCAAACCTAGCACATCATACAGAAAAGAAAGAAACTTCTAAACAAAAAACTCCTCAGGAAGAAGTTGATCCAGTTAAGCAAGTGGAGAAAAAAATGGCACAACAGGAGGCAGTATTTGACCAAATAGCAGCAGATCGAAACCGCATTACGACTTATCAATTAGGAGATGTTGAACTTACTTCAATCTTTGATGAAGCCGATGATAATTTAGAATCGAATAAAATCGCTACTGCGAAAAATAGAGTAGAGGACATAATCGACGAGCAATCAATGGCTATGAGTGGTATGGAGTACGCCGAAGACTTTGAAGTCATCGAATCCATAGTTGATAAAGAACAAACAAAATCCAAAGCACCTTCAGACGCTAATTCTTCAGAAGAAGCTGAGGACGTAATCGAAATTGATAGTGACGACAATGAATAGATTACTTAATATAGAAAATAGGGTGAGCAATAACTCTACAAATGCTAGGGTTAACTTCAGACTTAACCGCCAAGCTATTAATGCTCTTCCTAATAGACAGACGCATGAGAGTGTGATACATTCTACAATGAAGTATTTACCGATCGTTGGTATTCTTAGGCGTGCTTCAACAGACAAAGGAATTCCTTTAGTCCCGATTTCTCTTTTAGGAGTCTATAAAGGCAGAAATCGACTTGATTTCGAAGAAATGATTTCTGAAAGAAAAACTGATGGAAAAGGTCATTTTATTTTGCTTTTAAGGTATAATTCTTCGGTTGAAAATCAATTAAGTGATGCTGTTGTCCATTTACAGGTCGCTGGTCAAGATCGAGTATTTAAAATTCCTATGATCAGCTACAACAGAGGAATGTTTGAAATCGAGAGCATCCTAGGAAAAGAAAAGAAAAAGCAACTATTTAACCGTCTTGGAATTCCAGGTGAAACGAAATTATTGATGGACAAACAATTATCGTACACATCTATCGCTGAAATAACCATTAACTAATGAACTATGTACAATAACAGACTATTATCGATTCAAAATGATTTAGGAAAATCAAAAAAAACTGGACTAAACATCACGTCCATGCTGAGCATTAATTTTCCATCTCCAACCACCATAATGAACAATTATCCGCCTCGCTCAACGGGAGGGGTAGCTAACGATTATTGTAGCCAAGCTGGAAATGAGTGTGCCATCAGAATGAGTATTGCAGTCCAAAAATCAGGTGTTTCAGCCAGTGAATTACAGAAATCTTCAAAGTTCAGAAAGACACATAAACATACTGGAAGTAATGTTGTTCATCAACCAAGTGCTGCAGCATTTGCGGATTGGTTATATAAAGCAATTAAACCTCCTAAAAAAATGATTCACGCAACAGGAAAATGGCAAGAAAGTGATTTCAATGGTAAAAGTGGGATACTCTATTTTGCTCATCCACACAGAGGGGGAGATGGACCAGGGCATATTGATGTTTTATTAAATGGTAGAACTGGCAGTGGCTTTTATCCCAATAAAGTGATCTGGTTTTATGAATATAAAAACGGTTCATGGAAGTAGAAACACATTGAATCAATCATCTAAATAAACTGACTTAACATTCACATTATGAGACGACTTACATACAACAATCGACTATTATCGATTCAAAATAATAAGCAGAATTTAAAATCCGTTCCATTCAATTATCCAGAATCCGACGATGTTTACTTCGCAGAGGATAATGGTGAAGAACCAATTGCAGAATCTCTCGCACATCAAAATGGACATTGTGGGCATGATCACACAATCTCTGGTGCCATGAAATATTCATTCGAATATGCACAAGAACCAATTAGCGCACATATTTCATATCATGAAGCGACGAGAAGTGATACCGCGAGAAGACTTGGACTTGATAACACACCGAACCAAGAGCAATTAGCAAATATGAAGGTATTGGCAGAGAGAGTTTTTGAACCTCTTAGAAACCACTTTAACCGACCAATTCCAATTTCATCTTTTTTCAGAACAGAAGCAGTTAATCGTGCTGTTAAAGGTTCATCTACATCGGATCACATGACAGGTAGGTCAATGGACATTGACGTTGATGGGTTGAATGGAATCACCAATGCTCAAGTTTTCTATTACATCAAAGACAACTTAGAGTTTGATCAACTAATCTGGGAAAAGGGCGACAACGCTAATCCTTCTTGGGTACACGTTTCTTATCGTGAAGGAAATAATCGTAACCAAGTCCTCCGTTATGACGGTAATACGTACTCAGCGTTTACTTACATGTCTAAAGGCTATGGCGACCCAAGTCCAATACAGAACATGAACTTTAGTCAAAGAGGTCTAGACTTCCTTATTGGTGAAGAAGGCTTTAGAGAAAATGTGTATCGAGATGCTGGTGGATTTCTAACCATTGGGTATGGTCATAAATTAACTGATGCAGAAGTAAGAGCATATCAAAATAACACTTATCAGTTCCAAAACGGAATCACAAGGCAACAAGCACGTAATTTGTTGGTAGATGATGTTGAGAGAATCGCCGTTAGACCTATCAAATCATTCGTAAAAGTTGGGTTAACTCAAAATCAGTTTGATGCTGCGGTGAGTTATGTTTTTAACTCGGGTAGAGGTAATACGTTAGATCGAAATTTCGGAAGAAAATTAAACAACAAGGACTTTAACGGGGCTGCTAGTGAGATGGACATTGTAACTTCTAATGGGACATATGTTGAACGTCTGGATAGAAGAAGACAAGCTGAACGCGATATGTTCTTGAATGGTGTTTATAATCACTCCGACAATTACAGACCATCCAGAGGACAAAGTGTAAGTTCATTTGGTGACCCATTTCCAAATATCAGAAGTGCGAAATTTAAAGCTTTTCTACCTACGATTTTAGAACATGAAGGTGGTTTTGTTAACCATCCAAGTGATCCTGGCGGTGCAACGAATAAAGGGATTACAATTGGAACTTTTCAACAACATGCTCAATCCATACTAGGTCTAGAACCAACATTGGAGAATTTAAAGAACATAACCGATGAAGAAGCAGGGCTTATCTATGAACGGATCTACTGGAATAGACTTCATGCAGAAGAAATAAATGATGTCCAAGTTGCATATCAATATGTAGACTTCTTTATTAATGCCGGTGGAAATGCAGTTCGTGTTATGCAAAACACTTTAAATCAACTTGGTCAAAGTGTTGAAGTCGATGGGGGAATGGGACCAAAGACTCTTGAAGCAATAAATTCAGTTGAAGGTCAAGTACTATTTGATGCTTTCAAGCAGAATCGATTGCAATATTACAATGATCTCGTGTCTCGTAAACCAGAAATGAATGTATTCCTGAATACCTGGACAAGAAGAACAAATAGTTTTGTCTATGACCAGAACAATTTGTCAGGGGGTAAAAGTTTAGAAGAAAATCATTCAACTTTCACCACTCAACTGAGTTATTCATTCACAGATAAGCTTTTTCGAACCGACTTCTCTGGCAACTACAATAGCAGGGTGCATAATCGATGGATAAAACAAGGAACTTTATCGCCTTATGCTACAAAATTCACACAAGCTTTTAATGATCGCTTTATGCAGTTATTCGGGCCAGGTCCAGTTTATCCAACACTAGAAGAAGTCTTGAATAAAATCTCTGTTGGCAATTTGACAAACACAAATGATCAATTGATTACGGAGTACAAGAAGAAATTGTTTAGTGCAAACATACATGCAATTATAGACACATTAAACGTAGAATCTGAAGATCGCTATGCGCCAGGAGATGGTAAAACATACTGCAACATATATGCATATGATGTAGTTGCTGGCCTAGGAGGTTATTTACCTCGATTGTGGTGGTATAGCGATATTGAAAGCCAAATTATTGATAAAACCATTTCCCCAGAAGATAATCATCCGACACACAATAAGAAGTATAAAAACATCTATGGGCAAGGTATACTTCAGGAACAGTCAGCTAACTCTCTGAATGCATGGTTCGATAGAATTGGTGGTCCTTACTTTGGATGGGAAAAAACGACGGATATGGAAGTCGCACAGCAAGCTGCAAATGATGGACATATTGTTATCATTTCCGCCAAAAAACCATCAGGTCATGGCCATATAAACATAATTGTTCCTGAAATTCCTGGAATTACACCTGTAAAGAGTGGAACATTGCCTCTTCAAAGTCAAGCTGGTGCATCTAACTTCAAATATAGTAGAGGTTCTTCATGGTGGAATAATTCGAGCCATACAAATGGTGCAGCTTGGATTTACAAGGGGGAGATTAAAAGTCCAATTATTGACACACCTTTAAGACTTGGAGGAGCATACGCATAAAATAATGAACATGAATTTACTTTTAGAAATAGAAAAGAAATTAACTCAGCGGCAAAAAAATAAAACAATTGCTCAATCTCTTCGATATTCGAGTATTTACAGTAGAGAACCCGAAGACTACACATGGGTAGTTTATACAGCAAAATCTACAATTGGTCTATGGAAAATCATTCGAGATGAGTGGGGTTTAGCCGAAGCCGGACAAAGTGATTCTGATGATAAAAAAGCTACTGAATTATTTGTAAAAATCCGCGAATACAATAATGCAAGAGGCATAAATTATGCGGACTGGACCTTAGCTGCAGGACACACTATTTACATTCCTAAAAAACACAAATGGAAGGATGTCACCATTCAAGGCGCTTCTTTTCCTGACGATCCAATTCGAAGGGACAGAACTATTCGATTGAGAACAGATTTAAAAGATATCTACTTGCCTGAGATGAAAAAAGTCCTAGCTGATCAACCAATAGGAATGCAATTACTTTGTACCATTTTCGCTGTGAAAGAAGGGTACTACAAGGGGACTAAATCGTACAGAACTAACAATCCTGGGAATATCGGTAATACAGATACTGGAGGGACTAAAACATTTGATACTCTCGGAGAAGGAATTATTGCTCAAAAAGACTATTTCTTGAGTGTGGCAAATGGAACGCACAGTGCATATCCATTAGGTAAAAGAAAAGTTATTGCCCCATATTGGAGTAGAGAAATTGCAAACCATCAAGACACTTACAAAATGAGTCCTTATGTTCCTGGATATAGTTTTGTGTATACTGGAGAATTACAGCAATTTGTCAAAATATACTCAACAGGATCAAGAGCAAAGAATACTGGTTTATCCATGATAATTTCCTATTTCAGACAAAATGGTTTGAATATAGACGAAACAAGCAAGATTCAAGATATCATCAAAATGAAAAAAGACTAATAGAATGGCACAAGTGAGTAACATTAAATTAAAAGCTAAGAAATCGAAAACAGCAGGAAAGGTAGATATCAATTTGTCCTTTGATCTATTATTTACTCCATCTGAAGTTCGTCACAAGCTACAATTCGGACTGTATGTCATGCTATATGAAGTTGATCATGCTCCAGATATACTTATTCCAATTCCGAATGGATTTGGGACGTTAAATCTCCCTCAGATCAGTCCAAATAATTCTAAAAAAGAAAATTCACTAGATGACCCAATTGGCTGGATGAAAACAGAAGTCATTCACCCTAATGGTAGAAGAAGTTTACAAATGGAGCTTAATGAATCAGTTAAACTCCAAAATAGTAAAGTTTCTTCGGAAAGTTTTAGAGCTTGCGTTTATATTGTGCCCGAAATTAGTGCTGGTTTTGCATGGAGTGATAACGTTAAAGTAGTCGAAGAGAATAAACCTGCCACGAACAACGAAGTAGTTCAACAATCAACAGTTAAACAAACAACGAATCAAGCTGTTGTCACATCAACCGACTTGAAGCCATCAGTGACGGATAAGAAGGTAAAATCCACAAAGACGGAACCAATTGCTAAAAAGACAGCTGCCCCAAAAAAACCAGCACAAAAGAATGTAACTACAAAAACCAAGTCTAGGAATTCATCAAGGTCTATTACGACAAAAAAGCAATAATTGAAGGTCCTACTTTTTCGCAAGCAACTTTTTAACCACCATATACAAAGTAAAGGCAACTATCCCAACAATAATCCCCACTAAAAAGTCAGCAAGAATGAGAGGGATTCCATGGACTAGTTCATGAATGTAGTGGATGTTATGAACGAAAATCCCACCACCAACGAGCAACATAGCTAACGTTCCTACTATCCCTAAAATGCGGACAATAATTGGTAATGATTTCACCAACAGTTTACCTAATGAGAACTTAAACCCTTCTGTTTCATTTTTCATTAGTCGATAACCAGCGTCATCCATTCGAACTAACAAAGCTACAATTCCATAAACTCCAATCGTAGCCAAAATTGCAACCACAGAAACTGCAATGATTTGTAATTGAAGTGTTTCATCCATTACTGTACTCAAGGCAATGATTACAATTTCAATCGACAAGATAAAATCAACTAGTAGAGCTGATTTAACCTTCTTCGTTTCTACTTCTTCCAATTCCTCTGCAGGAATTTGTAAAGGTTTTGCTTGTGCTTTTGGCTTGCTTTTGTGAAAAAAGTACTCATAAATCTTTAGTACTCCTTCGAAACTTAGATAGGTTCCACCGACTAACAAAATAGGAACGATGGCCATGGGAAGAAAGGCGCTGAGCAAGAAAACAGCAGGTAGGATAATCAGTTTATTTAGTAATGATCCTTTCGTCAACTTCCACAATACAGGCAACTCTCGAGAAGATAAAAAGCCTGATGCTTTCTCTGCATTCACTGCCAAGTCATCCGCTAAAATACCCACAGTATTCTTAGTCGCAATTTTTGTCGCTGAGGCAACATCATCCATTAATGTGGCAATTTCATCTAATAAACCTAAAATCCCTGTAGTCAAACCGTTCGTTTTTTAATGAGAGTATGAAGTTAATAATACGAATTTAAACAAATGTGATTTCTAATATAGATTGGGGTGAGTTTACTTGACATTAAAACTCCAAGGTCCACAATTCAGGATAAGTGAATTCTTTGACCGCATTTTCTGTATTCCCAGTAGCATTATTTCCTCGAATAGGTCCGACTGAAAAATATTCCATTTCTTCAAAGGAAGTAGGGTGGATAAATGATTTTACGTGAGCTTCTTCTTTAAAAGGATCGTTTGTAGTTGTTAACCAGTCCGATTGTTGCGAATCGGATAAGATTAGCGGCATTCTTGGTCCTGAAAGTTTTGGGTTGTTGTGAATGGTTTTCATTACGGAATTGCCGGGTGTGGTTACGATTGAAAACGTGTTTTTGACTTCACCATTTTCTTGTTTCCATTCGCTAAAGAGTCCACCTAGACATAGCATTTCACCGTCTTTTCTTTTGATATGAAAAGGGTAGGTTTGCTTACCAAAATGGTGGTGTTCGAAAAACCCGTTGATATACACCAAGCATCTTTGATTCACTGCAGCTTCGCGGAATGAAGGCTTATCGAAGAGTGATTCTCCACGGGCATTCAATGTATTGTTCCAATATTTCTTGGCGTCTTCCTCGTTTTTGGTCCAGTGTGGAATCAGTCCCCATTGAGAAAAAACTGGAATTTCTGGCGATTCGTTGGTGTAAATCAACAATTCTGGGTGTTGAAAGCCTGAAACATGATGAAAATCGGTCTCTCCACGACGCTCAATTTCCTTTTCAATTTCTGCAATTGCATCGGGATCTTTATCGCGCTTTGCTTTTTTAAGTTGACGCTTGAGAGTAACAGAGATATCGTAACACATGAAGTGAAGATAGGGAATTTGATGAAAAGACTTAAAGATGGTTAGATTTTAAGACATCGGACACTAGATTCTGGACATCAGACTCTGGATAGATTCTGGTAAAAATCGGGCTGGGGGAGGAGAATAGCTGATTGACCTGGAAATGGTTCAAGTGCTTGAAGTTTGCGCGTAAGCTTACCAGCGAACTTTTAGCAATTGGCATTTACAGGTTGATTACTAGCAGCTGGACACAGGAATTCCCGCCAAAGAACAAAAAAAAATGCCCGCACCGAAGTACGAGCATTTAATTAGAAAGAGTCAACTTACTTCTGAACGACGATGCGTTTAGTGTATGTCTTATTTTCTGTCATCACTTTAAGGATATAAACTCCACTGTTTCCGTCAATTTCTAGTGTTTGATCGGCGTTTACATTTTGAATTGCATTCACTTTTTTACCGAGTAAATCCACTATTTCAATAGAAACAGGAGCAGATAATGCCGTAAAGCTCACAGTGAACTTACCTTTCGTTGGGTTCGGATAAATGCTGAAGTCGAATGAGATACTTGTTTCATCGATTCCTACCTGTCCAACTGCAACAGTATCCATCGCTGTACATCCATTGTTATCAGTCACCGTAACCGTGTAAACTCCGGCTCCAACACCTGATAAATCTTCCGTTGTTGCGCCTGTACTCCATGCATACGAATAAGGTGAAGTTCCTCCAGTTACAGTAATATCAATCGAACCATCTCCAGCTCCAGCTCCTGATTCATTCACAAAAGTGTTTGAAATTGCTATTTCATCTGGCGCTGTAATTTCCACAGAATCCATTACTGTACATCCCATTGAATCTGTTACTGTATACGCATGATAACCAGCCGACAATCCAGTGTTCGTATTTGAGGCAGTTCCGTTGCTCCAAACCACCTCATAAGTTGGATAACCACCTGTAGCAGAAACCATGGCAGTACCATCCGAACCTCCGAAACATGATATATCTGTCGAAGTAGCCGACGCTGATAGTGGAGTAGGGTCTGAAATTGTTACTTCCATACTATCAATACATCCACCAGCATCTGTTGCATAAGCTGTATAAGTCCCAGCAGATAGATTTTGAAGCAATGAACCAAATCCACCATTCGACCAGTTGATTGTATATCCTGGCGATCCACCAGTAATTGTAGCTGCAATATTACCATTGGCATCTCCCGTACATGTAATTGGTGTATAAACCCAAGCTGTCACCTGAACAGGACTTACCAAGTTAACCGTGAATGTATCATTTGCGTTGCTAATATCAGCGACATTGTTTGGCATTGTTGTCCAAACTTTCACTTCTGTAGCTTGACTGTATGCAACTGATCCAATATTTACCCAAGCAGTATCAGGACCTGCACCATTTAACGTGTCAAGCGTACTTGAGTAAGTAAAAGGAGTTTGAGCCACACCATTCACAGTCCAGTTCACCGTTACTGGTGTAATTTGATTCGATCCAAAATTTCTGATTTTCACATCCAATGGATAAGTACCAGGACAAAGTGGAGGAGTAATCCCTTGAACATCCTCAATACCAGCGTCATTTGGTGGAATAGCCAATTGTGTAATCACTACAAGTCCATCATCAAGTTGAACTCCGGACATCATGATTTGATTCGTTCCACCATTGAACGAACCACCACCACCTCCGGCAGGACAGCATGAACCACCATTATTGGCGCCACCACCTCCAGAGTAGCCACCACCACCGCCTCCGCGATAGTTATTCCAACTTGAAGTTCCGCCTCCACAGCCGAAACCACCAAATCCTTCGTCGAAACCACCGGCTCCACCGTTGACAAATGCTTGTCCACCAGCTAAACCAGCTCCATCTCCAAGAAGTCCACCACCACCATCGGCACTAGAAGCTTGATCACCTCCGCTTCCAGCAGTACCTCCAGCTCCAAGGATGGAACCATTTGCACCTGAACCACCGCTCTCAGTTATCTGTCCATCGCAGGATGGGACATAAGCAGTTCCGTGATTTCCTCCACCACCACCGGCAACGATGTATGGCGAATTCGTAGTTGTCGTTACGAAAGAACCACCACCTCCACCAAATTGGTGATTGTACGTTGTTGCTGGAAAGTTCAAATAGGGAGGCGCTTCTTGTCCAACTAAAATTTTAATTGTTTGACCAGCTGTTAAACTGAATTCACCACTTATGTAAGCACCGCGACCTCCGAAGTCTCCGTATCCTTGAGCTCCCCATGCTTCTATTTGGTAGTCACCAGTAGCAGGCACTGTCCAATATTGGATTCCTCCTGTAACTGTTACAGTACCATCGAGTGTTGTACCTGCATAAGCAGCATCCACCATACCTTGAGTTGGTCCTGTTGTTCCCGCTGCCTCTGCGGTTGTAAATGTGTAAACTGTTCCTTGTCCGAAAGCCGCTGTGGTTGCGAACAAAAGACCAGTGTAGGCAATTAAATTGCGTAGTGTTTTTGTCTTCATCAGTGAAATTATTTGGTTGTAATTAGCTTAAAAATACATTATAATATTGATAATTAGCACTCTAAATGGATTTGGTTTCACAGAATCAGCTTGAAATGTTGGATATTGGACAATAGACAGCAGATACTGGATAGATTCCGATAAAACGCGGGCTGGGGGAAGTAAATAGTTTTCTCTCACTTTTTCCCATAGTCGAAAAAGTAAGCAACCGAGCCTGCGAGCTCATGAGGACATTGAAAATAAAACAGCCGAATAAAAATACATTGCGCTGCGAAACAATTTTGGCTCTAAAACCAAATTATTTACCAGACTTCAGATGCTAGTTACCTGAAGCCAGAATGTATTTTGTAAAACGCGGGCTGGGGGAAGTGTTTAGCTAATTGATCTGGAAATGGTTCAAGTGCTTGAAGTTTGCGCGTAAGTTTACCAGCGAACTTGTAGCAATTGGCAGTTACAGGTTAATTACTAGCAGCTGGACACAGGAATTCCCGCCAAGAAAAATCAAATCATTTCACCTTTAAGAATTTTGGGGATTGCTACGTCTGGTGGGAAGTTACCCGTTATTCCTGCCAATTTCTGGTCGTTTTTAAGGATTTCGATATCATATTGATACTTGCCGTCATTCAATCGCGACTTTAGTTCTTTTAGAACGCTGTTTCTTCCTTCGAGATGAACAATATTCATGATTTTACGGAATGCTGCGGCGTCCATATTGGGACTTCCTTGAGCGGCGATCATTTGAGAGAGATATTTGGTGTATTGCATAGGACAAAGGTCGATTGTCAGAACGGATTTTTTTTACGATTAACAGAATTTGTTTCGATTCACTTCCAATCTTTCCTTAACTTTGCGTTATAATTTTAACCAAATCATTATTTATGAATATTTCATTCGTTCAAAAGGCGGCGTTTGTGTTGGTAAATAGATGGCGTTATGTACAGGCCTAAAACTTAAGAATGTCGCTCCGCTTAATCTTAGAAATATCGTTCTTGGTATTAATTTTTACGGCTTGCAAGAATCCATTAATTGGTGATGCCAACACATTAATAATTAAAAAGTATAATCAGCATCCCTTTTTAATCGACCATAGCCGCCAGTTAGTTTCACTAAATTACGATGGAGATACCATTTCACGAGTTAATATTTTCCCTGAAACAGGAAGTGGCTGTTGCACGCATGTTTTTCTTAATGATGACAATAAGATAATTGTAGTTGATTGCAATGGTTGTTGGTATTCAATTGACAGAAGTGATATGATAATCAGGCATGAAGGCTGGAAATGGAATCAAGAACTGCCTCAAAAGTACATTGGCAGAATGAATTACGACAAAATAAGTGGTTGTTACAAACTCGATGAAAAAACCCCGTTGGAAATTCAGGAAGTGTATAGGTATAAAGTTCCAGAGTGTGATTTTGAATAAGCTGCAGTTGAAGTAGTGGAGAAGAAGTTAAGAGTATTTACTACTATACTGAATAATCTAATGACAGAAGTATATAATTTAACTCAAGAATCTCTGTATATATTGGTAAATTGACACTCATGAAATACAACCTAATCATATTTATCACGCTACTTTTCGCACCCATTTCTCTCGCGCAAAATTGGATCCAAGGTGATGCTCAATGGTGTTTTGAGTATTCAACGCAAGATTTCTATGGAACGATTGAAGCATACACCGATGGTTTTTACGACACTTTAGGTATTAATCACCAGCGAATTCAGCGAATCAATCATCAATTTACAACAGATTCTCAAGGAGCTTCCGTATTTATTGGAGCAGATACTTTGAAGACCGAATATGTTCATTTTACGAATGATAGTCTGTTTTACATTCAAAATGGCGAGCAGCGATTGTTGTGTGATTTCAATGCACAAATTGGAGATAAATGGGCTATCCACGTGGATCAGTCGAACTGTACATTTCTTCCTGACACTTCATTTATGGTTGTAACGGATACGTTCAATCTACCAATGACGCTTACAGGAACTCAATTTCCAGCTTACGAGCTTCAAGTCTTCAATAATCAAGGTCAAAAAGCGGATTTAGGTCCCGTTTTTCTAAAACGAGTAGGAGCGCTTCGTTTTCTTTTCCCGATAGAAAATGCCAGTTGCAACAATCAGTTCGGCGGAGTTGATTTCTTTCCATTTTTCGAATTGATCTATTTCCAAGACGATTCATTGTCCTATTATTTAGACGACTGCGATCGACATTATCAAGATTTGGGGTTGAACCATCCAGATAGTGAATCCTTTGGTGTTTATCCGAATCCGTTTAGTGATCAGGTAACGATTGAACTACTCAGTAAGGAAGCCGTTTCGGTGTATAATGCTGTTGGTCAGTTGATTTTTAGAAGTGACGATATTGATGACGTAGCGTTGTTTTTAGTCGATGTGAAATCGGGTGTTTATTTGGTGGAGCAAAGTGGAGTAGTGGTGAGGGTTGTGAAGGAGTGATGTTTTTTTTCGGGATTCCGCATTGATTTTTAGAGGTTTGCGTATTGGAGGTGAATTATCGAATTACTAATTTGCAAAGAAAAAGTTATGAGTAAAATTTATTTTATCAAAGGTAATACAGGAGTAAGAGATGTGGCAATTTCAGTTAGGAGCATCGCTTATTATGAAGATAACAAAGATGGTACGACTAAAATCGTATTGAAAAAAACACCTTCACAAACAAACGCTGTTGCCATAAATATAAACACAAAGTATCACGATTTTGAAAATCAAATAAAAGCAGCTGCTACAGTAATTTAATTTAGGTGGTTAATAAAATATTAAGGAAGAAAATTACACGAGCAAATCTGATATGAGAGCTATTCATTAAGAAAGGACGAATAGTTATCTTTCTTTTGACTTCATTACCCATATACAACCTAAACTGATTCCTTTTTTCTTGCAACGAAGTGAAGTAGAATAGGGAAGGAATGATACCAAAATCACGTATTTGTTGCAATATTTTCAGGTGAAAATTGAGTAGAAATACACATTTGCATTGGCAGCCACGTTCCGTAGATTTAATGACCTAAACAATAACCATGAATATTTTTAAAAAAAAGCTGGAAAATACGGTCTCGAAAGAGGTTATTTACGAACCAATAGAATTATTTCAAAGCCTTTTTCATCAAGAAGGTTACTCCTATTTACGCGGAATTCAAGAAGAAGTGCTTAAGAATTGGCATGATATAAGAGGGCAACGAGATGTACTATGTAAGATGAATACTGGTTCTGGAAAAACACTTGTAAGCCTTCTTATGTTGTATTCTAAAATGAAAGAGGGGGTAGGTACAAGCGTATATTTATGCCCAGACCGACAGTTATTGGCTCAGGCAAAGAAACAGGCTGATTTATACGGAATACCAACCTGCGAAGTAGATGAAAATAATGATTTTCCAAATGAGTTTTTGAATTCTCAAAGTGTACTGCTATGTACATTTCAAAAAATATTCAATTCTAGGTCGATTTTTGAGCGAGACGGTATAAACATTGGAGCTCTAGTAATTGATGATGCCCACGTTTGTGCAGATATTGCAAGGACTGCAACTACTGTTAGATTTCCTCTAGAACATGAAGTTTCCAAAAGAATTCTTTCAATGTATAGTGATGATCTTGAGTATCAAGCTCCAGGTACTTTCAAACTATTATTAAGTGGTGACCCGTATGCGAAGATTTTAAAAGTACCGTATTGGAGTTGGTTGTCTCGAATCAAGGAACTTATCTCCTTACTTAATGAACATAGTGATGATGAAGAATTGTTCTTTAAGTGGGGCTTAATAGCAGATAACTTAGATTCTTATGAATGCTTTATTGGTTCTGGAGGAATTGAAATAGCCCCCATTCATGTTCCTTTTCATAATGTCAGAGCTTATCATGAAGCTAAGCACCGATACATTTTGTCAGCAACGTTTGAAGATCAAATTGATCTAATTAAAGATTTAGGGATTAACAAAGAAAGCATTTTAAATGCAATAATTCCAAAAGACAGAAAAGATGTTGGTCAGCGACTGATTCTAGCACCCCAGAGATTTGATTCTACAATAACCGATGAAGAGATACGAGAACTTGCTAGAAGTTATTCAAAATCCGGAAAGAATACCGTTGTAATGGTTCCTTCGAGAGATAGAGCCAGTGTTTGGGAGGAATTGGGTGCTATCATTATTGACAAGGATACCATAAATGAATCTGTTGAAAAATTAAAAAGTGAAACAGGGCTATTTTACGTTTTAGTTAATCGATACGATGGAGTAGATCTGAATGGTGAAATGTGTCGAGTTCTAATTCTTGATGGTTACCCCACATTCAATTCATATTCACAATTATATACCGAAATCCGTCTGGAATCAGTTAAAGCGGCATTAAAAGCTCAAATAATTGAGCAAGGTTTAGGTCGAGCTGTTCGTTCAGGTAGTGATCACTCGGTTGTATATCTGATGGGGAAAAAACTACTACAATTTGTTGGGAATAATGCAAACTTACAATACTTCACACCAGTTACTCGTAAACAATTAGAACTAGGGCTATCCCTTCTGGACGGAGAGGAAACCGATAATTCATTGGTTACCATTAACGAAACTGCTAACATGTGTCTGACACAACATAAAGACTGGAGAGAATATCATTCAAAGATGTTGTCAGATGTGGAGCATGATGCACACGATGAAGAAGAGGTTAAAAACCTCAGTTTAGCCGAATTAGAATTAGAAGCTTCAGCGCTTTTCAACAGCAAGGAATATGAAGAAGCATCTAAGAAAATTCAATCAGAGATAATTGATAATATGGATATATCAGCTAGGCAAAAAGGATGGTACTTTGAACGAGCGGCGCATTACTTACATAAACAAAATGTAGCTAAGGCTAATGACTTGCAGATTAGGTCTTCAACAATCTCTGGGCACATGCTACAACCACAACACAGTAGACATTATACTAAATTATTGAATAATGAGGAGCAAGCAGTTCAGATTATGAATTACATGAAAAAATTCAACAAGTCTCAAGACTATAAAATTAATCTCGAAGAGATTCTAACCGATTTAACTTTCAGTCCTGATATCCCGCATTTTAAATTTGAACATTCTCTTGCAGAAACTGGACGCCTTTTAGGTTTTCATGCCCAAGAACCAGAATCTGAATTTGGGAATGGTCCTGATGTTTTGTGGGGAATGACAGATAATCATTACCTAGTTCTGGAAGCGAAGTCAATGGCTACTCATGAAGAAATTACACGAGATAATATAGGACAATTACTTCAATCAGGAGAGTGGTTCAAAAACCTATATGGAAATAGTGTAAAATTCAACTTAGTTACACTTCAACCTCCTACATGTAAAGGATGGAACGTCAATCCGAGTGATGACACTAAGGTAATTGACAAAGATTCATTAACATTTCTTAAGGAAAACTTAAGACAGTTCGTTGATGGACTGATTAATAATGGATTCACGGCTAATTCAAAAAAGGAGATTAATGCTTTAATTAATATGCATAATTTTTCCCCTACCTTGTTTAGAAGCAAATACCTAAAAAATATTGAAAGCAAAAAGCGATAATGAATGGGAAGGGGAGTTGATTGGAGTTACGCCCGAAGAGTTTCATATTTGGTTTAGAATTCAGGTAAATAATCTCAGGAAAAAGATATATATATCGACGCAGGAAGAAATTCGCGACGAAATCAATGAGTTTTTTGGGTTTTACCTAGAACGCGTGGAAGACAAGAATATTCGGTGTGAAATCAACTTACTCTTTTATGAGCTTCTAAATCAATATGGCTATTATTTCAAAAGTGAAAAAACTTTTGAAAATATGATACTCAGATTTAATGACTCGGAAATTAAACAAGATTTACTCTCAAAATACCCGATCAGATTCAAACTAATTTATTCAACTTCTTTATTGGCGTACTTTAATTTAAAGCGTACAAGCACGCCACCCGAACAAATTGGAACTAAAGATTTCATTACGCCTGCTTTGCCATGTAAATTCTATCTTACAAGTGTCTATAATGAATATTTAATAAATAATAATGCACTTAATAAACACCAGCTCGTAAGGTGTTTAAGTTCACTCGGAAGTTATCTAGGAATGTTATCTCGTTGGTATGAAGCACTTTACTTTTTGAACCTAGCTCAGGAAATTGATCCTACTGACCCTGTCACGGTTTCAATGAAAGCAGGTGTACTTGAAGGAGTTGAAGAGAAAACATGTTCAGATTATAGTAGCATTTTACTTCTTGAAACGTATGACTTATCTCGAACTATAAGTAAGTCTGATCAAGTTATGGAATCCGATAAATCCCATTTTAGAGAGCTAGAAAAAAGAATACGAAAGACATTTAGAACCCATCAAATATCAATTTCCAAAGTCAGATCTCACAAAACAACACATGCTCGAAAATCAAGGAAGTATTCGGACTATGAAAAATTTTGCTTGGACAAAGCACTTTTTCTAACCGAGCATTCCATTTATTGTGTATGCAAAAAATCTATGCGTGATGATATTAAGATTAGATCAGGTCATGACCATACTCAAATTGAATACGTAGATAGATTCGAAAAAATATTGAGATCTCTTCGTTATGATTTTATTCTAGCAAGGCAGAACTATTATCACTCATTACCCAATTCGAACATGAGAGGGTTTAATTTGAAGAACATTAAGAACACGGACAAGAGGAAAGATATTAAAGATGCTCTCTTGAAAGATAGTTTCAGGTTATGCTACAGTGTATTAGACACAATTGGGATAGCAATTTTAGAAGCACTCGATATAGATTACGTAGCAATCTTAAAAGAGAAATACCCAAAACAAAGAGTGGATGTGCATTTTACAAACTTGTGGGATTTAGATTTAATTTCTGAATCAGAGTTCAAAATCAATTATTATTTGCAATCGTTATATAGCATTGCATATGAAATGAAGAACGAGAAGTATTCTGGCTTAAAGAAATATAGAGAAATCAGAAACGCAATAGAACACCGAATATTCCACATAACCGAGAAACGTGTCAATAATAAAAAAGGGAAGAGTGAATACTATATTCAAAGAAAGGAATTGCAGGAAATGACGCAAGTTCTTTTAGTATACACCAAGTCGCTTATATTCACTTATGTCAACTTTATTAGAAAAGTATCTGTTTACAAAGATCCTGAATATCAAAAGAAATACGGGAACAAAAGGTCCATATCACATTAACTGTAGAGCTCACTATGTAGTCGGGACAAACAACTTAGCAAACTATGAAATTGAAGGTATATTCGAATCGTTAGCACATGGTTCAACAAAATATAAAACCATATACCACCCTATAATTAATATTATGTTAAATTGCCTCACAAGCCAAAAGGAGAATATTCCATCTCCCTTCACTTTAATGACAGCAATCCATTGTTAGATCTTTATCACAAATAAACTTAACAAACTTCCCTTCTTTGTCTTCGTGCCAACCAAAATTAAATGAGAACGAATCTGTTCCAACAATCTTGGACATCCATTTCTTACCGTTGCTTTCCATTTTAATTTTTAGGCGTTTAATTTTATCTCTTCGAATTTTCACGTCGTATTCAAAATTAAGTCCCGCTGCTTGCGCCAATTTTTCCACCGCTTGTATTTCCTTCAGCGTAGTTTTCTCTGAAAAGAAAAATTCTCGTTTGCTTAAGGTATCTGCTAAGGAATTTAATTCTTCTTTTAATTTCTGATGTTCTTCTGAATTCTCAGTAATTATCTTCGGTAATTCGTGTAGTTGAATAGATTTCAAGGATTCAGGTTTTAAACTCAAATTTTGCGCTGAGGATTTTGCTTTTTTTGATTCATTGACAACGTTTTCAGCATCGTCGTACATAATTTCATGGATAGAGTCATCTTGAACAGAAATATCCATATTTATCTGTTTTTGAGTGTATTCTAGGGTTTTTTGACTACTATTTGACGTGTTTTCAGCAGATTTATTGTTCAATCCGACCAAAATTCCTGCTGTAATTCCTATTGAACATAATAATGAGATCATAATGATTTTAGATTTTAATGAAATTGAGGTCCACCAACCTGCTGAAGTCCCACCAATTGCAGAAACGAACGACAATTTCATTTCCTGAACCGATACTTTGGGCGCTTCATTTCTGGCTGTTTCGAACAGATTTTCTATGTATTTATCTTTGTTCATTGGACAACTCTTTTCCGGTTTTATACTTCGATTCAAACGTTAGAATCGTTTTTAATTTCTCACGACCTCTTTTTAAACGTTGCTTCACTGCATCCTCAGAAACAACTTGAATTTCAGCTATTTCACGAATGGAAAATCCTGCAATTTCGAATAAAATCAATGCTTCTTTTTGGTGTTCAACCAGTTGAGCCAGCGCTTGATGTAGTAATGACACTTCCGTAGAATCCGACGTCTCCTCTCCTACTTGAATACTTTGAACTTCGCCATCCATGTTGTTCATTGGACGTTTTTTTCGAGCATCATTGGCCAACAATCGCACACTTATGCTGAACAGAAATGAAAGAAATGCCTGATCGGACTTGAGTGTTGAGAATTTCTCATATGCAACTAACAATGTTTCATTCATGAGATCACGATACTCCATCTCACCATAAACTCGCGCCCTGCAGAAGCGTTCGAACCGATCATGAATAGGCTCGTAAAGTTTGATGAATTGATCTTGTTTCGATTTACTCATTGAAATTGTCGTGTATTAGTTAGGTGTTACAACTTACGAAAAAGTGACAAGATGCATGAAAATTTATGTAGAAAGCAGCTTTAGCGTTGTTTTGTACACATCATCAGCAGTCATTTTTGCTTTCAACCAACCATAGAAACAAATCCTAAAAATGTCTTCTTCTTCCGAAGGACGCCAATCGATTGTGGTTTCTACTTTTTGGATAAAATCATTTGATTTTAGTATTAGATTGTCACGACAAATCATTCGAATGAGCTTCAAGAACTGAAGTATTTGGGCATTTTCTGGTCGTTGAAGTGATTTATTGAATTTCCGGATCAGACTTGCAATTTTCGCTTCTGCAAAATCAAAATCCTGTTGTTCTAATGCCAGGATGATTTCAAAG
The DNA here is from genome assembly GCA_964219255.1 of Henriciella pelagia. Lineage (GTDB taxonomy): Bacteria > Bacteroidota > Bacteroidia > Flavobacteriales_D > Crocinitomicaceae > UBA4466. The sequence goes on from CAXPPC010000005.1 coordinate 93,794, forward strand.
TACCTTTTATTGAGCGCCCATTCCTCGCCTAGATTCTCCGTATATTTTTTTTCTGAGAGATTTAATTGATTGAGCCAATTCTTGGCCGTTTTAAAATCAGACTTATGAAACGAAATCATGGACAGCGTTAAACGAACATTTGCCAATTCAATTTCTGAGAAATTTTGAGAATTGAGTTCAACTAATATTTTCTCTGCATTCGTCTTGATTCCTTGAAAATGTTCATTCAGCGCTTCTAGGTTCGCGTATTTTGGATAGAAATCGTTCCAAAATTTTCTGTCAAAACGTTTCATTTGTGAATTCATCAGTCCCAAATAATGCTGTGAATCAAAGAATTGTCGTTTTCTGAAGTAGATATTCGCTAAAATGTACAACAGTCCGATATGGTAATACAACGAACGCTCATTATCCGCTTTAGTCCCGACTAATTCTTGGTATTTCGACTCGAAAAATAGCTCTGTGGCACCATAATTTGATTTTCTACTCGCTTCGATATCGAGAATATTGGCCAACTGATATAGGGATTTAAATGAATAACCTAAATCACTTGAAATATTAAATTTAGCGACCGTTTCTTCCATGATTTGCTGGAGGTTCGCTCCTTCCACTCTCCCACTTCGATACGCTTTTTTTACTGATGCATACACCATATTCAAGCGCTCTTGCTCCAAAAAAGAAGCCGTGTTCTTCTCCAATTTCTCAAACAATTTCTGTTGAAATTCATCCGATTTGTGTTCCGAAAACTCGATCATAATGTGGTACACCTCATTCAACAGAGAATAATGCTCTAATTCGACAGCAGCTTTTTCAGCTTTTAACAAGAGTTTGAATGAAATCTTCGTTTCTCCCGCCAGCAATAGTTTTCTAGCCAATAATGTATCCTTGATAACCTGAATCTCATTACTTGCTTCCGATTCGAAACTTTTGTTCGCCAAGAAGTCCAATAAATTATCAGAAAGTCGCTTTTTTAAAACGTAATAAGCATTCATTCCAATTTCAGACTGAATACTTCTCTCCTTTCCAGCTAAAAATGATCGAAATAAGTCCACATTACGTGTATCACGACGTTTATTCCGCTGCTTCAAGTAAGAAACAAAGGCCTTTTGATCGTTTAGTGAAAGAGAATGAATTAAAGATTCTATCATTTATATCGTAAGTAATGACTAACTAAAATACTTTAATAAAATCAATAAATGACAGAAATTTACAAATGTTAACTATTTTATATCGTAAGTTTTTAGAAAAATTTGAATTTACATTTCCTCCATCGTGACGCAACTTTGTATCAACAAAAACAAAACGTTATGAAAACAGAAATGAATGATTTTGAATTTGAAACAGTAGAAGTTTCTCACCCGAAAAGAACACAAAGTGCGAGTAAGCCAACGCCGGCATTTATTGGTGCATCGTGGGTAGCACTTGGGGTTGGACTTATCTCCTACTGTATTGGTTTGTGGAATGCTGATATGGAGCTCAACGAAAAAGGTTATTATTTCACAGTCATCCTATTTGGACTTTTCAGTGCGATTTCAGTACAGAAATGTGTTCGTGACAAATCAGAAGGAATTGAGGTAACAGACATCTATTATGGAATCAGTTGGTTTACAACTATAACTTCTGTGATATTACTAATTGTGGGACTTCGAAATGCCGATTTATGGTTAAGTGAAAAAGGATTCTACGCCATGTCTTTCACGCTTGCTATGTTTGCCGCGATTGCCGTCCAGAAGAATACGAGAGATTTAAAAATGTACAATCAACAACACAACGACTAATAAAACGATTAAAAAAACGGGCAAGCTCAAAAGAACTTGCCCGTTATCATATCGAAATGAAGCATTAATGCTTGATCAGCTGTTTCATTAATTTGTATGTTGAAGTACTTAATTCAACTAAGTACACACCGTTTGCAGAGTTTGTGATATCAATTACTTCTTCAATTGAAGTTGAACTTGTAGAATTAGTGTAAACCACACGCCCTTGAGCATCAGTCACCTGGATACTCACTTCTTCACCTGTTTTATTTGAATAAACAAGGTTGAAAGTTCCGTTACCTGGATTAGGATATACATTGAAATGATCTGTGCTACCCAACTCATTCAACGAAGCACATCCATCGATATAAATTGAAGAAGAAGCAGAATTTTGACATCCATTAGTATCCGTGTAAGTATAAACTACTGTTTGGTTTCCAACACCAGCTGTAGCAGGATCAAAATTACTTCCTACAACGCCAGTTCCAGAGTAAACTCCTGAAGCAGGAGAACCAGCAGGCAATGCAACAGCAGCACTATTCACACATAAAGTGTCCATTGAGAAAGGATCCAATGTAACAGAAGGCAATGGCAACACAGTCACATCCAATGATGCACTAGACGTATTACCTGAAACATCTGTCGCAACATACGAAACTGTTGTTGTTCCCACATTAAATGCAGATCCACTTGCACTTCCAGTACCAGAACCAGTTGTTGCTCCTGATAAAGTATATGTAACTATTGCAGCACCACAAATATCAGCTGCCGTAGCATCAATTCCAGTCACAACTGAATTACAACTTGTAACATCATTCGGCACAGAAATAGTTGGAGCGATCGTATCAACAACAGTTACGTCGAACATACAATAAGCCGTATCTGATGCTGAGACATAAGTTACATATGTTTGAGAAGTTGTTCCTACAGGAAAACTGCTTCCACTTGCTTGTCCATACAACATAGATGTTGGGGCTGGCGTTGAGTATGAAATAATCACCCTTCCATTTCCAGAATTAGCTCCAGCCGTGTTGTTTTGATTCGTCCCATTATTTATGGAACCTCCTCCACCACCTACACCGGCTCCCTGAGAGTTAGATCCAGCTCCTCCACCAGAATAACCACCACCGCCGCCGCCGACAACGTAAGATGAACCACTTCCGCCTCCACCGAAACCACCTTGGGCATTTCCGTTAGCGGTACCACCAGAACCTCCATTTAAATATGCGAGCCCACCAGTATTTGCAGTCCATCCAGTTTGACCATCTGTAAGGAAGCCACCACCAGCACCTGATGCAAAAGTAGCACCAATTGAACCACCGTTTCCATTTGATCCGCCAAGACCGCCACCACCGGCACCTGTACCGCCAGTTGTTGTTATTTGACCATGTTTATCGGGAGAATCCACTGTTTCGCTTGATCCTCCGCCTCCACCAGCAACAATAAGTGGATTGTTTAGGGCATCAACAACAAATGTTCCGCCTCCTCCTCCATTACCGGAAGTCGAAGAGTATTGTTGACCAACCAAAATTGATAAAGTTTGACCTGGAGTTACTGTAAAGTCACCGATCATAATCGCGCCAAGTCCAGCTGGAACAGTTGAAGAAGTATTGTTACTTCCTTCCGCACCTCTCGCCTCAATTGTAACTTCTGTAATTCCAGCAGGAACGGTCCAACTATTTATTACTCCAGAAAATGAAATAGTATCACTAAACGAATTACACATATCAATTCCTTGTGGCGTTGGATACGTATAAACCGCGCTACATGAACCTGAGTCAGCTGTAATAGTTGCATTTGGCGGACAAGTAATTTGTGCGCATTGCGACCATGATTGTGATGCTAATAGCAAGGAGGCCATGATCAAGCCTGATTTTTGTAATTGTTTTCTCATAAGTGTAGAATAGATTAAACGAATAGTTAGTTAATAATATCACCAAAATTAACCATTTGACCTTTCGGTGATTTCCGATCGGGAAAGTAAAAATAACGTTCAGAAGAAATTCTGTTAAATGAACAAGGGTAAGCAATTACTTATCATAATCAAGATTCAGGGAATTACTTTTAGTAACTACCAGACCTTCGGCGTATAAACCACTCTATTGCAAGGAGCAAGATGACAAAAAAGAACAACCACTTGTAATCAATTAAATCAACAAAGTTCGATTCCTCATATGAAACAGTGACAATATCTTTTCGGTTTTCAATATCGCTAATCAGCTGGTCAATTCCTGCGAGAGTATAAAAAGATCCATTTGAATTTTCAGCCAGTTGTTTTAAGACACCATGATTTGCACTTGAGCTCAACTTTTCCAACGAAATATCTTCAACCACAAATACGCCTTGCTTGGAATAACTCTTACCATTAAAGCTCGTTGAAGCTTCCCAAGAATAGGAGCCTGCAGCTAGTTTCCCAAGCACCAATCTATAATCTTCCGCTTTTTTTGCAAACTCGTACTTTACCTCGTCATTATCTTGGTTGACTAATTTAAAGTTGATATTCGGAGATGTAATTCTCTCGAATGTAGCATTGTAAAATTCAGCGTTGATCGTTACATCATCATTCACTGTAAAGCGACGAGGCATATTGATTCGAAGAGCATCCGTATTGCGTTTCACCGTTAGATATTGGACCGATTTCTGGATAAGCTCGTTAAATGCCGTATTTTCCTTATGCTTTGCATATTCATTTACCTTCCACTTCCAAAGTCCTTCACCAACAACAACACCAAACTTACGATTGGAAACACTCCCGAAGTAAAAAACAGGATCTGATTTCACCACTGGTCCAATCCGTTGAGACAACAAGACATCACCGATTTTCGATTGTACACCCCCAAATGGCACGTTTAACGGAGGGAACGATTCGATTCGATTTTTCGTTTTATCATCCAATTCGAAAAGCTGAAAACTACTTTTTACAGACGCTTGGGCTTCGTCCGTTCGATTTCTCCCAGGTATAGTTAAACCTAAGTTTAGTTGCTCAACGTTGTTTTGTCTAGCTTGATTTCCGACTAGATAAAGTACTGGAATTTTTGATTCAGCGATTTGTTTGTTCAATGAGTTTGATGCATTCATTCCCGCATTACTCCAAATTAATAATGCGTAATCTTTTAAATTGCCTTTAAAGTCAGACACAAGCATCGATTCCACCTCTACATTTTCATCCTTGTCAATGACATTCTTAATTGCTGCGACATCTGGATGTGGAGCCTCGGACAACATTAAAATTTTGTTTCTTCCATCGATTACTTCTACGTAGAATGTCCACTCATTATTTTCGTAAGTAACCTCATTATCTTTGTGTTCCAGTCGAACTGTGTATTGAACGAATCCAATTTCATTTGCATCGAGAAGCAGCGAAACGTGACCGAAATCGATTGGCCCACCTTTTAATTGGACTTTTTCTGATGTTAGTTTCTTCCCATTTCTCCATATTGAAACTTCTGAAGTTCCAGCTTGCATTCTAGTGGCTTCAATGTCTATTTCTACCGGAAATTGATTCTTCAAAAAGGCGATATCATTGGAGCTAACATTACGTATCAATTGATCTACTTTTCGCGCCGTATCTCCTACTCCAACTGAAAAAATTGGGGTCAGTGGGATTCTTTCTGCACTATACATCGGATGCTTTCCTTTATTAAAATTTCCATCGGAAATAAAAAGAATTCCACCAATGTTATCGTTGTAATACTGATTATAGATATAGTCGAAGCCAGCATCAAGGTTAGTTACTGCTTCTGAGAAATCTGTTCCTTCATTATTAATCTTATCACCTACCTTTAGATCAACAAATTCGAATTTCTCATCAAATTTGTTCTTCAATTGAGCATTTAAAGCCTTTGTTTTTGATAAAACTTCCGAACTATCCGAATAATTCAACATGGAAGACGAATTATCGAGTAAAGTAATGAAAATTGGCTTTTGCGTTCGTTCGTCTTTGGTTTCGAGTAAAATCCCTATCAACAAAACACCGAGTAAGAAGATCGCTAAACCTCTCAATCCAGTCAACAAATAACGAATCGCTTTCGAAATGTCATTCATTCCCTTTTGATTTCGGTAGTACCAAAACGCGATCACGGCTGAAAACACGGCCCATGGAATCAACCACCAAAAAGAGATGTCTGAAAAGAATTTCATCGACTACGAAAATAATATAACCAAAGGACTAGGCAACAAAAAAGGTCACCGAAATCGATGACCTTTATATTACTTTATGAAATAAAAATTTCTTAAGCGTTTTGAGATTTAATTAAGTTCAATGCTGATCCAGCTTTAAACCATTCAATCTGTTGCTCATTGTATGTGTGGTTCAACATTACATTTTCTTTCGATCCATCTGCATGCACGATTTCTAATGTTAACTGTTTACCAGGAGCGAAGTCCTCAAGATCAATGAAGTTGAAAGTATCATCCTCACGAACTTTATCGTAATCTGCTTCGTTCGCAAACGTCAATCCTAACATACCTTGTTTCTTCAAGTTTGTTTCGTGGATACGAGCGAATGACTTAACAATCACCGCACGAACTCCAAGGTGACGAGGCTCCATTGCTGCGTGCTCACGTGAAGAACCTTCACCGTAGTTGTGATCTCCAACAACAATTGATGGAATTCCAGCAGCTTTGTATGCTCTCGCAGTTGCAGGAACTTCTCCTTTAGCACCAGTCAATTGGTTAACAACCTCATTTGTTGCTCCACCGAATGCATTCACAGCACCAATCAAACAGTTATTTGAAATGTTATCTAAGTGACCGCGGTAACGCAACCATGGACCAGCCATTGAGATATGGTCAGTAGTACATTTACCCTGTGCTTTGATCAATAATTTAGCTCCGTTGATGTTTTTCCCATCCCAAGGAGCGAATGGAGTCAACAACTGTAGACGCTGAGAATCTGGATTTACAACAACTTCAATGCTTGAACCATCTTCAGCTGGTGCTTGATATCCATTATCTTCAACATCAAATCCTTTTGGAGGTAATTCGAATCCTGTTGGTTCTTTCAACATTACCTCTTCTCCGCTTTCGTTAGTCAACTTATCTGTGATAGGATTGAAGTCCAAACGACCTGCGATTGCGATTGCAGCTACCATTTCCGGAGAAGCCACGAATGCATGTGTATTTGGGTTTCCATCTGCTCTTTTCGCGAAGTTTCTATTAAATGAGTGAACGATAGAGTTTTTCTCTTGTTTCTCTGCTCCGTCACGATCCCACTGACCGATACATGGTCCACATGCATTTGTAAAGATACGTGCTGACTCAAATTTTTGGAAAGTATCAATCAACCCATCGCGCTCAGCTGTGTAACGCACTTGCTCAGATCCTGGGTTAATTCCCAAAATTGCTTTTGGCTTAACACCTTTACTTACTGCATCATCAACGATAGAAGCAGCACGTGTTAAATCCTCATACGAAGAGTTCGTACAAGAACCGATTAACGCCCACTCAATTTCCAATGGCCATCCGTTAGCTGTCGCTTTTTCTTTCATTTCAGCAACTGGAGTCGCTAAATCTGGAGTAAACGGTCCATTCAAGTGCGGAGTTAACTCGTCTAAGTTAATTTCGATTACTTGATCGAAGTATTTCTCTGGATTAGCATAAACTTCTGAGTCCCCTGTTAAGTGATCAGCAATTGCATCCGCAGCATCAACCACTTCTTGGCGACCTGTAGCAGCCAAATATCTTCTCATTGAATCATCGTAACCGAAAGTAGAAGTCGTTGCTCCGATTTCAGCCCCCATGTTACAAATAGTTCCTTTTCCAGTAGCAGACATTGAAGTCGCACCTTCACCGAAGTACTCAACGATACAACCAGTACCACCTTTCACTGTAAGAATTCCAGCCACTTTCAAGATAACATCTTTAGGCGCTGTCCATCCACTCATTTTTCCAGTCAACTTAACACCGATCAATTTTGGCATTTTAAGCTCCCATGGCATTCCCGCCATTACGTCTACTGCATCAGCACCACCAACACCGATAGCAACCATTCCAAGTCCACCAGCATTTACAGTGTGTGAGTCAGTACCAATCATCATTCCACCTGGGAAAGCATAGTTTTCTAAAACTACTTGGTGAATAATACCAGCACCTGGTTTCCAGAATCCAATTCCATATTTATCACAAACAGAACTCAAGAAGTTGAAAACCTCATTGTTCTTATTGATACCTTCTTGTAAATCTTTGTCCGCTCCAAGTTTTGCTTGAATAAGGTGATCTGCATGCGCTGTAGATGGAACAGCAACTTTCGACTTCCCTGCTTGCATAAACTGAAGTAATGCCATTTGAGCTGTTGCATCTTGCATAGCGACACGATCCGGTGCGAAGTCAACATACGACTTCCCTCTTTCATAGGCTTCAGAAGCAGCTCCATCCCAAAGGTGAGCGTATAAAATTTTCTCCGCCAATGTAAGCGGCTTACCTACAACTTTTCGTGCAGCTTCTATCCTTTCTGGATACTTCGCATACACTTCTTTGATCATGTCTAAGTCAAATACCATGTTTATCGAGTGATTTATTTGTTTTTGCGTATTAATTTTGTCATGCGAATTTAATAAATTGTTCACTAATTTGCGCGCTATTGGGGTAAATTAGTATAAATATTCTGCTAATTTAATATAGCTTCTTGGCCTCAAATGCATTTTCTTATCAGAAAAGCGTGATTTTCAAATAAATTGTCTACTTTTGCAGCCCGATCAAAGTGAATGATCGGATATAAATTTAATTAATTACAAAACAAAAGTTTATGAATTCTTACGAAACTGTTTTCATTTTAACTCCCGTTTTGTCTGACGAACAGGCAAAGGAAGCAGTGCAGAAATTCGAGAGCCACATCAGTGAATTAGGTGGTAAAGTGAAGCACTCAGAAAGCTGGGGTCTTCGCAAATTGGCTTACCCAATTCAAAAGAAATCAACTGGTTTCTACTTTATGACTGAATACGAAGCTCCAGGATCTGCAGTTGCTGAATTAGAATTAGCATTCAAACGTGATGAGCGTGTTATGCGATTCTTAACTGTAAAAATGGACAAAGACCACTTAGCTTGGGCTGAAAAGCGTAGAGCAAGAAAAGGCGCATCTAAATCAGTAGAAGCGGAAGCTTAAGTAGAACATTTAAAAAATTAGAAAAATGGCTCAAAACGACATTCGATACTTGAATCCAATCAACATTGAGATTGCAAAAAACAAATACTGTCGATTCAAAAAAAGCGGTATTAAGTTCGTAGATTACAAAGACGCTGATTTCTTATTGAAATTGGTTAACGAGCAAGGAAAAATCTTGCCTCGTCGTATCACTGGAACTTCAGCAAAATACCAAAAGAAAGTAAACAAGGCTATCAAACGTGCTCGTCACATTGCTATCATGCCTTACGTTGCTGACATGTTGAAATAATCTATTGTTGAACAGGAAATTTTAAGAAAATGGAAGTAATTTTAAAGAAAAACGTAGATAACTTAGGATATACTAACGAAATCGTTGAAGTAAAACCTGGGTACGGTCGTAATTTCTTGATTCCACAAGGATATGCGGTATTGGCTACAGCTTCTGCTAAGAAAGCTCACGCTGAGATCATGAAGCAAAAAGCACACAAGGAATCAAAAATCTTATCAGAAGCACAAGAGCTTGGTACTAAGCTTGAAGCAGTTTCTGTAACGATCAAAACAAAAGCTGGTGAAAAAGGAAAAATCTTTGGATCAGTTAACACTATTCAATTGTCTGATGCATTGAAAGCTGAAGGATTGGATATCGATCGTAAATCATTGAAAATTAAAGACGAGCCAATTCGTGAAGTTGGTTCTTACGAAGCAATCGCTAATCTTCATAAAGACGTTAAGGCGACTGTTAAGTTTGAAGTTGTTGGTGAGTAATCAACACTGTCTTACAAAATTGAATCCCGTTAGTTCGCTAGCGGGATTTTTTTTGTGCAATTATTATTCATTTTCTTCCTCACCGTCTTCGGTTGACTCCTCTTCTACTTCTGACACATCAGATTTACCACTAATTTCACTTTCCTGAAGGAGCAAATTAAAACTCTCTCCAAAATTCGTGTAACTCAGTAGTATTTTCATTATTGCCATCAACGGAACCGCAATCACCAAAGCTAAAACGCCCCCTAGTGCACCGAGAATAATCATTCCAATTATTATCACTAAAGGATTTAAGTCGACACTTTTTCCAACAATCGCCGGACTTAAAAAATTTCCTTCCACAAACTGAACTACTACGTAAAGAATTAAAACCGCCAATGCGTAATAAGGCGAATCGAAAGAGATTAACGCAATACTAATCGGAATCAATGCTCCAACAATAGATCCTATATATGGTATCACAATTAAAATTGCTGTGGAGAAACCAATCAGAAAAGCGTGATTTAAGCCGATAAAAAATAGACCAATCGAATTCAGAACTCCGACTATTGCGATGACAGTAACTAGTCCAACCAAATATTTTCGGATCATTTGAACGGATTCCTCTCCAATCTGATCACTTTCCTCCCCCCCATCTACAAATGAACGAGCAAATGCCATAAAGTTCGCTCTGTACATCAGGATAAAGAAGACATAGATCGGAATCAGCCCGAGAAAAAGACCAATTGATTGCAAACCATTCATTAATGCACTCACAATATTCCCACTCACCCCAACTAGTTGTTTTGAGAACCCTTTTAATTCCTCTGCAGTGAATTCACCTTGATAGCCTGTCCACTCCATAACTTTCGTGTAGTACTGATCTATTAAGTTGGTTGTTTTTCCCGCGGACATAAGGTCAAGATCGTTCAGAAATAATGCTCCCTCAATCACCAAGAATGTAAGGAGTCCCACCAAGACCAACGTCACAGTGATCGTGGGAATAAATGCGCCAAAGAATCGATTCATCCCCCAACTTTCTAATTTTCGTGACGCTCCAATTAAAGCCAATGAAATCACTAAAGCAAAGAGCAAGGGAAAAATAATGTGACCAGCCACATATAAAATCGTTAGTAAAGCAAGTACGATAAAGAGCGCTTTTGCGGTTCGATCTAAGGTTGATTTGTCAACTACAATCATAAAATTTAGTAAATTAAAATTGAAATAGTTTTTGATTCATCAACGCTTACTTTTGAAGCATTGAAACTTGGTGCGGTAAAAACACCTCTCGCATTATTGGAGAAACCATAGCGTTCAGTAGGCATTCCCACTAAATTTTTATCCAACTTACCATTTTTGTTAACATCCTGATAAACAGCAATCGCGTAATTATCTTTTGGAAGATTGTAAAACGTAAAAGTTCCATCCTCTAGTGAAGATACTTTCTTGGTTCCGTGACGAAATGGTGAATCATCACTAGGAAAATCATCTTGACTCCGATAGAGAGCAAGAACTACATTCCCTTTTGCTCCATCAAATCCTGAAATTTTCACCTTCAAGTTGATCGGAGCGTCCGATGGAATACCCGAAATACCAAGAATTAGTAAAATTACTTTCCACATAAATGAATCTTTGGTTTAAATATACGGTTTTCAATCTCCAATTCTAGTGGGAATTTTAACTTTGCTGCATGACACGCTTATTAATGGTCTCGCTGATTACTCTCATTCTTTTTGGATGTTCTGACAGCATGGAGACAAATTCGAATGACTATAATATTGTTGAGACTGAAATAGAGCCAATATCAATTGATTTTGCTGAGAATTTTACGTTAAACTCAATTGAAAATGGATATGAGTTGGAACTGATCGACCCAAATACTCAGAAAACTGAAGCTCACTTTGTTCTGACTTATGATAAATCCGTAACAGGAAAAAATGTGATCCACCTTCCAGTTGAGAACATCGCTTGTTTATCGCAAACGAGTGTTGGTATGCTCACTATTCTATCTGCCACAGATTTTTTGACTGGGATTTCAAATATAAATTACGTGCACAGCGCTAAAGTCAAGGAAAAGTTTGAGAACAAAGAAATAGTCGAGTTTGGAGACGAGTCAAATTATCCTCTCGAAAAAATCATTCAGTCAAAATCAGAAGTAATTCTCTACAGCGGATTTGGAAAGAGCTTTCCTCATGAACAGAAACTATTGCAATTAAATATCAGCCCTCTTCCAATTTACGATTGGCGTGAATCACATCCACTTGGTAAAGCTGAATGGATCAAATTTATTGGAGTTTTAACGGGAAAAGTTGATGAAGCAAATGACTTCTTTAACGAAGTTAAAAACAACTACATCGATCTTTCTCAGGAAGTTTTAACGTCTGATGTAAGTCCAACAGTTTTTAGTGGGAATATGCTAGGTGATATTTGGTATGCACCGGCTGGAGGAAGTTATATGGCTATGTTATTTACGGATGCAGGAGCGACATACACTTATCGTTTTACAAGAGGAACTGGCAGTATCGAAAAAAGTTTGGAGTCGGTATTGGTCGAGAATCGAACTTCAGATTTTTGGCTCAACCCTGGAGTTCCTTCAAAATCTAAACTTATAGAAATAGTACCACAGGCCAAGAATTTTGATGCATTTCAAGGCAAAACGTACTGTTATACACACGATTCTAATAAGTTCTGGGAAAGAAGTGCTGCAGAACCCAATTTGGTGCTTTCAGACTTAATTCACATTTTTCACCCTGAAATCAGTAAAAAAGATACGCTTGATTTTTATCAATTGATTGGTGAATGATAGTTTCAACGCAACATAAATGGATTTTATTAGGGATTGTTATCCTCCTGCCAATTTTGGCTTGGATTCATTTAACTGCGGGAATTATTTCTATCGAAACAGGAACCATTTTTGACGCGATTTTCAGTTATGATGACAACAACACACTTCATGTTATAACAAGGGAAATCCGCATTCCACGCATGACAATGGCGATTATTGCTGGCGCAGGACTTTCAATTGCGGGATTGTTAATGCAGACTTTATTCAACAACCCACTGGCTGGACCTTATGTTCTTGGAATCAACTCAGGAGCTAGTCTTTTCGTGGCGTTTAGCATAATGACGGGAATTCCTTTCCTTACATCTGATCTCGGAATTGTTACAAACGCGTTAATCGGAGCATTTATATTTGGTTTGATTATCGTTTTATTTTCCGAATTAATTCGATCGCAAATTTCTTTATTGTTAGTCGGACTGATGCTCGGAAGTTTCACAAGTGCTATCGTTTCGATGCTACAAACAGTTTCCGGTGCCGAGGAATTGAAAGTTTTCACACTTTGGGCACTCGGTTCTCTCATGCGCGTGGATTCGGCTCAACTTCCGCTAATCGTATTGATTTTCTCTATTGGTTTGGCAATGACATTCCTTCTAGTTAAGCCCCTGAATGTGCTGGTAATGGGACAGAAACAAGCTCAACTGATGGGAATTCACTATCGTAGAGTTCGAATTCTAATCATTTTTGTCACCGCTCTATTAACTGGATTGATCACAGCATTTTGTGGCCCGATAGCCTTTGTTGGACTCGCAGTTCCAAACTTGCTTAAACTGCTCATGAAGACTCAAAATCATGGTGTTTTATTGATTGCTGCGGCTTTATTTGGCGGTGCATTCGTCTTGGCTTGCGATATTATCATTCAGTTAATGGAGAATAGTTTCATGGTGCCAATCAATGTGTTTACAAGCATTATTGGCGCTCCGATAGTTGTTTTACTTGTACTAAGAAGACTGAGATGATAGCGCTGAAAGATCTACATATCGGTTACAAACAATCAGTGGCAAGTTGTCGTGATTTGATAATTCCTGAAGGCGAAGTCAGTGTGCTTATTGGGAAAAACGGATCTGGAAAATCGACCTTATTGAAATCGATTACGGGTGAAATTCCACTTTTGAAAGGCGATATTTTGATTGATGGGAAGTCGATTTCTTCTTTCACTAGAAAAGAGCTACCATTCGCCGTTGCTTTTGTTTCAGCACATTTCCCGTTAGTTGATTTCCTGCGAGTTGAAGAGTATATTGCCTTAGGAAGATCACCACATACAAGTTTTCTCGGTCGATTAAGTCCAAAGGATAAAAATGAGGTTCGCATTGCGGCGAAATCTCTCGGAATTGATCATTTATTGCATCGATTTACATCAGAATTAAGTGATGGAGAAAAGCAGCTTTCTTCGATTGCCAGAGCTATTGTTCAGGAGTCGAAATGTATTTTATTGGATGAACCAACGGCATTCTTAGATTATTCAAATAAAGTTCGGGTTCACGAGGCCTTGAAAGAGATTGCAAAGAAATTAAATAAAACGATCCTTCTCTCCTCTCACGATATTGATCTTTCATTAGAAATTGCTGAATCTTTTATTGTTATTAACAATGCTAGTAAAGAAATCAGTCAGCTGATTAATCCGACAAAACAAGAAATTCTAGCTCAAGCCTTTGAAATTGAATGAGAAAGCTGATAAAACGCATATTGCACCCATTTCTCAAACGACGTTATAATCGATTAGCCAAGAATCCGCGTCCGTTCTCGTACAAAGGAATCGATATTATCATCTACCCTGGTGTATTTTCTCCGGAAATGACCATCAGCACTAAGATTTTTGTAGATTTTCTCGACGACTTAGAACTGAACAATCAAAAAGTACTGGAATTAGGAGCTGGTAGTGGATTGATTTCATTTTTCGCTGCAAAAAATGGTGCAAAAGTCACCGCTAGCGATATTTCTGATGCTGCAATTGAAGGATTAAAACTGAATTCAAGTCAACTTAACTTGCCGATTGAAATCATCAAAAGTGATCTTTTTGAGAACATAAATGACGCGTTCGATTACCTATTTATCAATCCACCATACTACCCCAAGCAACCAAAAACGATAGAAGAAAAAGCGTGGTTTTGTGGACCGGAATTTGAATATTTCGAAGATCTTTTCAAAGCACTTTTAGATCGAGCTAACCTCAAAGAAAAAGTGTTATTAATTTTATCTCAAGATTGTGACTTAGAAAGAATTAAGAGGATTGCATTAAAGAACTACTTTAGAATGAATTTAATTCATGAATCAACTGCTTTTGGGGAGAAAAACATGATTTACGAACTCGTAGAAGTCGACTAGTTATCGATTGATTTTATGTACTTCAGTCCCTAGTTCAAAAAGGGCATCATCATCACCAGGATTTCCAAAACAGATGATTTCATCATAGTCGGATAAATCAACCTCCTCTTCGACTCTTCTTTTCTTTTCTTCCCGAATACAATTCTCTCCCTTCATTTTCCCGGTGGCTACTCCGTCAATGAATTCCAACTCCGTAGAAATGAATTTTGCTCCGTGTTTTTCGCACCATGGTTGAATGTAAAGATCCAAGCCACCAGAAACGACAATCACTTCATTTCCTTTTTGAATATGGGATAAAAAAGCACCAAAAACTTCTGACTTGAGTTGTTCTCCATCTTGTAAGAAATGAGCAACCTTCTCCCCGACTGTTACTAATTCTCCTTCAGATCGTCCTTTCAACAAATGAAACAATACTTTTTTCTTCAACTCTGTTCCATTTCTAGTCAACTTATATTGAATGATCCAAGGAAATAATCGAACTGATGTCAATAAACGCTTTGAGAATGAACTGCTTTCCCTTAAAAACACACCAAAAGAATCTTTCTTTGTGATTGTGTGGTCAAAATCGAATAAAACGAGCTTTTTCATTCTGTTAGATTTACGCGTTTCGAAAATTCGGATTGCAATTTACCATTCGTTTTATCCTTCAAAAATTGTTTGAATTCTTCAATATTTGGTTCGTTGACCATGTTTTTAGGTTTCATCAATGCATCTTTTGCAAAGTAGAATCGTGCCCCAAATTCTGATAGTTCATTCACTAAATTCTCCAACTCAGGTTTGATTCCAGCGCGATTTTTAACATCAATCGTGAAAGTGAACCCTTTTCTTGGAAAAGACATCAATCCCACGCTTGGTTGGTCACCAAATTGCTTGACGGTAGCAAGGAATGTAATCGCCCTAATAGATTTCAATCGATCCAACGACAACTGAATTCCTTCCACAATTTTTTCCTTTGGCAACTGAAATTGAATTTGATAGACTCCATTCGGGTACAACTCATTCCAGTTCTCCCATTGATCTAGCGGCTGAAGGTGTTTCGATTCATGCTCAATTAACGAAGGCTTTGTCCTCGCATACCGCAATCTATCGACCATTTTTAGAGCCAATCGAGAAGTCAAGAATCCGAAAAAATTCCATTTGAGTCGACCAACTTTGACTTTTCTATCTTGGAAGTCATGCATCCAATCTGATTCCGTATAAACAATTTCGTTTTCTGATTTTAGCCAAGCTATTTTGTATTCTGATGCGGAATTTTCGAAGTAACTAGGCAATTGATCGAGTTCAGAAAGCTTCTTATTACTCACTTTCAGCATGTTTCCAACACTGTCTTCCAGTTGAATTTCACAAGCTAAAATCACTCCTGATAATCCAATTCCGCCAATCGTTGCTTTAAAATAATCAGGGTTTTCCTTTTGAGAACATCGAATAATCTCCTCTGAATCGATTAAAAGATCAATCCAATTAATGTGATGACCAAAAGATCCTTTTTTCGCATGATTTTTACCGTGAACATCGCACGCGATTGCTCCACCAACTGTGATGGTTGAAATTCCTGGAATGACGGGAAGTCGCAATTTATGTTTAGCCAATTCATCCTGTAGATCTCTTAAAATCACGTCAGCTGTGCAAATGACCGTTTTTGCTTCTAAATCAAGCTTAATCGACTTTTCACCACTGAGAAAAACAACACTTTCATCATTGACAGCGACATCTCCATACGATTTTCCTTTACCTCGGACAATTAGGCTTTTCTGCTCAATTAAAATCGACCGAATCGCCTCAGAATCTGCTCTTTTCAAAGAAGAATCTACTGGATTTAATCCACCCCAACCTGCTATTTTTTGATTTTCAGCCATAGATCACAAATCCCCATGAAATTAACCAAACTGCCGTAATCAGACCGAACCACGGGTCCACAAATAAGTTATTGACTGGATTTACCGTCCCAATTTGACGAAAAGTGGTGTAAACGAAGCGCCACAATCCTAGCACGGCAAATGGAATTGTAATCCACGTGTTTTCTCCCATTCTACCGATTACTTCCGGACTGAAGCAGTATAATCCATAAACGATCGAAAGTGCTACTAAAACGATTAAAAAGGTGAATTTCAGGCTCGTTATCGAATAAATTTTCAAAACTGAACGACGCATGATTTGTTTATCTAGAAAATCATGTAGTTCTCTAATCCTCTTGGACAAAATTATGGCTGACATCACCAAAATAATTTCCAGGTAAAGCCAAAAAGTAATGGGAATCTCTGTTATTGCACTTCCGAATTGGAGTCGAATTAAAAAACCAGCGACTATGAATAACATTTCGAGCCATGGAACAGTTTTGAAGTAAAAAGAATACAAAAGATTCCACACGAAATAGAGTAAAATCCAGTGCCAACCATCAATAAAGAAAGCCAACGAAAGTGAAGAGCTCACTAGAAAAACAGCTAAAATAAAGCCCATTTGCTCAGACAATTCTCCTCGAGCGAACAAATTCTTTTTCCCTTCTACATCTCGATCCGTTTCAAGATCAGCAATGTCGTTCAAAATGTAAATTGAACTTGCCACCAGCGAAAATGAAATAAAACCTAAAATCAACAGCTCCCATGAAGTCCACAATTCCCCAGCAAAGAACGCCGGAAGAAAAATCACTCCATTTTTAACCCAATGATGCGGTCGCAGTAACGTCCAACTATTCTTCAAAGTTTTCATTGGGTAATTTTCGTTTTACTTTCTCTTTTTCAGACTCAGGCATCATGGACCATAATTGATGAAAATCCGTTTTATAAATATAAACCGTTCTTCCGTCGCTGTGATTGCGCTTAACAAGTTCGAATGGTTCTAAGAAATTACCAATATCTCCTTGAATTTCCTCATATCTAATCGTTACGAAGTAATCTGCTCCTTCTAGCATCAATTTGTAGATCAACTGACTTTCCAGACCATAATTCGGAATTTGCCAACCATTTCTTCGTGCTGCGTAGTGAACATTCGGAAATTTACTGTCCAGCTCATTAATGTTTGTGATGACGATATCGTTCTCGTCGGTTTCATCCTGAATGATTTGTCCAAGTTCTTCAAAAATAGGTTGCTGAACAAAGTAGTTCGAAAAGGCGTAATATCCATTCTCTGATCCAACCAAAACAACTAATGAAATTATCAGAATCGACTTCATTTTATCTTTGAACAAAGTCGAAAGAAATGCAATTCCTAGTGCACCAAACACACTCAAAATTGGAACAAATGGAATTTGGTAATAATTGTGAATTCGGTGAAGATTGAAGAAAATCAGCACGTAAACGATCACTCCGAAAAGCCACCACCAGAAAAATGCTTTGACTTTACCGAAAATCATTCCTAGACCGACTAAAATCAGTCCAATTATTCCAGTAACTTCAAAAAGAATTCGATTTCCAAGAATGTTCCAATTATTCCAATCCTCTCGTTGACTCCACGCACCATAATACCAGCCTGAATTATGAACAAACTTGCGATAACCGGGAATAAAATCCCAGTCAGGAGCATTCGAATTCACCTCAAAAACATGTTGCTGCCATAGAATGAAAATCAACACTGGAAGCACATAAATATAAGCTGTCTTTAGCACAAAAAGGAATTGTCTTTCTTTTAATATGATATAAAGAATTGGGAAAAAGAAGACGATAGCGTACGGTGCTTTCGTCATAAATGCGAGTATGGCAAATAAGCTTCCGAATAATCCCGATCTTAGGTCACGATTTTGAATTCCGACTATGAAATGGTAACTCATCCCGAAAACGAAGAACATTTCCGCGAAGTCGATGTGGATCGCTCGTGAAAAGAAAATGCTTAGTGGAGAAAAGAGATATAAAATCGTTGCAACTCGCGCTACTTCAGCAGAAATAAAGAGTCGAATCAGTTTGTAAAAGTAGTAACACGAAGCTAGAAAAAACAAGAGAAAAATGATCTTCGCGACCGAATGGTATGGACCAAAAATATGATACGCCATGGCCACAATTCCCTCAATCAGCGGAAATTCGAGAATGACGGTTTTGTACTCTCCCATCCAACAGACTGAAGGATGAAGAAGGTCAATTCCATTTTGGTAGAAGTCCCAAATGTAATTTGCTGTATCCGACTGACGCCACATGTGCGGTGACTCAATCGATTCTCCCAAGTGAAAAAAGCGGAGCGCAACTCCAAAAACAAGCAATATGAGAAACCATTTTTTGCTCATTACATTGATTTCAGTTTATCTTTAACGAAGTTAAATAGTTCTTCTTGACCAAATTGAGTTAAGTGCGGATCGTTCGGATAAAACAATTCTTTTCTTTTGATATTCAGTCGAAAACGAAGCAAAGGAGAAACGACTTTCACATTTGTAAACGATTTCAAATCTGACTTTAACTGATCATAGAAATTGAATTTCCCGAATGTAATTTCCATTGGAAGATAAGCTCCAATTCTTTCCATATTCTTTCGATATAAATTCGAAACTTGAGCAGCGTGTGGAAGAACTACAATCAGCACAGGAACATTTACCTCGGAAAGTGAAGTAGAAATATCATCTCGCATTTCTTCATAAGTACTCAATTGATCACCAACTAATTGAATCGCATTTTTCAATGAACTAGAATCAGCTTTAAAGTATCTTCTTTCCCTGTGGTTGTACGTGTTTGGATTGAAGCCAATATTGATTTTAGGGTCGATTACCTTACCATTTGAAAATCGACCACCCAATTTATAGTTCAAGTATTGAAGTCCCGTTAAGCGATCACCAATCAACGAGTAGCAATTGCGAACAAACGACAATTCCGACCAATTCCGAGAATGATGATAATCTTCAAAATCGTTCCCAACATACAATTGAATAATTATTGCATCAGGATTGAACTCCTCTACTCGATCTTCAAAGAAATTTTTGATTTGCTTAAAAGAAATTCCAGACACCGCAGAATTGATAACCGTCCAATCTCCTTGATCCTGCATCATTTTCACATAACCATTATTATCTGCTGAAAACGAATCGCCAAAAACTAGTAATTTCTTCTTTTGTGACTTTTCAATTGAATCAAGATCGTTTAGCGAAGTCAATTCCGTTTTATAAAAATCAATTACATTATAGCGGTACAGCAATTCGAAAACCAGGAATGTAATTACCAGAATTACACCAGCTTTAAGAATCCACTTTCCTATTTTTTTAAATCGTTTCACTTAATTCATTCTTTTTTAAATCGTAATGAACTAAAATCCCAACACTACCATAGATAAGCACACTCATTTTCTCCATATCACTGAACGTATTAAACAACCCATGAACGAAAAAAGTCACCAAACCAAGTATTGCTATTATGATCATATTTCGTTCTTCAACCGAAAATGAATAGTGATACAGTCGAACTCCGAGATTTAGAACAGAAAGAACAATCAATATGAAAACAACTAATCCCGGAAGTCCCAATTCAGAGAGATAGGTCAAATACTCAGAATGAGCGTTACCACGATCTCCTTTGTGCGTGCTGATTCTCGTCATAAACTCAGGAGTCTGATAACGATCATACACGAACTGATACGTTCCTGGACCAAATCCGAATATCGGTCTATCTTGAAACATTCGGTAGGCACAAACCCAGCGATTCACGCGCTCTAAATTCGATTGATCATTTTGAAGATTCGTTACAGAAGTTAAGTGTGTACCGACATCATCTCCATATTTTGCTTCATTTTCTTTCAAAACTCCATAAATCGAAGAAAGGTTGACTAAAACTCCAATCACCATAATCGAAATCAACGAAATCAGTTGCCATGACTTAATTTTAAAGTGAAGCAAAGCGAGTAAACCTCCAGCTGCTAAAAGACTAATCCATGAAGCTCTTGAATAGGACAGAAATTCAGCTATAACGAGAATTATCACCATTAAGAAAGCACCAAATTTCAACGATGAAGAATTCCCGCTTCGTTTCAGAACCTGCATCATGAAAAATGGTAGAATGAATGCCAGAACAGCCCCATAAATGGTGTGGTCAGCATAAAAGGGTTCCGAAGCATTTGCTGCAGTGTTATGGCCAAACCCTCTTCGAGCGTGAACCGATATTGTATGATAAATTGGATACAACATCCCTAATCCATACAACCAATACAACATTTTCTGTCGTTTAACAGATGTTAATTGTGTTGCAAAAATGAAATAGAATACCGCTAGAAACAAAAACTTCATTGCGAACCTTTTCATTGCCACTTCTGATAGTTCACACTGTGTGGCAGAAATAAAACTCCAAGCTAAATCAACAGCGAACAAAAGCGTTATTGGATGTTTGAGCAAACGATTATCAATCGAAAGTCCTGCCAGCCATTTAACAACAAAAACAATAAGTAAAATTCCACTTAAAAATTCAGCCGGAATAGACATTTTCACTCCAACAATCGGAAGAATGACACCTAAGGAAATCGGAACAGAAAAGGTAATTATCCAAATACCGTAGCTTATTCTACTGAAGAAAATCGGAGCAAAGATCAACCCAATTAGAGAGTAAATCATTGTTTCAACCCACTCATTCTTCTTAAAATAAATCAACAAAAGTGTTAGTAGGAGCATAAGTCCCACGGAAATAAACAACGAAAAATTTTGTCTATTTCGCTCCACCTATTTATTGAATTTTCGCTTTGATTTCAGACCAGCGATCTTTTAAGAAGAAATAAGCAATCGAGAAGAAAAGTCCAACCAATAGACCTAAAACACCATTCGTTGAATAAGAAGGAGATACCTTTTTACGATCAACTTCTCCAGAAGAAATAACATAGACATTTGGGAATGGCAACTCAAGTGCGTTACTGGTTTCAATCGCTGCCGACTTCATTTCGTTGTAAACACCAAGCTCGAAATAATAGTTATCAATTGCTGATTCTAACTGATAACTAGGACTTAATTGAAGTTTAGACTTAATGATTCCGTCTCCATCTAACGATTCACCATTTCTCTCGCGTTCTTCTAATTGAACCAGTCTTTTGCGCGAAAGATCATTTGGTTGTTTTGGACCATCTAATTGATCAATCATCATCAAAGCTTCTTTCACCTTCTCTTCTTGAAGAGCTAGTTTAACCCTGTAATCATCATTTAATCGAATAATATTCTCTTGATAAAGATCCTTCCTCAAAGTGTCGATATAACCAATGATATCATTCACAACAGCCGCACATAATTCAGGATCTTTCAACTCAGCTCTAATCACAACAGACAAATAGGGCGTTCTTGAAAAACTGATATCATCCGAATAATTTTCAATCAACTTCCCATGCCAGGCAGGATTACTTGTATCCAGCTCGTAGTAATTAATCAAGTTGAATTTGTCAATGACATGATCTCTCATCGCTTTCGAATCGAGCAACTGAATTAATCGATCTGCTTGAACTTCAAAACCGACATCTGGATTTTTAACAATAGCCTCTATCGAATTGGAATTGGTTGGATAAATCACACCAAATGAAACATACTTTTTGGGAATAAAAAATGATACTACGACTGCCAACACCATAAAAATCAGAGTTATCGCAATAATTTTAATGCGATTCCTGTAGATCACCGTTAATAAACTTTTGTTGATTTGTTCTTCTTTCAATTGTTTATGTTTTAATCAAATATAAGTTATTTAGACCTTCCAATGTTTGAGGTATTTTTCTACCGTTAGCCTCATTGTAACAAAGCTTGATCGTTTTCTTTTGTTCGAAAGTTCCAACTGATGCAAAATTGCTGCTCCAAAATCCTCATTCTCAGAAATTGTCCAATTTTCTTGTTTAAAGTCGAGAGCACATCCCACTTTTTTAGATACCATTCCCATTCCACAGGCCAAAGCTTCCATGAACACATATCCAAATGACTCGTAATTACTTGGATGGAATAAAACTTTAGATTCACTCATTTTCGAGAGCACTTCTTCCCTCTCCAGTTGACCTAAAAAGGTGATTTCTGCCCCAAGATCTTCACTCAACTCCTTTAATTTATTCATTTCTGGCCCTTCACCTATTAATTCAACTTTAAATTGATTTTCATACTGAAGTAATGCCACTGTTCTAACGAATTGTTCATAGTTTTTTAATGGAATCAGCGATCCAACTCCAAGGATATCAATTGATCTTTTCTTGTCCTGATGCTGTTCAATATCTTCAATTCCAAATGGAATTACTTCGTCGATTGAAAGTTTTAATTTTTCTTCAATCTGCGACTTCTGAATTGATGAAAGTGCGATATATTGATTATCTCCCCGAATCAATTTGAGGTACTTTTTCTCGTTCAACGCTTCTTGTCCCATCAAAGTGATTGAGCACTTAATCCCGTTTTTCTTTGCGAAACGACTTCCAATCACAGCTGCATCTGATAACCAAAAACACTGAATTTGATCGATTTTAAGGTTGGAATGAATTTCCTTTAGTTTTCGAAGTCCCTTTTTTATCAACGATATTTTTTGAAAACCACGGACGTTATTTCCTTCTAACGGATACACTTTCACTCCATTCCATTCATAACTTTCTGATGTATGCGGATAATGCACCGCAACGATAGTAATTTGGATATCATTCTTCTTCCTCAATTCATTCACGAGTCCC
The DNA here is from genome assembly GCA_964219255.1 of Henriciella pelagia. Taxonomy (GTDB): domain Bacteria; phylum Bacteroidota; class Bacteroidia; order Flavobacteriales_D; family Crocinitomicaceae; genus UBA4466. Next base: position 117,132 of record CAXPPC010000005.1, read on the forward strand.
TGAAGCGTAGGAATGCACGTAGAATCTTGCTCATTTTTTGCAAATCCAGGAGTGATTAAAACGATATGTTTAGCGGACTTCAAAATCGTTCTTTGGGTAAATTAAATGGACTTATTTCACGGACGAAAACTGAATCAATTCCCTCTACTTTGTAGAAAATAAACTCTGCTGTAGCTGGAATTTTCAGTATCTTAACTTCTGGAGCTTTATCTGGAATATAAGAAGACAAAAATAGATTCGCTTGTTGATCAATCTTATTACTCTTAAATCCTGAACCAACTATCTGAATAGGATATTGATGATAATTGAGAAGAGTTACTTTTTGTTCAAAGTCTGATCGAAATTCTACAAAAGCTTGAATCGTGAGTCCATTTATGGGTTCTCTGTCCACCGTTAAATCAGGAATTCCCTTGTCTTCTGGGTGTTCTTTTGCAAAATCTGTAATTGATTGGTAGTCAAACCACTTTTCTTCAGAATCTACATTTAATACATTTAATAAAGAATCAAGTTGTTGTGTTCGATTTTCTACTGTAGAATTTACATCAAAAGCAATATCAAACTTCTTTTGTACTTGGGTTAATTCCGATTTCTTATTGACTGAGTTCAAATAGGTTTTCCAATCAAACTCTTTTGTGTAATAACTCAAATATTCGAGATATTTCTCTCTAAAAACTGGATCGTTAAAAGCATCGAAGACAAAAACTAATTCTGGATAATAATTCGTATTGAAGTTCCCTGAATTGTCCATCAACCAAGTTCTTGAGGTCAGCTTGAACTCTTCTTCAGTAAACGCATCATAGACAACTGATTGAAGTTTACCTTGATCATTGAGAATAAATCGCCGGTTATGCCAAATGAGGGCGTGATCGCCATTCAATAAATCCAATAAAGCATACATTTTGGCTTCGTAATCGACATCGAAACAATCAGAAAATGAAATTTTATGGGATCTGTATTTCTCTAACAAAGATCGACCTCGATAAAATTCTTCTAACAGTGTATCCAATTTTAGAATTGATTTCGAATTAAACGTCTGAATTTCAGAACTTGCGAAAACTGGATACTTAAAATCGATATTTGAATTGTTATATCTTTCAATTCTTTGCAACCTCCAAAAAGCAGATTCATCAAACTTAAAAATTGGTTGCAGTTGTCCTGTTAGTTCTGGTTCAAAATGCTCTTCGAAAGCGTAAACTTCATCAATTTGACCATTTAATTTAAGTTGAACAAACCGATATTCCGTTGTTAGAATTCCTTCATTCTTCAATAAATTATGCAAAATCCACTCCTTATCATACCCTCTCGTTCTAGGATGTTGTAATGAAAATTCGCGTTTCCCTAAAAGAGTCCCTTCTTTCAATTTAACCCGAAAAGACCAATTTTTGCTGTTTAAGTGATCAGTATTATCGCCTTTTAGTCTGATTTTAGCCGCAAGCGTATCTGAATCGAGAATAATCTGAGCATCCACCCAATCCTTATTGTCACCGAATAAAACTTGAGATTCTACTGCTTCGTTTCGATAATCGGTTAAAATTTTCTGAATAGAATCGGTCAACAATAATTCAACATTCGTCAGCTCATCTTGACTTTTTGAAACAGAACTGCCATCAGAACAACTAGCTAAAGCAAAGAAAATAAGGACGATATGTAGCCAAAACCACTTCATCTTTCTTTTCGATATTGCAGCCAGGGAAATCCGCCAACCTTCTTTCCGATTAGCCTTGCTAACAAACTAGGCTCACCTACTCTATTTTTGAATCGGGGAAAATCACTAAAAGTATGGTGGTGATACGAATCTGCCAGTTGAGGGAATCCCATTTTATCAAAATATTCAATTGACCTCATTCTTGCTTTTTGCGACTCATTTTTGGTCTTGTATATCGGACTATCGACGATATGAATTTCTCCATTTGTACTTAAAAATGAATCCAACCGATCAATTAAATTGTCAACACCTTCAAAATATTGAACGGCTCCATTAATCACGATAAAATCGAACTTTGAACTCGGTTCCCAAGCAAAAACATTGGCATATCCAAAAGTTAAATCCTTTCGATTAAATTGATTTACAGCCATTTCTAGTTCGGTGACGTTAATATCAATCCCGATCACTTCCAAATCAGTTTTACTCGCCAAATAATTCGAGAACCAGCCATTTCCACAACCAATCTCGAGTAAATCACCTCTTTTGCCTTTCAGAAACTCCACCATTAAATCGGCGGTCTGTTTTCTGATCTCCCAAATTGATCGATGTGGATCGTTTTCTCCAACAACTGGCAGCATCTTTAGTTCGTCACCTTCATAAATCCAACCTTCAAGAGCACGCAGCTTTAAATAGTCTTTTTCAAAACTATTTCCTTCAATCAGGTCAGTAAAGTATGTTAGTTGCTTTCTCATTTGCTCAACACCATAGCGCCTTTCGCTGCGATTGATTTAAGTTTTTGTTTCATCCAGTTTACGAAGTCTCGATTATCCCAACTTTTATTTGCATTCACTGAATTTACAATGTATCTCACCGCATGATCATAAAAACGTCGCGAATAAGTCCTTTCGAAATCTATATCCCGATCAGTTGACTTTTCCCAATCAGGTAATGATTTCATCTTCCCCTTCACCTGCTCATAAAGTCCAGTCCCAGCAATAGGATAAGCCACAGTAATCGTAAATTGATCAGGATTAGAAACCTTTAAATGATGCACGGTTTCTTCAATATCTTCGATTGTTTCATTCGGGTAACCAACCATGATGAAAGTTCCAGCTTCAATTCCAAAATCACGTGCTCGGATGATTTGATCACGCACGACTTGTACATCCACTCTACGATCCATTTCATCGATTATCTTCTGAGAACCACTTTCTGCTCCAATCCAAATTTTGGAACATCCCATTTCACTCAGTTGCTGCAAAACTTCATCATTCAATCTTTCTGCACGGGTAATGCACTCAAAAGCGATCTTAATATTTCGATTTGTAAATTCTTCGTGTAATTCGGAAATCCATTTGTGACTCACCGTAAAAACATCATCGACAAACCACAAAGAATCTGGATTGTAATCACGAATAATTGATTCCACTTCATCGGCGACTAAACTAGCTGATCTTCGTCTGTAGCTTTGACCATAAACTGCAGTACTACACCATTGACAAGTGTAAGGACAACCTCTTTGAGTACTAACAGAAACAGCATTAAATCCGTGTCTTAACCTCCAGCTATTCAAGTAAAGGTTTAAGTCAATTAGATCACGAGCTGGAACGGGTAATTCATCTATTTTTTTGATTTTAACACGTGGCGAATTAACGATCAATTCATCACTTTGCAGAAACACTAAGCCTTCAACCTCGTGTAGATTTCCATTTGATTTTAAAGCTTGATTCAGTTCAAAAATCGTTTGTTCACCTTCACCGATAATCAAAAAATCAGCACCAGCCTTCAAGTATTTTTCTTGGTTGTAAGTGACATCTGGTCCACCCAAAACGATCTTCGTTTCTATCAAACTTTCTTCAGATCGCACAAAACGCATGATTTTAATCAGATTGATTTTCGTCATAAGATTTGCGTAGAGTGCCAAAATTCTAGGCTTTTTCTCTAAAATATCTTGTTTGAGCGCTTCAAAAGTTGAAAATGTCGAATCAAAAACGGCGACATCCACATTTCTTTCACGAAGGTATGCAGCTAAATACAGTAACCCCAAAGGTGGATATGGTCGCATGATTTCCTGTTCTTTCGGATCCTCATGAATGAAATAACCATGTGTTAAAAGAACCTCCATTACTTCGTTAAACAAATTAAATAATGATCCGACTTCCTAGCTAGATTCGCTTTATTACGAATTCGTTGTTCTTTCTTCTTAAGGCTATTCCATATTTTCGGGTGACGTTGAATCCACGGTTCCAAATACGAAGGTGGAATGTAGTAGCCAACAGGATGTGTTCCCAACAATTTCATTTTGGTGATCTCTGCAATTTTATCTGGCGAATAATACCATGTATCCACCAAAACACCATCCACATTTGCTTGAACCGCATGTTTTGACTTCCTTCTTTTTGCTTTTGAAAACTGACCTTTTGCCGAAAAATAGAATGATTCCCAACGACAAGCATTCGGCATGATAACAAAAATTGCCTTGCCTCCCACTTTTAATTTTGATTGAACGGCCTTCAGAACTGCAGTCAAATCGGATTCATTAATGCAATTAAGTCCACCAAAATTTGAGAAAATCAGATCAAATTGATCGTCAACAAATGACTCACCTAGATCTCTCACATCCAATACTTTTGTCTCTACCGAAGGAATTTTCTTTCTGGTCACTTCGATCATTTCAGGAGAAATATCAGTAGCGATAACATTAGCTCCATTCTGAAGTAACCAATTAGCATCTTCACCCGTTCCGCAATTCAGTTCGAGAATTTGTTTATTCGATAAATCAGACACATAGTGCAAAATCAACTCATGAACAATATCTCGTTGAGCTCTACCGATCAGCGAATGCGTAAAGTCGGCATCATAATCATTTGCTATGTGATCAAAATCCTCCAAATTAAACTAAGCAACGTTTTCCAGACGCTTCATTTTATTTCGATAGTACGAAATCAACGGTGTATAATAAATCTTCTTCAAAAAAGCTTTAACTCCTGAAATTGAGAATAATGAGTGTTTTTTCAAATACTCCTGAGCTTGATTTCGGCGGAAAAACTTATGAATAAATCGATGGAGCGCTTTGTAATAATCCTGATTGAATGTATTCTTAAACATGAGCGCCAATTCATCAGAATCGGTCCAGTTCGCTTTTTGTCCCAATTGATCCTGAACAATATCATAAAACTTTGTTCCAGGAAGTGGATAAGAGACAGAAACTCCGATATCATCCGGTTTGTTGTCAGCCACCATTTTAATTGTCGCTTCGATCTCTTCTTTTGTCTCACCCAAGTATCCAAATTGAAGAAAGTATGCCACTCGAACACCGAATTTCTGTAATTGCTCCGTCGATGTTTTTATTTGCTCGAGCGTAGTTCCTTTATCCATTGCATCAAGAATTCGCTGAGAACCACTCTCTGCTCCCAACCAGACTTCTTCAAGTCCTGATTGAGCTAGCGCCTCAATAGTATCATCTTGCAAAAGCAAATCTGCTCGACTCTGAATTTTATATCGAATTTTAAGACCTTTTTCCTTCAACAAATCTCTAAACTCCTGAACCCAATTTGGTTTTAATCCAAAAATATCGTCACACATCCAGAATTTAGAAACTCCAAACTCCTTTCCGAGCATTTCGATTTCTTGAACAACCTGTTTTGGACTTCTTGAATTGTATCGATTACCGTAAATTGGCTTTGCGCACCAGTTACATTTGTAGGGACAGCCTCGCGTAGTTGCAATATTCAGTGTAAACTCACGACCGCCTTCTTCCCAGATTCTTCTGTAGCTTTCGATATCAACAAGGTCCCAAGCTGCGATTGGGATTTGATCTAAATCACGAATAACTGGACGTCGACCTGTGTTAACAACTTCATCCTTTGCTTTATAACACATTCCTTTGACATCAGATCCGTCTTCTCCAAGTTCCAACTCATTGATCAACTCAAGCAGAGTTTCCTCTCCTTCACCAAGAAGAACAAAATCGGCACCTTTTTCCAAGTATTTTTGATAGTGATCGGTTGAATCTGAGCTAGACACTACGACCTTACAACCTCTATCTTTTGCATAACCAATCATTCTGTATGCCGCCTCACGCATGTTAGTGAGACACATTTTTGTCAAATAATTGAATCCATCATCATACAACACCAAATACTCTGGTTTATGATCATCAAGAATTGGAATAACAGTGTCCGGTCCGTCTAAAAGTCCAGTATCGAACAAGCCAACTTCATATCCATTCTCACGAAGAAAACTTGCGGCAGTAATCGTTCCTAAAGGCGGATAAGGTGTTTTCCCCTTCCATTGCTTTGGATCGAGTTGATAATAGTATGCATGACTAAATAATACCTTCAAAATGTTTCAATTTTTCATTGTATTTCTCTAACACAAAACGTTGATAATTACTCGGGTGATGCTTGGAAACTCTACGATTCGTTTTCATTGTGACTTCGAAATCAGCATCTTCAAAATGCCCAAATTTCTTTTTCCAACGACGGAGCGTAATCTTCATGAAATAAGCATCCAATGATTCACCCAATCGACCTTTTAAAATCCATTCCGCAAATTTCCCAAGTCCACCTTTCTTAAGCTCAGATACATCATTTAGCGATCTATTCGGCGCGTTAAGATAAAACAATTGTACCCATTCATTAGCCTTTCTAAAAGAAGAATACGTATTACCATTCACCATTGGCAACATCGTAACAATCTCCGTCGCTGTAAACATGTTCTTTTCCTCAATCTCTAAACTCTCATTATCAATAAAGTAGTTCACACAGAAATATTTCCTTGAATTCAGAAGAAACAACTTTTTATACAAAATCAAGAGCGTTCTTGCGATCCAAAGTCGATTTGGTTGAGTAATAATAAAGTAATCTATATCACCATCGTCCGCAATCACTCCTTTACTCAATGATCCTGAAATCATTACAGCATCAACAAAAGGAAATTTAGCAATGAAATTTGATTTTTTTTTGGCAATTGAAACCACTTTTTCCGCAGCTGAATTACCTTTTAATCTTTTCTGAATTTTCTCTTCCGTGAGATCAATTCCATAAAACCCTTCCTTGTTTTCGATTCTATTTTCTTCTAGGAGTGAATCCAGTAAAACTTTTGTCTTATCAACACTATCACTTTGACCTTCAGTAAAGTAATGTATCTCCTCTAAACGTAAGGGATAATTGAAAACATCATAATATGCTACAATTTTCGCTATGGGCGATATGTTAGTCGGAAGGGCTCTCATCAGTAATTGACTGTAAATATAGACTTTTGAAAGTTACGATGCCATTCGAAAGAAACTCCCACTCCTTTTAAGTTCGTGTTATCGTTATTGTTTACATTTGAACAATGGCTACTGAAAACGTATTACTTTTTAACCCTCGAAGTGCTTCTGGAAAACACCGTATTCCTAATTCGATTTTGCAAGTAGCTGCTTCTATCAATGGTAGGTATGAGTTCGTTCTTGTGGATGGCAATATGGAATCAGACCCCTGGTCGGTTATCGAAGAATACTTGTCTACTGGACAGTTCAAATTCTTCGGATCGACGGTTATGCCAGGTCCACAATTAAAGGAGGCAATTCCCTTTTCGAAGAAAATTCGTGAAAAGTATCCTGATATTACCATTGTTTGGGGTGGATATTTTGCTTCGAATCAGTATAAGGTATCTCTTGAATCGGGATTTGTAGATTATATCATCAATGGCCCCGGGGATTTTGCATTTCCAAATTTACTGGACGCGCTAACTGGTAAAAACGAACAAAAATTAGAGGAAATAAACAATTTGATTTTCCTGGATAAGGACAAAAACATCGTGCGAACAGGAAAGGATCATCTCCCTGACATGGATAAATTACCGGACCTACCCTACGATATATTAAATGACTTTTATCCGATTAAAAATTATTTAGGGAAAACATTTTTGGGTGAGCGAACATTAAGTTACCACTCTAGTTTTGGATGTCCATTCACGTGCTCATTTTGTGCTGTCGTACCAATATACAATGCTCGTTGGAAAGGAGTTTCTGCTCAAAAAATGTACAATCACATCAGGTATCTCAAAGATAATTTTGGAATGGACAGTGTTGAATTTCACGACAATAACTTCTTCACGTCTAGAAAAAGAGTGGTTGAGTTTGCCAATTTGGTCAAAGACGACCATTTAACTTGGTGGGGCGAAGGAAGAATAGATACAATCGATGCATATTCCGATGAAGATTTGATTCTCATGCGTGAAGCTGGTTGTAAAATGATATTTCTTGGTGCAGAAACAGGAAATGACGACATCCTGAAGCAGATGGATAAAGGTGGAAAACAATCTGGCGCTCAAATAAAGTCCTTTGCCGAGCGAATGAAACGTGTTGGAATTATCCCTGAAATGTCTTTTGTACTCGGAATGCCAGGCGAAAGCGAACAAGCTGTAATGGATCAAATTGATTTTGATATTCAATTCATTAAAGAAATTAAGGAGATAAATCCAGATACTGAAATCATCATTTATATCTACAGTCCAGTTCCGACAGAAGGTTCTGACTTATACAAACAAATTACCGAAGCTGGCTTCCATTTCCCAGAAAAGCTAGAAGATTGGCTCGATCCTGTTTGGGAGAATTTCGATCTAAGGAAAAATCCCTTAACTCCTTGGCTAACCCCAAAAATGGTGGATAAAATCAGAAATTTTGAGACAGTTCTGAATGGTTATTATCCAACAGCGACAGATACCAGAATTCGCGGATTAAAAAGAAAAATGCTTCGATCTGCGGCGTATCCTAGGTACAAACTTGGACTTTACAAGCTTCCGTACGAGATTAAATTGATGCACAAAATTTGGAAATACCGTCAACCGGAGACAGAAGGTTTTCCAAAAGACTAATTCTTCAACCAATTCCTTTTCTATTTTTGTATTCATGAATACATCTCTTTTCGATCCGTTTTACAATTCAAGTGGAATCAGCACTGATACACGAAAAATCAAAGAAAACTCTCTTTTTGTTTGTATAAAAGGGGAAAATTTTGATGGAAATACCTTTGCAGAACAGGCGTTGGAAGCTGGAGCCAGTCATGTAATTGTTGACAACGAGGCATATTTTTCGAATCCTGATAAAATGACATTGGTCGGTGATAGTGTTCAGTATTTACAAACTCTAGCCAACTTTCATAGAAAGAAGTTCAATATACCAGTAATTGGAATCACAGGAAGCAATGGTAAGACTTCGACAAAAGAGTTAATTCGAGAAGTTTTAGCTCAGAAATACAATGTTCTCGCTACTGAAGGGAATTTGAATAATCATCTTGGAGTCCCTTTTACCCTACTTCGATTAAATGAAAGTCATGAAATTGCTATCATCGAAATGGGAGCTAATCGATTTAAAGATATTGAGGAGCTTTGTGCTATCGCAGAACCAACGCATGGAATTATCACCAACATTGGTAAAGCTCACTTGGAAGGATTTGGCGGATTCGAAGGTGTACTAAAAACGAAGCGTGAATTATACGAAGCTGTAGCAAATGTGAACGGAACTCTAACTGTTAACAAAGACGATGAAGTTTTGTTAAACGCACTTCCCAATGGAGTTAAAACATTTGAATACAGCGCTGTTGATGGCAATGTAACCGGAGAACTTATCGGTCTCACTCCATTTGTAAAAATGAAATGGAAATCTGGTGAATTTGAATCTAACGAACTAGAAACGCAAATGATCGGGAAATACAACTTCTATAATTTCTTGGCGGCGATTTCCTTCGGAGTTCAGTTTGATGTTGAGAATGAGAAAATTTCGGAAGCTTTGGTTAACTACGTTCCATCAAATAATCGATCTCAAGTTAAAAAAACGGATAAGAACACATTGATTTTAGATTGTTACAATGCCAATCCAACCAGTGTAAAATCGGCATTAGAAAGCTTTGCCATGAATGATCACCCGAATAAAGTATTCATCTTGGGAGACATGCTCGAACTTGGTAAAGAATCGAAATCAGAACATGAAAAAATTCTTCAACTTGCCAAAGAATTGAACCTTGTCGGGTTTTCAGTAGGGTCTATTTATCAAGAACTTAAGTCAAATCAACTTATCAAACAATTTAAGTCAACTGAAGACGCTAAAACATACTTTAGTTCAAATGGTCTTGAAGGGAAATTGATTTTATTGAAAGGTTCAAGAAGTATTGGTTTGGAGAAATTAGAAGATTTATTTTAAAAAAAAAAGCCGACTCTTTCGAATCGGCTGGTTATTAATTTAAATGAATAAGTATCGACTTTTTCTTATTCTTTGATTTCTTCACTTCGAGCGATTTACTGTAATCCAAAATGAATTTTAACGCTTCTGATGATGCGGTCACTTTTAACTCTTGACCATGAGCAACTTCAGTGTATTTTTTTAACATAGGCATGTATTTGATTAATTCGTTTTCTTTTTAACGCAGTTCTTTCATACTTATTATGAATTATTAAAAAAAGTTAATTGATTCTATCAAAATCGGCTATTTCTCTGTCATTATTAATTGGGAATAATATACATTTACTCAAACTTTTGTGATGAATATTCAGGAAATTGAAAATATCGAGTTAAGCTTTCTAAGTCTTACGGATTATCAGGAATTAAAAGAGGCAATGATTGAGGCATATTCAACCATGCCGGAGTCGTATTGGAGTGAAAATCATATTGGATCTTTAATCGAAAAATTCCCTGATGGTCAAGTCGTTATTAAGATTAATGGAAACATTGCTGGATGTGCATTATCAATAATTGTTGACTACGATAAGATCGCAAAGAATCACACGTACCGCCAGATAACGAGTAATTTCACTTTCGAAACACACACGGACGATGGAAATATCTTATATGGAATTGATGTTTTCATTAAACCTGAATTTCGAGGCTTGCGCTTGGGGCGAAGATTGTACGATTATCGAAAGGAATTGTGTGAGAAATTGAATCTACGCGGAATTGTTTTTGGTGGACGAATTCCAAATTATCACAAATATGCGGACCAAATCTCACCGAAAGAATACATCGAAAAGGTAAAACGAAAAGAGATTCACGATCCAGTTTTGAATTTCCAGATTTCAAACGACTTCCACCCTGCTCGAATTTTAAAAGGGTACTTGGAAGGAGATGAAGCTTCGAATGAATTCGCTGTATTATTAGAATGGGATAACATCTACTACGAAGAACCGAATGACGAAGTAACCCTAAAGAAAAGAGTAGTTCGATTAGGTTTAATCCAATGGCAGATGCGTGCTTACCGAACATTAGAAGGAATCATGCAACAGGCCGAGTTCTTCATTGATGCCGTTTCTGGTTATCGCTCTGATTTCGCCTTATTTCCAGAGTTCTTCAATGCTCCGTTAATGGCGGAAAACAATCACTTGTCGGAGCCTGAAGCCATTCGTGAGCTTGCTAAACACACAGAATCTATCGTTCAAAAATTTTCTGAATTATCGATTTCATATAACATCAACATCATTACTGGAAGCATGCCTGAAATAAAAGATGGTAAGCTTTACAATGTTGGTTACCTCTGTCATAGAGATGGTAGAATTGAACGATACGAGAAAATTCATGTTACTCCAGACGAAGCTAAAGTTTGGGGTATGCAAGGCGGAAGTGAAATCAAAACATTCGATACGGATGCCGGAAAAATTGGGGTCCTCATTTGTTACGACTCAGAATTCCCAGAATTAAGTCGACTTTTGGCTGATGAAGGAATGGACATCTTATTCGTTCCTTTTTTAACAGACACTCAAAACGGATATTCTCGAGTACGCAACTGTGCTCAGGCGAGAGCAATTGAAAATGAATGTTACGTGGCGATCGCAGGAAGTGTTGGAAACTTGCCGAAGGTTCACAACATGGATATTCAGTTTGCACAATCGATGGTATTTACTCCGTGTGATTTTGCTTTTCCTGCTAATGGAATCAAAGCTGAAGCTACACCAAACACAGAAATGATCTTAATCGCCGATGTTGATATCGATCTTCTTCGCGAATTGAATCAACATGGTAGTGTACGCAATTTGAAGGACCGCAGAAAAGATTTATTTGAGCTGAAAAAGCGCGATTAACTATTTTCCAGAAATCCGTGTCGCTAAATCAGCAAACATCGCACCCACTCCATCATGCATTTCAGCTGGTGGACGTGTAACTGTGATTTCGCCATTTTCATCTTCGAAAAGTAAGTAACGCCAAATGAATGGTGCTTCGTTTGACATGCCCAATTGTCCAAATCGCAGATCTGTAAAGACCAAACATGAGTCAGCATCTTCAACGATGTACCAACCTTGTGCTATGTGAATAAGTTGCTGAACGACTTTTTGATCCCGAATTGGATCTAATAAATGGTGATTCTTTGGTAATTCGTTAGAAAACTCAACCTTTCCTGACTCATCAAAAATGGAATAATAACCAACTAAATAACCGTTTTTTGTCTCGATTTGCGCATTCCAAAGGAAAGTATTCAATGGTGTTGGTTTTGTATCCATTTCAACATATTCAATTCCTTGCTCTTTTAAATTCTCTGAAAAAACCGAAATTCCCATTCCCTTGAAAACAAAAGTCAACGCCATGTAGGTCGTACTGATAATCAATCCAGCGTTATTGAACTTTCTTCTTTTTGGATTCGTTCTTTTCATAAAAAGTGCAATCAGCAGACACACCAAAAATGGAACAGTATAAAGTGGATCAGCTACGAAAATATTCTTGTATGCTAAGCGCAAATCGAATGGCCAAAAGAACTGAGTCCCCCATGTAGTATGCGCATCAAGCAAGGGATGAGTAACCAAACTCCAGAAGAAAAGCTTATTCCAATCCCATGCAGTCGTTGGTTCACCTTCTGAAATTTTTCTTCGATTAATCAGCATTAGAACCCCAAAAAGAAGTGCCAAAATAACCAGCTTAATCAACCAACTATGAACGGTAAAAAATGGATACCCAAAAACTATTACTGCGAATCCACCCAGCGTTAATTTAGGCCACTTTCGGACTAAATAACCGAGAACGGGAGCCATCAGAATCGAGAAGATCAACGAATGCGAAACACCTCGATGTAATTCTGTAGCCGAAATGGGATCCGTAAACAAGCGAATAAAAACGTCCAAATCAGGAATCGTTCCCGCCACTGCTCCCCACAACATCGCTCTATTTCCTACCTTTCTCCCGAGAGTCGCCTCTCCTACTGCTGCACCAAGTACAATCTGCGTTAACGAATCCATTTATCTATTTCGGTGTTTTATTTTGACCTTGTATGAAGAAGCCATCATGGTAAATGCCATTATTTCTTCCACTTCTTCGTGAGGTGTGATCATTTCTATTTCAAAATTCTTGAAGAGCATGGACAGCACCATTTTCATCTCAAGAATCGCTAAATTTTTACCAGGACAAAAACGCGGTCCACCACCAAATGGAACGAAGGCCTCCATGTTGTGAACTGGACATTTCGAAGCTTTCAACCAACGTTCTGGCATAAATTGTTTTGCATCAGAGAAATACTGATCGTCCGTGGCAGCTTTGCGCGTTTGGACCAACATTCGATCTCCTTTTTTAAAACGATACCCTTTAATCTCTACATCATTAATTGGTTCAAAGATTAACAACGGAGCAACAGGCTTCATGCGCATCGTTTCGTTTGTAACCGCTTCGACAAAAGGGAGTTTTTGGTGCATTTCATATTCTGTCATCCAAGGATTTTCTTCCAAAACTTCATCAACTTCCTCTTCAATCGACTTTTGCTTATCAGCATTCTGCGTCAGCAAGTAAATCGACCAAGCCAAAGTGTGCGCTGTTGTATCTTCTCCCGCAAGCAAGAGCGTCAATAAGTTACCTCTCACCTCACGATCACTAAAACTATCCTCTGATTCAGCTGCAACCAGAATGGCATCAATAAAATTTTTCGGATTTTCTCTCAGATCGGGATTATCAGCAATCCTCTTTCTTCCTTGTTCAATGAATTCAGAAATCAACTTCTTTATTTCAACGAGCGATTTATCGTAGGAACGATCCTTTTTTGATTTAATCAGCTTATGAAATGGAAAAGGTTGATTGATTCGCTTAAAAAGAATCGGAAATACTTTCTCCAGATGATCTTGAACAACACCACCTTTTTCCTCCAGCGTATTCATCTCGTATCCGAAGGCCAAAGAAGTAGTGATATCGACAGTAAAACGAAGAAAATCTTGTTGAATATCTATGATCTCTTCGTTGTCCGCGTTCTTTTTCCATTTATTGTAGAGAATCTCCAGTGTCTTCATCATTTGCGGATAAAAATCCTTCTGATGCTTGACATCCAGACCTTTTGCTACCATTTTTCGGTGCAACTTCCAATCTTCTCCTTCTGCATTAAAAACCCCGTGAACATCATCATCTTGGAGAACATTATCTAATTTCTTCATTCGAATGAAACCATCAGGGCGCTCTCTCAAAATGTACTGTGTGATTTCAGGATCAGTGATCACTGCAATCGGAAAAGGTCCCATTTTTACTCTAAAAACAGATCCATATTCCTCGGCCCAACGTTCAAAGTACTGATGAAGACGATCAACTTTAAGCTGATGTAAATTCCCAACGATTGGAATACTCTTCGGTCCTGATAATTCTTTGATCGTTTGTGGCATATCCTGATTTTCCTCTAAAAATAGTGTTCCATCGATATACGACAAAGAAAATTAACGTCTTCTCTGAGGTTTTTTACCAGATCTGCGTTGTGCTTCTTTCTTACGACGACGTGTTTGATTCATCGCAGCATAATTCTTTTGCATATCTCGCATTTCCTTCAACGCCTCTTCTGTAATTGGGAAAGGGTGATTTTCAACAACTGGAATTTTAAGTCCAATCAATTTCTGAATGTCTTTCACATAATCGCGCTCATCGACATCGCACAAACTAATTGATAGACCTGAAGCTCCTGCTCTACCCGTTCTTCCAATTCTATGAACATACGTCTCTGATTCGTTTGGAATATCATAGTTCACCACATAAGAAAGCGAATCGATGTCAATTCCCCTAGCTGCTATGTCTGTAGCAACGAGAACGCGCTTTTTCCCCTCTTTGAAATCACTTAAAGCTCTTTCTCGTGCACCTTGGCTTTTGTCGCCATGAATAGCTGCAGATGGGATTTTTGCTTTTTCAAGTACTTTCACCAATCGATCGGCACCACGCTTTGTTCTAACAAAAACGAGTACCATATCCATATTATCCTCTTTAATCAAATGCTTCAACAAAAGCTTTTTCTGAGGTTTTAGAACGTGATATAATTTTTGTTGAATCGTCTCTGCTGTGCTCGAAACAGGATCAACTTGAACATAATATGGATTTACCAAAATCTTTTTCGCCAGCTCATCAATCGTTTTCGGCATTGTAGCAGAAAAGAAGAGCGTTTGCTTTTTTGAAGGAAGTTTTGGTAGAATTTTTCGAATATCATGGATGAATCCCATATCCAACATACGGTCTGCTTCATCCAAAACAAAGAATTCGATGGCATTTAGTTTGATAAAACCTTGATCCATCAAATCTAAAAGGCGACCTGGTGTTGCCACCAAAATATCGACACCTTTTTTGAGTTTATTTACTTGATTAACCTGACTTACACCACCAAAAATAACAGCGTGTTTCAAATCAAGATCAGCTCCATATTGATCAATGCTTTCGCCAATTTGAGCCGCAAGCTCACGTGTAGGCGTTAAAATCAATGCTCGTACTTTTCTACGACCATGATCTTTATTTTTTTCTAAAAGTTGAAGGATTGGAATCGAAAAAGCTGCAGTTTTACCCGTTCCTGTTTGTGCACACCCTAACACATCTCGACCTTTTAAGGCTACTGGAATTGCTTTTTCTTGAATGGGCGTTGGACTTTCGTAGCCCAGTTGATCTAGCGCCGATTGAATTTCCGGCAACAGATTCAGTTCGTTAAATGTCATATACAAAGGTACGACGAATTATTGGTTCGCCGCACCTCCGCTATTATTAGATTAATAAGGCCATCTGCTGAAACCTCCAGACAAATCAACTACATGCTTAAATCCAGCGTTAATCATCTGTTGAGCTGCACTTGCACTTCTTCTTCCTGAAGCACAGTAAATGTAAACTGTTTCGTTTTTGTCCAAATCTTGAACGTGACTCATGAAATCACCAGCTAAAAAATCGATATTTTCTGATCCTTCAATATGGCCACCTGAGTATTCACGAGGAGTTCTTGCATCGATTAAAACGACATCTCCTTCGCTAATTGCATCATGGAAAGTTTTTGCATCCACCACTTGGTGACAGCTTGCTTCTTGTGGTTGAGATTGAGCTTCTGTTTGTGTTTCAGTTTGTGCTACAACTTCATCAGTAGTTGTTTTAACCTCTTGTGAGTTCGAGCACGAAGCCAACAGAATCAATCCAAAAAATGTTAATATACGCATGCCTAATTTATTTTTATTCGAAATTACGAAAATTGATTTTTTTCTTCTGTAACAAAAGAAACTTAACGAAATTTGTAAAATGCTATCGAAAGAAGAACGTAAAGAAAAAAACACGCGATTTTGGGAAAGTTTTCGAAAAGAAATGCGACCGATAAAATCATCAAATGGGCGATCTATCAATTGGATCAATTACCCAACTGATGTAAAAGACGTTTATTTGCGACTTCATTCTGATTCTAAATCAACTCGAATTTCCTTTGATATTCAACCAAAAGATGATGGAATTCGTTCTATACTTTGGGAACAAATGACGGAATTAAAAGTTGTAATGGAAGAAGAAACAGGAAAGGCAACTTGGAATGAATTCGACCGTGTATTTGCAGGAAGAAACGTTTCTTCTATCCAATGGAAAAATGATGATTTAAACTTTTTCAAGGATGAAGACGTTCCAAAAATCAAAAGTTTCCTGAAAGAAAAATTAATTGCTTTCGATTCGTTTTACCAAGAATTTAAAGAAATACTCGTTTTGCTCGCAGAATAAGGACAAAACACTACTTTTACAATATGATTAAAAAGATGATTTTTGGCGCTCTAATTTTGACTTCATTGTCGGCAAATGCGCAAGTTGAAATATATAATGAAGATTTTCAAAACGGACTCCCGATAGATTACACCCTCCAAAATCTAGATGGAAACACGCCACACTCCTCTGTTTCAGAATTTAGTGATGCATGGATTAGTTTAGTCGATCCAGACAATCCTTCTGATACTGTGATGGGTTCAACATCTTATTTTGATCCAGCTGGAGAAGCGAATCGTTGGTTGATTACGCCAGCAATTACTCTTGGAGCATGGGGGAACAGACTTTATTGGGAAGCGAAATCACATGATGCATCGTATCCAGATGATTATTTAGTTCTGATCTCAACTACTGACAATCAAATTTCAAGTTTCACAGACACTATCGGTTATATCATCGAAGAATATGAAGATTGGATTTCAAGAGAAGTTGATCTAGCTGCACAAGGATACGATGGAATGACGGTATATTTTGCATTTGTCAATACCACTGATGACGGCTTTAAATTATACATCGATGATATTCGCGTAGAAGAGCAAAACGACTTATCTACGGAGGAATTAGTTGATGATAATTTCAATGTTTACCCAAATCCAACAACAGCTATTGTTAACGTAGAAGTCAATCAACTGAAAGAATTAACCTTGATGACGTTGAGTGGACAAAAATTAATCGAATCAAAAGAGAATTCAATCAATTTATCAAGCATAAACACTGGAATCTATTTACTAGTGGTTGAGACTGAAACTGGAACTTACTCTAAGAAAATAGTTAAAAACTAAAGCATTGGGAGCGGAATAATCTTGAAAGAATATTTCGTTTCTGACTCTTTCCCAGGTGTTAAAAGCACACTATCTTCTTCGATATAGGCAAGATCAAATTCCCATTTTTCATTATTAATGTACATCGATAGTTTTCGATCCTTCGAATCGACGAGGTAAGTACCAGTTGCCAATGAATCTCCAGCTAGATTCTTTAATGGTGCAAACTGAAAATCACCCGATTCATGGAAAACAAACACATTTTTCATTTTGTTTTCCTTTGGACTAATACTCGAATCTTCAACTATCATTTGATCAACCAGCCATACTTTACTGTTGCCATCATGAAATAATTGATAATAGCTGACAGGTTTTAGGTCATAACCGGAATAGCATGCCGTAAGTAAAAACACCAAAAAGACTGAAAGAATTTTCATTAGAAAATTTTAGATTTTGCAACTAAATCGGTGTAAATTTCTGCAGAAACTGAGTCCTTCATAGATGCTTTAATAGGCTTAGGTCCTGGTCCAAAATCCAAACCTTCAACGGACTTAAAGATAAATCGTCCATCTTGCCATTCAAATAGACAATGGAATAAAATATCTTCTTCCACATCATAAAACACCACCATTGGCGATCGAACATTATCCTTTTCACCCTCGAATCGAACAAATTCTCCAACAAAACCATTTGTTCGCACTAACTTTCCATTTTCTCTTTCAAAAACAAGAACTCTTCGCTCTGGAAATGGAGCTGGATCACTTTTAAGCATGGTCATCGATCGAACTTTAAGAATAAAAGCATCCTCCATAGGCTTGTCATTTCTTAGAGGTAGAATAGAGAAATAAGTTGAACTACACGGAACCGTTAAAGAATCACCTTCTGCTTGACCACAAATATTCAGTTCTTGCAGGATCTTCAATTTAATTGGATCATCAAAATCTCCGTCCTCATCAAAATTATTGTCGACATCAACAACATCAACTTGATCTACTTCATCATCAGTTCTCAAATCTTCAATAGAGTCAGTATCAGACTTGCAAGATGACAACGCAACAATACCGATCAAAAGAAAAACGTAATATAATTTCATATTCACTATAATTCAAGAGTTATGAGAAGTTACGGAAAAACTGCTAGGGATTTACTCATAGCCATATCGAACTCCTCCATTTTCACTCCATGACTTACGTTATTATCTTCAAACCATTGCAACATACGCTCCGTTGGCATATTTCCGGTTAGATCATCTTTTGCCATTGGACAACCTCCAAAGCCTTTAATTGCTCCATCGAATCTTCTGCATCCAGCTTGATAAGCAGCCTCTACCAAATTTCCAGCATTTTCGGGAACTGTATGCAAATGAGCACCAAATTCCACATTAGGTAAACTAGGAATAATTGTTTCGAACAAAGAACGTACTATATCTGGTGATGCCGCTCCAATAGTATCTGAAAGTGCGAGGATATCGACATCTAGTTTCGAATAAAGTTTATTACTCCACTCAGCAACGATATCTGGATGCCATTTTTCACCATAAGGATTTCCAAATCCCATAGAAAGATACAGTACAAGCTTTTTGTTATTCTTGTCAGCGATCTCTTTAATCTTCTCTACACGACTAAACGACTCATCGATTGTTGCATTAGTATTTCTTTTCTGGAATTCCTCCGAAATTGAAAATGGATAGCCTAGAAAATCAATTCTTTCAAAAGCACTCGCATCGTTTGCTCCTCTTTCATTTGCAATAATTGCCAACAATTTCGTGCTACTTTCATCCAACAATTCTAGAACCTTTGCTGTATCGCGCATTTGTGGAATTGCTTTTGGAGAAACAAAACTCCCGAAGTCAATCGTATCAAAATTACATTTCAACAATTGATTGATATAGTCCGCTTTTACTTTCGTATCTATAAAGTCATGAAGTCCCTGCATTGCATCTCTTGGACATTCAATTAATTTCAATTCACTCATACTTAAAAATAGCTAAAATTAAGAGATTGACTTCCTCAAGATTGCACGATTTATTCGCTTAATCAACGCTGGACCTTCATAGATGAATCCAGTATATACTTGAACAAGATCAGCACCAGCTTCAAATTTTTTAATTGCATCTTCTGCACTATGGATTCCACCCACACCAATAATTGGAAATGATTTATTGGATTTTGTTGCCAAGTACCGAATCACTTCTGTTGATCTTGACGTTAATGGTTTACCAGAAAGTCCACCAGCTCCAATTCTTTCCACTTTTTCTTTTGAAGTAGTGAGTCCTTCACGACTAATTGTTGTGTTTGTAGCAATAAGACCATCGATTTGTGTGTCGTTGATTATCTCTATGATATCATCCAATTGCTCATTCGTCAAGTCCGGAGCAATTTTCAGTAGGATTGGTTTTCTCTTCTCTTTAGCATTATTTAGGTTCTGAAGACCATTTAACAAATTCGTTAATGGTTCCTTTTCTTGCAGAGAGCGGAGATTTGGTGTATTTGGTGAAGATACATTCACAACAAAGTAGTCTACATAAGGAAAAAGTGCTTCAAAGGCTATTTTATAGTCGTTATCTGCTTCTTCATTTGGAGTCACTTTATTTTTTCCAATATTTCCTCCGATAATGATATTTGTCTTCCGTTTCTTAAGATTTTCAACGGCTGCTTCAACGCCATCATTATTAAATCCCATTCGATTGATGATACCACTATCTTCTTTTAAGCGAAATAATCGTGGTTTTGGATTACCTGGTTGACCGACTGGAGTTACCGTTCCAATTTCAATAAACCCAAAGCCACAATAAGCCAAGTCATTGTACATCGAAGCATTTTTATCAAATCCAGCAGCTAAGCCAACTGGATTTTCAAATGTCAACCCGAACAATTCGCGCTTAAGATTAGGATCATCCACTGTAAATCTCTTCTTCCAGATCGCTTTCATACCTGGAATACTAAGGGTGAATCGAATTAATCTTGCGGTAGCATAGTGAACTTTTTCAGGATCGAAAAGAAATAAAATTGAACGAATGATTTTGTACATCTCAAAAGGTTTCCGCAAAGTTATAAACGACAACGAGGTGACCAAAGCCACCTCGTTTCTTAATATCAAAAAATATTAACAATTAGAATTTGTAACGTCCTCTCCACTTGTTCATGCGGCGAGATCTTGCGTAATCCTTATATGTAATATTTCGTGAGAATACAATGTTTGTATAGAAGTATGCATCCAATTGGCTATCTCCTCTTTGTTGTCCAGCTGCGAACCACGTTGTGTTTTCAGTCGCCGGATTAGAAAGATAAGCCGATGTTGAACTTACTTGAGATGCTAATTCGTTCGCATCATAATACGTTCCACTAACATCATCCATATAGTCTGTGAATGTTTTAACGTAAGAAGCTTCTAACGCAACACGCCACATTCTATTGATACCAACTTTAATTCCGAATCCAAAAGGGATTGTTGCCGTAACTGGCAAATATTCATCTGGTCCTTCAGCCAATCCTTGACCTTCCGTTCTTAGAGGACGAAGAGCTGTCCAAGAACCGTTGAATCTAGCTTTTGGATTAAAATAAGAAACTCCTACACCTGTAAACAAATAGAATTGCTCATTGTGATTTTTCATTCCTTTCAAACCAGGAATACGGTAACGTGCACCAAATTTTTCATTTGCTAGTAAGATCAATTCAATTCGTTGCGATAATTCAACTACAATTGATCTAAAATGAAGATTTCTTGAATTACGAATAATTTCCTGTGTTTGTGCATCATCTCCTCTGACCATTCCAACATTGATAAAAGTTGAAGTTGCCCAATAAGGATGAAAACGAAAACGGTATCCAGCTGTAGCATTCCAACTTGTTGATGGGAAGTCCAAGTCGACCAAGCTATAGTCCGTACCAATTTGATTACGCCCTCCAAGGTCACCCAAGAATTGCGTTGCACCACCTCCAAAGAGAATTTCTTTCTTATTCAGTGACCAGTTTCGTTGCGTGTTAAAATTCGTATGCTGTGCAAACGAAGAACCCGCAAATAGTAGTAGTGTTAAACTAAATAGATATTTCATCTGTTCTATTTTGCTGGATAAAAATGTTTTTTTCCAGAACGAAAGTAGGAATGTTTAACAGTAAAAACAAATCCCGTTATAATATTTTATTAAATATCAATTGTGGATGAATAGATTACGTCGTTCGATGAACAAACATGTACTATCGATTAGTAAACTGGAATAATTTGCATCGAAGGAACCAATTTCCGCTCACCACGGAGGTTTTCAACCACAACGCTTGTGATATTCACGGGTGAATTTGCATTAAATCTCTTCAAATCAGAACATAACTTTGGTGGAATTAAATCCGTGTTAAATTTTTCTATAACATCCTCTATACCATTATAATACTGAATAGTATATGATAGAACATACCAACCTTCGTTCATTTCTATCACACCAGAAGAACAAATTAAATCGGCTTTTATTCTTCCATTAAAAACCCCTGCAATTTTAGGCACGCCTGGCTTCGCGGCAATTCTAGGCTCTCGAACTTCGGGACTTTCTTCTGCTATCGTCTTTTGATTCGTTTCAGTTTCAAAATCACCGTTAACTTCTTCAAATTCAACCTTGTTCTCGAGCTGTTCAACAATTGTCTTTTCAGAAGGTTTTCTTTCCGCTGGATGAGCAGTTGAAACCACTTGATCGATATCCTTAGACTCTGTCCTCGGTTTAGGCTCAGGCTCTGGTGTTGATAGAGCTTGAGCCAAAACAGGTGTGCTTTTCGTGATTTTACTAGGTTCTTCTTTTAGAGTAATTTTTGCTTCATACGCATTTTTATTTTCTACTGATGTGGAGGGATTAAATTTTGCGGCTGCTACTGTTACCGCTATCACTGCCAGTCCAACGGGACCATAAAACCAACTCGATTTCCAAAGAGATGGTTTTGTGGCCCGATGAGCTTTAAGTACTTGATTAAAATCCTGCCTTTCAGCAATATATTCCGAACTGAGATTAGCTCGGTCTACAATGACTTTATTTTCTTCCATTGCTTATTTTAAAAATTGTTTTTTTAATCGTTCCAATGCTCTGAAAGTCCTCACTTTCGCATTATTTTCAGTTATCTCTAAGATCTCTCCTATTTCTCGGTAAGATCGTTTTTCGAAATAGCGCAATTCAATTAACTGAAGATCATCTTCTTTCAATGTCCGAAGTGTTTTAACGAGACGTTGTTTATTCTCTGCTGAATCGTCTTCTTCGAATTCTTCAATCATTTCAAACATGTGCATGCTCTCCACATTCACCGTTCTCCTTGCTTTTCTATCGCGAAACGACTGATATAACTCGCTCTTCGCAATTCGATACAACCAAGAAGAAAAAGGCACTCCTCTGTATTCATATTTATGCAAATTATTCATTGCTTTAATGAATACTTGAGAAGTTACATCGAACGCTTGTTCTTCGTCATCCATCCGTTGATAGATATAACGAAAAATTTGTTCGTGGTACTTCTTGTACAATGGCCCGAAGCTCTCGGGGTCCTTCTGTGCTCGACTAATAACGGCTAATTCCTCTCGGAGCCGTTCATCAGTCTGGTGATAAACTGAGTTCACTGGCATGTTTTCTGGTTTTATTGTTGTTGGTTTAAAAGCTTGCAGACTTTGTTGTATAACCAACATTAACGGTTTCGTTACATATTAACGCTATTTTTTTTCGAATTATTATGTATACACAATAATTAATTTCGAAAATCCACCATGTAAGAAGTGTCCGTTAAGGTCTTTAAAAAGTCAACCAGACCAGACTTCTCTGCATTATTCAGTTCGAAGGGCTGCACTATTTCTGATTGATTAAAATGCTTCTTCCCTCCTTTCCGATAGTGTTCAATCACGTCCTCAATACTTGAAATTGAACCGTCGTGCATATAAGGAAAAGTCAACTCCACATTTCGTAAAGATGGAATTTTGAACATACCAATTTCATTTGTATCGGCATTGATTCTAAATCGACCTTTATCCTCTCCATAATCTGCATAGAGACCATTATTTTGAGCTTCACCTGTTGTAAATAACGGTGCGGGGTGACATTTGGTACAGTATAGATCCTCCGTAAATAATCGATACCCTAATTTTTCAGATGTTGTGAATTCGACTTCTCCCCTTTTCCATTGATCGTATTTTGAATTGTCGCTGATCAATGTTCGCTGAAAAGCCGCTAAACTTCTCGTAATCACAAAAGCATCTACTTCGCGATCGAAAATTTCTTTGGCCAATTTTACATATTCAACATCTTTTGAAAGTCGTTCCGCCAAATCCCCCATCAAGAAATTCATCTCGTTGGTATCTTGAATTGGTACGATGGCTTGAAGTTCCAATGAAGAAATCTCAGCATCAAACATAAAGCGACTCAAATAACCTACATTTAATAAAGAAGGTGCATTTCGAGTGGAAAAGTGATTATTGACTCCCCGACTCTTGGGTAATTGATCCGAGAAAGCTTTTGAGGGAACATGGCATGTAGCACAAGAAATCGAATTATCCACTGAAAGACGGGTATCGAAGAACAGCTTCTTGCCAAAATCCACTTTACGTTGGTCGAATAAATTGTCTTCAGGATAGTTTATCTCACCTAAAACACTTACTTCAGGTTCATTTGTGGAGCATTGAACAAAAAAAAGGGAGATGATAAACATCCCCCATATAGTATTCAAAAATTGTTTCATTCAGTTCTAATTCACTTAGAAACAATATACAAAATTTCTGTTTCAGACATTCGATATCGTTTGATTAAATCCATCGAATAATGTTGTTTAGGATCGAATTCTGTCACTTTAAATCCTCCTTTTCTCAACCAATCAGGATAATCTTTCCCGAATAAACGAACATGATCCTTCTGCCAAAAGTGTTTCTCTCTTTCTTCCGGACTTGTAATCGTTGGATCTTCGTAAGTAACGTCACGTGAGAAGTCCTGTGGAACCTGCATTATTCCCCATCCACCCGGTTTCATTACGCGATGTAATTCGGACATACACTGAATGGCATCATCAACATGCTCCATAACGTGATTACAGAAAACCACTTCAAAACGATTATCTTCTAAAGGAATATCGTGTAAATCAAAATGCATATCTGCAATTGGCGACACTAAATCCCCCGTTAAATAATTCAAGTTTTTTTGTTCCTTAAATCTCGAATGAAAACATTGTTCAGGAGCAATATGTAATACCGAAAGATCATCTTTTGTGAAGAAATCGGAATGATCTTTAAGATACAACCACATCAATCTATGTCTTTCCAACGTAAGATCGTATGGGCAAAGCACATTTTCTCTATGAGCAACGTCAGAACCATATGACAAGAACTTTTTAAAAGAGCGTTCACAAACTGGACATTCCACATTATCACCTTTATAGAGAATAGGTGCAATTTTTTTAAACGGGTAGCTCAGGCGAATCAAAAGTGGACGCGGAAGCTTATTGAGTAGGAATTTGTAAAGTTTTTTCATGATCTATTTGAGCGAACAAAAATAGCAAACTTCGGCACCAAATCATTTCATTTTGAATCTTAATCGCCAGAAACGAGAGAATATTTACTTTTGCGTCCATGAAAATTCGTTTAATCTTCTGGGTGATGCTCCTTTTTTCATCATTAAATTATGCTCAAGAAGCAGAAACGAATGCTTATACATTGTACAAAGAACGGTTAATCTTATCGAGTGATTTTGGATTTAGTTCTGCTCCTTTTTCAATTAAATATGACTTTCCAAATTCCATAAAAAGTTTAAGATTTAAGCATAACTTGAAGCCTACACTGGGATTCGGAGTTAATTACAGATGGTTTTCTTTTCGACTCGGCTTTGGTTTACCTGGTCATTTCCGGCCATTAAGTCGCTTTGGTGAATCAGATTACTTAGATCTGGGATTAAACTTTACGACAAAAAAGATTTATTGGGATTTGGACTTCAGAAATTATCGAGGATACGTAATTATGAATGCCTTCAAGTGGAATGATGACTATAATTCTCTTCAGCCAAATGAGTTTAGTCCAGGCACTCAAGTAGCTAACTTGTCAGCCCAGGCGTGGTATTTTGATTCAAAAGATTTTAAAATGCCAGCTGTTTTAGGAAAGGTCGGTCATTATAACAAACAAGTCCACACTCCATATGTAAAAAGCACTATAAATATTTTTGGTGTTGCTAATGATGGAAACACCATTATTCCAGTTGAATTGGTTGACACGACCGATACTAAATCACTTGCAAAATCAATTACAGCATTAGACTTGGGAATAGTTCCAGGGTACGCGTATGTTAACCGGATAAAAAATTGGCAATTCAGCGCGTTTGGAGGTATTGGTGGAGTCGTTCAAGCAAAGTTCTATTCGACAGGAGTAGTTTCACGCGGATTCCTTGGATTGGCTCCTCGACTTGATATGCGATTTGCCGGAGGGTATTCCAAACCTTCCTATTTCTGTTTTCTTGTAAGCGACTTCGATATTAAGTCAATTCATCATAAAGAACTGAAATACAATCAGACTTATTACAAACTTCAATTAGTCGCCGGTTATCGATTTGAAGGCAAAAAGAAAGGCGTTAAAGCTGGAAAAGAACTTCGTTAAACAAATGAAAATTCGGTAGTTGGAATCAACCAAATTTCTCGTAAAGTCTTTAAATCCGTCACTAATGGATTAAACAATATTGCTTCTGGGTGATTTTCCAGTTCAGAAAAATGGATTTCTTTCGTTTCTCCATTTTCAGAAATCAAGACTTTTAATCGATTGAAGAAGTCAATATTTAATTTCTGCCCGATTTCCTTCATCACTTTAACCGATGAGTCAATAGAACATCCAGACGCTGCAACTTTAGATTCGTCAACAGCAAGAACTACGAACCAATTCTCAACTATTTTCCAGTCACCATACATTTGGGTACCATGTGTAGCCCATTTTGGTACAAAATCATTTAGAATCTCAGCAATTACCTGAGCATCATTTTCGTTGAGTTGGCGATCTGCTTTATACAACCAAACCTTACTGATATCTGAAAATTGATCAAACATTATAGATCTGCAGCATTAGCGATAAGTTCGGCTACATCAAGCACTTCGATAGAATCTTCTTTCTCAAAATTCTTAACACCGTCAGTCATCATTGTATTACAGAACGGACATCCAGTTGCGATGATATTTGCATTCGTTTCAATTGCATCTTCTGTGCGCTCCACGTTGATTTCTTTGTTACCTTTTTCAGCCTCTTTGAACATTTGAGCTCCTCCAGCTCCACAACACAATCCTTTTGTTTTGCAGCGTTTCATCTCAACTAATTCAGCATCTAATTTTTGAATCAGTTCTCTTGGGGCTTCATAAACATCATTCGCTCTACCGAGGTAACATGGATCGTGGAAAGTAATTTTCTTCCCTTTGAAAGTCCCACCATCTTTAAGGGAAAGCTTTCCTTGATTGATTAATTCTTGAATCAATTGCGTGTGATGAATTACTTCGTATTCTCCACCAAGCTCCGGGTATTCGTTCTTGAGTGTATTGAAACAGTGAGGACAAGCAGTGACGATCTTTTTCACTTCGTAACCATCTAGAACTTGGATGTTCATCATTGCCTGCATTTGGAAAGTAAACTCATTTCCAGCACGTTTCGCAGGATCTCCAGTACAATTTTCCTCTGTTCCTAAAACAGCAAAATCAACTTTACACTCATTCAATATTTTCACAAGCGCTTTGGTGATCTTTTTTGCACGATCATCAAAACTTCCAGCACACCCAACCCAGAATAAAATCTCTGGTGATTGGCCTTGCGCCATCTTTTCCGCCATTGTTGGAACTTGTAAACTCATAATAAATTACTTCTTAAATACTTGAATTTTCGCTTCAACGTCAACTAGATCGGTAAACTTACCATCAAACCTCGTTGCTCGAACAATATGATTATCTATCCAGTGGTAGTTTCCTCCTCTTGGTTTTCCCATTACTATTCCATGGTACTTAAATCCATTTTCATCCAACCACTTTTCTGTCACATCTCTGTGATCTTCCAATCGTGAAGTGAAAAAGGTGATAAAATGATCTTCATCATACCACTTATTGATTGTCTCCAAAGCATCAGGATACAATTTTGCCGTGGCCATTCTTTCGGGTTCCTCATTTGGAATATCGTCACAAATAGTTCCATCAATATCAATCATAAAATTCTTGATATGCTGAGGAAGGACTGGTGAGATTAACTCTCCATCTTTTTTTGTTTCAATAAGTCCGTTATTCTTCATTTGCCCAATTTAAACGGTCAGAAGGACTAAATTGCCATGGAGCTCCGTTGTTCTCAATATTCGTCAACATTCCCGTCAACTCTGTTGGAACTTTAGATTCCTCCATAACTAGATATCTTCTTAGATCAACAATAATTGAAAGTGGATCGATATTCACGGGGCACTCTTGAACACATGCGTTACAGGACGTACATGCCCAAACTTCTTCCTCCGTAATATAGTCGCCTAACAAACTCTTTCCGTCGTCGTGACCTTCACCATGTTTGCGAATATTATTACCAATCTCCTCGATGCGATCACGTGTATCCATCATGATTTTTCTAGGAGATAATTTTTTACCTGTAATGTTAGCTGGACAAGAGGAAGTACATCTACCACACTCCGTGCATGAATAGCTATCTAAAAGATTTTTCCACGTTAAATCCGTTGCATCTTTTGCACCAAAGCGCTGTGGCTCGGTTGCCCCTTCAGCCGGCGCTGCAAATGGATCTGCCGTTGGGTCCATCATCAACTTAACCTCGTTAGTAACAGACTCCATGTTCGTGAACTTTCCTTTCTTCTCTAGATTCGAGTAATATGTGTTTGGGAAAGCAAAAAGAATGTGCAAGTGCTTAGAAAATGGTAGGTAATTCAAAAATGCAAACACCATGATAATGTGTCCCCACCAACCAATTCTTTCTAAAATATGTAAGGCGCCTTCGCTCATATTTCCGAATAAAATCGGACCTAACCACGAGCTAATAGCGAAATTCATCGAACCATCACCAAGATTTTCCGCATGAGACAAACCTCTTTGGTATAAAACTTCATCTGTACCATTCATTGTGAAGATGCATGTCACCAAAATGATTTCCATAAAAAGAATCATGTTTGCATCCATTTTTGGCCAGCCGTTCATTTCAGGCATTACCAATCTTGGAACTTTCAACATATTTCTTCTTGCCAAGAAAATTACTGTGGCGATCAGCGCGGCAACTGATAGAATCTCAATAAAACTGATCATGAATGTGTAGAATCCACCGAGTCCACTTCTGAAAATACGGTGATTCCCAGTCAAACCATCAATGAAAATCTCAATAAGTTCAATCTGCGTTATCACAAAAGCTGAATAGATCGCTAAGTGTAACAATGCTGGAATCGGACGTGTAAACATTTTCTTCTGTCCCAAGGCCACCAACATCATCGTGCGCCAGCGTTCACTTTTGTTATCCGTTCTGTCGATGTCTCTTCCAAGAAGAATATTGAAACGGATTTTCTTCATGTTCAAGGCAAAAAATCCGAGTCCTGCCAATAATAAAATCGCAAAAATTGAAATTGAAATCATTGCTAATCTTTAAATTCTTAAGGTGTTTTCTGTAGTATTTCTCTCAGTTTCTTCTCTTCTTCAGTGGTTAAAGGAACTCCTTTAGTCTTTGACCCTAACACAGAGAAGTGAATGTATCTTTCAGGATGCAGTTGCAGGTCATCCAATAGATTCTGTAAACTTTTATTCGTTGAAACTAGCTCGTCGTACAACTTCTGGTCGTTTACTAACTTACCAAGAGTTCCTTCACCTTTCTCAGCAGAATCAAGAATTGCATTCACTGATTGTAGTGTTTTTTGAGCATCACCAATTACCGATTTAAAATCAGCTGTAACTAAATCGTCTGTAATGGTCTTCACATTACCAACAATATGCGCCACTTCATCATTACTTTTCTTCAGATTCTCAGTGATTTGCTGCACATTCGACATAATCGCCGAAAACTTAACTCGTTCACTAGCAACCAATTCTTCTATCTGACTAGCAGCATTTCCGAATTTCTTAATCGCGATTTTCACTTCACGAATACTTCCTTCGATTTCTGATGTTGCCGATGTATCCCAAAAAGCAGAAATATCATTCACCATGCGGTCAATTGAAGTCATCATCACCTGAACCTTTTGTGTAATCGGGTCAGCGTAAGCTTTCACTTGAGATGTAATATCGGTAGTAACAACACCCTGAATATGGTCCCCTGGCTTGTAAAAACCATTTGATAAAGTCTCATCTGGCTTAATCGTCAAACCCTTGGCAAATAAATCCAAAGATCCCGCTTCAACGATAGCGTTTTTTCCAATTTTGAAGTCAGTTTCTTGAATATTAAACTTGATCATTACTTTTTTGAGTGAATCTTTATCACCAGTAAGATCAACCTCTAACACTTTTCCAACCTCTACTCCATTCACCATTACCGATGTAGCAGGAGTAACTCCCCCAGAATTCGGAAAATATGCGTAGTAGACTTGATCGCCACCAAAGAAGCTATTTCCTTTCAAGAAATTCACTCCTGCGACCAGAATACCAATCGCTGCGACCGTTGAAATACCTGTAATGAGTTCTTTAGAAAATTTCAAAATGCTATTTTTCTGCTAAGTTAATAGCTTTTTGCAAATTAATTCGCTCTCCGTTAAGAAAGCCAACAACAAATGCATGTTCAAAACCTTCTTCTCTTAATTTCTTTTTGAGTTCATTGGCTGAATTAAAGTCGTTTACAAACTTGCCCGTTGTGTATTTGTAAAGACCACCTTGCTCATATTCGAAGACTTTATATCCTTTAAACTTGGCATTTGTCAATGAAATTTGCTTTTCAGAAGTTTCAATTTGCACACGGAAAATTACTTCTTCATCAACATCATCTTCTTGATTATTATCAACGAAGGGAGAATCGTTTGTATCAACTGGTTCAATCTGATTTGTCACTCCTTCTAATTCGTTTTTATATTTCTTGAACGCCGTAAACATAGCTCCTGCCATTTGTCGCTGCGTTGTAGAATCACTCAAGAATTTCTCTTCCTTTGGATTGGTTAAAAATCCTGTTTCGATTAAAACACTTGGCATTGTTGTTTTGTACAGCACAAGGAACCCAGCTTGTTTCACTCCTCTGTCGTAACGACCAATCCCTTTAAACTCAGTTTGTAATTTCGAAGCAAAACTGATCGATTGATCCAAAAATACACTCAATTGAATTTGACGAGCAATAATGGCGTCGGGTGTCATCTCGAAATCTTTATACTTTGCCCCTTGATCATCTTCTAAATAAATAGTTGAGTTCTCTCTTTCCGCAATTTTTTGTTGAGATTCGGTTCTGTGGAGACCTAAAACAAATGTTTCCGTTCCGTAAGCTGATGCACTTGCTGCATTCGCATGGATACAAATAAATAAATCGGCATTATTTCGATTAGCGATTTTTGCTCTTTCATCCAATTCAACAAAAACATCCGTTTTTCGCGTATATATCACATTAATATCCGGATAATTCTTGTTGATCATCTCTCCCAACATCAATGCCATTGAAAGACACACATGTTTCTCATGAGCATGCGCACCATGACATCCAGGATCCTTCCCCCCATGACCTGCATCGATTACCACCGTTTTAATTGTACCAAGCGACAATTCATCTTCTTGCGCCAAAGAAATCCAACTATTGGAAAGCACAATCAATGTTAAAATGGCCAACTTTAATACCTCTTCAACTTTCTTTTGCATCGTTTCAAACGTAATTTTAATAGCTTTGCTGCGTTTTAAACAACTTACTATACAAAGTAACAGAAGTTCATTGTCCAAAAAACGTTCCATACATGTAGTTTTACTCTTGTCATTGTTAATAATGTGCGGGAGCAGTGTTGGTTACGCTCAAATTAAGGACACTTTACGAATTAACGATTCCGCTGTTGACGATCCTATTATGTACAGCGCTCGCGATTCGATTTACACCGACTTAAGGACAAAAACGGTTCATTTATATGGAGATGCAAAAGTTGATTACGGCTCAATAAAAATGAACGCTGGTTACATCATGATTGATCTCAACAAGAATGAAGTCCTAGCAAAATACGCGTTTGATGCTGATTCCAACGAAGTTGAGGCTCCAACATTTACAGATGGTAGTGATGAAATCAAAGCACGTACGATCCGCTATAATTTTGACACCGAAAAAGGTTTTATTGAAGAAGTGGCTATTCAGCAAGACGAAAACTTTTTGTACATGGAGACGGCTAAACGTCATTCCAACGAAGAAGTTCACTTTAAGAAAGGTCGATTTACAACATGTAATTTAGAAGAGCCGCATTATCACTTTCAGTTATCGAAAGCTGTGATGATTCCGAATAAGCGAATTGTTTCTGGTCCTATGAATTTGTACATCAGCAACGTACCAACTCCAATTGGACTACCTTTTAGTGTTATCCCACAAGCTGAAGAGCGATCGAAAGGGTTAGTTTTTCCTGAGTTTGTTCCGACTTCACAGTATGGATTTGGTTTAAACGATCTGGGCTACTATCTCCCAATCAACGATTATGTTCAGACAACATTCTATGGAAGTATTTATAGTCGTGGAAGCTGGGGATTAAGAAATCAAACCGATTATTTTAGAAAATATGCTTTCAAAGGAAATTTAAATCTTGGATTCCAACAATTCAGATCAGGTTTTCCAACAAACACTAGCTCGAACAAACTTACTTTTATTTGGTCACATCAAAAGGATAGAAAGTCAAGTCCGTATTGGTCTTTCACTTCTAAAGTGAACTTCATCTCAGACAACAATAACCAAAACAATCTCGATCCACTTAATCCAAATTATTTCAATAACACACTTGCCTCAGATATTAACTTGTCGAGAGCATTTCCGGGAAAACCAGTAACGGCTGGTTTAAAATTGAACCTCCGTCAAAACTCAATCTCAGAAAATGTTTCGTTGACTAGTCCGATTTTAAATGTGAATATGACGCGCATTTTCCCATTCCGATCACTTGTGAATGGTTCTCGTGGTTGGAGACAGGCTATTTCACAATTTGGAGTGACCTACAACTTTGAAGGTCAAAATCGAGCTGTATTTGGGGATTCATTAATTCGACAAAATGATTTTCAAGGAATAAACGATCGATTCTTGAATGGGATCAACCAATCTATGACAATGCAAACGACGATTGGAATTTTCAAGAATACAGTTAAAATTACTCCTTCGTTGAACTACAGCAACAAAATCAATTTCCAATCAAGCGCAAGATCATTCGACACTACAACAAACACATTCTTGGTCGACACGTTGCAAAGAACATCAATGGGACATAATGTGAGCTTTAATGCACAAGCAACAACTGTTATTTACAGCTATTATCGATTCGTTGGTAAGAAAGAACCATTATTGAGGCATTTGCTAACACCTACAGTTTCTTTCAGATACATTCCTAGCTTAAACGAACCAATTACAGAAACTGCAATAAACGGAATTGACACGTTCACTGTTACTTATTCACCAACTGATATCAGTATTTACTCTATTGGTTCAACACGAGATCAAGCACTTCTGAATTTCGGTTTCAATAATACTTTCGAGTTAAAAAGAAAGAGTGAAAAAGATACAGTTGACGGATTTAAAAGAACACGAATTGTTGACGCTTTCACTATCAACGGAAACTACGATTTCTTGAAGGATAGCATGAATCTTTCGGACATTTCATTGGCACTAAGAGTAAATCCTATTCCTTGGTTGAACTTTGTTAGCAATGCTACGTTTAGTCCTTACAGTTGGGTCGATAGCACCGGAGCAAAAACAGCCGACTTTGCGTTAAATGAAAGAGGAACGCTGGGTAGATTTTTGACAACCAATTTCACAACAACGATTACATTAACATCGAAAGAAAGTCGAGATAAACTAAATGAGACAGTCGACTTACTGAGCCAAAATTGGAATTCAGATTACAATTACTTCTTGCTTCACCCAGAGCATGCAATTAACTTTGATATTCCTTGGAAAGTATCCTTATCACACGTTTATACGATCAACACGAATCAAAATATTACGGAGTTCAATTCGGATCGATTCAATCAGCTACAAACTTTAATGCTTAATGGAGATGTTAGTTTCACCAAGCGATGGAAGTTATCGACAACTACGAATTTAGATTTAACAGAATTTGATATCACGAATTCAAGATTCACGTTAACACGAGATATGCATTGCTGGGCACTATCATTCTTTTGGACTCCAGTTGGATTGAACAAGAGTTTTGTTTTCAGCATCAGAAACACATCGGCTTTATTCCAAGATGCCAAAATCGATATTCGTAAGCCACCTGCATTTCTTTAAAAAAAATGCTATATTTCAACTGTGATTGATTTCAAATTTGAAAATAGTAATCAACCTGAAAAAGGTAGCTTGCTCATATCCGAGCCTTTCCTAGCCGATCATTACTTCGCAAGATCTGTTGTTTTTCTTTGTGACCATAATGAGAGCGGAAGCTTTGGTTTTGTACTAAATAATTACATCGACGCTGAACTAAATGAGATTGTTGGTGAGTTCTCGGAATTAGAAACGCGCGTAAGCATCGGAGGTCCGGTTGATACAAGTAATTTATTCTTCATTCATGGATTAGGAGATGAAGTCCCAGATAGCTTAATGATCACCGAAGGTCTGTACATAGGTGGGAATTTTGAGAGTGTCAAAAAAGTAATCGCAGAAGATCCAACTAAATTGAATTCAATTCGATTTTTCATTGGTTATTCTGGTTGGGATCAAGGCCAATTGGAAGGTGAACTCAAAGAGAATTCATGGATCGTAATTAATGACGCGGACGCATCGATGGTTTTAGACACCAATCGCGAGGATATTTGGAAGCAAATGATGGAGGAACTGGGTGGGAAATTCAAAATCATGTCCACTTTCCCAATGAATCCAGCAGATAATTAATTCTTTATTCTTTCCTATTAGTTAGATTCTTATTTTTGCTCTAATATGAGTATCAATGCACCTTTAGCGGAACGAATGCGTCCAAAAACTTTGGATGAGTACAAAGGACAAGATCATTTGCTGCAACCGGGTGCTTCTCTTCGAAGAGCTTTGGATTCAGGATTGATTCCATCAATGATTTTCTGGGGACCTCCAGGAGTTGGGAAAACAACGCTAGCTCATTTAATTGCCAATCATTTAGATCGACCATTTCATACTTTATCCGCAATTTCTTCTGGTGTAAAAGATGTCCGTGAAGTCATTCATAAAGTGGAATCTGCAGGAATGTTTCAACAAAGCGGAACCATTCTTTTCATTGATGAAATTCACCGTTTCTCGAAGGCACAGCAAGATTCTCTTTTGGGAGCGGTTGAAAAAGGAATCGTAACATTGATTGGTGCTACGACAGAGAATCCGTCTTTCGAGGTGATTTCAGCACTTCTTTCTCGATGTCAAGTTTATACGTTAAAAGAGCACACAAAGGAATCACTGACAGAGATTCTTGAGACTGCAATTAGAGAAGATACGCAACTTCAGAAGAAAGACATTGAACTGAAAGAGATCAATGCACTGCTCGCTATTTCTGGTGGTGATGCACGAAAACTTTTGAACGTTTTTGAGATTATCATTGGTACTTTCGGGTCAACTGAGAAAATTGTAATTACCGATGAGATTGTTAATGCAACAGCCCAACAAAGCGTAGCTTCATACGATAAAGATGGTGAACAACATTACGATATCATCTCAGCGTTTATCAAGTCGATTCGTGGTAGTGACCCAAACGGAGCTGTTTACTGGCTTGCTCGAATGGTTGAAGGTGGTGAAGATCCAAAATTTATTGCGCGAAGGTTGATCATTTCTGCATCAGAGGATATTGGATTGGCGAATCCAAATGCACTTTTAATAGCCAACCATACTTTCCAGGCGATTCAAACCATTGGTTGGCCCGAAGGTAGAATCGTTCTTGCCCAATGCGCGATTTATTTAGCGAATTCTCCTAAAGGAAATGCTTCATATATGGCCATGAATCGAGCTCAACAACTTGTTAAACAAACAGGAAATTTAGGAGTACCACTTCCACTTCGAAATGCTCCAACAAAGCTGATGAAGGATTTAGGATATGGCCAAGGATATAAGTATTCCCACGATTATCCCGGTAATTTTATCCAACAAGAATTTTTGCCCGAAGAAATTTCTGGGACGAACTTTTTCAATGCAGGAAGTAATTCGAAAGAAAAAGAGGTTGAAGAAAATTTGAAGCGTCTTTGGGGTAATAAATACATCAAATAATTATGGCTGCAATTGGATACTACTTATTTGTAATCCCTCTCTCCTACTTGCCTTTGCCTGTACTTTATTTGTTTACCGATTTCTTTTATTTGTTGCTGATATCCGTTGCTCCATATCGATCAAAAGTGATTTACGGAAATATTCGAAGAAGTTTTCCAGATAAAAGCGAGAAGGAAATCAAACAAATTCAACGTCGATTTTACAAGCACTTTACTGATTTGCTGGCAGAAGGTGTGAAAAACTTGACGATCTCGGAAAAATCACTGAAAAAACGATTTTCGGTGAAGAACCCTGAATTAATGGACGAATTATATCAAAAAGATAAAAACGTTCTATTGGTTTCTGGTCATTACAACAATTGGGAATGGCTAATTACTTCTCAACCACTTCTTTTCAAGCATAAAGCTTTTGGAATTGGAATGCCATTGACAAGCAAATTTTGGGATAAAAAAATTAACAGTCGTAGGTCACGATTCGGAATGAATGTCGTTCATGCCAAAAACTATAAAGAAGCATTATTGAATTCTTCAAAGGATGTGAATGCAGTGCTCGTTTTATCAGACCAATCTCCAGGGGATTCAAAGAAAAGTTATTGGACGAAGTTTTTAAATCAACCCACAGCTGTTTTATTCGGAACGGAATTAATGGCAAATGATTTGGACTACGCTGTGGTATTTTTCATCATTCGCAAACTAAAAAGAGGTCGTTACGAATTGGAATTGACTACCATAACTGAAGATGCAAAGTCACTAGAATACGGCGAGATTACTGAAAAACATGTTCGCTTGTTAGAGAGTGAAATCAATAAAAATCCAGAATTCTGGCTCTGGTCGCACAAAAGATGGAAACGCGAAGTGCCAGATGATTTAGACCAACTAAAACAATTTCAGCGTGAGAAATTCAATTCTAAATTTCGTAGCTAGTTTATTTCTCGTTTCATTGTGCTTTTCAATCAATGCGCAATACAAGACGAAAAAATATCTGAGAGCTAATAAAAATCCTATTGAAATCAACTACGCCGAAGGCAGCTTGTACGCGAGGGGAATTTTAGTTGAGGATGATCGAATCATTCTTGGTAATTCTGATGGGTCTATCCACTATATCCGAGGCGATAAGAAAAAACGATTATTTCAACTAGACGATTTTAAAGAAATTAGGGATATCGAACGTTCAGGCGATTACCTCTACGGCATGAAAAGTGGAGAAACTGGAAAATTAATCCGCCTTCATAATCAAGGAAATACAGAAACAATCAAATATCCCGAATGGGATAGCACTTTTTTCGATGGATTGGATTTTTTCGGTCAAACCGGTTTCTTAATGGGAGATCCTAGAGAGGGTGTTTTTGAACTTTATCACACTTTAGATGGTGGTGATAATTGGTTGACTTGTGAAGGACAAATTCCAGCATTTGATGGTGAAGCTGGTTTTGCTGCGAGTGGATCAAATGTTCAAGTGTTGAATGATTCTACCTATGTTTTTGTCTCTGGTGGAGTGAAAAGTCGTTTTTTTAAATCAACCAACAATGGAAAAACGTGGGACATTGTGCTTCTGCCCTTCTTTCAAGAACCATCTTCCGGTGCGTTTTCAGTTTGCTTTCAAACCGATTCCATTGGTGTTGTTGTCGGAGGCGATTACTTAAATCCTGACTTAAGAAATAACACGGCATATTACACTTGGGATGGCGGAAAAACATGGTACAATTCAATTAATTCTCCTAGAGGATATCGTGCTTGTGTTTTTGAAAAAAATGGTGTTATGTATTGCGCCGGAAGAAATGGAATAGACTTTTCAATGGATGGTGGACGGAATTGGATTGCTTTTGCGAATGGGACTTTCTTCTCTCTTGCAGCGAATGATAAACAACTAATTGCAACTTCGAAAAACGGAACTATTCAACTG
Source organism: Henriciella pelagia (assembly GCA_964219255.1). GTDB lineage: Bacteria > Bacteroidota > Bacteroidia > Flavobacteriales_D > Crocinitomicaceae > UBA4466. Next base: position 154,699 of record CAXPPC010000005.1, read on the forward strand.
TTTGACCTTATCCAAAAAGAAGAATGAATTTAGCAGAAAAAATAGCTCAACAAATTAAATCTCAATTTGAAAATGACAGTTCTGGTCACGATTGGTTCCATATCGAACGAGTCTGGAAATTATCCAAGTTTCTTCATGAAAAAGAAGGAGGTGATCTAGAAGTAATTGAACTCGCAGCACTCCTCCATGATATTTCTGACTATAAACTAAATGGTGGAAAACTAGATATTGGTGGTCAAGTAGCTAGATCAATTCTCGAAGAGCACAACTGCAATGCAGAATTGATAGAAAAAGTTGTTTACATAGTTGACAATATTAGCTACAAAGGAGCTAATACACCAGCAGAAATGGAGAGTATCGAAGGAAAAATAGTTCAGGATGCAGATAGATTAGATGCAATTGGTGCAATAGGAATCGCTCGAACTTTTGCTTATGGCGGACATAAAGGTCAGCCCATGTACGATCCAGCATTGAATCCTACACTTCATGAGTCTTTCGAGCAATACGCCAATTCAAGAACTTCAACAATTAATCATTTCTACGAGAAATTGCTACTTTTAAAAGATCGTTTAAATACTACTACAGCGAAGGAAATTGGAAAGAAACGTCATCAAATAATGGAAGACTTTCTAACTGAATTCTATGCTGAATGGAACACTAACTTAAGATAATGAAGGACTTAGCACTTGGAATCGATATAGGAGGAACAAATACAGTTTTTGGATGTTGCGACTGTGAAGGCAATGTTCATTTTGAAACTTCCGTTCCAACAACAGATTCAAAAGCTCCTGAATTATTGGTTGAACGTATTTATGATCAACTTCATAAAGAAGGATTAATCGACAGAATTATTGGGGTTGGAATTGGCGCTCCAAATGGCAATTACTTTTCAGGTTCTATAGAATTTGCTCCGAATCTTTCATGGAAGGGTAAAATTCCTCTAGCTCAATTATTTCACGACAAGTTTGGCGTCCCTACTTATTTAACGAATGATGCAAATGCAGCTGCCATGGGCGAAATGATTTATGGTAATGCAAAAGACCTTAAAGATTTCGTGACTGTAACTCTTGGAACTGGATTAGGAAGTGGAATTGTTGTGGACGGAAAAATGATTTACGGTCATGATGGTTTCGCTGGTGAATATGGTCATATTCGTGTAATTCCAAATGGTCGACTTTGTGGATGCGGAAGACGCGGTTGTCTTGAAACTTATGTTTCTGCTACCGGAGTTGTTCGATCGATCATTGAGCTGGATTCTAAGCATAAAAACTCCTCTTCTATCTTGACGAGCATGGATCATCCTTCTGCAGTTCAAGTGTTTAAACATGCAAAAACAGGTGACAAATTCGCTCAAGAAATAATCGACTTTACAGCAAAAATGCTTGGGAACGCTTTGGCAGACTTTGCTTGTTTTTCGAGTCCAAAAGCATACGTTTTATTCGGAGGAATTGCTCAAAGTGGCAAGGAATTTGCCGACAAAGTGAAGACACACATGGAGGAAGCACTCCTCAATATCTACAAAAACAAAATTGAAATTCGCATCTCCGCACTGCATGAGTTAAATGCCGCAGTTCTAGGTGCATCATCATTAGTTTGGAATGAAATTAACTAGTACTTTATTCTTCTTTGGATTAATTATTAATTCAATCACTTATAGTCAAATCAACGAATTAAAAGAAGCCCAAGACAAACGAATTGAGCAAATTAATCCCGCGAAAAAGCCCGATTATTTTTCAAAGTCATTATTCGTAAATCCATTTATTGGAACAGGTGGACACGGACATACTTATCCAGGTGCAAGCGCTCCTTTTGGAATGATTCAATTGAGTCCAGACACTAGACATGACGGTTGGGATGGTTGCTCAGGTTATCATTATTCTGATTCGATTATTTATGGATTTAGTCATACCCATTTGAGCGGAACAGGCGTGCCTGACTACTGTGATTTGCTCATCGTTCCACAATCTGGAAAGCCTAAAATTGATCCAGGATATGCATCAGAAAAGGGATTTGGTTCTAAATTCTCTCACGAAAATGAAGAAGCTAGTCCAGGATATTACAAAGTTCACCTAGATGATAATGATATCGATGTTGAATTAACTGTTTCGCAAAGAGCTGGATTTCATCATTATACGTTCAATGAAGAAGCTGGAAAGAAGTTTATCTTAATAGACTTGGATCACAGAGATAGACTGATTGCTTCAGACATTAAAACAATTGACAAACAGACGATTGAAGGGTATCGAATTTCAGAAGCTTGGGCAACAAATCAGCAGTTCTATTTCCACTTAAAGACGGATATTCCCTATCAAAAAGCGAAATACTTCACGAAAAAAGGGCGAAATAAGCTACTACTCACTTTTCCCAAATCGACGAAGGAAGTGAATATTCGTGTTGGTATTTCAGCAGTTGATTGTGCCGGAGCCAAAAAAAATCTTGAAAAGGAAATTCCGGACTGGAACTTTAAATCGACAAGAGCAAATGTGGTTAAAAAATGGAACAACGAACTGGATAAAATCTCCTTCAAATCATTTGATAAGGAAATAATGACGAATTTCTATACAGCTCTTTATCACTCATTTCTGGCTCCAAATATATTCAATGATGTCGATGGGAGATACAGAGGTCGTGACAATGAAATTCACCAACTTCAATCCGGAGAAGGCGATAATTACACGGTTTTTTCTCTTTGGGACACTTATCGAGCAACACATCCACTATTCACATTAACACAAGAGAAAAGGACAAACGACTTCGTAAAAACATTTCTTCGTCAGTTTAAACAAGGTGGAGATTTACCTGTTTGGGAATTAGCAGCGAATGAAACCGAGTGTATGATTGGATATCACAGTGTTTCGGTTATTGCTGATGCATACGTTAAAGGAATTAGGGATTTTGATGAGCACGCGGCCATCGAGGCCATGTTAAAGACCTCTCATTTTGATGAATTTGGAAAAAAAGAATTTCAGTCGAATGGATTCATTTCTTGCGGTGACGAACCCGAATCAGTTTCAAAAGCCTTGGAGTATGCGTATGACGACTTCTGTATCGCTCAAATGTTAGATGCAATTAACGGAGAAACTTATGGTAAGTATTTAGGTCCACAAGAGGAATATAGAAAATCATCCATGAACTTTATTAATTCGTTCGATCCATCGACGAAGTTTATGCGAGGAAGAAGATCTGGACAATGGTTCTCCCCATTTGATCCTTCAGAAGTAAATTTTAATTACACGGAGGCAAATAGTTGGCAGTATTCGCTGTATGCGCCTCATGCCGTTGGTGTGTTGACAGACTTAATCGGAGGAAAAGATTCCTTGGAAAGTTGGTTAGATCGTCTTTTCACAACTGAAATGGAACTTTCTGGTCGCCATCAAGTGGATATTACTGGATTAATTGGTCAGTATGCGCACGGAAACGAGCCTTCTCATCACATGGCTTACCTGTATAATTACACTAATTCGCCAGAGAAAACTCAGTTTTATATAGATCGCATTTTGAAGGAAATGTACAGTAATCAGCCAGATGGACTTTCAGGAAACGAGGACTGTGGTCAAATGTCATCTTGGTATGTTTTGAGTGCTTTGGGACTTTATCAGATCGCTCCAGGAAATCCATTCTACGAAGTAGGTCGACCATTAATCACCGAAGGAGCAATTGAATTTGAAGGTGGAAATCTATTGGAAATAAGAAGCATCAACAATTCACCGAAAAACAAGTATGTTCAACGTATTTTATTGAATGGAACCGAACTTAAGCGAAACTTTATTATTCACGAGGAATTGAAAGCTGGTGGAAAATTAGTCTTCGAAATGGGACCTAAACCAAATTTAAATCGCGATAAATACGATCACGCACCAACAATTTCTGAAGTTCACGAAAGTTTTATTGCAGCACCATTCTTTACAAATACGGATCGAATTTTCGAGGATTCTGTATCGATTGAAATCAGCTCAAACTTCCCATATAACATTGAGTACCGCTACACCATAGATGGAACTCAACCAACAACGACTTCTCCTCTCTATGAGAATCCTTTTACCGTAAGTAAAACGACATCGGTCAAAGTAATCGCTACAAAAGGAGATTATGCAAGCTCAGTTGTAAGTGGTGATTTCGTAAAGAAAGACGAATCAATTCAGATCCATTTAGAGTCGGAATACGCTAATCAATATGCATCGACTGGAGATTTCGCCTTAATTGACGGAGTTGTTGGGAGCGAAGAATACCGAACGGGAGATTGGCAAGGATATTGGGATCAAGATTTTCATGCACAACTCGCTTTTGAAACTCCTAGAACGTTGAATTCAATAACGATTGGCGTTTTATCTGATATGAAGTCCTGGATTTTCTTACCTGAATCAATGGAGATTCAAGTTTCCTACGATGGAATTAACTTTGAGGATCCAATTACGTTTAAATTCGATCAGCAAACCGAGAAAGACATGCCACCGAAGCGTAACGAAGCTATTTTTAAGCTTGATGGATCAAAAAAAGTTCAATCTATCATTGTCACTGCCAAAAGAACAAAAGAATGCCCAGAATGGCATTTGGGCGCTGGAAATCCGACTTGGTTATTTTTCGACGAGATCTCGTTTAACTAAAGCCAGATCGATTTTAAGTCTTCGAGGTCTAAATCTTCTTCCGAAGTAATTTCGATATAGTGCTTTCCAGGCAAAAAGCTCTCGAAATTTGAACTAAAATTCATTTTTCCATTGCTGGAATACAACCAGAAATTCCGGACAAACTTCCTGTTTTCAATCAGAACACGTGCTTTTTTTGGACCATCTGAAATAACTGTTACGTTCACATCCAAAGTGGTTGCTTTCTCATATTCTAAGGGTAAATTATCGAACATACGAATATGCTCTCGTCCGTTTTTATCAGTGTACGTAAATCTCAAAACTCGATTGTTCGATGCCAAATCATCTTTCAATCCTTCGATGCACATTTTCTGACTTCCTTGACCATTTACCATTTGAGAAAGTTGAACGGTTGCGATTTCTTTTCCTTCAAGATCGAAAACCTCGCACTTAATTTGGCTCATAAAAGTATCTGGAAATTCATTCACCAAATAATAATCGATGTTGGTTAAATCATTGTACTTCGCAACGACTGCCATATCTTCGAAATCCTTTTTCATTTGATAATGAAGCGCCTTCCAATTTCCGTAATAATCGATGCTTGACCAAGATGGAGCTGGCCAACAATCGTTTACTTGCCAATAAAGCGTTCCTCCACAACGCGGAAAATCAACTCGATGACCTGCAACGGCCATACTTACCGCCATGGATTGAGTAAGTTGCGAGAAGTAGACGAACTCGGAAAAGTTTTTTGGATTCCCGTACAACTTCTTCGCATGCTTCAAAATCATGTCATTTCCAACATAACTTTTTTGGTGATGTTTCATGACGTCCGAAGACAAATCCCAATCCGAAGAATCAGAAAATGTTTCGATTGTACTATATTCTGGGAAACTCTGGAAACCATATTCAGCGTTGAATCGACCAATTTTCTTTCCAAAATCTTCAATTGGATCTTTTCCGTGCCAAACACCCCAATAATGTTGTGATCCGTGATTGTAAAATTCAGCTTTTCCCCAATTACTTAATGGTGAAGTATGAATGTATGGTATCGTTGTAAACTCCTCAACAACTGAAGGAGCTAATTTCTTGAAAAGATCATCGTAAGCAGCCTCAATTTCCTTAGCACTCTTTCCATAAAGTCCGTATTTCACTTGAAATCCCCAATTTCCCCAAGCTACTTCAACTTCATTATTCCCATTGAATAATACGACACTTGGATGGGCTGCAATTCTCGGAACTTGGTATTCGAATTCTTCTCTAACATTCTGTAAAAATCGTTCATCTCCTGGATACATCGCACAAGCAAACATGAAATCCTCCCAGACCATAATTCCCAATTTATCACATGTTTCGAAGAAAATTTCATCCGGATAATAACCTCCACCCCAAACACGTACCATGTTGAAGTTAGCATCAGCCATGTCTTGAACCAATGAAATGATATCTTCATCCTTCACGCGAGCTGGAAAAATATCCTGAGGAATGTAATCACCTCCTTTACAGAAAATAGTTCTTCCGTTGATTTTGAAATAGTAACTTGTCCCCCACTGATCTTTTTCCTGTATCAGCTCTGAAGTTTTAATCCCAAAATTGAGTTCTTTTTCATCTACTAAATTGGAATTTCCTGAAAATGACCAGTTATCGTGATAGAGATATTGGTCGCCATGCCCCTTAGGCCACCATAATTCGGGCTTTTGAACAATCACTTTGCGGATAGCAATTCCATTTTTCAGTTGAACGTCTTTGCTTCCAAATAATTCGCTTCCCCAGTTAATTCTCTCATTCGATTTCACCGAAAAATGAGCTTCTAATTCCAAAACAGCACTGTCTTCAGACAATTCGATCGTTCTAACCGTATAATTTATCAGTCGATTTGTGTTATATGCTTTTATGCTAGCCGGTTTATTGAATCCAATCGTATTCAAACGCAATGCCCAGTCCCAGCCGAATTGATATTGCGGTTTTCTAACCAATGGCGCGATTGCAACATCATGAACATCATTTGGTGCAGGCAAACGATATCCCATTTCATCGTAAGTGTTCTTATGAAAACGAACTGGAGGAACGATGACCACATTTAATTCATTCAGTCCTTCCTTCAAAAGTGATTTCACCTGAACGCTATGTGGAATAAAGGCATTGGCTGTTTCAAGAATAAGTGAATCGTTTAAATAAATCTTTGCATAAGTATCCACATTACCGAATTCCAACTCAACGAACTCTTTCTCAATTTGCTCTTTTGAAATAAAAAAGATCGATTTGAACTGCCAGTCGTACTCTTCGAACCAGCCAAATTGCAATTCATTCTTACCATAAAATGGATCAGGCATTTCACCTGAGTTAATCAATGCTTCTTGCACGGAACCATTCGTTCCTAAATCCATCCATGTTTTCTTTTTCGGATGGAAGAAATCCCATTCTAACACAAGATCTTGTGACATACTACTAAATGAAGCTCCTAAAAAGATTAACAATAACCATTTTTTCATCCGCTCTTAATTCCAGTTTCTATTTGATGGTGCATCTATCAATTCCTCTTGATTTTTAGTTTTCAATGCAAAATTGAATCCGTTATAGACGGAATAACCACCATAATTTCCATTCTTATCAATTGCGATAAATCCACACTGAAGTCCCTCTAAATCATCGTGTTTAGCAATAATTCGCTCCACTGCCATTCTACACGCCTCCTCTGGCTCGTATCCATGTCGCATTAATTCAACTACCGTATGACTTCCAGCGATACGAATGATCGCTTCTCCAAGTCCAGTTGCTACAGCTCCACCCACTTCTTGATCGATAAACAATCCAGCTCCAATAATTGGCGAATCACCTACTCTACCTGGTAATTTATACGCCCAACCGCTCGTTGTGCATGCGCCACTAATTCTTCCTGATTGGTCCATCGCCAACATTCCGATAGTATCGTGATTCTCGTGATTGATTACTGGCTTTTTAAACAATTCTTTGTTCTCTTTCTTCCACTTTTTCCAATCTTTCTTCACTTCCTTGATCGGAGTTTTGATCTTTCCGAAGCCATAATCCAGCGCAAAATCGCGCGCTCCTTCTCCCACCAACATTACATGTTGCGTTTCCTCCATCACTTTTCGAGCGACAGAAATTGGGTGATCAATTCCTTCCAGACAAGCCACAGAACCACATTTCGAATTGCTATCCATGATGCAGGCATCTAGAGTAACATGCCCATCACGATCAGGTCGACCGCCAATTCCAACACTTCTATTGGTTAAATCAGATTCCGTCACTCTAACTCCCTGTTCAACAGCATCGAGCGATGTTCCTCCACCTTCAATTACTTTCCAAGCAGCTTTGTTCGCTTCTAAACCGTGATTCCATGTAGAGATTACAATTGGTCGATAAGCTACACGAAAAGCGGATTTTTCAATTAATTCACCGGCTTTTGATGGTTTAATCAGTCCTAAAACGGAAGCCGTAAGTCCTAGTTTAAAAAAAGATCTTCTTTTCATGATTAGTTATTTTTATTTGCCATGTATTCCTTCAACCAAACGCGGTAAGCCTGTACATTTCTGTTGTGTTCTGCATTAGTTGTGGCAAAATTGTGTCGCCCAGTTCCATCACCACAAAGGAAAATATAGTCGACATCCGCTGGATTAAGAACCGCTTCAACAACCTCGTATGGAGGAAGACAAATTGGTCCCGGAGGAATTCCTTTGTATAAATAAGTATTGTATGGACAATCTTTGTTTTTGTGGACATTCAGCAGATGTTCAACCCCCTTCAATCGATCAGGCCAACAAAATTTAAAAGTAGGATCAGCTTCGAGAGGAATCCCTTGCTCAATTCGATTCAAATATAATTTCGCGATAATTGGCCACTCTTCAGAAACACGCGATTGTTCCGAATAAACAATACTAGCTAAAGTCACTGCTTCTGAAGGTGAATTCAATCCCACTTTCTTCAATTTAGCCATTCGATCAGCATTCCAGAAAGTCCTGAATTTTTCAGCCATAATTTCGACAAACTCCTCTGCGTCTGTATCGAAATACATTTCATATGTATCAGGAATGAATAATGCCGGTACTTGTTCTGGTGTAAATCCGTAATGTCTTAAGGTTTCATCTGCCAAAATGTAATCGACAATGGAAGCACTGTCAGCAATAATACATTTTGAAATATTCGATCCAACATCAGGAATATCGATACATCGATTAAATAATACATTCACTTTAACCTCCGCATTTCCTTGACCATTCTCTCCTTTTACAAAGCCGTTGACCAGATTTGAAAGTTGCGTCCCTGAGAGAATAATGTATTTTCCAGCAGCGAATTGAGTTGTATCGATATTATTTTCGGCTACGTACTTCGTAAACCATTCAGTAGATGGAATAACTTTCTCATCAAAAAGCACATTTGCTAATTCATTCAACCCGGGATCTTCTCTAAACAACAACTTCACTTCAGTATTGTTAGTCGTTCTCTGATCTTCAGAAAAGAAACCTTTGATTTTGTGGCGATACATGAAAGTAACCCCTAACGCTAAAACAGCGATAAATAATATTATTCGTTTAACCATTTTTCAAAAAGTATTGTTTGAATATACTGACCATTTCCAAATAAATCGAGGTCAACAATTTCTTTTTCTTGATATCCTGCTGAATTAAAAAGTCTTGTGCTTGCTTCATTCCCCAGTTCCACATTTGCTTGAAGACATTCAATTTTAAAATCAATTTTCACTCGATTCTCTAGCAAATTCAACGACTGAAGTGCCAATTTCTTTCTTCGATCCGCTTTATCTGCAATTAAAATTCCAACTTTCGCTTTATTCTGATTGATTTCAAAAACATCAACAGCTCCTATCAGTCTCTCTGAATCCTCATCCACAATCACATAACGAAATTGATCAAGGCTAGATTTGCTTGTAAAAGATTCAATTAGAACTTCAATATCTTCAAGAGAAAAATTTCCTTCATTACCAGAAGTAGCTTTATTTTCGGGATCATTTTCCCACTTCAGTATAGTTGAAGCATCAGATTTTTTAGGATCACGAAGGTAAATTTTCATTTGTTTTCGAGTTTCAAAAGGCGATCGTGAATAGCACTTACATCATAATCAGGAATTCCAGAAAAATCATTAGGAAGATAAATTTTATTCTCCTCTACAATGAGAGCTTCTTCGTTCAAGATATTTAATAAATCAGAAAGTTTTGTCGCTTTTTCACAATTGAGAATCGATTTTATTGGATCCAAACAAGTAATTTCACCAGGAACAGTACTTTCATATTTAGAAAACACGTTTTGAACAACATCCGTGTTCAATTCCACTTTTAATTCAATTATCAAAGAGGGGATTTGTTTCCTTTCAATTGTTTTGAAGACATTTTTCGAATTTAACGCAACATCTCGGCCAGAAGCCTTTAGACTGAAAAAGTCACCATTTGTTGAAAGTCCAATATGTGGGGGGATTTTATTCGCATGAAAAACCCAAAGAAATACTCCATTTTGGAAGTTTAATCTATCTTTTTGCATTGATTTTACAAATTGATAATTCCAGAAAATACACGAACTGCAGGACCTGACAACCAAATATTTTCGAATCCATCACCTACTTTTTCAGCCTCTACGGATAAGTTTCCACCCTTAGTATGAATATCAATTTTTCCTGAATCAATCTCATTTAAGTTCATGTAAACAAGTGCGCAACCAGTCACTCCAGTTCCACAAGAAAGCGTTTCGTCTTCCACGCCTCTTTCGTACGTTTCAACTTCGATAACATTATTCGACAATTCATTTAGGTAATTCACATTAACCCCTTCTTTTTCAAATTGTTCAGAATATCTTATTTTCTTTCCAAAAGAAACAATATCAGCATCAGTTTTTTCCTTAAAATGAACGTAATGAGGAGATCCTGTATCTACAAAAAAGTCCTCATTAAGTTGTTGAATTTTATCGACGGGAAGCATTTCTAGACGAACGACGTTATTATTGATCGAAGCAGCATGCTCACCATCTATAGCCATGAATTTTGTATCAGATTCTATTATTCCAATTTCTTTAGCGAAGGCAACACTGCAACGAGCGCCATTTCCACAAAAACTTTGAGAACCATCAGCATTAAAGTATTCGACTACAAAATCCAACTCACCATGCTTAGACAATTTAATAAGCCCATCTGCACCAATCCCAATTTTACGATCACATAAAAATTGAATCTTTTCAATTGAAATTTCGTCATACTTTCCTGACATATTGTCAAGCATCACAAAGTCGTTTCCTGTACCCTGATATTTGGTGAATTCAATTCTCATACTGCAAAAGTAGAAAAAGAACCTCGTTCATACTGCAATTCTAGCACAGAGCACGATAATTTCGAAAGAATTAACAGATTTCCCGCTTAACATATTTTAACTGGTACCGCTGTATCTATCGAGGAATTTTGGCGTTATTATTGTGTAAACTGAGTCGAACAAAAGAACATAGAAAGATGAAGAACAACGTTAAAACATTTGGATTAGGTCTGCTAGGAGGATTAGTTCCGTTAGCAGCCTTCATGATTTTTAATTCAAACGAACCTACGTCTTCTCAATCAGACACGATAATTGGAGCGGAAGGTTCAGAAATCGCGCAGCAGACAGCGTTAAATTGGACAACCGCTACTCCACCTGAGGATTTCGTACTTGCCTCAGAGAACAGTCTTAATTCAGTTGTCCACGTTACAACTAAGGTAGAGACTGTGCATTTTCAGCGAGATATTTTCTCTGAATTCTTGTATGGACCTGGTGCTGGTGGTCGAGAATTCAAACAATTCGGAGAAGGATCCGGTTCAGGTGTTATCGTTTCTGGGGATGGATACATTGTAACGAACAATCATGTAATCGAAAATGCAAAAGAAATTGAAGTTATCTTGAATGATAACTCAAAGTATTCTGCGAAGATTGTAGGAGCCGATCCATCAACTGACATTGCGGTGTTAAAAATCGATGCAAAAGGATTAGCCTCATTACCTTTGGGTAATAGCGACAACATCCACATTGGAGAATGGGTATTAGCTGTAGGAAATCCATTTAATTTAACTTCAACAGTGACTGCTGGAATTGTGTCAGCCAAAGCGCGTAATCTGAATTTAATTTCTGATCGTTCAGGATCAAATGTTTTTCCAATTGAATCATTTATTCAAACCGATGCGGCTGTAAATCCAGGAAACAGTGGTGGTGCTTTGGTAAACACGAAAGGTGAATTGATTGGAATCAACACAGCGATAGCATCTCGCACAGGAAGTTATTCCGGATACTCTTTTGCTGTTCCAGTTAATCTGGTTAAGAAAGTAATGAAAGACATTATTGACTACGGAATTGTTCAGCGTGGATACCTAGGTGTGCAAATTGCCGATGTTACCCAAGAATTGAAAGAACAAAATGAACTTCCTGACTTAAAAGGAGTTTACATTGCCAAAGTGAATGACGAAGGTGGAGCTAAAAACGCTGGAATTAAAGACGGAGATGTTATTCTAAAAGTTGGTTCTAAAGAAGTAAATTCAGCTGCTGAGTTACAGGAAGAAATTGGTAGAAGAAGACCTGGAGATAAGGTTTCCACAACTATCCGCAGAGCTAAAAACAATAAGGTTGAGGTTGTAGAAGTGGTCCTTCGCAATCAAGAAGGAGAAACTAAACTAATTTCGAAGGAAGAAATTGGAAAAAATTTCGCTCTAGGTGCAACTTTTAGTGAATTAACGAGTAAAGAAAAGAAGGAACTTAACATTACAAACGGAGTTAAGATAAAATCGATGAACGCTGGGAAACTAAAATCCCTTGGTCTACAAGAAGGTATGATCATCACAAAAGTCAACAACCAACCCGTGAATAGTGTTGAACAATTAACGGAAAAGCTAAACGGTAAAAGCAGTGGTATACTGTTAGAGATCATGACAGCCAGTGGAAAGAAAGATTACGTAGGCTTCGGACTATAAGTCTCTCTCACTGCTGTACATAGAGATCAACAGTAGATGAAAAAATTGTTAATATTTTATTTGGATTGGACAGTCTTTTCGTCGTATCTTTGCAGTCGCTTTAGCGCTAAAATAAATCTGTAGATATCATCTATGAGACAACTAAAAATTACAAAGTCGATTACCAATCGCGAGAGTCAATCACTTGACAAGTACTTGCAAGACATTGGTAAAGAAGAGCTTATTACCGCGGAAGAAGAGGTAGAATTGGCAAGAAAAATCAAGCAGGGAGACCAAAGAGCCCTGGAAAAACTAACAAGAGCCAATCTTCGATTCGTAGTATCAGTAGCAAAACAATACCAAAATCAGGGTTTGACTTTACCTGATCTTATTAACGAAGGAAACTTAGGGTTGATCAAAGCAGCTCAGAAATTTGATGAAACACGTGGATTCAAATTTATCTCATATGCTGTATGGTGGATCCGTCAATCGATTCTTCAGGCTTTGGCAGAACAAGCACGAATTGTTCGTTTGCCATTGAACCAAGTTGGATCGTTGAACAAAATCAATAAGGCATTCTCTCGCCTTGAGCAAGAATTCGAACGTCCACCTTCAGCTGAGGAATTGGCAGAAGCATTGGAAGTTCCAGAAGACAAAATCAAAGAGAGTTTGAACGTATCTGGTCGTCACGTTTCTATGGACGCTCCCCTATCGACTTCAGAAGATGGAGGAACATTGATGGATGTAATGGCGAATAACGATTCACCAAAAGCGGATCACTCGTTGATGGCTGAATCACTTCAAAGAGAAATCGAGCGTTCGTTGAGTACATTGACAGACAAAGAGCGTGAGATCATCCGTTTATTCTTCGGAATTGGAATGAATCACGGACTTACTCTCGAAGAAATTGGAGCGAAGTTCAACCTCACAAGAGAGCGTGTGAGACAAATTAAGGAGAAGGCAATACGCCGACTGCGACATACGTCTCGCAACAAATTATTAAAGGCTTATCTAGGATAAGACATGGAAAGCTGCCCTTTGTTGGGCAGCTTTTTTTGTTTACAATCAAATTAATATTAACATCTTAATTAAACATGGAAACAGCGTTGGGTTACGAAAAGGAACTAAAATCGCACATTGAAAAGGAAAGAGCGGCAGTCAAACTTCAAAGTAAAGTTGGAGAACTTCTTTACGATAAAGGAGTGGAATTGGTTCTTTTCCGTCAACACCTACTCGATTCGACAATTTCGGAAGTATTGAACTTCCACGATTACGCGGAAAAAGTAGTAAACAAGCCAATTGATGTGTTTACAACTTCTGAATTAGCAGAAGAAATTTGTAAAATGGACATTGCTCCAGCTAAATTGGATATCGGAAAATTGGCTAATGAATGGCTTCTTGAAAAAGACGGATTTTCTTCAAAAGCTGATTTTTTAGCTTCTAAAATTGGAGGATTCTCTACAAACTCTCATTCATTTGAACCAAGAGATGTTGTATTGTACGGTTTCGGTCGTATCGGTCGTTTAGCAGCTCGTGAATTAATCAAACAAGCTGGTAAAGGTCAACAATTGCGTTTGAGAGCAATCGTTACACGTGGTAACAAACCAGAAGATATCATCAAGCGTGCTGCATTATTGAAGAATGATTCAGTTCACGGTGCTTTCAAAGGAACAGTTGAAGCAAACGTGGAAAATCAAACTATCACAATCAATGGACAGTTGGTTCATTTGATTTCTGCTAATGCTCCTGAAGATATCGATTACACAGCATATGGAATTAACAATGCTCTTGTTATTGATAACACAGGTGCTTTCACAGATCGCGCAGCTTTAAGTCGACACCTACAATCAAAAGGTGTAAACAAGGTATTGTTAACTGCACCAGGGAAAGAAATTCCTAACGTAGTATACGGAATCAACCAAGGAGAATTGGATATTGAAAATGAGAATATTTTCTCTGCAGCATCTTGTACTACAAATGCTATTTCTCCTGTATTAAAAGTTGTTGAAGACGCATTTGGTGTTGAAAAAGGTCACATAGAGACTGTCCACGCTTACACGAACGATCAAAACTTGTTGGATAACATGCACAAGAAGCCAAGAAGAGGTCGCTCTGCAGCTATCAACATGGTAATTACATCAACAGGAGCTGGAAACGCAGTAACTAAAGTTATTCCATCATTGATGGGGAAATTAACTGCAAACGCTGTACGTGTACCAACTCCAAATGGATCTTTGGCGATCTTAAGTCTTACTTTGGATAAAGCGACAACTGTTGAAGAAGTTAACGCAAAAGTTCGTGACGCAGCATTGAACGGAGACTTGGTAAACCAGATCTTCTACTCTATCGATCCAGAATTGGTATCGAATGATATTATCGGAAACACTTGTTGTTCAGTTTTTGACTCGAACGCAACTATCGTTTCCAATGATGGTAAGAATGTTGTATTGTACGCATGGTACGATAACGAATTCGGATATACTAAGCAAGTAATTCGTATGGCGAAATATATTACTAAAGTTCGTAGAGCTATTTACTATTAATAGCTGAACTTAATCAATTTGAAATCCCTTGCAGAAATGTGAGGGATTTTTTGTTTCTACAAGTTAGGAATAAAAGATTAGTACATGAAAATTGAAAGGTTCAACTTCTGAAAGCATGATAAAATCTCGTTTGCTATTTCGCAATATTGCGAATTGGCTAATTGGTAGAATTCCAATTATGCTAATTTGCTTTTACCACAATTTGAGTTGAAAATTTAATCTTAACGCGTTAGGGATTGCCACGGAAAGCCCGGAACAATTTATTGTGAGGACTTGCAGAAAAAGCCCGCCCGCAGGGAACGCCCAAATAAAAAAGGCTGCCTAAATTTAGACAGCCAATTTCTATATTATTGTTTGTGGGTCACTCGAACGGCCACCCATCCTTTCGGTCCTTTTTCTTTTTCAAACGAAACTTTGTCATGTTGCGCAATGCTTTCATAAGCATTTTTGACGTGAACGAAGTAATTTTCTCCGTCATCATCTTTGATAAATCCAAATCCTTTTGAGTCATCGAAGAAGCTCACAACTCCTGAAATCGTTGGATCGAACTCTTCTTTTTCTCGTTTAGGAATTCCAATTTCGATCGATTCCGCTTTAATCACTTTTTTCTTCTCTGTTGGATCTGGTGGCGTATCGCGAATTACACCATTTTCATCTACGTAAGCCATCATGTTTTCCAAACCTCCACCTGTGGCTTCTTTCTGACGTGCTTCTTTTCGCGCTAATTTTTCTTTTTTCTTCTGTTGTTTCTTCTTTTCTTTTTCTTTTTTACCGAATGTTTCGCTTGATCTCGCCATGCATTTATATTAGTTAATAATTTATTGAGTCCTTCATCGTCATTATAGCCGGAAAGAAATAGGAGTCAACGCTATTGCTTGAGGGAATTGAATGAAAGAGGGATTTTTCCGAATCCGATACAAAGGTACGAATAATAAAGCCTTTAATCTAGTCGACTTGGCAGAAAGTCACATTTATACCTGATTTAGATCATACTTTAAACGACTTTTGAGTATTACTTTTATTGTGTAACAAAAACAAAGAAAAATGGGCCAAACAATAGAAGTAAATCAGGGGGAAATCATTGTAAAATTTAACGAACCTGTAAAAGGAAAGGTTTCATTTGCTGATTTAGGGATCACAGATGAACAAGTGAAATTAGACGGTGGTTTTTTACGCCTTGTGTTTGATTTAGAAGGAATTGGTGAGCACGATTATTTTGCTGTACCGACAATTGAAGTAATGTATTCGGATAAATGTGCTGAAACGCATTGGCAGTGTGAATTTAATGACGAAACGATTCTGGACAAAACGGATCACTACGGGAATTCGACTGTAATTTTAATGGATAGAAAAAAATTAAGTTCATTAGAGCATCACCACGAAAACAAATTGATTGTTCACGCGGAATTTCCACAAGAAATTAACCTACTACCGGCACAATCATATATCAACTTCTTTAAATGATTCCCTGATTAGCATTTAAAGAAACACAAAGGGGAGCCAGTGGCTCCCCTTTGTAATTATAAGTGTTTCAATTATTTGACTTTGCATGTATTGATTCCAAGTAGCGTGTATAACGGACAAAAGTTAATCAACGCAGTTAAAAATAGAACTCCCGACACACCTAGAAGCACATATCCCAGTGTTCCAGCGATGACTTTTGTAAAAAACAATACTGCTACAACGGCAAAAAGAAGAATTCGAATAATCTTATCTGCATTTCCAACATTTCTTTTCATGACATTTGTTTTTAAGGTTTAATCAAACTTACCGTAATTCAATTGAGTAAAAAGTGACTTTTGTCACAAGTTGAAAATTTATTCAAGTACCTCGATTTTGCCTTGACGTAGACTGACTTGTCCATTATGCTCCAATTTCTTTAAAATTCTTGAGACAACTTCTCGCGTAGATCCTAAATCCTTAGCTATTTTTTGATGAGTAATCTTTAGCGTATTGCTTCCTTTCAATTTCGCTTCGTTCTGCAAGTATTCATGTACAAGTACATCTTTATTTTCGAAGGTAAGTGTCGTAATCATGTGAATCAACTCATCATACTTAGCGCTAAAAAGATCATACATAAATGTATTCCAAGCTGGATATTTTTTGGCAATTGAAATTGCTGCTTCAGCAGGAACGACAAGTATTTCTGCAGTCTCTTCTACGACTCCTTTGACAGAACTTTGAACACCTTTCATCATTGCGGTTATAGACATAACGCAACTTTCTCCAGATTTGATGTAGTAAAGCAACACTTCACCCCCATTCAAGTCTTCCTTATAGACTTTTAGCAGTCCAGAAACTAGAAGAGGAATTACCTTAATGTACTGTCCTTCTCGTAAAATGACATCTCCTGCATTAAAAGTATGGATTTGACTTATTGCTAATATTTCATCTCGAAGTTCTGGAAACTTTGCAAGAGAAGGAAAATGGTTAGATAGTAATTGGTCGACGGTTGAATTCATATACTAAATGTACAGAATCTTATTTAGAATTATGACATTTTTCCAACGGCACAACTAACCATTGACTTAGCCTTTCTTCCCAACGAATTCTCTTCACCAGCTTCTGGGTAACCTAAGTCATAAAGTTTTTCCTTCACACGATTAAGCACCTCTTCTGAATCAACATCAATAGACACGATGCTTGTTTCTTTATCCACTGATACAGCATGAACTCCGTCAATTGATTCAATATTAGTAGTGACCGTTTTTACGCATCCACCACATTTTAAGTTTTGAATTTCTATTTGATTTTCCATAACTATAAGATAAAAAAAAAGCCGGACATAACGTCCGGCTTCTTTGACTAATTGAACTCGACTACTTCACCGTTCCACATCATCATCCCGCCGAGTAAATTGAAAGTATTGAACCCTTTACCTTCCATCATACCACATGCTGCCCCGCTTCTGTTTCCACTTCTACAATACACGTAGTAATTTTTGGATTTGTCCAATTTTTCTAATCCTGCTACAAAGGCTCCACCATCCATGAAATTTAAATTCATTGAATTAGGCTGAACACCTTCCATACATTCTCCTGGAGTCCTTACATCAATAATCACCGCGTTTGGATCATTTTGAATTAATTCTCTCCACTCTTCTTGAGTTACATTTTTCATGATAGTCCTGATTATCGATTAACTATTATTTACCTAGTAGGTTTTGCCATGCTCCTGCGTTGTGCGCTGTGATTCCAGCTCTTTCCAACACTGCTTTTGCGCTACTTGCTCTACCTCCAGACATACACACTAAAATCACTTCTTTTCCTTTCAACTGATTTACAGCGCTTCCGATATTATTTACAGGAATGTTCTTACTCCCCTTCACGTGACCTGATTGAAACTCCATTGGTGTTCTCACATCAACGATCACTGCCCCATTTTTAATTTTCTCAGAATAGTCCACTGGTGTTGGTGTTAATCTATCCTTTAATCCTGATAAAAATCCCATAGTTTATCTTTTTTATTATTCTCATTTACACTACAAATCTACGGAGGCGGAATCGGTCTATCGGTAACCTCAGTTACATACCAAGGTATCTTTCTGATTTATGAAACTATTGTTACAAAAAAAGGCTACCACTCGGCAGCCTCTTCATTTCGCTTATTTTTTCTTAAAAGTCGATTACTTCTAGTTTGTTTCTAAAGAGTTTAATCTTCCCTTCATTCTCCAGGCTTTTTAACAATCTTGAAACCACCACACGCGAAGTATGTAAATCGTACGCGATATCTTGGTGAGTCACATCAAGTACAGTCGACTTATTTGCCAAAACTTTATTTTTGAGATACTTGTGAAGTCTATCGTGCATGTTTGTAAAAGCCAGACTGTCGATTGCTTCCAACATTTCCGAGAAGCGATTATTATAGCTTTCAAAAACAAACGTCATCCACCCTTTGTAACGAGTTATCCATTCGCTCATTTTTTCAGTTGGAATTGTAAAGATAGTGCTATCTCTTTCTGCAATGGCTTTTATCTCACTTTGTGCTTGTCCCATACAACAAGTCATGGTCATTGTACAAGTATCCCCTCTTTCAAGGAAGTACAATAATAATTCTTCACCATCATCATCTTGTCGCAGAATCTTAATGGCACCATTAATGAGCATCGGAATGAATTTCACTTTCTGCCCATAGTCAATAATTACATCTCCTTGCTTGATTTCTTTTTCGTGACCAACGGCGATCATTTCGTCGATCAACTCTTCTTCTAGGATATAACCGTAACTATCTAGAAGTGCTTGCTTTATGTCTGTCATTGCTTTTCAACTTTTTGTCATCTCCCTGATAATGAAAGAAAAAGTTGGCCCAAATTATCTTCGACAATGGATACATTACCGGAGCAGTTGCCAACAATCCTACCACTACGGCTATTAAGATAGTATCAAAACTGACATCTCCAAAAAAAAGTTCTATAGAAGTCCAAATTGTTACGAAAACAGCAACCCCCAATGCGTACACCACATAGTACGATCCTTGGTAGAATCCGGGCTCTTTACTGAATTTATTATGACAAACATCGCATTGCTCTTTTGGAGTTGCTTTAAAGAAAGATCCTTCAAAAAAATCTCCTTCATGACAATGCGGGCATTTCCCCTTGAAAATACTGTATAACTTTGATCCTTTTTTTAACATCCCTGATTATTTTAACCAAAAATAGACACGGAAATAATCAAAGTCAGTAACCAATGTTACGCTTACAAAGTTTTCATCCAGCCGGTGACACTTAATCGACGTCTCTTAGCTTCAAGGACTTCATGTTCTAGTTCGCTATTAAAGAATAGAACTCTCCCAGCAACTGGTTGAATTTTTATTTCGGCATCTGCTGTATAGAGCATTAATTCACCACCGTGACTTTCCTCCCAATCTTCATTCAAGTACAAAACCATCGAATACTTTCTACGATCATCATTACTAAATTGATCTACATGACGCTTATAAAATGATCCTTCGTTATAGATGGCGTAATGGTATTCATACGACTGAATCCCCGTGAAGCACGTTCTATTTAAGTAATCAACAAAAGAACTTACTCGTTGAAAAAAATGTTGTTCGTAAATCGAAGCTGAATTTTTATTCAACCAAAGAATTTCATCATTTCGGATACTTTCTTCTTTCTGGAGGTTATGTTGATTACCTATTCCTGCCAAACGAAAATCATCATTTTGATAACGTGCAATCAACTCTTTTCGGAGACCGATGATTTCTTCCTCATTAAACCATCCATCTACGGATCCAAAACCTTTCACCAAAAGACTTTCGATCAACTGTTCATATACTTCCTGCATACGATTTACCTCTGATAAATCGAACCCATAAAAAAGGGCGAGCGAAATTACCGAAAAAATTAATTCATCAACAAAAAAAGAGACTCTCTCGAGTCTCTTCGTTATCCACAGATTTTTTTGAAAGATTGATCCGTTGAATGTTTTCAAATTTCTTGTAGCGAAGCTAGTAATAATATCAATATAATTGTATTGAAATGAACATTATAGCTTCTCCATTTATTTATTGACGGTTGCAGATGAAACTTGGTTTACATTTATTGATTATTTTTCAAGAAACTAATCAACATGAAATTCTTTTTAATCGCCCTTACCCTCTTCTTTACAATCAACAGCTTTGCACAAGATGAAATTGATATGACGATGGAAAAGAGTTTCATTGTAGTTGGTTCGGCTAAAAAGTATAAAAAGGCGCTCCGAAAAGCACAAAAAGCTGCAAATAAACTAGTCATCCCAATTGATTTAAGAGGTATGATAAATGATAATGATCACGGTTTGACTTCTAACGAAATTTGCGGATGTGGAGAAAAACATGGGTACCATCCCAGAGGTCGCTACGACGATGGAAAATACATTAGTATCGAATACTCCTCTGCCTACGATGGATTTACACCTGGATTTTACTTAATTATTGTTGCAAGCGGAGTTACAGAAGATATTTCACCACTATTGGAAGAGATTCAGTTGAAAATAAAAAACGCTCAATTAAAAAGTACTCGCATATACATGGGGGGCATGCATTAATCTTAGTTAACGAATTACTGTTAAAAGAATAGTTACTCTCGCTTCAATCTACATTATAGTTTTACGAACTTTAACTCATGGTATTAAATAGAATCTGGATAGGAATGTTTCTCATAGCCATACTTGTGGCTGCTTCCAAAATGATTTTTTGGCAAGATGTTGCTGTTATGAAGGCAATGATTGACTCTCTTTCTAGTTCTGCTAAAGTTGGATTTGAAATTGCACTCTATTTAACGGGGGCAATGGCATTCTGGCTTGGAATAATGAAGATTGGAGAAAATGGAGGTGCTCTCAACAAAATGACCAAGCTTGTCTCTCCCCTGTTTTCACAATTATTCCCTGATGTTCCCAAGAATCACCCTGCTATCGGTGCAATAATGATGAACTTTTCAGCGAACATGTTGGGATTAGATAATGCCGCGACTCCTCTCGGATTGAAAGCAATGAAGGAATTACAGGAACTAAATCCTGACAAAAATACTGCTTCGAACGCACAGATTATGTTTCTCGTGCTCAATACATCTGGGTTAACCATTATTCCTGTTTCAATATTCGCATTGCGCGCTCAGGCTGACTCACCGACAGAAGTATTCTTACCAATTTTAATATCCACTTTCATTGCCTCACTTGGTGGTTTAATTTTCGTTTCTATTCGTCAAAAAATCAACCTCTTCAATGGTGTTGTTCTTGCTTATATTGGTTCACTTTCCGCATTCATCGCTCTTCTGCTCTATTATGTATTGAAGCATCCTGAACAAGGAGAAGCCGTTTCCGTGATTGTAGGTGGTGGAATCATCTTCGGAATTATCTTTAGCTTTATTTTGATGGCTATGCGCCGTAAGGTAAATGTTTACGAATCGTTTATTGATGGTGCTAAAGATGGATTTAATGTGGCAATTGGCATTATCCCATATTTGATTGCTATGCTCTGTGCAATTACTGTTTTTCGTGCATCTGGGGCTCTTGACGGAATTTTAGACGGAGTCCGTTGGATAGTGATCCAAACTGGACTTACGATAACTGAATGGGTCGACGCCCTACCTGTTGCCTTCATGAAACCTTTAAGTGGTAGTGGTGCTAGAGGAGCTTACGTAGAAGTAATGACCCAATTTGGTGCAAGCTCAATTCAAGAGAGAATTGCAGCAACGATGCAAGGAAGTACAGAAACTACATTCTACGTGCTGGCAGTTTATTTTGGATCGGTTGGAATTAAAAATACCCGATATGCGGCCACAGCTGGACTCCTCGCAGATTTAATTGGAATTATTGCAGCAATTTTCGTATCATATATATTCTTCCCTCGTTAATTATGTTTGGCTGGTTTAAAAAGAAAAAAAGAGAAATTATTGCTAGTGAGCTTTCTAAAACGAAGCTTCAGCACATCGACTATCCGGCTAAAATCATTTTAGCTTGGAGTAAAGCCATTGAAGGGAATGATGAATTTGTTTTATGGTTAAACGAAAATGGTTATCGAGAATTAGCTATGGCGACTTATGCTATTTACCTCAAAGAAGATGCTCGCAATTGGCTTCAAGAAAATGGTTATGCTCACTTACTGGCCATGATTAACGCTGCTGAAGGAAATGAAAGTGCTCAACAATGGTTGCTCGTTCATAACTTCGAAATTCTATATCATATCGCTATGGCGGTAGAAGATGAACAATCGAGCTTTGAGTGGATTGGAAAGAATGCACCCGCTGATATTTATATTTTGACAAAGACTATCAAAAAGATCAAAGATAAAATCGAAGAAAACCATAATGACATACATACTTTCCGACAAGATTTATGATTTCGTGCGGATTTCAAGGGAATGTATTAGTTTTGCACAAGAATTTTGAGAATTAATTATGATTAAGGGCAAGAAATTAGTCGCTATACTTCCAGCTTACAATGCTGAAAAAACATTGAAACAAACCTACGATGAAATTCCATTTGACATTGTAGATGAAGTGGTATTGGTCGACGACAGAAGTAGTGACAACACAGCGAAACTTGCTCGTGAAATCGGAATTGAACATGTAATTACGCACGAAGTAAATCGTGGGTACGGTGGAAACCAAAAAACTTGTTACAACAAAGCACTTGAATTAGGTGCTGATATCGTTGTAATGCTTCATCCTGATTATCAATACACTCCAAAGTTGATTGAAAGTATGGCACACGTCATCGCTAACGATCTTTATCCTGTTGTTATTGGTTCAAGAATTCTTGGTAAAGGAGCGTTGAAAGGTGGAATGCCTATTTACAAATACATCGCCAATCGTTTCCTGACGCTTTCTCAGAATATCTTGATGAATCAAAAATTGTCGGAGTACCACACAGGTTACCGTATGTTCTCCGCTGAAGTGTTGAATGCTGTGAATTACAATATCAACTCAGACGATTTCATCTTCGATAACCAAATGTTGGCTCAAATCTTCTACGAAGGATTCGAAATTGGAGAGATCACTTGTCCAACTAAATATTTCGAAGAAGCTTCTTCCATCAACATCAGTAGAAGTACGAAATATGGTTTAGGAGTTCTAGGAGTTTCTTGGTTGTATTTTTTCAACAAAATTGGATTAGCCAAATCAAAAATCTTCCACCAAAAAGCAAAGTAGACTGCTAGATTCGCTTTTGTTTCTATCTTTGAGACCAAATTCGATCGCATGAGATTACTGGATAAAATCGCGTCTTCAAACGTTTATTCCATCTTATTTCTACTTTTTCTTTCTTCCTTCTATTTTGTCGGATTAGGTCATGTGCACCTATTTGATTGGGATGAAATAAATTTTGCTGAAACGGCTCGAGAAATGATCGAAAGTGGAGATTATCTACGGGTGCAAATCAATTACCTTCCTTTTTGGGAAAAACCACCTTTTTTCTTCTGGCTTCAAGTTGGAGCAATGAAACTATTTGGTGTCAATGAATTTGCTGCTCGCTTCCCAAATGCTTTATTCGGATTTCTATATCTGTGGACTTTCTATAAAATTGGAAAACTTCATTTTAATGCTCGATTCGGAATTTTATGGGCACTCCTCTACTTCGGTTCATTACTACCACACTTATATTTTAAATCGGGAATCATCGATCCGGTGTTTAACTACTTTATCTTCCTTTCGATTTATTTCATGCTTCGTGTTTTCTCTAAGCAGAGCGAAAATATTTGGAAGTTGGCATTGCTATCCGGTATATTCTCTGGATTGAGTGTTATCACAAAAGGACCGGTTGGATTCTTGCTTTTGGGACTTACTTTCGGAGTTTACGTGCTCTTCAATCGATTTAAAAACATTCCTCACATAAAACATTTTGCACTTTTTCTGATAGGAATGGGTGCAATCATAGTTAGCTGGTTGACCATGGAAATCTACCAAAACGGATTTGCTATTCTTCAACAGTTTATCGACTATCAGATTGAATTATTTAATCAACCTGTAGCAGGACATCAGCAGCCTTTCTATTACCATTTTGTGATTGTTGGAATTGGCTGTTTTCCACTTACGATTTTCGCAATTCCTGGATTCTGGAGTCACTCAGAGGACGATCCTAACGATATTAGAAGATGGATGCTCTCTTTGTTCTGGGTTGTATTGATCTTATTCAGTATTACCACAACCAAGATCGCACATTACTCCTCAATGACCTATGCTCCACTTTCATTTATTGCTGCAATTTCAATGTGGCGAATTTTGGAAGGGAAAAGTAAAACGAAATCTTATTTGAGTTACTTATTTTTAGTCTTCGGATTAATCTTGAGTTCGGTTTTCATCGTACTTCCTCTTGTTTTAAGAGCAAAAGATTGGCTAATTCCCAAAATCAACGACCCTTTTGCTGTTGCTTCATTGGAGTATGCAGAACCATGGACTGGTTGGGAAGCACTTACAGGTGTTTTCTTTGCAATAATCGTATTGATAGCTTTCGTGCTCTTACTCAAACGCTATATAGTGGCAGGCATTGGGACAATCTCGATCGGACTTGGAGTAACATTACTTCTCGTTCTTTACGTTATTCTACCGAAAGCTGAATCTATTTCGCAGCGACCAGCCATTGAATTTTACAAAAGCATTGCTAACGAAGACTGTTACATTGAAACATACAGTTTTAAAAGCTACGCGCAGTATTTTTACGGAAGAGTTCCTTTTTCAAATCGACCTGAAAGCAAAGATAAAAGCTGGTTGATGAATGGGGAGATTGACAAACCAGTTTGGATGGTGAGCAAGATTACAAATCCGGAATTAGATGCACATAAAAACTTTAAACTGATCGATATCAGAGGTGGATTTAGAATTTACAAACGTGAAATCCCCAACTAGTGGCGTTCTGTATGTCTAATTAATACCTCAGTTGCACCTCGACCATACTCTCTAAAATCAGCATCGTGAAATTCGCACCCTTCTTCCTTTCGAAGAAACTCATGAATCGCTGAACGTAAAACTCCTTGTCCAACTCCGTGAATAACAACGAATTTAGGAACTCGCTTGATGCAGACACGCTGAAAAAACTGTCGGAAGTGGAACATTTGCTTTTCAAGAATTTGGCTATTACTCCATCCATGGTGTGAATCTACCAACTCTTCAATATGCAAGTCTATTTCCCATGTAGAACCAGAAATACGTTCACCACGAATCGTTTTTGATGCATCGACAATTTCTTCTTGAAGAACGGTTAAATCTATTGGTATCTTCTTTTTAGACCGACTTACTGGAGCAATGTCATTAATATGAAATGGGCGATTGAAACCATCATCATCTTCTATCATGAAAATAGTACCATCAACGGATTTGATTATTCCGCCACCAGATTCATGCATAAAAACTACTCTGTCCCCTACTTTATATGACATTAAAGAAATTTTTCAGATCGTACATCATCCACAAAATTAGTGGAGATAGTAGAGAAAAGATCCAAAAAAGCAGAATAAAAATTTTAAAAAATACCGAAGCATCTTTTTTCAATGGCGTAATCAGTACATTATTTACTTGCGAAGCAAGGACTGGATCTGATTCGTCTTCCGAAACCTGATCTACAAACTTCTTCAGTGCAGGTGTATTTTCGAGTAGTACTTCCTTAATTTTCAAGAAATCACGATTGCTTAACCCTTTGTATGTGGTAGCATAATTAACTTCATCCTCACTTAAATCCTTGTGCATTTGATACTTTCGCTGAAGTGATCTCACGCGGATAGCCATAAAGAAACCGAATCCAATTAATAGATAACTTTGAATTAAGAACCCAACTCCAATAATCACCAGAGAAGAAATCAAAGCGAATAACATCAAGAAAAGTTCATTATTTTTTTTCACAAAGAGCTTAAACATCTGTCCGCCATCAAGAGGATCAAGAGGTAAGAGATTGATAATATTTAAAAGAAGAAAAAGCACAGCAGGCTCATTCAACCATGAAATTTCTTTCCAAGTAGCTGCAACCATCATCATTCCAAAACCAATCAGAATTCCAGGAAAAGGTCCGGCGATTAAAACCCAAAACGCTTCGCGCTGTGAATAATTACGTTTTTTTCCCTGAACAAATGCGCCCATGAGTGGGATGAACAACATTCGAACATTTTTATAGCCAAAGAGCTTCATCATTACAAAATGTCCCATCTCATGGATAAAAAGAACGATCATCAAATAACCGATAAACGCGATCTGGTCCTCAAAAAGTAAAAGAAAAACAAGCGCAAAAAGAACTATTGAAAAGATTGTCAATGACAAACTGCTCTTAGGTTTATGCTCGATTAGTTCCGGCTTCGGTGGATAAAAGTCAAATTCTTCCATTACAGCAATTTAAATAGAAAAAGTGACTTCTCATAATGAGATGGATTATTTCCTTAATAGCGTTGCGAAATCTTTGGCAAAATAGGTCAAAATACCATCCGCTCCAGCTCTTCTTATACTTAAAAGCATTTCTGACATAGAAGCCTCATAATCAAGCCAACCATTTGCAGATGCGGCATAAATCATTGCACATTCACCACTTACATTGTATGCAGTAATTGGAAGTTCAAAATTCTCTTTCAACATGTGAATCACGTCAAGATAACAAGTTGCGGGTTTCACCATTAACATATCAGCTCCTTCTAAAACATCCAACTCAGCTTCAATTAATGCCTCTCGTTTGTTTGCTGGATTCATTTGATACGTTTTTTTGTCACCCGATTTAGGAGCAGAATCTAATGCATCTCGAAACGGTCCATAAAACGCACTTGCATATTTTGCAGAATATGACATAATGCTGACATTCTCAAAATCATTTTCATCTAAGGCTGTTCGAATAGCTTCAATTCGACCATCCATCATGTCACTAGGCCCGATAATATCAATTCCAGCCTGAGCTTGTGCAACAGACATTTTTTGAAGTATCGGCAAAGTTGGATCATTTAATATCTCTCCGTTTCGAACGAGACCATCATGACCATCACTTGAATATGGATCCATCGCAACATCACTCATTAATGAAATTTGTGGGAAACGTTCTTTTATCGATCGGATAGCATCGAGATAGAAATTCGCTTCAGCAAAACTATATGAAGCCACAGAATCTTTTAAGCGCTCGTCAACAACTGGAAATAAGACATATTTATCGATCCCTAGTTCTACGCAATTTTCAATCTCTTTCAACAGCAATTCAATAGACCATCTATAGTTACCTGGTAATGAACTTATTTCTGTTTTTATATTTTTTCCATCTTGAATGAACAATGGATAAATGAGGTTTTCAGCACCCAATTTAGTCTCCTCCACCATCGACCGAATAGCAGCCGATTTTCTATTTCTTCTTGGTCTTCTTAACATAGATAAATGATTCTAAACAAAATTAGCAAAGTCTTTGGAATAAGAGTATTTTTGCTATTTTTACCACTCAACTAAGTTGACTACAAAATGAAAAAAGTACTTCGTAACCCTTTTTACTTTGCTATCGTATTTGCTGCTGCGCTTACTTCATGTGAGTCTGAGCCAGATGTACCTCAAAATTCAATCGACGATGAGGTTTTCGATCCAAACAGTTCAATAAATACTGTTTTTGATGGAAAAATATTTAGTATTCCTTCACCAATTCAAACGGCATATTTCATAAAAGAAATGAATTTACCGTTCAGTGAAGACCTTCTGAATAATGATGATAATTCTAGCGAATATGTTACTGAATACAAACAAGCCTTAAACCTTGGAGTGTATGGTGCTGATCTAGCCTATGCATCTATTTACGATCAGAAAGGTGTATCGATGCGTTATTTAAGTGCAGTTGAAAAATTGACTTCTCAATTAGGACTTTCTGCAGCCTTTGACTCTAGCTTTTTAATGCGTTTTGAGCAGAATAATGATAATGAGGATTCAATGGTTGTATTAATGTCCGATGCATTTAGCAAGGCAGATAATTTCTTGAAAACTTCGAATAGAAAATCAACTTCTGCACTTGTTCTAACTGGTGGATGGATGGAAATGATGCATTTTGCAACTTCATTGTATGAAAAGCAACCAAGTCAAGATATTTTAAGAAGAATCGGTGAGCAAAAACAAACTTTAAGCTCCATCCTAGAAATTTTAACTGAATACAATAAGTCTGGCGAAAATGATGAGTTGATTGACCAATTAGAATCACTTTCAAGCTCTTTCGACAAGATTAAAATGAATTATGAATATTCTGCACCTGAAACAGATGCGGAAGAGCACCTAACGACTTTCCACCACACTCTTGAAGTGGAAGTTTCTGAGAAAATTGTTCAAGAAATTGGAACAAAAGTTAAAGAAATTAGAGCCAACATTATTAAAGGTTAACAGATGAAAAGCATATTACTTCTACTTACATTATCAATCGTATCATTCTCATACGCTCAGGATTGTGAACGAATAGTACAAGATTGTAAAGAGTTACTACAAAAGGATGCTGAAACACGTTTTGTGTCGGATGGACAAGTGTATACTGCATTCCTAGATAGAGAAAAAGCAGAGTTTAAAACAACGCTTTATGGTGGAACAACATATCGAATTGCTACAAGTGCTGGTTCAAGCGAAAATTTTGTGATTTTCACAATTAAAGATCCAGAAGGAAACATACTTTTCTCTAATAAGAATTACAAAAACGCTCCATATTGGGACTTTAAAGTAACAGAATCTCTACCTGTTACTATCGAGGCTGAATTAGACTTGGATTTGAAAGTAACTGGATGTGTGGTAATGATGATCGGATTCAAAAAATAAGAATCGCCTTTTCCTAAATTAACATATGAGCGAACGAATACTTCGGGCATTAATGCAACTTTTCGCAATAATTGCGAAGGTAGACGAAGTTACAGAGTTCGAAAAAGAAGGGAAAGACGTTACGGCAATCCAGAGTAACAAAGGGAAGCAAATTATAGAAAGCTTTCTGAAATCTGAATTAAGCTCCTCTGATGTTAATCGCTACTTAGCCATTTTTGAAGAAAGACTGAATGAAACTCGAGGAAAGTTATTTTCGAAGAAAAGTGGTCAAAAAAGAACTTCACTTCAATCTGTAAAAGTTCTTCGAATTTGCTCTCAAATCAATGAAGAGTTAACTCAGCGACAAAAGTTCATTGTACTTATTCGACTATTTGAGTTTATCAATTCGGATAATTTACCAACAGAAAAAGAAATTGAATTTGTTACCACTGCAGCCGATGCATTTAACATCAGTCACGATGAATTCAACGATGTTAGAGACTTTATTGAATGTGACGGAGTTAAGATAGTTGACAAACCAAATCACTTTTTCTATTGCACTGCAAAGTCGCTAGGACTTGAAAATGCAAAATCATCCAAGGTTGCGGGACTCGATGCTCCTATTCACATTCTGAATATTAAAAGTATCAAAGCACTCTTTTTCAAGTACTATGGAAAAGATGAATTAATTGTGAATGGTCAGATTGTCGCAAGTGACAAAGCGCATTTATTC
This sequence comes from Henriciella pelagia, assembly GCA_964219255.1. Classification (GTDB taxonomy): domain Bacteria; phylum Bacteroidota; class Bacteroidia; order Flavobacteriales_D; family Crocinitomicaceae; genus UBA4466. The sequence continues at coordinate 184,672 of CAXPPC010000005.1, forward strand.
AATGTTGGTTCTACCATTCGTACCGGAAAAATTGCTCAAATCTACTACAGTGATCTCGTTTCGAAGATTTCTGACATCGAAAAGAAGGACTTACTTTCATTCGAAGCAATTAATGTACTCCATAACTTCAATAACAGAATTGCCATTCGCGAACTGAATTTTGCGACTAACTCTGGTAATATGATTGGAATTATGGGAGGGTCTGGTACAGGGAAAACCACCCTGATGAATATTTTCAATGGTAAGATAAAGCCTACCTATGGTCAAGTCTTAATCAACGGTATTGATCTTCATAAAAATCCAAAAGAACTAGAAGGGTTAATAGGAAATGTAAGTCAGAGTGACCTTTTAATGGAGGAATTGACAGTGTTCGAAAACTTATATTTTTCGGCAAAATTAAGTCTTGGAAATGAAGACAAAAAACAGCTCACCAAAAAAGTATTCCACTTATTAAATGAGCTTGGACTTTATGAAATTCGTGACCTGAAAGTAGGCTCTCCTTTAAAAAAGGTCATATCTGGTGGACAAAGAAAACGATTAAACATTGCTCTCGAATTAATTAGAGATCCACGAATATTATTTGTTGACGAACCTACATCAGGATTATCTAGTAGAGATTCAGAAAATATTATGGACCTTTTGAAGGAATTATCATTAAAAGGAACCCTTGTCTTCGTGGTTATTCACCAACCTTCATCCAATATTTTCAAATTATTCGATCGGTTATTACTAGTTGACGAAGGCGGTTATATCATTTATGATGGTATCCCTTTAAATGCAATGGTTCACTTTAAAACCTATTCTTACCAGGGGAATGCGCATGAGAGTGAATGTAGTCAATGTGGTAACGTTACACCGGAGCAAATTTTTTCAATAATCGACGGAAAGATTGTCGATGAATATGGAAATGAAACTGACAAACGTAAAAAAGACGCGGAAGATTGGCACATTCTTTACAAGGAACACAGGCCCGAATTCGATGTTAAAAAACAGCGAATCCAACCAAAAATTAAAAGTACACTACCATCAAAATTAAGTCAGTTTTGGAGCTATTTACAAAGAGACTTCCTCAGTAAAGTGGCAAATACTCAATATTTGGCCGTCAACGGTTTGGTAGCACCAGGGTTAGCGCTTCTACTTTCCTTTTTCATTAAATATTTTAGTTGGTCAGGTGGAAGTCAGGTTTATTCCTATTATTTCAACGAGAACATTCCACAATATTTATTTATTTCCGTTGTAGTTTCAATTTTCTTGGGATTGACGGTTGCTGCAGAGGAAATCAATAAGGATAAAAAAATATTGGAGAGAGAAAGTTTCCTTAATCTTTCGAGATCAAGCTATCTACTTTCAAAAGTGACCATCTTGTTCTCCATTTCTGCCATACAGTCGCTGCTATTCGTTTTAATTGGGAATTATATTCTTGAAATCAGGGATTTTTATTTCGAGTATTGGTTGATACTATTCTCAACGGCCTGTATCTCTAATCTCATTGGACTTAATATTTCAAGTGCCTTTAATTCGGCGAAAGTAATCTACATTGTTGTACCATTATTGATTATTCCGCAATTATTGTTTAGTGGAGCCATCGTGAAATTTGATAAATTACATCCTTCACTTTCAAATGCCACAAAAGTTCCGTGGATTGGAAATATGATGGTATCTAGATGGTCATACGAAGCTTTAGCAGTTGAGCAAGCCGTCAACAATGAGTTTGAAAAGTACTATTTCGACACCAAAGCAATTAAAACAGATGCGCAATGGAAAAAAGACTTTTGGGTTCGCGAAATGAATCATCAAGTTGACATTCTAGTCAGCCCGAAGTCTACTGAAATACAGAAGAAGTTGGCTCAAAAAACGCTCACTCACGAAATTCAGCGAGAGAATCAACTTTGGTCAAATCTGGACTGTGAAAACTGTATAGAAACAATTAATACGTCAGACAACCGTACCATGGATGATTTGAAGAAAATCACCGTTTTTCTTGATATAATTCGCACGCAATCCAATAAAACGGTCAATGACATGACTGCTCGCATAGAAGAAATAACAGACTCTATAGGTATAGAGAAATATAAAGAGCTTCAGCGAACATATTCCAACGAGAACTTAATGAATTTAGTCACAAACAAAGCAGAGCGTGACAAATTGATTATTGAGAAAGGTAAAATTTATCAAAACTCTGATCCTGTTTACCATATTCCATTAGGTGCGTCATTTTTCGATTCACATTTTTACAGTCCAAAAAAGAAGTTATTCGGAAATTACATAGACACATTCTGGGCAAACCTATTGATCATTTGGGTGATGTCTATTTTCATTTACATCATTCTCTATTTTGATTTAATGCGCAAAGGTGTTGTTGGACTAGGTCGATTTATGAAGAGGTTTCAACAAAAAAAGGGATAGCTTTCACCATCCCTCTTTTCAATTATTTTGTTTTAATTACATTAACATTCCACCGCAAACATTGATTGTTTGTCCGGTAATGTAATTTGACATATCTGATGCTAAGAATACTGTTAAATCAGCAACATCTTTTGGAGTACCACCTCTTTTCAAAGGAATTGAAGCTCTCCACTCCTCTACTACTTTTTGATCTAACGCATCTGTCATTTCTGTTTCGATGAACCCTGGTGCAATAGCATTGCAACGAATATTTCTTGAACCAAGTTCTTGAGCTATTGATTTTGTAAACCCGATCAATCCTGCCTTTGAGGCTGCATAATTTGCTTGACCAGCATTTCCACTAACTCCGACTACCGAAGACATATTTATGATTGACCCTTTTCTCGCCTTCAACATTGGACGCTGAACAGCTTTAGTCAAGTTAAATGCTGATTTCAAGTTAGTATTCATCACTTCATCCCACTGCTCTTCTGTCATTCTCATCAACAATGTATCTCGAGTGATCCCTGCATTATTCACAAGTACATCAATTGTTCCAAACTCTTCAATTACAGAATCAACTAAAGATTGAGCTTCGTCGAATTTTGAAGCATCTGATTTAAATCCTTTTGCAACTCCACCATTTGCTGACAACTCAGCTTCTAATGCTTTCGCCTTCTCTTCCGAAGATAAATATGTAAAAGCAACTTTAGCTCCTTGGTTAACACACTCTTCCGCGATTGATTTTCCAATTCCTCTAGAGGCTCCAGTGATTAGCACCACTTTATTTTCGAGTAATCCCATTGTTTTTGATTTTTTGGCAAATATAATGAAACATAGTCACCATTTACAGATATAAAAACGATTGATTAATAACACTAAAATGTTTAATCCTGCCCAAAAAAAGTTCAATCAGAACTGCACTTTAATCATTTTAATCGATATTTTTTGGTAATTCGTCTATGATTATAGTATATTTGACTAGGTTTAGTTGTAAAAGGTAGGTTAGGTATGAAAGCAGTAGGAGCCATCTTGCTGCTTTCCCTTTTTATAATCAATTAAAGAAATCCCAAGTGATACCTACTCTAATTCTCGTGCCAGCTATAGGATAGTTTTCAAGTTCACTTAAAGTAGGCTCCGTCCAGAAATATCCTATATTTTCAAATCTCGCGTAGAATCTAAAAGTCTCAATTTGGAATCCCATGAAGGCATGTAAATTCACAGTTGTTGAAATTGAGCCACCATCATTGAGCCAACTAAAAGCATTCATTACTGGATTGTAAGATCTCAGCTTATATGAACTTTGATAAGCTACATCACCGCCAATAAATGCTTCCATTTTCTTAGCTTCAAACAATTTACCTTTGACAAAAACACGTGCATAAGCCTGACTAGATGGCAAATAACCATAAGTGTCTGAGCTAAAAATAAAAGTTGGATTAATGTGAAGTACTCCAATTTTACTTTCCGCTTTGATTCCGATTTGCAGAATATTATTGGCATCACTTACTTGCCCCCAAGTTGTGTCATTGAATAAAATCTGATTTGTCAATAAACTATTAAAAACGAAAGCTTTAACCGTTAACTTCTCTTTGATGATATTCTTCGCGATTTCCCCATTAATTGTTGTGTTATTTTGGAGCCGGTCAATATTCGTCACATAGCGATAGGCGTTACCCGAGTAAGCTCTCTGAATTGCAGTAGGCGCAAGGTTTTCCAATAAAAATCCACCTGAAAGTTTCCAATCTCTGAATGAATAGGCGAATTTGAAATTATTTTTCCATTCATTAAATCGACCTACGACATTGAAATAAAAACTATTGTTAACCGACCATGACTTTCTTTTCCAAGCTAAATCAGACGACAAATAGATTTCTGTTGTATCCAAAATGTTATCCAAATTGAGCACTTTCCAATAATTTAGTCCAATCCTTGCGTCAACGAAAAGCTGGTTATTTAACCAATATACTCCAGCATCGTTAGCCATTTCGGCTTGATTGAAGCGATCAACAGTTGTAAATGAATCAATATAAATAGTATCATAAATCCCCCACAGCGTATCTGTTTCTAAAAATCTTCTATGTTGAATTCGATAGTGATGGCTTGTTGTAATTCCAAACTGTCCAATTGAATCGCCTAAGAAATTGATATAATTTTTCAGTTCAGCCTGACCTCTCATGAAGTTACTTGATGCTGATCTTCGAACCGGAATCAAATCTAATCCAAAAGCCTCAATTAATGTATCTCCACCTGGAATAAGTCCATCCGAATGATTTAGGCTATCATTCTCATACATTCCTTTTACTTGAAAAGAATATCGTTGACCTTTTCTATCCAGTTGCAGCTGCACATTATTCGATTGAAAAGCCGAATTACGAATGTAACCAACTCCACTATTTCTTTTGTAATCGATATTCAGAAGAAGGCTATCAGTAAAGGCCTGACGATATTTAGCTCTTAAGAATTGTGATCCTTGACTTCCGAACGAGTACGAAAATCCCAAATAAGGCAACGCTGAAAACTGCATCGGAAGATAATTCGAAAAATTAGTTCCAAACCTTTCGTTATAGTCTGCTACTAAAACACTACCAGAAAGTCCATTTTCACTTCGGAAAGATCTTCCGAGTTCTGATGTAGTCGGGAGGTCACCAGATTTAATATCGACCGAATCGAGCTTACCGAATATTCTATTTTTTATGTCCAATGTATCGTAACCAACGGATAATTGTGCTCCGATAGTTCCAGAAACAAAAAGGAATATAAGTACAATAAGCTGCTTCATTAGGGAAGTAAAGGTAAAAAAAAAGGGACGCTAATGCGTCCCAAATTCCTTATGCTATTAACAATTATAGTTTGTTAACTTTCAATTGTAATCCAGACTTAAGGTTTGCAGCCTTATTCTTGTGGATAATGTTTCTCTTCGCAAGTTTATCAATCATAGTGAAAACAGAAGGAATCATCTTTTCTGCTTCTTTCTTATCAGTCGTTGCACGTAAAACACGGATAGCATTACGTGTTGTTTTGTGCTGATATTTGTTGCGAAGACGCTTAGCGTCGTTTGATCTGATTCTTTTTAATGCTGACTTATGATTCGCCATTTCTTTGTATTTAAATTTATCTAACTTATGTTTTGCAGCCCATAGGAGAATCGAACTCCTGTTTCCAGGATGAAAACCTGGCGTCCTAACCACTAGACGAATGGGCCATAAACTGGCAGCCCATAGGAGAATCGAACTCCTGTTTCCAGGATGAAAACCTGGCGTCCTAACCACTAGACGAATGGGCCGTTTAATTGCTATTTCAATTTCCCTCGATCAATTTGGGAGTGCAAATATAAATTGAAATTCTTTAATCGCAATAAACTTTTCGATTTTTTTTAGAAAACATCTTTATCCTCTGCGCTAAATTTAAATCCAAGTCGTTTCCCAGTTGCCACTTGAAGATCAGAACTGATCGCTTGAATTTGCATCACTGAAACTTGCTGAACAATATCGTACGGAGGTGTAATTAAATCAAAATCAATCGCATGCGTCATTGAAACTTGAACAATGTGCTGCATAATTGTAGCATTCAATACACTGTTTGGGAGATCTCTAAACAGGAAACCAAGCTGACCTTTTCCCTCTACCATAAAATGTTCATTATGGTTCATAAAAATGCGTCCAATTAGATATCCAGGATCATTCATTCGATTTTGTTCAATCGATTCAGCTAAAAAATTGTAGATATTGATAATACCGAAGTAACCATTTGCCCCGTTTTCGCTCATGTACTCGGTCTTCCACATGGGATTTTCATCAGGTAAACGAAAAATATTACGATGTAATTGAAAGACGAGAACATCACTTCCTACTGAAATTCGGAATTCATGATCTCCTTTATCTTCAAGACTCAAACGAACTCTCTTGTCATCAACTACCTTTCGTAGTTCATTTAATTCGTTTTCTGCCACAACTTTCAATTGCGCTAAAACTTTTTCTGAATAATCAGCGATATCTTGTTTCACCGCCGATTTATTCAAAAGCAAATCTATAATTCCGTCTCTGTAGTTATCCATTTTAATAGGCTTTAGCGAAGATTACACGACCGGCTGACTTCTTACCTGTCACCATACATACGCCTTCTTCCTCTTCTCTATCTAGAGGTATACATCGAATCGTAGCTTTCGTCTCTTCTTTGATTTTTTCTTCAGTCTCCTTAGTTCCATCCCAGTGAGCCAAGAAGAATCCTCCCTTTTCTTCTAGTTGAGTTTTGAACTCTTCATAAGAATCCACAACGTGTAGATTATCGGTTCTAAATTTCTTTGATCTTTCCAATAGATTCACTTGGATCGACTCTAACAGCTCTTCGATGTAATCAAGCGCATTATCAAAATCAACAACCTCTTTCGTTTTTTCATCACGACGGGCAATTTCAACTTTTCCATTTGCCAAATCTCTCGGTCCCATGGCTAATCGAACAGGAACTCCTTTAGTTTCATACTCAGCGAACTTCCAACCAGGACGACGATTATCATCATCATCGTATTTGAAAGAAATTCCTTTAGCACGAAGCGCCGCCCCTAGTTCATTCATTTTTTCTGAAATCGCTGCTAAATCTTCTTCTGATTTGTAGATTGGAACTGCAACAACTTGAATTGGAGCTAATTTCGGAGGTAAAACCAAACCTTCATCGTCCGAATGCGTCATAATTAACGCTCCCATCAAACGTGTTGAAACACCCCATGAAGTCGCCCAAACGTGCTCTAATTTCCCGTCTTTATCAGCAAACTTTACATCGAATGCTTTTGCAAAGTTCTGACCTAAGAAGTGTGAAGTTCCAGCTTGTAGTGCTTTACCATCTTGCATCATTGCCTCAATACAGTAGGTCTCCAATGCACCAGCAAATCGCTCACTTTCTGACTTCAATCCTTTAATTACCGGCATTGCCATGTAGTTTTCCGCAAACTCTGCGTACACATCCAACATTTGTTCAGCCTCAACGATTGCTTCTTCTTTTGTCGCGTGAGCAGTATGACCTTCTTGCCACAAGAACTCTGCTGTTCTTAAGAAAATACGCGTTCTCATCTCCCAACGAACTACATTCGCCCATTGGTTAATTAAAATTGGTAAATCGCGGTATGATTGGATCCAGTTTTTGTATGAATTCCAAATAATCGTCTCTGATGTAGGTCGAACGATTAATTCTTCCTCCAGTTTTGCATTTGGATCTACAACTACTCCGCTTCCATCTTCAGCATTTTTCAAACGATAATGTGTCACAACCGCACACTCCTTGGCGAATCCTTCAACGTGATCAGCCTCCTTACTCAAGTATGATTTCGGGATAAATAAGGGGAAATATGCATTTGAGTGCCCTGTTTCCTTGAACCTTTTGTCCAATACTTCCTTCATTTTTTCCCAGATAGCATAACCATAAGGCTTGATAACCATACATCCTTTTACATCAGAATGCTCAGCTAAATCAGCTCTACCAACCAATTCGTTATACCACTTTGAATAATCTTCTTCTCGCGTTGTATGCTTTTGCGCCATTGATTTGTCGTTCGTTAAATTGAGGTTACAAAAATAGGAATTTCACCAAGGTAAAATGCCGTAAAACAAAAAAAGGGAACCGAAGTCCCCTTTTTCTTGATCATATTCAAATTATTTTTGAATCTCGATGCGAGCATTAGTAGTACTTCCATTATCCATTTCTACAGATAGGATATACTGACCGTTAGCCAAATTATGTAAATCAATTGAACCTTCAATAGCATTAATTGGTTTAATGCTTAGCAATTTACCAGCTAGATCATAAACACGAACAGAAGTCATGTTTACACCACTTTTCACGGTGAAATTACCTTTAGAAGGGTTTGGATAAACTGTTAACGTATTTTCGAATTCAAAATCGTCAAGACCAATAACGTTCACTGTAACGGTTTGAGTTGTAGTTGTAGTTCCACAATCGTCCACTACAACTAAAATCACTGTATAAGTTCCATTTGCAGTATACGTGTGAGATGGCGATTCAACTGTTGAAGTATTTCCATCACCAAAATCCCAAGCGTAAGTTGGAGTTGATCCTGTCACTGTTGAAGTATTTGTAAAAGTAAATGATGGCTCAGTTCCTGAAACCGTAAAGTCTGGAACTGGTGCTGGACATACCACGGTTACTGATTGACAAGTTGAGTCAGTCCCACATGAATCTGTTACAGTCAAACAAACAGTATATGTACCGTTAGCGGCATACGTGTGAGTTGCATTTTGCGTAGTAGCTGTATTACCATCACCAAAATCATACAAGTAAGAAACCGTACTTCCTGTTGTAACGGACATATCCGTGAAATCAACAGTCAACAAAGTTGCATTTGACGAGAAGTTCGGAACTGGGTTTGTACAACCAGTAGTAACAGTTACAGGAACACAATATTGATCAGTTCCACACGCGTCAGTTACAGTTAAACACACAGTATAAGTTCCTCCAGTAGCATAAGTATGAGTTGGAGAAGTCAACGTTGAAGTGTTACCATCACCAAAATCCCAAGAATAAGTAGCAGAAGCCGATGCATTTGATGCATTTGTAAAGGCCGTAGTCAAAGTACTAGAAACTGAGTTAAAGTTAGCCGTTGGCAATTGTCCAATTCCAATTGTAGTATCTGCCACACAGATACCAGTCCATGTATACAAAGTATCAGTTAAATGAACATTGTATGGCGCTGCAGAGGCATAGGTATGCGATCCATCAATTAAATTTTCAACTGGCGAAGCATCTCCATAGTCCCAAGTAAATGAAATTTCAGGAACACCGAAAAATTCCGCTAAATCATACATTCTACTTCCAAAAACTGGAGAAGAGGCATTCGTAAAATTCACTAGGTTACCAGAAGCAAAACAAGGATTATCCGCAACAAAGTCGGCACCTATATCATAAGTAACATAAGGTTCAATAAGAACATCAGCATCGTAAGGAGTACCCCCAACGTTCACATCGTAAGAATGTAACCAAGTAGTACCAATTAATACGCTCGACAACCATTCTTGAGCTCCATCTCCAACAGTGTAAGAGTTAGAAATAATCGACATGCTATTCGCTGAATTATTCGAAACTACAACTACGTATGGATTAGACGTTGTAACTGGGGTAGTAAAATTGGCAAACTTCTGTAGATCAGCTAAAGTACCTGTGTAGAAATTTGTATCAACTGCAACTGTTGCTGTCGCCAAAGCAGAACCCGTTGGTAATGAATCAACTCCAGCTGCAAAAATTTGAACTGTTGCATTCAATGAAATCCCTCCGGTTGCGTCAGCTTTCCATGCATAAAAAGAAGCTCCACTAATTGTGATTGCTTGCGGTGCATCAAAATACTGAGCCAAGGCTGTAGCCGAAGTTGCATTGTTAATGTTCAATGCAGAAAGGCCAGATGCTTTGTTCACTGCCAAAAGGACTGTGTCTTGAGAGCACGAAGTAGTTTTGTTCAGATTACTCGAAAGCGTAGAATGAGTAATTGTCTGATTAATTTGTCTAGAACTTTCTAGAACTGATTGAGCAGAAGCATTTATGCTAATTACGGCTGCAACCAGAAGTAATAGTTGTTTCATAAGTGTTTATTTTGCCATGAAAATAACACCAATTATTGAATCTGTCAACTATTTAACAGGTTCCATTTTCACAGCTTCTTCAAAAGTCACCTTTTTAAGCTTGCTCTTGATCCATGCAGAAATATTAAAATACTCAAGAATAACGCGTTCATTTCTATCTTCTAACAGTACTTGAACTTCCTCATTCATTTTTTCAAAAATCTCCAGTCGATTCACATTCGAATTAGTCTTTGCTAACTTTCGTATGTGTTTAATACACGTATTTTCAATCTTGAATTCGCGCTCCTGCTTATTTAAATATCGATTTGTTGATTTAATGACGTACTCCAAGAAATCGTAATTTTCTAGTTCGTAATGAATAACCAGATTAAACAATCTAGCAAAACTATAGACATCTTGCCTCAAATTTTGCTCATTATCGTTTAATACATCGTTTAGATAATTCAAGGATCGCTTGTAATCACCAATTCCGAAATGACTGTACGCCTTTGCATATGTAAGAAGTAATTCCATCTCCTTACTGATTTTATCTCCATATAGCGCTTGTTTCTTTTCAATTGAAGGGATCAAATTCACAGAATCCTGAAAATTACCTTCTGCATGAAGTAATCCAAGCTCTTGCACCGACGAATTACCAAATATCCTTACATCAATATCGAGTGAGTTAAACCCTTTCTTACCAGATAAACCGCGAATATCTTTTATTAATTGCTTTCCTTGTTCAAAATCTCCATTATCCGTGTAACATCTCAATAAGTGAAACAAGGTCATTACGTACCGCTGACCTGAATCTTCTTTGATGTATGGATTATTATCTAAGATTTCTCTTGTTCGATTAAAGAACTGGAAACTATCATCATAATTTCTGTTTGTGGCAGCACACAACCCTTTGATATAATAACAAATAGATGCCGCTTTGGTAGACAGGGCAGTGTTCTTCCCTTTGATTAGATGATAATTTGCTATATCAGAAACTACTTGACGCTCTTTCTCGTTTCGCGCAAAACCACCACTTCTAAATATCAAGTTGATTTTTGAATAGATAACCGTATACTCTGCAAGGTTTCGAAGCTTAGCAATTACCATTTCCTCCTCTTCAACTAGCTTGTCTAAATCCGTCGAAAACACTCCTGATTCATACGCCGATTCGAGTAGTTTTTTCTCCCATCCAATTAACTCAAACCAATAATAAAACTTCTCATAACGCTCGGCGATAGTCTTAGCACGAGCTACAAATTTCTCACACTCCTTATATAGTGCCTTATTGTAGAGGATTTCTACATTTTTTAATTCTTGTTTCAGAGAGCTACTAACCGATTGATCACTGTAATACGATCTTAAACTCTTAAGGATCAATTTGTATAAGTGATTCTTTTCAGATGGTAGATGCTTAATAAAAGTTTCTTCCTTAAACACTTCTTTTAAAGCCGACTCATCATAATCATCTTGCTTCTCAATGTAATCGAAGATCTTCAAATAGTTCTTGTCTCCCGACTGAAGCGAAGAGGATAATTTAAAGAATCTCTTTTCAGATTTAGTAAGTGATTTAATCAGCTTAAAAAGCTCCGTTGATGGCTTCATTATTTGAGTTTTAACTAGTATGTGTTAGGCTAAAATACTAATAAGAATCAAATAATACTACTCACAGGTATCAGGAGAATTGTGAAATTATTGCGAGATTTAAACGGTATAGCAACACAAACCTGCAAACTAAACGTTTTAGTAAATCAAGTTTAGAAATACAAGAAAGACCTTGGTTTCCCAAGGCCTTTACAAACAACAACAAACTAAAAAACCTCCAAGAAATGGAATTCATTAACGGAGGGTAACAGTTTCACCTTGTGACACTGCTGTGTCTTCATCAGCGAAACCATTTAATCGAACCAACGTTTTTGCTTTCATTGCATAACGTTGAGCCAATTCGTTTACCGACATTGATTCATCGGCAACAACTTCTTCTTTTTTAAATAAACTTCTTCTTTTCTTTGGTTGAATGTAGATGACATCTCCTTCTTCCAAAACATCTTTATCTGAATCAAAATCGTTGTACTTGTATAACTGACGTAGCGTCATTCCAAACTCTTCAGCTATCTTATAGAACGTATCGCCCTTTTTAGCAACGACAAATTTCACTTTTTTATCCTCGTTTACACGTAAGTCGTGTTTGTTGGACATCATATCTTTTTCCGCGACCAATTCTGGTACCATTGGTAATGGAGCCACTATCTTATCGTATTGATCCAATTCTAAATCTTCAATTAAGTCGATCAATAGTTGTGGATACTTCGGATTTGTCGCATAACCTGCTGTCTTCAATCCTTTTGCCCACGATTTGTAATCTGTTTGCTCTAATTCGAAAAGGAAGGCATAACGATCATACTTATTTAAAAATAAGCTGTGATCTTCATACGACTCTTCTGCTGACTTATAAACACGGAAACACTCATTACTAGAATCGTCATCCTTATACATCTTCTTCCCCGTCCATCCATGACATTTAATTCCGAAGTGATTATTTCCTTCTCTAGCCAAATCCGAATTTCCTGATGCACTCTCCAAAATACCCTGAGCCAATGTAATACTTGCTGGAATGTTGTGCTTCGCCATCTGTTCAATCGCGACTTCCTTCCATTGCTCTACGTATTCGCCTTTTGAGATTTGCTTGTGCTCTCCCGCTAAACTATTTACTGCAAGGAGTAATCCTAAAGTAGATATAATTGCTTTCATTTTGTAATTTGTTGTGTTTGTTGTGCTCTACATTACGCTAAAACTTCAAGTAGGTTACAAAAATTGTTGAAAACCTGACAAAAATATGTTGATAACTCTGTTTTTCAGTCAAATTGACAGCATACATAGCCTTTGCATGTCAATATTACAGGGAGATTATGCTGATTTTACATTGGTTCAAGATTTGACGAATAGAAATCAAAATCAAAGAATAAACAAATGGACTTAAATAAGCTTACAATTAAATCGCAAGAAGTGCTTCAAAATGCACAGCATCTTGCAACAATTGGTGGGCATCAAGCTATCGAATCTGGACATGTATTAAAATCCATGTTCGAAAAAGATAAGGACGTCCTACCATTTTTACTGAAGAACCTAGGAACAAATCCGGATATGATCTCTATGGCGGTTGATAAAATCGTAGAGAGTTATCCGAAAGTTTCCGGTGGTCAACTATACATGTCGCAAACAATGAATTCTGTATTGTCGAATGCGTTCGAAGCAATGAAATCGTTTGGCGACGAGTACTTGTCTCTTGAGTTAATGCTCTATGCAATGATCAACGGAAATGATCCAGTTGCTCGTTTACTCAAAGACAATGGAATTACACAAAAGAACCTTAAAGAGGGAATTACAACATTAAGAAAAGGAGATAAAGTGACTTCACAAAGCCAAGAAGGCAACTACAACTCACTTGAGAAGTATGCCAAGAACTTAAATGAATTAGCGAAAGAAGGTAAACTCGATCCAGTGATTGGTCGTGATGATGAAATTCGTCGTGTTTTACAAATTCTTACGCGTAGAACAAAGAACAATCCAATTTTGATTGGTGAACCTGGAGTTGGTAAAACAGCTATCGCTGAAGGAATTGCACACCGAATCATCGAAGGTGATGTTCCAGAAAACTTAAAGAGTAAAATTGTCTATGCGTTAGACATGGGAGCTTTGGTTGCCGGAGCGAAATACAAAGGTGAATTCGAGGAACGACTAAAATCTGTGGTAAAAGAAGTTACCAATGCAGCGGGAGAAATTATTCTCTTCATCGATGAGATCCACACGCTTGTTGGTGCCGGAGGTGGTGGCGAAGGAGCTATGGATGCTGCCAATATCCTGAAACCTGCATTAGCGAGAGGTGAACTAAGAGCGGTTGGTGCTACAACATTAAATGAGTATCAAAAGTACTTCGAGAAAGACAAAGCTTTAGTTCGTCGTTTCCAAACAGTGATGGTAGACGAACCTTCAACTGAAGATGCGATTTCAATCCTACGAGGGATCAAAGAGAAATATGAAAATCACCACAAAGTGATGATCAAAGATGCGGCAATCATTAATGCAGTTGAACTTTCTCAACGATACATAACGGAGAGACATCTTCCAGATAAAGCGATTGACTTGATTGATGAAGCAGCTTCGAAATTACGTATGGAGATCAACTCGAAACCAGAAGAATTGGATGAAATCGAAAGAAAAATCATGCAACTGGAAATTGAGCGTGAAGCCATCAAACGAGAAGCTGACTCGAAAAAACTAGAGTCACTGGAAAAAGATTTGGCGGAATTAAACTCGCGTCGTGATGCATTAACAGCAAAATGGCAAAGCGAAAAAGATATCGTAGATGCCATTCAACAAGCCAAAACTGATATCGAACAATTCCGTTTAGAAGCTGATCAAGCTGAACGAGCTGGAGATTATGGTAAAGTTGCTGAAATTCGCTACGGAAAGATCAAAGAGGCGGAAACACAATTGGAAAACTCAAAAGCAGAACTAGCGAAGATCCAGAGTGAATCTAAAATGATCAAAGAAGAAGTGGATGCTGAAGAAATTGCAGAGGTTGTATCAAAGTGGACTGGAATTCCTGTTAGCAAGATGATCGAAAGTGAAAAAGTGAAATTGCTAAAATTAGAAGACGAACTTTCTAAACGAGTTGTCGGTCAATCTGAAGCTATCGAAGCATTATCGGATGCGGTACGTAGATCTCGAGCTGGACTTCAAGATGAGAAAAAACCGATTGGTTCATTCATCTTCATGGGGCCAACTGGGGTCGGTAAAACAGAATTGGCAAAAGCGCTCGCAGATTACTTATTCAACGATGAAAATGCAATGACTCGTATCGATATGAGTGAATTCCAAGAGAAACATTCGGTAAGTCGATTAGTTGGAGCTCCTCCAGGATACGTTGGATACGACGAAGGCGGTCAGTTGACGGAAGCTGTTCGACGCAAGCCCTACTCTATCGTTTTGTTAGATGAAATCGAAAAAGCACATCCAGATGTTTACAATGTATTGCTACAAGTTTTGGATGACGGTCGCCTAACAGACAACAAAGGTAGAACTGTGAACTTCAAGAATACGATCATTATTATGACTTCGAACCTTGGTTCTGACATCATTCACGAGAAGTTTGATGGAATCAAAGAAGCTGAGTTTGATCGTGCTGCTGAATCAGCGAAACAAGGAGTGATGGAATTACTTAAAGCAACGATTCGACCTGAGTTTTTGAACAGAATTGATGAAATTCTAATGTTCCATCCGCTAACACGTGATAATGTAAAATCGATAGTAAACATTCAATTGAATCAGTTGAAATCGAAATTGCACGAACAAGGAATCGAATTGGTTGTGACTGACGAAACTGTTGATTGGATTGCTAACGCAGGCTACGATCCATTCTTTGGGGCGAGACCAGTGAAGCGAGTAATTCAACGAAATGTGATGAATGAACTTTCGAAAGCCATTCTTTCAGACAAGATTGATGTTTCTCAAAATGTAGTAATGGACATCTTCGATGATAAAATCGTGTTTCGGAGGCCAATAAACGAAGCAGAAGAAGTCACTTCTCACTAAATATTCTAGAAAAGGATCTCAATTGAGGTCCTTTTTCTTTTTATATTGGTCTCGTGAAAATTGCAATGAAATACACTTTAATTCTGTGGGGACTAGCTCTAATCTGGCTCCTTTACTCGAATTATGTGTGGTTTTCTACATCGGTCTGGAAAGTGAATGACCTTCATCAATTAATTGGATCAGGATTGATTTTTATTGCTTCAACGTTTACACATTTTCCACGAACAACAAATAGAATCTCCTTTGTTGTTCTTCTATTTACGATTGTCAATATTGGGTTTGGAATTTTTGCTTGGTTATTTCCATCAACGATGCATTCTTTTTGGAACTACGCATTCTTATCTTTCGGTCTACACTTAATTTCTTCTGTCGACGATGGAATTATGCAACATTGTTCTCGAAAGTGGATGAGGCCAAGCACTATCTTACTAGGAATCGTCACCTGTCTCCCAGTACTTTTTATTTCAACGTCTTATGGATTCAATCTACTAGCGATTTTTAGCTTAACAGCTTACACAATTTTAGTTTTGATTGAACTTTTTAGAAGGAAATCAACTGATTTAGTGCACGAAGGTTCCGAATCCGTGTAAACGCTTCATCCAGTAGTCTGATTTTTCAACCTCTGTAATAATAATTCCTTTACTGGAACTCGAATGAATCATTGTCAACGGCTCGCCTTTTTCAGAAATTACAATTCCGACATGAGAAATTCCAGATCCGTTATTAAAGAAGACCAAATCTCCTTTTTGGACATTCTTTGCCTTCACTTTGTTCGCTAATTCATATTGATCCGAAGCTCTACGAGGTAATTCCTTACCATTTTTATCCATTACATATGCTGTAAATCCGGAGCAATCGAAACCTTCAGGTGAATTTCCTGCCCATACATAAGGAGTTCCAATAAACTGTTTTGCGGTAAGAATTATCTCATCACGATAACTCGCATCTTCTGGTCGTTCTATGACTTCATTTGGAGTCAAAGTTAAATCATTTGCTGTGTTTCCAGCATCAACCTCTGGAACTTCGTCAAAAATCACATCGATAATACGCTGAACATCTTCAAAAGATTCTTGATACCCCATCCTCTTCAGATCCCCAGCCCAAGAAACCAAATCACTTCTTAACCACGAAATTTCGTACATGTGAGCATTAAAGATCTTCTGTCCATCTTCTGAGTTTTTCACCTCTAAAAACAATGCTTCGGCCTCTTTCAAGGCATCAGGATGCTTTAATAACCAAAATTTGTTCTGACTTAACTCAAATAAACTGATACTCTTGTAATAGGTTGGAATCATTGAAAAATCATACTCCGGCTTATCCAGCAAGCGATTTGCTTTTCGATACACGCGCTTGTAGTGACCTTGAGCAAAATTCATCTCAAGCTTATCAAACTTTGGATTCTGAGCGTGCAAAAAGCTCGATGTAGATAACAAGAAAGCTATAATTAGGTAATTCTTCATGATTCTCAATTCTTTACGAAGAAACAAAAAAATCTCTCCCTAATTCTTATATCTGCCAATTTTCATTCCACAAATCACTGTTTATAGAATCAAACGACCGATTAACATAATTTAAGTTCCAAATCCGTACGATTTGAATATTATTTCCGTTCTTTAAAAGATTGTACGCTTTTTGATGTACAAGAATTAAAATTCAATATATGAAAGGAATTACAGCACTACTTCTGATTTTCTCCGCAACAATTTCATGGAGCCAAGTTGATCAGTCCAAAATATCTACCACACAAAAATTTGATGAGGTGATCACCTACGTGAATAAAATGTACGTAGACGATGTAAATCAAGATGAATTGACAGACGCAGCGATTGTTGCACTTCTCGAAAAGTTAGATCCCCACTCTACTTATATATCAAAAGAAGAAGTTGATGATGCAAATCAAAAAATCAATGGAAATTTTGTTGGAATTGGGATTCGTTTTCAGATTTTGAAAGATACATTGATGGTTGTTGCTACTATTCCTGGTGGACCTTCAGAGAAATTAGGTTTACTTCCTGGTGACAAAATCATTCAAATCGAAAATGAAAATGTAGCTGGTATCGGATTGAAAAATAGCCAAGTTCGAGAAAAGCTATTGGGTGACAAAGGGACTAAGGTGAAGGTCAGCGTACAGCGTAAAATGAACAATGATATCATTGACTTTGTGATCACAAGAGATGTCATTCCTGTAAATTCTGTGGATGCTTCATATATGGTTACTCCTGAAACTGGATACATCAAATTGAATTCTTTTTCTCGCTCTTCATACATGGAAGTTACGAACGCACTTCAAGACTTGAAGAAACAAGGAATGGAAAATTTGATTTTCGATTTACAAGGAAATGGCGGTGGACTACTATACGCTGCAAAGTACCTAGCTGATGAGTTCCTTTCTGGAAACAAATTAGTTGTTTATTCCGAAGGTCGTGCGCAACCTAGAGCAGAATTGCGCGCTGGAACGAAAGGTCAATGGGAAAAAGGAAAATTAATCTTGTTGACGGATGAATATTCAGCTTCAGCAAGTGAGATTTTGTCCGGAGCGATTCAAGATTGGGACCGTGGATTAATCGTGGGAAGAAGAACTTATGGTAAAGGATTGGTTCAACGACCAATTGACTTAACTGACGGATCACAAATTCGTTTGACTATAGCTCGTTACTTCACTCCTAGCGGTCGATTTATCCAAAAACCATACGATGATGTTGAATCATACAGAAACGATTTATTGGAACGATACGAAAACGGTGAATTTTCTCATCAAGATTCAATTAAATTACCTGATTCATTAAAACACAAAACACTTTTAACTCAACGAACAGTTTATGGTGGTGGTGGAATCATGCCGGATTACTTCGTACCATTAGACACTTCAGAAATCACTAATTATTACACTGCACTCATTCGTTCTGGATATATGTATAACTATGCACTAGAATATGTGAACGACAATCGTGAAGATATTTTAGAGAAATACCCAGCGTTTTCTGATTTTAAAACGGACTTTATAGTAGACGATAAATTTATGGATGGTTTTTTCAAGTATGTTGAAAAGCAGGATAAAGAAATCGAATTCAACGAAGAAGAATACAAGACAAGCGAGAAGTTGTTGAAACTTCGAATGAAAGCGTCATTAGCTCGCGATCTATGGGGATATGCTGAGTTCTATGAAGTGTACAATGAATCGAATGAAATTTTACAAAAAGCTATCGAGATCATTGAATCTGAAAAATACAGTGAATTTGGTCTTAGCCAAATAAATTAGACTTAATATATTTGAAGAAAAAACAAAATTATGAAGAAAGTAGTTGTTTCCGTATTTGCACTTGGATTGCTTGCAGCTTGCGGTAACTCTGATGCAATTGAAGCGAAAAGTGGCGAGATTTCATCTTCAGTTTCTAGCGAAGTTCCAATCGATGAGGAATTATTGAAGGAAATTGAAGAAGCTGAAAAAGCAGAAGCTGAGAGAATCGAGTTCGAAAAACGAAATCAAACGACTTTAAAGTACGATCGCTTATTGCATGACTTCGGAACAGTTGCGCAAGGTAGCGAAAACACAACAACATTTGTGGTAACAAATACAGGAGATAAACCATTGATTATTTCTGATGTGTCTGCAAGTTGTGGTTGTACACTTCCAAAGAAACCTGAGCAACCAATTGCTCCTGGTGAGACTGATGTAATTGAAGTTACTTTCAAGCCAAAACCAGGTCAGGTAAACGAAATCAGAAAAACGGTAACTGTAACAGCAAATACAGACCCAAAGGTTTCTAAAGTCGAAATCAAAGCATTTGTTGAAGAATAACAATTCTATTGAATAAAAAAAGGGAGTGAATTAATCGCTCCCTTTTTTTTATCTCTAATCTTTCTTCATCAATCTACCTCTTCAAAGTCAACATCTTCAACTCCAGAGTTCCCTGAAGATTGATTCCCAGAAACAACCTTCGTTTTTCCGAGGTTTTTCTGTTTGTATGCCTTTTCTTTTTGAAGCTTTCGATCGCGCGCATTCAACTGTCTTTCTTCCTCAATATTTCGTTTGGCGTTCATCAATTGACCTAAAAATCGAAGAAGAACAAAAACACCGATGATAATCATCAGTGTTTTGAACAATCCTGTTATGCTTGCTTCGTGTATCATTAACGAGACAAGTGCATGTTACGCTCTGAATATATCTGGAAGAAATATGGATCCTTCAAGCTATCGATAAAGCGAATTGCTTCTCCAGTCGATTTCATCTCAGGTCCTAATTCCTTCTTCACATCTGGGAATTTCTCGTAAGAGAATACTGGTATCTTTATCGCATATCCCTCACGTTTTGGTTGGAAGTTGAAATCTTTCACCTTCTTCTCACCTAACATTACTTTCGTTGCATAATTCACGTATGGCTCATCGTATGCTTTCGCGATAAATGGTACTGTACGTGATGCTCTTGGATTCGCTTCGATTACATACACCTTATCGTCTTTGATAGCAAACTGAATATTAATCAAACCTACAGTCTTCAATTCGATTGCCACCTTACGCGTAATGTCTTCGATTTGCTGCATTACTAGATCTCCCAAGTTGTACGGAGGCAACACAGCGTATGAATCTCCCGAGTGAATTCCAGCTGGCTCGATATGTTGCATCACACCAATGATGTAAACATCTTCACCATCACAAATGGCATCTGCTTCTGCTTCAATTGCTCCTCCTAAGAAGTGATCCAAAAGAATCTGGTTGTCACCCATATCGCGAAGAATGTCAACTACGTGGTGCTCCAACTCTTCTTTGTTGATGACAATTTTCATTTTCTGTCCACCTAACACATAAGAAGGACGAACCAATAATGGGAAACCAAGCTCGTCAGATAGCTCCAATGCTTGCTCAGCACTCTCCACTACGCCATATTTTGGGAAAGGAATGTTGTTTTTCTCAAGTACTTCTGAGAATCGTCCTCTATCCTCTGCTAAATCCAATGCTTCGAAGCTTGTACCAAGAATTTTGATTCCGTAACGTTCTAATTTCTCAGCTAATTTCAATGCTGTTTGACCTCCAAGCTGAACGATAACTCCAACTGGATTCTCATGACGGATAATATCGTAGATATGCTCCCAGAATACTGGTTCAAAGTATAATTTATCCGCTGTGTCAAAGTCTGTTGAAACCGTTTCTGGGTTACAGTTAATCATCACTGTTTCATAACCACACTCCTTCGCAGCTAAAACCCCATGTACACAACTATAGTCAAATTCGATACCTTGTCCGATTCTGTTTGGTCCAGAACCAAGTACCACTACTTTAGGTCGATCTGAAACCGCACTCTCGTTTTCGTATTCGAATGTTGAATAATAATATGGTGTTTGCGCTTCGAACTCAGCAGCACATGTGTCAACTAATTTATAAACTCTTGAGATTCCGAACTCTTCCCGTTTGTTGTGAACTTCCGACTCCAAACATCTCAATACGTGAGCAATTTGTCTATCAGCGTACCCTTTTTGCTTCGCCTCGAACATCAATTCTTTTGGAAGTGTATCTAACGTAAACTTCTCCATTCTGCGCTCTAATCGAATTAAATCTTCGATTTGCTTCAAGAACCAGATATCGATTTTCGTTTTCTCAACGATCGTTTTGAAAGGAATTCCGAGTTTGATCGCATCGTAAATGTGGAACAAACGATTCCAACTTGGTTTTTCAAGACTTTCAAGAATTTCATTCTGATTTGTCAACTCACGACCGTCAGCTCCAAGTCCGTTTCGGTTAATTTCTAGAGACTGACATGCTTTTTGAAGAGCTTCCTGGAAAGAACGACCAATTCCCATTACCTCACCAACCGACTTCATTTGAAGTCCTAATTCGCGATTAGTACCAGGGAATTTGTTAAAGTTCCAACGAGGAATCTTTACGATTACGTAGTCTAACGTTGGCTCAAATAAAGCTGATGTTGTTTTTGTAATCTGATTATTTAGTTCATCCAAGTGGTAACCGATCGCCAACTTAGCTGCGATTTTCGCAATTGGATAACCAGTTGCTTTCGAAGCCAAGGCCGACGAGCGAGAAACACGAGGATTGATTTCGATAGCGATAATATCTTCATTTTCATCTGGTGAAACGGCGAACTGTACGTTACATCCTCCAGCAAAGTTTCCGATTGAACGCATCATGTGAATTGCCATGTCGCGCATTTTCTGGAAAGTTGTATCTGATAAAGTCATCGCTGGCGCCACTGTAATAGAATCTCCCGTATGGATTCCCATTGGATCAAAGTTCTCAATAGAACAGATGATCACTACGTTATCGTTGGCATCACGAAGTAGCTCGAGCTCGTATTCTTTCCATCCAAGTAATGCCTTATCGATCATTACCTCGTGAATTGGAGAGATTTTAAGTCCGTTCTCTAACTGATTATCAAACTCTTGTGGATCGTAAACAATTGACGCTCCTGCTCCACCTAATGTATAAGAAGCTCTCACACATAATGGGAAACCGAACTCTTGAGCAATTTCTTTTCCTTGAAGGAAAGATTTCGCTGCACTTTGAGGCGCCATTGGCACTCCGATTTCTTCCATTAAGTTACGGAAGGCTTCACGATTTTCTGTAATCTCGATCGCGTTGATATCAACTCCAATGATATCCACTCCGTGATCTTCCCAGATTCCCATTTCATCACACTTGATTGCCAAGTTCAATGCTGTTTGTCCCCCCATTGTTGGAAGTACAGCATCGATATCGTGCTTTTCAAGAATTTCAACAATACTTGCAGGCTCTAATGGTTTCAAATACACATTATCCGCCACAACTTTGTCTGTCATGATAGTTGCTGGATTGGAGTTAATCAACGTAACTTCAATTCCTTCTTCTCTTAATGATCTAGATGCTTGGGATCCTGAATAGTCAAACTCACAGGCTTGTCCGATTACAATTGGTCCGCTTCCGATGATAAGTACGGACTTAATTGAGTTATTTTTTGGCATTTTTTATGCGCTTTACGGGTTCAACATGCACCACTTTGGTGACAAATTGAGCGCAAATTTAAGTAAAAAATGACCTACTTCTTAAACGTTTTACTACTTGTTTTTAACAAACTTTTCTTTGAATGCTCCAAACCAACTATATATACTACGTTTCGGGACATAAATATTTTTTAAAATGTCAAAATGATATATTTGTTCGAGCAATTTATGTCGACTAGCAGAAACAGAATAATATCGATACTTCCTGAGGTTTTAGTTTTATTAACTCTACTCTTACTAACCTTTGGTGTTCAGCGCAATGATCCACATTCTAATCTCAAAATAATTAATTCCGACGGGCGCGGATATTACGCTTATCTCCCAGCAACATTCATTCAGAAAGATTTTAGTTTTCAAAAAACATACAAGGCGGAACAAGAATCCAGCGGAGTCGATTTGAAACAATTGTACATTTTGACCAATGACGAGGGAAAAACCTTTAATAAATACTATCCCGGCGTTGCACTTATGCAGTCTCCCGCATTTGGACTTGCTTATTTAGTAGAACTATCAAGAGGAAGTCCAATTACAGGTTACTCTCCTACTTTTTTTCTCTTCTTTCAATTGTTCTCACTTCTTTTCGGAGTTTTGGGATTCTATTTCTTGAGAAAATACCTTGGGCTGGTTATAGAGAACAAAAAAATCGTCTTGATTACCTCAGTTCTTATCTTCTTCGGAACGACTCTTTTTTATCAAATTGTATTTACACCAAGTCTTTCGCATCATTATTCCTTCTTTTTGTTTTCAGCGTTTTCTTACTTGATAGTCAGTTATGAGAAAAGTCCTTCAATCAAGAAAAGTATTCTTTCTGGAATTGTTTTTGGATTGATTTTGTTGGTTCGTCCAGTCAATTTACTTGTCATATTCGCCATTCCATTGATTCTCGGCTCTTTTGAAAAGCTCAAATCCTTTTTTCAGTCACTTTTTCATTGGAGAAATTTTCATCTGATATCGGTTTTAATTTCTGTCATTATCATTTTGATTCCATTATTCTGGCTCAACTATCAGCAAATCGGTCAAATTTGGAATTGGTCCTATAAAAGTGAAGGATTTAACTTCTCAAATCCACATTTCTTTGAGTTGCTAATTGGATTTAGAACTGGATTCTTTGTGCATACACCATTAGCATTCTTCGCAATTATTGGATTGTTCTTTTTATTTCGAAAGAATAAATTCCAAGCAATTGGGGGGTTACTCTACTTTATTGGAATTACCTACATTCTTTCTTCTTGGTGGAGTTGGGATTTCGGTGGATTCTTCGGAAATAGAATGTACACTGAACAATTGGTTTTCCTTGCCCTTCCCTTAGCTTATTTCATTAATGGATTTAATCGAAAATGGATCCCTATTTCAATTGGTATTGCTTGTACTATATTGATTTTCCTTCGACTGTATCAGCTTGAAAATGGAATCATCCAACATCGATTTACGGCCGAAACTTATTTCAAATCACTTACTTCAATTGACAAAGAGGATGCTGGTAAATTTGCATTCCCACGAGAGGTTTCACCATATGGAGCGATCACAAATGAATGGGAGTTTCAGGCTTCAGAAACTACTCCAATTGAATTCACTCCAGAAAAACAATTTGGATTCACCAATTCCTTCACGCTGCCAGAAGACAAACTTTTTAAAAGCTATTATTTTCAGTTTGAAATAGACAAGAAATTATCAGAGGGTAATGATTTCAGAGATGTTGTGCTTGTTATGGATGCAGTTGACACGGTTACTCAAGATCGACTTTATGCTACCGTCCCTCTCTATGAGTATTACTTAGAAGGAAGTAAATCCATCGATCATCAACTCATTCAACAAGCTTATTTTGCGAATGGCTGGAACAATTACGATGTTTTCAAGTGCTACATCTATAATAAAGGAGGAAAATCATTTTCGATCCACAATTATAAGTTGACGATCCAAGAGTTTACCCCATAATTTTTCAAAAAATAACGGCTCTTTGACCAAGTTCCATTACTTTAGTAAAACAGAAAAAAGAACATGCAACAAGTCATACTTTCAAGAAGAGAAATTCATCAGAAAACAGAGCGATTAGCGCATCAAATCATCGAAAATTGTTTTGAAGAAGAACGAATTTTCATTGGTGGAATTGATGGAAACGGAGCCATTTTCGCAAATCAATTGGGTAAAATCATTCGAGAGAATTCAGAGATCGAAGTGACAGTTTTTACAATTGATGTGGACAAAGAAGAGCCTTGGTCTAGAGAAATCAATCTTTCAATCGATCGTGCCGACTTAAAAAATGGATTTATTCTCCTTGTGGACGATGTTTTAAATTCTGGTAAAACAATGCAACATTCGCTTGTTGAATTACTGCGCTTCCCAACTAAAGCAATTAAAACAGTTGCTTTAGTCGATAGAAAACACCGTCGTTTCCCAATCAAAGCGAATTTTGTTGGGTTAAGTCTTTCGACAACATTGAAAGAGCACGTAAAAGTTGACTTAACAGAAAACGAAGAAAAAGCCTACCTCGTATAATGAAGAAAATTACCGAAACTTCATCCAATTACGACAATCTCGATCAGATGTCAACCGAAGAATTGCTTCGTGGCATCAACAATGAGGATAAAAAAGTGGCTTTTGCTGTTGAAGAAATCATTCCAGAAATCGAATCCTTCGTCAATGCTTGCTATGAACGAATGCAAAAAGGAGGACGACTTTTTTATATTGGAGCAGGAACTAGTGGTCGACTCGGAATTGTAGATGCGAGTGAATGTCCACCAACTTTTGGTGTAGATCACGGAATTGTTGTTGGATTGATGGCAGGCGGTGACAAGGCAATGCGAAAAGCAGTTGAATTCGCCGAGGACGACATCAAGCAAGGTTGGAAAGATTTAGAAGTGCATGAAATCAACGAATTAGATACCGTTGTTGGAATAGCGGCTTCAGGAACCACACCTTATGTTATTGGTGCACTCGAAATCGCGAACGAAAAAGGAGTCTTAACAGGATCTATTTCATGTAATCCAGGGAGTCCGCTCGAAAAAACTGCTCAATTTCCAATGACTGCGGTTGTAGGACCCGAGTTTGTTACTGGAAGTACACGTATGAAATCAGGAACGGCTCAAAAACTGATTTTAAACATGATTAGTACTTCGCTGATGATCAAACTAGGTCGTGTAAAAGGGAATCGTATGGTAGATATGCAATTAAGCAACAATAAATTGGTTGATCGAGGAGCGAAAATGGTTCAAGAAGCACTCAATATCTCCTACGAAGAAGCGGAAGATCTACTAAAAAAACACGGAAGCGTTCGCCAAGCAATCGAAAGTCAGCGATAATTTTTCGTACTTTTTCAAAAAAAATACCACTTGATGTAACCGATTTTCATCTCGTTACATTTACTCAATAAATGCATCAATAAATGAGCACGAGTAAACAACAGTCTTTTATGAAATTATATGAGCCGGTTCATGAACGGTTTGAAAAATTCTGCAAGGCTAGAGTTTATGGCGACTTTGAGTTTAAAGACTTGATGCATGAAACAATCATCATTGCGTACAACAAGTTTGATCAGGTTTCCGATGAAAAAGCGTTTTTGTTTTTCTTGTTTGGAATTTGCAGAAGAATCTTAGCGAACAACAATCGAAAAATGAGTTCCATCAATTGGGATGATTCCAAAGAAATCACTTCTGAATTCTCCATTAATGAAGGACAAAAAAATCTAGAAGTCGATGATTTACACAAGGCTCTGAGTCAGCTACCAGAAAATCAGCGAGAAGCAATCATTCTCTATGAAATTACTGGATTTTCTGTGAAAGAAATTGCAGAATTACAAAATGCCGGAGAATCTGCCGTAAAACAACGATTAGCAAGAGGGCGCCAACAATTATTGGAATTATTAACTGAAAAAACTGTTGCTTAAACAAAGGAATTATGACTGAAGAACAATTAAATATCCTTTTTCATTCTGCCAAAGAAGCGCCATTAGAGACTTCGACAAAAGATGTCAACAAATGGATTGTCGCAGCATTGGTTCCACTTGGATTTTCTGCTGTAATGATGAAGTATTTCAAATTTTTACTAACCAAAAAAGGAATTATTATGACATTTTCAGCCATTGCAACCATTGGAATTGGAGCAACAGCTCTTTACTTATCTTTTGGCGGAACAACACCCACTTCGAATTATCATAACATCAAGGACACTACAACACATGAAATAAGTCCAGAAGTGGTAATTATTGATGAAACACCACTAGCAACCACAAATGAAGCCCACGAAAAGGTAAGTTCAAGCCCAGAAGTTACCGAAGAATTACCATTATTGCCGATTCAAACAGAGACTACTCCTGAGGCAAGTATTCCGCCTATTTCTTCAACAAATAAACTGAAATCGATCACAATAAATAAACTGGTTTTAACTACCGCTGTTGATGTTGAGTTGATTCAAGGGACAGCAGAAAACATCGAAATCAAAGTAATAAAAGGCAGCAAAGACATGATTGATTTAGTGAACCGTGGAGGAGCACTAAACATTTCAATGAATAAAAAAGCGAATAACAAAGATGTCGACATTAAGATCCGAGTTACCGTTGTGAACTTGGAAGAAATAAAAATGGAAGGCGCCACACAACTCACTTCCTCAAATACAATTAAAAGTGACAATTTAAAGTTAGACATAAGCGGAGCTTCCGATGTAGAGTTAACCGTTGAGTCTGACGAAATTCTTATTGAATCAGAAGGAGCCGCAGAGGTTGAATTAAGTGGATCAACAACCAATCTTGAGATTATCAATTCAGGAGCCGCAACAATAAAAGCATTTGATTTGAAAAGTGAGAATAGCACAGTTGAAAATTCAGGAGCCGGCACAGTTAAAGTGTACGCGAGCAATTCATTGAAAATGGATTGTAGCGGGGCAAGTACAACTTACTACAAGTCTGATTCACAGAATATTTCAATCAAAGAAAGTGGTGTCCCCACAATTAAAAAACTATAAATAAGAAAAGCCGTTTGATTTCTCAAACGGCTTTTTAATTGCAAGTAGAGAAAAAGCCTTTTTTCTCGTATTTAGTTAAACATATTGCGTCGAAGAATTAATCCTTCTTCGGTTCCGCCTTTTTACTTTTACCTTTTTCGATGTTTATCAACAATTCTGTCGCACCATCTTCAAGGTCGATATTGATTGTATCTCCCTCGTGTAAGTTAGACTTAACAATCTCTTCAGCCAAAGGATCTTCAATGAATTTTTGAATTGCTCTCTTCAATGGACGTGCACCGAATTTCTCATCATACCCTTTGTCAACGATGAAATCTTTCGCCTTTTCAGTCACGTTGATCGCGTAACCTAAGTCACGAATTCTTCCATAAAGTTTCTCCATTTCGATATCGATGATCTCGTGGATATTCTCTCTAGTCAACGATTTAAACATGATGATATCATCAACACGGTTCAAGAACTCTGGAGAGAAAGCTTTTCTAAGTGCATTTTGAACAACAATCTTAGAGTGCTCCTCTTTCTGATCTTCCTGTGCTTTAGTACCAAATCCAACTCCGGTACCAAAATCTGCTAATTGACGAGCTCCAATATTGGAAGTCATGATAAGAATCGTGTTCTTGAAGTCGATTTTACGACCTAAACCATCAGTCATGTGACCATCATCCAATGCTTGCAACAACAAGTTAAATACATCTGGATGAGCTTTTTCAATCTCGTCTAATAACACGATCGAATAAGGTTTACGACGAACTTTCTCTGTCAATTGTCCACCTTCTTCGTATCCCACATATCCTGGAGGCGCTCCAACCAATCTAGAAATCGAGAACTTCTCCATGTATTCTGACATATCGATACGAATCAAAGACTCCTCTGAATCGAACAAGTACTTAGCAAGTACTTTTGCCAATTGCGTCTTACCAACTCCTGTAGGTCCTAGGAAGAAGAACGAACCAATTGGTTTATTTGGATCCTTCAATCCAGCTCTATTACGTTGGATCGCTTTAACAACTTTCTTAACAGCCTCATCCTGACCAATTACTTTCGATTGGATTTCATCCGCCATTACAGCTAAGCGACCAGTTTCGGATTCAGAAATTCGCGTAACAGGAACCCCACTCATCATGGAAACGACTTGAGCAACATGCTCTTCGGTCACCTCTACTCGATTTGTTTTAGATTCTTCTTCCCACTTCTTCTTAGCTGTTTCCAACTCCTCCTGAAGTTTGCGCTCGTCATCTCTTAATTCAGCCGCTTTTTCGTATTGCTGTGATTTAATCACCTCGTTCTTTTGCTCTTTTAGATCTTCAATTTTCTGTTCGATATCTAAGATCTCTTTCGGAACATTAATGTTTGTCAAGTGAACACGAGAACCAACTTCATCCAATGCATCAATTGCTTTATCCGGCAAATGACGATCAGTAATGTATCGTTCTGTTAACTTAACACAAGCTTCAATCGCCTCGTCAGTAAAACGAACAGAGTGGTGATCTTCGTAACGTTCTTTAATATTATTTAGAATTTGAATTGTCTCATCCACAGTTGTTGGCTCTACCAATACTTTCTGGAATCGACGTTCCAAAGCACCATCTTTTTCAATGTGTTGACGATACTCATCTAAAGTTGTCGCTCCAATCGCTTGCATTTCACCGCGCGCTAAGGCCGGTTTAAGCATGTTAGACGCATCCAACGAGCCAGAAGCACCTCCAGCACCAACAATCGTATGAATTTCGTCTATAAACAAAATGACGTCAGGATTTTTTTCAATCTCCTGCATAACAGCTTTCATACGCTCTTCAAACTGACCTCTGTATTTAGTACCTGCGACCAATGAAGCCAAATCAAGTGATACGATGCGTTTATTAAAAAGTACACGTGATACCTTTCTTTGAACGATTCGTAACGCTAATCCCTCGGCGATGGCACTTTTACCCACTCCAGGTTCACCAATTAAAATCGGATTATTTTTCTTACGACGCGACAAGATCTGACTTACACGTTCGATCTCTTTTTCACGACCAACTATTGGGTCTAGTCGACCAGCTTCGGCCATCTTTGTTAAATCACGTCCAAAATTATCTAAAACTGGAGTCTTCGATTTTGGATCTGCTTTACGTTGAGAAGAAAACGAGTCCTCTTGTCCTCCACCTTCTTCTTCCATTCCACCAGGGAACTCAGCCCTCGGCGATATCATATCATCTTTCATAGATTCTAATTCGTCTTTTACATTTTCATAAATTACACCATACTTATTCAAAATTGAACAAGCGACGCTGTCTTCATTTTTAAGAATTGACAACAATAGGTGTTCGGTCCCTATCATCGGGCTCTTATATAATTTAGCTTCAAGATATGTCAATTTTAACACACGCTCAGCTTGCTTAACCAATGGAATATTGGCTAAATTTTGACTAGATGCCACAGACGAACTGGACAATCCCTGCTCAATTTCTTTTCGGATCATTCTTAAATCCAACTGAAACTCTCGTAACACAGCAATTGCTTTTCCGTCTCCTTCTCGAATTAATCCAAGAAGCAAGTGTTCAACTCCAATAAAATCGTTCCCGAGACGCAATGCCTCTTCACGACTGAAGCTGATGACATCTTTTACTCTTTGAGAAAACTTTGCTTCCATAGTTTGAATTATGTGTTTCTGTCATGTGTAAAAATGGACATTTTACATCACTTACAAATATATAACGAATAAAATTGTTAATAAGTCGGTGAATTTGCCAATTTTCCACAGATTTTTGTTTAAAAATGTAACTTCAAAATCCCTGCCAAATTATTTGATTTAACTAATTTCGAAGCTTGCTTTTTAACCTGCACAAATCGTGCAAAACTTAAAATTGTATTAAAATGGCAGACGGAGAAAGAATAATCCAAATAAACATTGAGGATGAAATGAAATCGGCCTACATCGACTATTCGATGTCCGTAATCGTTTCACGTGCATTACCAGATGTTCGAGATGGTTTTAAACCAGTGCATAGAAGGGTACTTTATGGAATGCAAGACCTTGGTGTTTATTCAAATAGACCATATAAGAAATCAGCAAGAATCGTCGGTGAGGTACTCGGTAAATACCACCCACATGGTGATAGCTCAGTATATGACACAATGGTGCGTATGGCTCAACCATGGTCACTTAGATATCCATTAGTAGATGGACAGGGTAACTACGGTTCAGTTGATGGTGATAGTCCAGCAGCAATGCGTTATACAGAGGCGAGATTGAGAAAAATCGCTGAAGAAATGCTTTCAGATTTAGACAAAGAAACAGTTGATTTCTCACCAAACTTTGACGAGAGTATGCAGGAACCAACTGTGCTCCCAACAAAGATCCCCAATCTTTTGGTGAACGGCGCGAGTGGTATCGCTGTAGGTATGGCAACAAATATGGCTCCTCATAACTTAACGGAAGTTATTAATGGTACCATAGCATATATTGATGATAAGGAGATTGAGCTTGAAGAACTTCTAAATCATGTTAAAGCACCAGACTTCCCTACAGGTGGAGTTATTTATGGTTATGAAGGAGTTAGAGATGCCCTTATGACAGGTCGCGGACGAATTGTCATGCGTGGTAAAGCTGAAATCGAAGAACTTTCAAGTGGAAAAGAAGTAATTATCGTTACAGAGATTCCATACCAAGTGAATAAGGCAGACATGATTAAGAAGACTGCTGAATTGGTAAACGATAAGAAAATCGATGGTATTTCAGATATTCGTGATGAGTCCGATAGAAACGGAATGCGCATTGTTTACGAATTAAAACGCGATGCTATTCCTAACGTAGTTTTAAATAAATTATTTAAATACACAGCTCTACAAAGCTCATTCTCAGTAAATAACATCTGCCTAGTTAATGGAAGGCCGAAGTTGCTTAACTTAAAAGAGTTAATCTCAAACTTTGTTGATTTCCGTCACGAAGTTGTAGTTAGAAGAACTCAGTACGAATTAAGAAAAGCTGAAGAAAGAGCTCACATTCTTGAAGGATTAATAATTGCTTCTGATAACATTGATGAAGTAATTAAAATGATCCGTGCTTCAAAAAGTCCAGAAGAAGCGAGAGCAAAATTGATGGAGCGCTTTGATCTTTCTGATATTCAAGCAAGAGCAATCGTTGAAATGCGTCTTCGTCAGTTGACTGGACTCGAGCAAGACAAGTTGCGTGCTGAGTATGATGACTTAATGAATTTAATTACTGACCTAAAAGATATTCTTGCACGCGAAGAAAGAAGAATGGAAATCATCAAGGACGAGTTGATTGACATGCGTGAGCGATATGGAGACGAAAGAAGGTCTACAATCGAGTACTCTGCAAGCGAAATGCGTATTGAGGATCTTATTCCAGATGAAGAAGTTGTAGTTACCATTTCACATGCTGGATATATTAAACGTACAAGTCTTGCTGAATACAAAGTTCAGAATCGTGGAGGAATGGGATCGAAAGGTTCTACAACACGAGACAAAGATTTCTTAGAAGAGCTTTTCGTTGCTACAAATCACAATTACCTATTGATCTTTACGGAGAAAGGTAAGTGTTTCTGGATGCGTGTATTTGAAATTCCAGAAGGAACAAAAATCAGTAAAGGTCGTGCGATCCAAAACTTGTTAAATATAGAACAAGACGACAAGATCAAAGCTTACGTTAAAGTGAAAGATCTTACGGATAAAGAATACGTAGACAACAATTTCATTGTAATGGCTACAAAAAGAGGAGTAATTAAGAAAACTTCTCTTGAAGCATATTCTCGTCCAAGATCAAATGGTATTAACGCAATTACAATTCGTGAAAACGATGAGTTACTAGAAGCGAAGTTAACAAACGGTTCTAACGAAATTGTATTAGCAACTGCTAGTGGACGAGCAATTCGTTTCAACGAAGAAAAAGTGCGTTCGATGGGAAGAAATGCTGCTGGTGTTCGCGGTGTTACTTTAGCAGGACCAGAAGACGAAGTAGTTGGAATGATCTGTGTTGAAGATGTCTACTCAACAGTTCTTGTGGTTTCTGAAAAAGGATATGGTAAACGTACTTACCTTAACGATCCAGAAGACCATGAACCAATCTATAGAATTACCAACCGTGGTGGAAAAGGAGTGAAAACTTTGAGTATCACAGATAAAACTGGTAAATTACTATCTATTAAGAATGTGACAGATGAGGAAGATTTAATGATCATCACTAAATCTGGTGTTACTATTCGTATGCACATCGACACAATTCGCACCATGGGTCGTGCAGCTCAAGGAGTTAAGTTGATTAACTTGAAAGGAAAGGCTGAAATTGCCGCTGTTGCGAGAGTCCCTAGAAGCGAAGACGAAGATGAGGATATCGATAACGAAGATGGATCTACAGAAAATGGCACGGATATTGAAAACGATTCTGTGGAATAATTCGAAACTTTACATCTTATAATGAAAAGAACAGTTATGAAATTAAAGAATATTAGCCTTGCTCTCGGAGTATTGGCGATCTCGACCATGGCATTTGGTCAAAAGAAAAATGAAACTAGTGCGGCTCTTGAACGTCAAAAAGCTTATGGCTTTTTAATGAAACAAGATTATGAAAATGCGAAAGCTTCAATGTTATCTGCAAAAGATTTTGTGGAAAAGGCTGCCGCTCATGAAGACACAAAAAACAGTCAAAAAACACTTTGGTTGAAGGGTGATATCTACCTTGGTCTGGTGAGTATCGCAATGCAATCACAAGATATGGCTTTCTTACAAGAGCTTGACTCAACAATCATGGAGGATGCACTAGCTGCCCTTGATAAGGGATACCACATGGATAGTAAGAAATATAAAGACGATATTGAAGAAACTGTTCAAATGAACGTGGGTTCTCTAAACGGTATGGCATCTATGCTTTATGAAGCGGAACAATTTGAGCCAGCTGCTGAAGCTTATGATGGAGTTGCAGAACTTTACAGTACAATCGATGTGCTAGATACGGCAATTATTTTCAATTCAGCTTTGTGCTTTGAAAAAGCAGAAAAATATCAAGAAGCTGCAGAACGTTATGAAAAAATTGCGAAAGTTGGTTACCGTGGTACAACATCTGCAGTCCTAGCATCGTCAGCCTACAGAAAAGCAGGTGACTTTGACAAAGCTAAGGCTGTTATTGCTGAGGCACGTAAATCAAATCCTACAGATCGTGAGTTGTTGTTAGAATCAGTTAATACAAGTCTTGCTGAAGGTGATGCAGAAGGAGCACAATCTGCTTTGGATGCTGCAATTGCTACTGATCCAAACAATAAGCAATTACATTACGCGATCGGAACAATTTATACAGACCTAGGTAAAAATGAAGAAGCAGAAAAAGCCTTCCAAAAAGCCTTAGAAATTGATCCAGACTATGTTGAAGCGCAGTACAACTTAGGAGCTCACTTAGTAACTTGGGCAGGAGATCTTCGCACAGAGGCGAATCAATTAAAATTGAACGATCCGAATTATGATAAAATCATCAAGCAAAGTGACGACACTTACAAGCGTGCCCTAGTTCCATTAGAAAAATATATTCAAGCTTACCCTGAAGATAAAGCCGTTTTAAATATCTTATTTCAAATCAATAAGAACTTGAAAAACACGGAAAAAGCTATGGAATACAAGAAAAGAATGGACGCACTATAGTCAATTCTTACATGAAATATTCAAGAGTCGTCTATTAGGCGACTCTTTTTTTTACTCTAACTATCTAGTTTCAAATAAATTCACTATCTTTGCACTCCCGAAAAAGACTCGGGAACCGCCTTTGTCCAAATTATTTGGCGGATAATTTAAACCTCTTCTAGGACTGGACGACTAGAATACAAGTAATTAATTGCCAACATGGCTAAAGAAACAAGAACGCAGGGAACTGCAGATTTTGACTGGGATGCGTTAGCATTAGACGGTTACTCAAAAGCGGAACGTGCTGAGTATTCAGACAAGTACGAAAACACACTTACTTCAGTTGCTGAAAGAGAAGTGATCGACGGAACAGTAGTTTCTGTTAACAAAAAGGAAGTGGTAATCAATATCGGTTCCAAATCAGAAGGAGTTATTCCTACAAGTGAATTCCGTTACAACCCAGATTTGAAAGCTGGTGACGTAGTTCCAGTTTATGTGGAAACACAAGAAGACAAGTACGGACAATTGGTACTTTCTCACAAAATCGCTCGCGTACACAGTGCTTGGGATAAAGTGAACGAAGTATTGAAAACTGGTGAAATCATCACTGGTTACGTTAAGTGTAGAACTAAAGGTGGATTGATCGTTGACGTATTCGGTCTTGAGGCATTCTTACCAGGTTCACAAATTGACGTGAAGCCAATCCGTGACTATGATATGTATGTTGGGAAAAACATGGAATTCAAAGTGGTTAAAATCAACCAAGAATTCAAAAATGTTGTTGTTTCTCACAAAGCGCTTATCGAAGCTGAGCTTGAAGAGCAGAAAAAACAAATTATCTCTGGACTTGAAAAAGGTCAAGTATTGGAAGGAACTGTTAAAAACATCACTTCTTACGGTGTATTCATCGACCTTGGAGGTGTTGACGGTCTTATCCACATTACTGATCTTTCTTGGGGACGTGTTAATCACCCAGAGG
This sequence comes from Henriciella pelagia, assembly GCA_964219255.1. Taxonomy (GTDB): domain Bacteria; phylum Bacteroidota; class Bacteroidia; order Flavobacteriales_D; family Crocinitomicaceae; genus UBA4466. The sequence continues at coordinate 219,744 of CAXPPC010000005.1, forward strand.
AAATCGTTGAATTGGATCAGAAATTGAACGTTGTAATTCTTGACTTCGATGATGAGAAGAAACGAATTGCACTTGGATTGAAACAATTACAACCACATCCATGGGATGCACTTAGCGCTGACATCAACGTTGGTGATAAAGTGAAAGGTAAAGTTGTTGTTATGGCTGACTACGGAGCGTTTGTTGAAATCGCACCAGGTGTTGAAGGTCTTATCCACGTTTCAGAAATGAGCTGGTCACAACACTTACGTTCGGCACAAGACTTCTTGAAAGTTGGTGACGAAGTTGAAGCTGTTGTATTGACATTAGATCGTGAAGAGCGCAAAATGTCTCTTGGAATCAAGCAATTGATGCCAGATCCATGGGAAGCTATCGAAGGTAAATATGCAGTTGGAACTCGCCACGAAGCGAAAGTTCGTAACTTCACTAACTTCGGTGTATTTGTTGAGTTGGAAGAAGGAGTTGACGGATTGATCCACATCTCTGACCTTTCTTGGCAAAAGAAAATCAAGCACCCATCTGAGTTCTGTAAAGTTGGTGACCCAATGGAGGTAATCGTATTGGAAATCGATCGTGAAAACCGTCGCATTTCTTTAGGTCACAAACAATTGGAAGAGAATCCATGGGAAGTATTCGAAACTACTTTCGCAGAAGGAACAACTCACCAAGGAACTGTTATCGAAAACAAAGACAAATCAGGAATCGTTTCTCTTCCTTACGGATTAGAAGGAATCTGTCCAGCACGCCACATGCGTAAAGAAGACGGATCTAACGTGAAAGTTGACGAGACTACTGACTTCGTTGTTATCGAGTTTAACAAAGACGCACGTAAGATCGTTGTTTCTCACACACGTACATTCGAAGAAGGTGAAGATAAGCCTTCAGGAGGTGGTCGTAAAGGAGGATCAACTTCTGCTGCAGTGAACAAAGTGAATTCAAATGCTGAGAAATCAACATTGGGTGACCTTGACGCACTTGCTGAATTGAAGCAAAAAATGGAAGGTGGTGAATAATCCAAATTCCTAGAAATAATAAAATCCCCGGTTTTTAACTGGGGATTTTTTTTGGCCGCTATTTCGGTATCCGTGCTTTAGTTGGTGCGTGTTTTGAACTGCTTCTACTCTGCTCTTCTTCGCTTCTGAAGTCGCAAATAACAACAGAAAAGCAGTAATCAAACCAACATTTCATTCTTTACCAAGCTATCGCACTACTCCCGAGCGGAATAGAAATTAATCGAATCCATTTCCAACCATTCAGAAATCAATTTCGTTACTCTAATATCTACTCAAAGTTCGCACGGATGAAACTACTCGTAACATTTCTTCTTATTTCCCTTACGTCGATTTTATCCGAAGCGAGTGCAAATTCAACAGCAGTTACAGACCCTACAAAGGAAAGTAACTGCTTTTTTTATTCTATGAATGAATCAGTAAATGCTACTCCACAAATGAGCATTGGAAATAGTGCACTGGATGGCTCTTCCATAATTGACGAAAGGTGGCAAACAGTCTCGAATTATACGCTTCTATTTTTTAGTGTTATGCTGAATGTGTATTTGATTCTTCAAATCCTCAAATACCGCCGAGAAAAAGCGTTGAAATCTAAATCAGAATTTTAAAATCAACTTTTCTGTCTTTAATCGACTGCGCAACCATGCCTCGATCTTTTGCTGATCTTCTTCCTTAATTTCTTCGTGACAAGTGAATAGCACAACGGCTGTTGGTAATGGTTGTTGCAAAGAATCAACATAGCTCTTCGTCTCAGAATAAACACACGTGTTAATTTGTGGATACATAGGACGGATTTCCTTTAACAGATTCTCCCCCATTCCCGGGATCGCCATTAAACTGTCAATGTATTTTTCTTTTAAATCCACAGTCGTTTTCAAGCGATTAATCTCCCCCTTCAAACGGTCGACTTCATTGTCGCTCTCCACTAATTCCTTATATGCATTGATTTTCAACCCTTGCTGAATCGTAATCTTATCTCCCTGAAGTCCATTATCTTCTGCCTTGTCTTTTAAACGAAAAATAGCTTTCTCATCAAACTCGTTTCCTCCGTAAATCAATTCGATTTCTTTGGTGTCTTCATTGATTTTCTTACTTAACAAATAATTTCCTTCCCAAATATTCACCTTAGCAATAAACTGCTCTGCCGTTGATTTAAATCGCTCTTTTTTAACGAGCGTCCATCCCAGATAAAAACTAGGCACAACCGTAATGAATATCACTATCCAAACGACAATTTTCGTATTCTTGATCTCTTTCGTTAACAAAAACGCACGCTTCGGCAATTTCAACAATTGAGAAACCAACATCGCTGATAGCGCAATAAACACCGTGTTGATCAAGAACAAATACATGGCTCCAAAGAAGTAGCCCCAATTCCCAATCGACAAACCATAACCTGCCGTGCAAAGCGGTGGCATCAAAGCAGTCGCAATTGCTACACCTGGAATTACATTTCCTTTGTTCTTACTAGAAATGGCTACAATTCCCGCTAAACCACCAAACATGGCGATAAAAACATCGTAAATAGTAGGACTAGTTCTGGCTAACAATTCGGAATGTTCCGTGTGAATCGGTGTAATCATGAAATAGATAAAGGAAGTCGACAATCCCGCAATCATCGCGAAACTGTAATTCTTCAAAGATCTACGTAATAAATCGAAATTGTACGTCGCAATACTATACCCAACTCCGTTGATCGGTCCCATTAGCGGCGAAATCAGCATGGCTCCGATGATTACTGCAGTTGAGTTCATGTTCAATCCAACGGAAGCAATGAAAATTGCAAAGATTAGAATCCACAAATTCGTACCACGGAAAACAATGGCCTTCTCAATCGACTCATGAATGAGCTTATCATCTTCTTGTTCGTGTGTTAAACGAAGAAAACCAAACAACTTTTTAACCCATTCAAATTCTGCCATATTACATTCTTTCTGGAACGTTAATTCCCAATAAATCCATTGCTGTATTCACAACTTTGGCCACATTTTTACTCATTGCCAAACGCAAACTCTTCAACTTTTCATCCTCCTCCTTCAAAATTGGAGGAACACTTTGATAGAAGTGATTGTATGACTTAACTAATTCGTAAGTATAGTTTGAAATCAATGCTGGAGAATAACTTTTCCCAGCTTCTTCAATGATTAATGGGAATTCATTCAATTGCTTAATGATTTCTTTTTCTTCGTGACTTAATTCCTTCACATCAAAAGAAGAAATTTCTCCTCCTTTAGCCAATAGTGACTTAATTCTCGCGTGCGCATACTGAATAAAAGGTCCAGTATTTCCATTCAACTCAATCGATTCCTCTGGGTTAAACAACATGCGCTTTTTCGGATCGACTTTCAACAAGTAGTATTTCAATCCACCAAGTCCAATTAACTTAAATAGGTCCTCTTTTTCTTGCTCCGTCATTCCATCGATGTGACCTCTTTCCTGCGTCATTTCACGCGCCTTATCAATCACCTCTTGCATCAAATCGTCAGCATCAACAACAGTTCCTTCACGCGATTTCATTTTACCAGAAGGCAGATCAACCATTCCATAAGAAAGGTGGTAACAATTTTCAGCCCAAGAATAACCCAATTTTTTCAAGATCAAGAACAGTACTTTAAAGTGGTAATCTTGTTCATTCCCAACCGTATAAATGATTCCATCTAAATCTGGATAATCTTTATAGCGATCAACCGCAGTACCAACATCTTGCGTCATGTAGACAGCCGTTCCATCCGAACGAAGGACTAATTTCTCGTCCAAGCCTTCATCAGAAAGATCGATCCAAACTGAACCATCATCTTTTCTGTAGAAAACGCCCGACTTCAATCCATCTAACACCAAATCTTTTCCGATTAAGAACGTATCTGATTCGTAATAGATTTTATCGAAATCAACTCCCATCGTCTCGTAAGTTGCATCGAATCCTTTGTAAACCCAACCATTCATGGTGTTCCACAAAAGATAAACTTGAGGATCACGCGCTTCCCATTGAATCAACATTTCTTTGGCATCACGCAACAATTTCGTTTCGTTTTTCGCCAAATCTTTGATTTTCGCATCAATTCCGTCGATGGCTTTCTGCTCTTTTCCTTCTTTCGAAGCAGTCAATCGATTGAATTCCTCCACAACATCCTGAGAATAATCTTCAAACTGACCTTTTTCCCATTCAGTGATGATCTCTTTCGCTTCAGCATTAAATTGCTTGTCGAATTCTACATAGTATTTTCCAACAAGCTTATCCCCTTTCATTCCCGTATTCTCAGGAGTTTCTCTCTCACCTTTTTCATTCAACGGAGAAAAACGCTCCCAAGCCAACATGGACTTACAAATGTGAATCCCTCTGTCATTAATGATTTGGGTCTTCACCACTTTATGTCCGTTCGCTTTTAGGATTTTAGAAACCGAATACCCTAAAAAGATATTTCTCAGATGTCCTAAGTGAAGCGGTTTATTTGTGTTTGGCGAGGCATATTCAACCATCACCGTAGGTTTCGTGTCAGCAGGTTGCAATCCAAAACGCTCATCATTATCGATTTGCACCAATTGATTCACCCAATAACCATCTGTAATCGTGAAATTTAAAAACCCACTGATCACTTCGTAATTTGCAATAAAGTCGACATTTTCCTTCAGGAAACTTCCAATTTTCTCTCCAGCTTCAATTGGGGAACAGCGGAGTAACTTCACGAATGGGAATACCACCAAAGTTAAATCGCCTTCTACATCTTTTCTTGTCTTTTGAAACTGAACCAAAGATGCTTCAATCTGTGTTCCAAAAAGTTTCTCTGAATTAGATAACAGTATATCTGTAATCGTCTGCTCCATTAGTTATTTACGAGTGTTTTAATTGTTGATTCGAAGAGATCAAACGTGACCTCTGCCATTCTATTTGTTTTTTCATCTAAACATGGATTCACTTCAACGAATTCCATGCAAATAGTTTTGTCTTGCTTAGCTAATTCTGTTAAGAAAAAGTCTGCCTCTTGTGGAGTTAACCCATTATCAACTGGTGTTCCTGTTCCGTGCGAAGTATGTTCTGGATCCATCGAGTCCACATCGAAAGAAACGTAGATGATATCACAATCCTTCAACTGTTCCAATGTTTCTTCCAAAACTACTTTAGTCCCTTTAGATCGTACCTCTTCAACTGTATGATTTTTAATATTTAAACGATCGATAATTGCGACCTCTTCAGGTTCAACATCACGTACAGCAATGAATACTAAATCTTCTGGTTGAATTTTCTGACCTGGAACACCACAATTCTTCAATCTTTCCCAATTATCGTAAACATCAGGGTGAAGATTATTAATTTGACATTCCTTATTATCCTCTGAAAGTGCTGTTGCCAATGGCATTCCGTGCATGTTTCCTGAAGGTGTTGTATAAGGCGTATGTAAATCACCATGTGCATCAATCCAAATTACTCCTAGTCTTTTGTTAGGATAAGCTTTTTTGATCCCAGCGATTGTTCCACCTGCCGAGCCGTGATCAGCAGCTAATAAAACTGGATATTTTTGCTCATTCAACAATTCACTAACACGCTCAGACACGTTTTCAAAAACTTGAATTAATCCTTCAATACGCTTTGCGAATGGATACTTTACTGGTCGATCCAACAAGTGGTTCATGTGACCAACATACTCAAGTGGGTAATCACCAAATAGATGATTTTCCTTCCTTCGAGCAACCGTCATTACTGCTTCTGGTCCCAATGACGCTCCGCGCGTCCCAGCAGTAATTTCAGATTTATTAATTAATATGTGAATGTCTCTTTTCATACCTTGATTTAATGGGTCAAAAATAAGAAAATACACGACTTCACAGTTTCTTTTGAAAGATGAAATTTCTTAGATGATATCAGTAACTTTACACCATATTCTGCGTTGAATTAGTACAAAACAATCGAATGATAAGAACAATTTTCTACACGCTTTTCTTGATCACTATTATTAGTCATCCTGTTATTTCTCAAAATACGAAGTCATTTTCGGGAATGCTTGAGTATAAAATCACCCCAGTTGATACAACACTAAAGGATTTGATCCCTGAGAACAAAATGATCGTGTTTTCGAATGATACCATTGTTCGAATAGAAAATTTCACGCAACATTTAGGAAAGCAAGTAACGATTCGTCACATGAAATTGAATAAATCGTATTTATTAGTCGATACACCATTTGGAAAATATGCCATTCGAGCCGATCATAATAAAGCAGATACGGTTGAACAAGAACCAAAATTCACTTTTGACAACAAATGCGGTCGAAAGAAAATTCTAGGCAGAAAGGCTAAAAAAACGTTGGTATCGCATGAATCATTTGAGGAACCAATTGAGTTTTTGTACCTAAAAGGATATTCCTCAGAAATTATTGGTGCATTCGAAAACTTAAACGGCCTTCCAGTTCAATACGTAATTCCTACCCCTGATGCATTGATGCAATATCAATTGGTCAAAATTTCTGAATATACACCAAGCAGAGATTTGTTTGGAATACCCAGTGAATACGAGAAAATCGATTTTAACGACTTCATGGATAAATTGATTGAATCGAAGTCGGAATTGAGTCCAGAAGGCAATTGACTTAACTAACATTCAGTTGTGTATACTTCTGAGTGATCTTCGCTTCACAGGACCAAATCCTCTGTATCTTCGTAGGATAGTGTAGATTTTACCATGGATAACGAATATATCGAGAAAGGAACTAAGAAGAAAAAAGCGACACCGAAGAAAAAAACATCTTCGCGCAAGAAAACTACGCGTAAAAAAAAGGAAAATCCTATTGAATTACTTCGTAATCGTTTCAATAAAAAGAAGCTAAAATCTTCTATTGGAACTGGATTCATCCTATTATCTGTCTTCTGTTTTCTTGCTATATTCTCTTATTTACTTACTTGGGAAGCTGATCAAAATCGCGTTATTGGAAAAGGGCTGTTCGAGTTCCTTTTTGATGGCAGTGAAGAACCTGTTTCAAATTGGCTAGGTAAATTCGGAGCATGGACGTCGCACTTACTCGTCTATCGTTGGTTTGGAATTGCGTCAATTGGAATTCCATTATTACTGTTCTTGGTCGGATTTAAATTGCTATTCAACATTGCCCTACTTCCAATAAAAAAAACAACTTCGATAATTGTGTTATTCACTGTTTGGACGAGTTTATTCTTAGGTTACTTCTCAAATTCCGTTAATTATTTAGGTGGTACAGTCGGATTCCAAGCGAATGAATGGCTCGAGTTAACATTAGGTCGATTCGGTGCGTTGATTTTAATTTTAGGACTAGGATACATCTTTGGTGTAATCGCATTTGGTTTAGATATCAAAGCGTTGCTCAATCGTTTTAAAGGACAGGTACCTGAAGACAATGTGGAAGATGAGACTTTATCAGATGTCATCGATGAAAACGATCTAACTGTTGCTAATACGTTGAGCGAAGATCAGATGGAAATTGAAACTGAAGCAGAAACTATCGACCTAACTGAGGAAGAACTGGAAGCTTTAGATGAAATCGAATTAAAACCAAAAGAAGATACTCCAGAAATCACCGAAACAATCGATTTTGATAAAACATCTGAAATAATTGATGAAACAATCAGCTCGGATGACTCATTCTCGGTTGAAATTGGTGAAGACAAGGAAGATGCTCAGCTCAGTGAAGAAGACTTAGAAGAAAAATCAAATGAATTCGGTGAATACGATCCGAAATTAGATTTAGCAAGTTATGCCTTGCCTCCTATTGACCTATTAAACGATTATGGAGCGGGGAAAGCTGGAGTTAATGTCAACAAAGATGAGCTCGAACAGAATAAAAATAAGATTGTCGAAACACTTTCAAATTACAAGATTGAGATTTCGAAAATCATGGCAACGATCGGACCTACAGTAACTTTGTATGAGATCGTACCTGCTCCTGGAGTCCGAATTTCTAAGATCAAAAACCTTGAAGATGACATCGCATTAAGCTTGGCAGCTCTTGGGATTCGTATTATTGCTCCAATTCCAGGGAAAGGAACCATTGGTATCGAGGTTCCGAACAGTAAGCCAGAAATGGTGAGTATGCGCTCGTTAATTGCTTCGAAAAAATTCCAAGAATCGAACTTCGAATTGCCTGTTGTGATGGGAAAAACCATTACTAACGAAACTTACACATTCGACTTAACGAAAATGCCTCACTTGCTTGTCGCGGGTGCTACAGGTCAGGGTAAATCAGTTGGATTGAATGCAATTTTGGTTTCGATTCTTTACAAAAAACATCCAGCTCAAGTTAAATTTGTTCTTGTCGACCCGAAAAAAGTGGAATTGACGCTTTACAATAAAATTGAACGTCACTTCTTGGCTAAACTTCCTGATGAAGAAGATGCCATTATCACGGATACAAGCAAGGTAGTCAACACATTGAATTCGCTTTGTATTGAAATGGATGAGCGTTACGAGTTACTAAAAACGGCTCAAGTTAGAACGATCAAAGAGTACAACGCAAAATTCATCGCGCGTAAGTTAAATCCAGAAAAAGGTCACCGTTACTTGCCATACATTGTTGTGCTAATCGATGAGTTCGCGGACTTAATCATGACGGCTGGAAAAGAAGTTGAGCACCCAATTGCACGATTGGCTCAGTTGGCCAGAGCGATTGGTATTCACTTAATTGTTGCTACACAACGACCATCGGTCAACGTAATTACAGGTATGATCAAGGCCAATTTCCCTGCTCGTATTGCATTCCGTGTACTTTCAAAAATTGATTCTAGAACGATTTTAGATGGATCTGGAGCAGATCAGTTAATTGGACGAGGAGATATGCTTATTAGCACTGGATCGGATACGATTCGTTTGCAATGTGGATTTGTTGACACACCAGAAGTAGAATCTATTTGTGACTTCATTGGAGATCAGAGAGGATACCCAGATGCTCTATTGCTTCCTGAATACGTTGGTGAATCTTCCGAAGGTGGAAGTAGCATGGATGATGAAGAGCTAGATCCATTATTTGCGGATGCAGCCCGAATTGTGGTAACACATCAACAAGGTTCAGCAAGTTTATTGCAGCGTAAATTGAAATTGGGATACAACAGAGCTGGAAGAATCGTCGATCAACTCGAAGCTATGGGAATCATTGGTGGATTTAGAGGAAGTAAAGCTCGTGAGGTACTATATTCAGATGATACTGCTCTCGAAGAATTCTTGAATAGTAAAGGGCTTATTTAAATTTCCTCGTAGGAATTTGAAATCCTAATCCAGCAGATAGTAAAATTTCATCCATTGGAAGTGCTCCTCTACTCGTTCCTGAAAGTTTCGAGTGAACATAATTCAACTTCGCGAAGAAATTAAAATAGTCCCAAACAAAATAACGCGTTCCAATCTCACCTGCGAATGAAGGAGAAAGAATCCAATTATACTCCTCACCCTGTGGACTCAAAAAATTGGGTTGCATGACCGTAATCCCCGGATAAAACCCAATGAAATTATTCCAGTTGCCTTTGTTGAAATGATATGCGATTCCAAAGTTGGAAATCACTCTGTTCTTAAGCTCGAAGTTATCTGACTCAGTAGATAAAAATAAATGTGTCGTTCCCTTCAAACTAACTTTTTTCTCAAGAAAATACTCCAGTGATCCAGTTAAATAATAATTGTTCACCTCGCGATTCAGCATCATTGAAGGTGAATAAGTTAAATCACCAACTAACAATCCTGGTTGAATGTAATTCTGAGCACAAGCTGAAGTTGAAACTGCAAGAAATAGAGAAAACAAAACACGATTTACCATAGATCAGCGATTTTGTAGTTAACTCCAACATGAAAAAGTAAATGTCCCTCAAAGCTACGGTGATGCATTTCTAAAAAATGAACTTCACCATTGTGGACATCAGCATGAATTTCTTTTCCTAAATGCAACATGTATTGTCCAGCAAAAGAAAGATCTAATCGATCTGTTAGATTAACATGAAACCCTGCTCCACCTTGAACAGCAGAACTAAATCGATCTGTAGAATTTGAACGATCATTATTCGCAACAATCTTTGTGTAATCGAAGCAATGCCCAGCCAAAACATACGGTCTAATTAAAGCTTTTTGATTGATTGTCGGGTAAAAAAGCACACTCCATCCAATGTGATAATCTGTTCGTTGAGCAAAATCTCCGATATCAGAATTTAGATAATCAAAAAACCAATCAGAATTTACTCGATCAGCAAATTGGATCCGAAATTGGCCTCCAACTCCTAATCCAGTTCCTTCACCATCATGAGAATTAAACGCACTAATTGTCGTTCTTCCCCCTAAGGAAAAAACACCGCTATAATCTTTTTTGATTGGACGCTCTTGAGAAATTGCTGTCAACGGAAATAACAGCAAGAGTAGCAGGATTCGTTCTAGCATAATTGTAATGTTGGTTGATAATTATCAAACGTAATATCTTTCCAACTTATTACAAACACTTTTCGAAAAGGTGCTAATTCTTAATGATTCGCTTCATTATTTTAGTGTCATTCAGTTGAATTTCAACGAGGTAAACACCACTTTTCAAGTCGAATAGATCAATCTTCTCTCCTCCTTTAATCTTATAAGAGCCGACTAATTTTCCAATTTGATCAATCACATTTACTTCAGCCACATTATCCTCCAAACCTTTTAAACTTATATAAGAATCGAACGGATTTGGATAAACAACTAAATTATCATTAAACAATTCTGATAAATCAGTAAACTGGAAGTAGAGTAATGTATCGTACGACGATGAACAACCATTTGAATTGATTGTAGTCATTGTAACCTGATAAATCCCTTCATTTGAATAATTATGCATTACACTGTCTCCAGTTGCGGTACTACCATCTCCAAAATCCCAATTTATTGTATTTGAATTTGGGTTATCTACTTCAAAGAAAGAATTGTTGTCTGAAACACTATAATCGAATCCAGAAATTATCGGAAGTGCGTTAATCACGATTGAATTACTGTTCGTGGTTGAATGTCCACCTATTGAATTAACAATTTGGAAATCAACACTTCCCGCAACACCATTCCATTCCACAACAATTGAGTCTCCAAGATCATCGATGATTGTTCCTCCAGTTACAGTCCAACAAACAGATTGATTTGGATATGTGAAAACTGAATAAATTGATGTGTCTTTAGAACAAACCTCTGTCGGACCAAATAAATTGGACGAATTCGGAATTACAAATGGAAGGTAGTGATTCTGAATCGCATCAAAAATCGTATCCCAATAGGCATTTGGTGGTGAGTTAAATGTTCCATTATCAGCTCCATGTGGCTCATGATCTTGTCCGACAAACTGAATTAGCTGATTTGAAATACCGTAACTATTCAACTGATTATGAATCGTTCGTGAACCGTTAACTTCTGGCGTTGTAAAAACTCCGAAAGGATGTCCAACACCAAAAGGGACCACGCCATCCGCATCACCATGAATCATTAAATTGGGAGTCGTTTCATCGGAATCAACCCAAGTAGAATCACCTAGCGCTCCCCAAAGCCCCACAATGGCTGTTGGTTTGATAACATGATTGTAAGTGTTTCCAGAACAGTCTAAACATCCTAAATCCGGAGACCCAAATCCACCATAAACAGCAGATGGAGCTTCATCTTGATCGAGATAAGTCATATGTAAAGTCGAAAAGGCACCTGCACTACTTCCTCCAACGAACAAATAATTTGTATCGATATCGAAAACATCAGCAAACTCGAATAGATATCTAATTGCCGCCCTTAAATCTTGAGTACCTCTATAAACAGCGCGTTCTGCAGATGAAGAAGAAACCGGATTAAAGCCTAAACGATAACCAATCGAAGCAGTAACATAACCTCTTCGAGCGAAGCTATCGCAAAGTGCCACCATATCATCGGCCGACTTATCACCAGCTAAAAATCCACCTGGATGCACCCAAATCATTAAGGGGCGTTTCGTTTGCGCATCACCTATGGGTTCATAAACATCCATGTACAAATCAGTATTGTTATATGGAATATTCCAAACTTGGGCTTCTGCATATTTTACATCTTGATGCTTGTATACCGAATTAAAAATAGGTTGACGATATCGATTTGTATCGCATTGAGCTGTTGCTTTAGCCGACCATAAACCAACTAGTAGCAGTAAAATAGGTAGTAATAATTTCATAAGCGTGTGATGGTATAAAAATAGAAAATTATTACGCATGCATATAAAAAAAGCGCACTATTTAACATAGCACGCTTTTTAATTAATATTTCGAAAAGTTAATCGCTAAACTTCTCAATTACTTCTTGAGTAACACCAGTATTAGAGAATCCTCCATCATGGAATAAATTCTGCATTGTAACATACTTTGTTAAATCTGAGAACATTGCGATACAATAGTCGGCACAGGCTTCTGCTGATGCATTTCCAAGTGGAGACATTTTTTCTGAGTAATTAATGAATTCATTGAATCCTTTTACTCCAGCTCCAGCCGTTGTCATTGTTGGCGATTGAGATATCGTGTTTACGCGCACGTTTTTAGCAATTCCGTAGTGGTAACCGAAACTTCTTGCGATCGATTCAAGATACGACTTATTGTCCGCCATATCATTATAGTCAGGGAACACACGTTGTGCAGCGATATATGTTAAAGCCAAAACAGAACCCCAGTCATTAATTGCATCTAGTTTCTTACACGATTGAAGCACTTTGTGGAAAGACAATGCCGAAACATCAAATCCTTTCATTGTCCAATCATAGTTTTCATCTGTATAGTGTTTTCCTTTTCTTACGTTCACAGACATTCCAATTGAGTGTAAAACGAAATCGATTTTACCTCCTAGAATTTCCATTGATTTAGAAATAAGGTTTTCTAGATCCTCAACGCTTGTAGCATCAGCTGGAATAATTTCGCTTCCAGTTTTTGCTGCCAGATCGTTAATTTCTCCCATTCTCATCGCGATAGGTGCGTTTGTCAAAACAAAAGTCGCTCCTTCTTCGTGCGCTCGTTCTGCAACTTTCCATGCAATTGATTGCTCATTCAATGCTCCGAAAATGATTCCTCTTTTTCCTTTCAATAAGTTATTTCCCATGTTGATCTATTTAGATAGTGCAAATTTAGAATAATATGCTTTTGTATGGTTGATTATAGTTCAAAAGTGAGTCCGTCGTATGCTACATGTACGTTTTCTGGCAACATTTCTTCAATTTCTTCATGTCTTCCGAAGAGGTGTGAAATATGTGTCAAATAGGCCTTTTCTGGATTTACTTCTTCGATAAACTCTAGTGCTTCATCCAAATTAAAATGTGATAAATGTTCCTCTTTTCGAAGGGCATTTACCACTAATATCTTTGAACCCTTCACCTTTTGTTTTTCGCTTTCAGTTATCGTTTTTGCATCTGTAATGTATGTGAAATCTCCAACACGATAACCAAAAACTGGCAACTTGTAGTGCATGACCTGAATTGGAAGGAACTCCAAACCACTTTTCATTTGAAAAGGTTTATTTTCAAGAAGATTCACATTCACTTTTGGAATACCGGGATACTTAAAATCAGCAAAAACATAGCTAAATTCACGTTTAAGCGCATCAAAGACCTGTGGTGTACAATAAACTTCCATGTCCTTTTTCTCCTTAAAGTTGAACGCTCTTACATCGTCCATTCCTGCTACGTGATCCTTATGTTCGTGTGTAAAAATGATCCCCGAAAGCGTTTGTACATTCTCTCGAAGCATCTGTTGACGAAAATCGGGTCCGCTATCAATCACAAAATTTTCACCTTTATACGAAATCATAACAGAACATCTCAATCGATTATCCTTGATGTCATCAGATGAGCATACATCACAATCACAAGCAATAACTGGAACCCCCTGTGAAGTACCCGTTCCCAACATTGTAATCTTCATGTTAGTCATTTTTGGTTCGAATCAATTGAATAATAAAAATAAACCATCCTGCGATCATTAGAAGTCCACCAAACGGTGTAATCGGACCGAGAAAGCTCAATTTTACATTCAACACTTCTTGCATTGCTAAACCATAAATCGATCCTGAAAAAAGAATTACTCCAGCTAAAATCAGATTTACCATCCATTTCATCGAGAATTTCACTTTATCCCATGAAAAACCAACTATTAAGAGCGCAAGTCCATGATACATCTGATATCTCACCCCTGTTTCAAAGGAAACTAATCGTTCAGGTGATAAAACTTCTTTTAAAGCATGAGCTCCAAATGCTCCCAAAATGATCGAGAGGAAGATTAAGATCCCAGCGATAATTAATGTTGTTCTATTCATTGTTCAATTTTAACGTATGTTCTAGTACATCCGACCATCCCTTCCAATTGCCGTAATCACCAATAGTTTCGTTATGCCATAAGAAAATAAAGTCGCCACCATAGGACTTCACCTCATCATATAGTTCACTGATTTTGGACTTACTTTCTTCCACTGTTAGCTTCATATATTCTCGCAGGCTTCCATCCATGTAAACGAATGGTCGAATCAATAAACTCGATTTTTCATTTTTTGATAAATCAAACCAGTTATGCGATCGAGCCGTCCCACAACGAAATCCGACGTGATCCGCAAAGCCCATTGAAAACTCCTCCTTAAAACCGCAATTTATGAGTGATTGAAAAGTTTCAGGTAATGAGAAACGCAAAAAATGCTGACGAGAAATTGACACCTCATTACCTATCACCTTTTCCAAGTCGGATTTTTCTTGCGCAATTTTATCCTGCTTTAAAAAGGACGCATAACTAGGATGAAGTCCGATTTCAACCGTATTTTTAAGTGAGCGAATTAACTTTTGATGCTCTGGATGGTGAATAGACAAATTCCTATCCTTCTTCGCCCATTTTCCAACTAGCCAAAAGAGTTTCGTTTCTTTAAACTCATTCGCTATTCTTAAAATCTTATCAAAAGTATCGTAAGGATCTTTTTCACCATGAAGCACTTTCTTACGCTCTAAAATTCGCTGTTTATTACCAGTTAATCGATCTTTTGTAACAGCCAAAAACTTTCTTGATCCCGTTTTGAATTTGTAAGCAAAGGTGTTGTCAATATCGAATGTTGGAATTATGTTAACCGAATTTGTTTTTTCATAATCGACTTCAAGCTCTTTAAGAATTCCCTCTGCCCATCGATCACAAACTGCATAATTCACCAGATCATCTTTCAGAATACTTTTCGAATATGGAAATCGATCAAATTGATCTTTCTCCACACACGTATATTCCTCATAGCGAGTGAGGACAAAAAAGATACTTGAAAAAGGATCACTAATTCCATTAATGGTTAAAGGATCTAGTCCGTTTTTCTCAACTTTCAATTCCTGAATATCAACTTCAAACAGTAAACTAGAAGCAAGAAAATGAGGATTAGTCTCCTTAATTTGAGACAAAGAAAACTTCTTTTCACTCGAATTAGAATACGACTCAAAATCATCCGTCAACTCAAACTCCAATCCCCATTGATGAAAAATGAATTCCATCACATAGACAATTCTTGGAGTTATTTTATCGACGTAAATGAGCATTTCTACAAGTCCTCTAGTATTTTTTGACAAATAAATTCAGCTGCTTTACCGTCACCATAAAATTCCGGATAGGTATAATCTGACTTATTGTATAATGTATTAAACGTTTCCTTTATCGCAATCTTATCAGCACCTGCTAAAAGCGCGTTACCATTATTTACTATTTCCACCCACTCTGTTTGAGGTCGCATGATTACACATGGCTTTTGAAAGAAAAACGACTCTTTTTGAAGTCCGCCACTATCCGTAACAATCATTCGGGCATTTTTCTCTAAAGCGATGATATCCATGAAACCAACAGGATCAATTATTTTAATAAAACCAGAACTTTCAACTTTACCTTGGAGTTCAGCATTCATTGTTCCTAGTTTATTCTTTGTTCTGGGATGCAACGGTAAAACAAAGGTCAATTGATGTTCTTCAGCTAATTCAATTACAGCCTCGAATATTGCTTCTAGTCGATTTGGATCATCCGTATTCGAATCACGATGAACAGTCATTAATACAAACTCGTTAGCAACCAAATTATTTGTCTGCATCACCGTTGCGAAATCATCTGATATTTCAGAGAAGTAAAGACTGTTGTCGTACATCACATCTCCACAATGATAAACATTGGGTTGATCGATTGTTGCTTTTTCTTTTACCGTTAAATCGAAACCTTCATTCTTTAGATTATCCAATCCAACTGAAGTCGGAGTAAAAAGCAAGGTCGACATGTGATCACAAGAAATGCGATTCAATTCCTCCGGCATAGCTTTATTAAAGCTTCGAAGTCCAGCTTCTACGTGAATAACTGGAATGTGGATCTTGGCAGCAGCTAAGGCTCCAGCAATTGTAGAATTCGTATCACCATAAACCAAAATTGCATCCGGATTTTCTTTGAGATAAATCTCCTCAAGTCCCTCCAACATTTTTGCCGTTTGAGATGCATGTGAGCCACTTCCCACTTGGAGATTGTAATCTGGAACTGGAATTTTCATCTCGTCAAAGAAGACTTTCGACATGTTCTCGTCGTAGTGCTGACCAGTATGTACAATGATTTCTTTCAATTGTTCTGGATATTCATTCTGCACCGCTCTGCTAATCGCAGATGATTTAATTATTTGTGGTCGCGCTCCTACTATTGTGATGAATTTCTTCATTAAAATTTCAATTTAACATTCCTTCGTCTGCAAAACTAAAGTAATTATTGTCAGTGATGATTAAATGATCGAGAATATGTAGGTCAATTAATTTACCAAAATCGACCAGTTGTTTCGTTAATCGAATGTCGGCTTGACTTGGTTTTAACTGTCCACTTGGGTGATTGTGCGCCAAAATTATCGCAGAACTTTTCATCTCCAGTGCTTTTTGAAAAATGATTTTACCATCAGCCACCGTTCCGCTAAGTCCACCTCTAGATATTTGTTCTTTACCTAAAATCTTATTGCTCCTACTAAGAAAGAGAACATAAAATTGCTCGTGATCTAAATCAATAAAGGAAGATTTCAGTTCGTTGTAGCTATCCATTGATGAATGCACACTGTTTTCTTTTAAGTGTTCTTCGTGTATTCTTCTTCGGGATAATTCTAGAGCTGCATAAATGGAAACAGCCTTCGCTTCTCCTATTCCTTTGTATTTCATAAAATCCTTCACGGACTTCTTACTTAATTGATGAAGATTATTCTCGCAGTCAGCTAATATTATACGCGCCAAATCCACCGCAGAATGTTCTCTATTGCCCGATCCGATTAGAATTGCAATGAGTTCAGCATCTGTTAAAACACTTCTTCCTTTTTGAATGAGCTTTTCTCTAGGACGGTCATCTTCCGCCCAGCATTTAATTGTTGATTGTATCATTGGTTAGGTTATTTCTAATTAAAATAAGAAGAATTACCTTATCGATGGCACAGTTATTGACAATTTCTTTTTGACAATCCGTTCAATCACGAATCAAATGAATTCAAGAGGATTGTACTTTTGAATAAATCCTTGTTTAATGAATAATACCATCTTTTCTTTCGCAATAGCAGCTATCTGTTTTTCAGCTTGTGCACAGAACACTTCGGAAACAGACACTATAATTAAAGCTCCTGAAGTGATTCAACCTATTTCTTTCAATTCGTTTATTGAAGGTCACCCAGATTTGGAAGCTAAAACGGACAGTGTTTTTAACACAATGACGGAGAAGGCAATTATTGCTCAACTGTTAATGCCTGCAGCTGGTCGACTTGGGAAATCGGAAGAACGAATCGATTTCTTAGTAGAAAATGGATACGTAGGTGGAATGATTTTATTGAACGGAACCAAGGATCAGTTCTCCAATTGGGTGAAAAAATATGAAGGGATTAACTCAGAAAAAGGAAACTTACCTTTCCTCTACTCTGCTGATGCTGAACCATCGCTAGTAAATCGTAAAATATTGAATTCAACAACGGTGAAAAAGGCAAACCAAGTTGGATCGGTTAATGAAGCTCATGATGTTGCCAAAACAATTTCAAGCGATTTAAATGAAATTGGAATCAACTATAATTTTGCTCCAGTAGTCGATATGTCCCCAAATAAGACAGTTGGTTATCGTGGATTTGGTTCTGATCCAAAAAATATTGTTCCTTATTCAAATGCATTTATTCAAACAACACAAGAACATAATATCATTGCAACAGCTAAACATTTCCCCGGACATGGATTAGTAAGCGGGGACACTCATAAGTCGTTACAAGTGATTGATGGAGAGCTGAAAGAACTGGGATATTATCCTCCATTAATTGAAAATGGAGTTGCTTCGATTATGGTTGCTCACATTGCTGTAAAAAACAACAAACAATTTGATACTGATGGTATGCCAGCAACGTGTTCTAAAGAAATTGTGACTGATTTATTGCGCGATAGTTTAGGATTTCAAGGGTTGATTGTAACTGACGCTATGGGAATGGGTGGTGTTTCAAGTATTCCAAATTCTTCTGTTTTAGCAATCGATGCTGGATGCGATATTCTTTTAATGCCAAAAGACGCCGTAAAAGCTCACGAAGAAATTAGTAAGGCCTACCGAACGAATGAAGCGTTTAAGTTGAAAGTTGATACAGCTGCTAAGCGCATTATCCGCATGAAAATCTGTCTTGGACTTATCAAATAGCGATCTCTTTTTTGTTTGCAATTCCGAAATGAAGAATTAACTTTGAGTTAATGTCTCTCGCTGATATCCATAGTAAACTAGACCAGTTTGAAACGATTACATTAGACCAAATGGATCGTGTCAAATTGATGAACCGTGTGGATACCAAATTCAACTTCAAGCGCGAGCAATTATTGGAGATATTACCTGAACTTTCGAAGCATTATTACGTATTAGAAATTGAAGGAAATCCAACTCCTAAGTACGAAAGTCTTTATTTCGATGATGATGATTTGTCATTTTACATGAATCACCATAGTAAACGCATGAATCGTTACAAAGTGCGTATTAGAAAGTATCTTGATTCAGATATTGCCTTCTTGGAAGTCAAGCACAAATTCAAAGGCAGAACTAATAAAATGCGTATTCCTGTTGATGATATTTCTCACGATTTGGAAGAAGAGCACAAGGAATTTTTGGAAAGTACAGGAGTTAATCCAGATGAATTGAAACCTGTTCTGACGAATGAATATCACCGCATGACTTTAGTCGGTAAAGAATTGAACGAGCGATTGACATTAGATTTATTCCTATCTTTCAACTGGGAAGAAGAATCTTACAACTTCAACGAACTGATTATTGCCGAGCTAAAACAAGAAAAAGTGTCCAGAAAGTCACCTTTTTTTCAGATCATGAAGCAACATAATATTCGTCCTTTCCGTTTGAGTAAATATTGTATTGGTGTTATTAAGATCTTCGGTCAAGATAATGTGAAATACAACCGATTTAAATCCAAACTACAAAAACTACAAAAAATTGACATTGATGCCGCTTAGTATTCTCGCAGGAGACATCGAAAAGATGCTCGACCTTTCATGGTTTGATACAGATTTTTACTCCCTAATGCTTCGACTTGGAGTGAATTTGATCTTCATGACGATATTAATTCGCTACTTGTACTATCCGATCGCTAAGCGAAAAGATTACTTATTCACTTATTACTTAATCGGACTGATTACCTTTTTCTTGTGTTTCGGACTGAGAAAGCTGGATATCGATACGGGAATGGGACTCGGACTCTTCGCCATTTTTGGAATTATTCGTTATCGAACTGATGCCATTGAGATCAAGGAAATGACTTATTTGTTCTTAGTGATTGGAATTAGTGTAGTGAACTCACTTGCATCTAAGAAAATCAGTGTTGCCGAAATGGCTTTGATCAACGTAGTGGTTGTATTGATTACCTATGGTCTAGAACGTATCTGGCTGTTGAAACACGAAACACGCAAGACGGTTGTTTATGAAAAAATTGACTTGATCCTTCCTGAAAAATATGAAGAGATGAAAGCTGATTTAGAAGCGAGAACTGGATTATCTATCAATCGCTTTGAAGTTGGGAAAATTAATTTCCTCGATGACACAGCTCAGGTGCGAATTTATTATTTTGCAGACGAACAAGCGTATTCAGATTATCACAACGACAATTAATTGATGCAAAAACTACGTATTCTTTTACTTCCACTGGGTTGGTTGTACGGAATAGTGAGTTTCGTTCGAAATAAACTCTTCGATTGGAAAGTGCTGAGTAGTCATCTCATTGAAAAAAAATCTATAGTCGTTGGTAACCTCTCTGTTGGAGGAACCGGAAAATCTCCCTTGGTTGAATTCATCATTCGAAATGCCTTAGAACAAGGATTGAAAGTGGCGACATTGAGTCGTGGTTACGGGCGAAAAACGAAAGGACTAATTCATGCCGATCTTAATTCTACAGCGGATCAAATTGGGGACGAACCTGCCCAGTTTAAGTCAAAATTTCAAGATCAAATTGAAGTAATTGTCGCTGAAAAAAGAGTTGAAGGAGTTCATTTCATCAATAATAATCTCCCAGAAACAGATTTAATCGTTCTTGATGATGCTTTCCAACATCGTGCGGTAAAAGCAGGGCTTTACTTGTTGGTCACACCATACAATCATCTTTTCGTAGACGATTTCATGCTTCCTGCGGGAAATTTACGGGAATGGAAATCTGGGAAAAAGCGTGCTGATGCAATCTTAGTTAGTAAATGTACAACCGACCTTTCTGAAGAGGAAAAACAGCGTATTAGAACCAAACTGAAATTTCCAGAGGATAAAATTTTCTTTTCTTCAATAATTTATGAAGAACCAGTTGGAGAGACTTTCAATAATCCCGAAAATATTTTATTAGTTACTGGAATTGGCAATCCAAAACCGTTAATTGATTACTGGAAAACCCGAGCAAATGTAATGCACATAGGATTTGGTGATCATCATATTTTCTCTGAGCTGGACTTAGAGAATATTCATGAAAAATTTGGTACTTTTGCTGATCGGAATAAGGTCATTCTAACAACCGAAAAGGACTTTATGCGATTAAAGCATTTCGATTCGGTCAAAGACGGGCAGTATCCGTGGAATTATCAACCTATTAATTTACAAATACACGAGTTAAAATCGTTTAAACACCTATTAGATGGATATACTAGCGAAATTTAAAGAAGCACACGACTACATTAAAACAAGAACAGAGGTTAATCCTTCAGTTGGAATTATTTTGGGAACTGGACTGGGAGGCCTAGTTAAAGAAATCAACATTATTGACGAAATCGATTACAAAGACATTCCTCACTTCCCTCTTTCAACAGTTCAAAGTCACTCTGGAAAACTAATCTTCGGAGAACTTGGTGGTAAACATGTTGTTGCTATGCAAGGTCGTTTCCATTTCTACGAGGGATACACGATGCAGGAAGTAACTTTCCCGGTTCGCGTGATGAAGTTTTTGGGAATTGAACGCTTATTCGTGAGTAACGCATCTGGTGGTGTAAACCCAGATTACCGCATTGGAGAGATTATGATCCTCGACGATCACATCAACCTCTTCCCTGCTCACCCATTAATTGGAAAAAATATTGACGAGTTAGGACCTCGTTTCCCAGATATGAGTCAGCCATACGATCACAAAATGATTGCTTTGGCAAAAGACATTGCTGCTGAAAACAATATTGAAGTAGCTGTTGGAACATACGCTGGTTTAACTGGACCCACTTTGGAAACTCCGGCTGAATACATGTACGTTCGTAATATTGGGGCTGACACAGTTGGAATGTCTACCGTTCCTGAAGTAATCGTTGCTCGCCACATGGATATTCCGTGTTTTGCAATTTCAATTATTACGGATTTAGGAGTTCCTGGTAAAATTCAAGAAGTAAGTGTAGAAGATGTAATTGCTGTGGCTAACGAAACTGAGCCAAAAATGACAGTGATTATGCGTGAATTGATTGCAAGAGTCTAAAATAATATGACATCCGAAATTAGAGATAAATACGAAGCCGTAATTGGACTTGAGGTCCATGCGCAAATGTTGACCAAGACAAAAGCTTATTCAAATGACGTGAATGAGTTTGGGGCAACACCTAATTCAAATGTGAGTGTGATTTCTTTGGGACATCCGGGAACACTTCCAAAAATGAATAAGAAGACGATTGAATTTGCTATTCGACTAGGATTGGCGTGTGAAGCGGACATCGCAGAGCACCAACATTTCGCTCGTAAG
Organism: Henriciella pelagia; assembly: GCA_964219255.1. Taxonomy (GTDB): domain Bacteria; phylum Bacteroidota; class Bacteroidia; order Flavobacteriales_D; family Crocinitomicaceae; genus UBA4466. The sequence continues at coordinate 241,920 of CAXPPC010000005.1, forward strand.
AATTATTTCTATCCGGATTTACCGAAAGGTTACCAAATTACGCAGGATACAACACCGATTTGTACAAACGGAAGAATCTACATCAAAGATGAAAATGGTGAAGAAAAAGCCATTAATCTGACTCGAATCCACATGGAGGAAGATGCTGGTAAAAGTATGCACGATGTTGATGTGTACGATACTTTAGTCGATCTAAACCGAGCTGGAGTTCCTTTGTTAGAAATCGTTTCTGAACCAGATTTGAGATCATCACAGGAGGCATACAATTATGTTACGGAAGTACGTAAATTGGTTCGTTACCTCGATATTTGTGATGGAAACATGGAAGAAGGGTCACTTCGTTGTGATGCCAATATTTCTGTTCGATTGAAAGGTGCTCCTGAATTCGGAACGAAAGTAGAGGTCAAAAACATGAACTCGATTCGTAATGTGCAAAAAGCAATTGAATTTGAAATCGAGCGCCAAATCGAAGCGATTGAGAATGGAGAAACTATCTACCAAGAAACGCGTTCATTCGATGCTTTGAAGAACAGAACACTGTCTATGCGTTCGAAAGAAGCGGCAAATGATTATCGTTACTTCCCTGAGCCTGATTTGCAACCAATCGTTGTAACACAAGCTCAAATCGACTCGGTAAAAGCTGAAATGCCTGCACTTCCTAGAGATTTGTTCTTGAAATACACGAATGAATTAGGATTATCAGCTTACGATGCATACAACATCACCGATAACAAAGACATCGCATTGTATTACGAAAAAGTAATTGCGCATACCGATAATTACAAAGGTGCTGCGAACTGGATGATGGGTGATGTAAAATCCTTCCTAAACCAAAGAGGATTAGAGATTTCTGAATTCCCTGTTCAACCTGAAACGATTGCTAAGTTGATCAAATTGATTGATGATGGTAAGGTTTCTTCTTCTATCGCGTCACAGAAAATATTCCCTGAGTTGTTGAGCGGAAATGATGATCCATTGAAAGTGGCTGAGTCGTTAAACTTGATTCAAGATTCCAACGAAGATGCAATTTTAGGATTCATTAACGAAGTCATCAAGCAACACCCAGACGAAGTTGAACGTTACAAAGGTGGGGATAAGAAATTGACAGGCTTCTTCATGGGACAATTGATGAAAGTCTCAAAAGGAAAAGCCGACCCGAAAAAAGCAAGCGCTTTGATGCGTGAAACATTAGACAAACAGTAATGAAATATTTAGTTGCATTTTTTGCATTATCAGTTCTATTCGCTTCTTGCTCTGGAGAATCTGAATCTCAAGAGGAAATCCAAAAAGTCGATGATCAATCTGTAAAGGTTACAGGTACGATCAAGGGTGCTGAAAACAACACCATTTTTCTTCAGGTTTTACAACAAGAAAAGATCGAGGAAGTTGGTCAAGCAACAATTGATGCTGACGGTAATTTCGAAATCACTGGTCCTGCAAAACATTTGGCAATTCACCAATTGAGTATCGGAAACTCGGGAACTAAGATTATCCCTCTTACACTCGTACCTGGTGATGTTGTGAATGTAGAATCTGATTTTGAAAACTTCACATTAACACCCAAAGTAACTGGAACTGATTGGGCGAAGACAATGACTGATTACATGGCAGTCTACGCGAAGTTTCAGGAAGGACAAAACGCTTTGATGCAAAAACAAGGTCAAGTTTCCGACGCTGAATTAACCAAGGAATTTTTGGAGATCAAAAAAGACATCGAAAAATTTGCTATCGATGCCATCAATAAAAATCCTTCGAATGCATTTAATATAGTATTGACTGGTGCCATTACACCATCTATGGGATTTGAATACTGGGACGATCAGTACATGGATCCGCTTCGTAAAGTGTCAGAAGCGTATTTAGAAACATATAAGGGATCGGAAGTTGCCGCTTCGTTATCTAATCAAGTGTATCAAATCGAATTAGCGTTGAACGATTACATTGCGAATAACTCAGGGACACGTGAAGCACCTGAAATCGCGTTAAACAATCCTCAAGGGAAAGAGATCAAATTGTCGTCACTTCGAGGGAAGTACGTTTTGGTTGATTTCTGGGCATCTTGGTGTGCACCTTGTCGTGGTGAAAATCCAAATGTTGTTCGACTTTACAATAAATACAAAGATCAAGGTTTTACCATTTATTCTGTTTCCTTAGACAAGGACAAGGCTTCTTGGGAGAAAGCGATCAAAGATGATGGTCTTGTTTGGCCAAATCACGTGAGCGACCTCATGCAATGGGAATCACCTATTCCTCAATTATATGGATTTAATGGTATTCCTTACACTATTTTGCTGAATCCTGAAGGTAAAATTATCGGAGCAGGACTTCGTGGTGCATCTTTGGAACAGAAATTGGAAGAAATCTTCTCAAAAAAATAATTATGAAATTATCCATACTGCTTTTAGGTTTAGTCTCTTCGTTTAATCTTATCGCTCAAGAAATTGATGTTAAAATCTCTGGTTCTATTTTTAGCACTGGGGCTGATTCAATCTACTTAGCGCAATTTAACGGTCAAACGTATACTGACTATGCTGCAGCACCAATGGATAAAAACGGAGCTTTTGAAATCAAAGCTTCTGTTCCTGCTCCAGATTATTATGTTCTGAGAATGGGAAAACAACATTTGAACCTCATTTTAAGAGAAGGAAGTGATATAAAAATCTATGGTGATGGCTCTCAACTAATTGATTTTGTAAATTTTATTGGATCCGACGAAAGTCAGCAAATGAATGAATACCTGCGCATTCAAAACGATTGGGATCAGAAAAAAATTGATGCCATGAATCGTTTACAAGCTGATCCGTCAAAAAAAGCAGAAATTGATAAAGAAATGAAGGGAGCATACAACATGTTCAATGGTCAACAACGTAATTTCCTTTCGAAAAATGTTAATTCTGCTGCACTCTTGCCAATTTTGAATAGTATCGATGCTAATAAAGATTTTGAAACTTACGAAGCAATAACTGCTCAATTAGTAAATGGTTTTGGTCAATCTCCAACTATTCAACAACTAGCAACGAATGTTGAAGCCCTGAAAAAGGAACGATATGCTAACGATCCATTAGCTCCTGGAAAACCAGCCCCTGATTTTGAAGAATTGACCACAGACGGTAAAACAACCATGAAGCTGTCTGATCTTAAAGGAAAAGTTGTATTACTTGACTTCTGGGCATCTTGGTGTGGACCTTGTCGTAGAGAAAATCCAAGTGTTGTAAAATTGTACGAGCAATACAAGGATGATGGATTCACCGTAATGAGTGTATCATTGGATAAAGATAAGAACAGATGGCTTCAAGCTATCGAGCAAGATGGACTAGTTTGGCCTAATCATGTGAGTGACTTAAATTATTGGTCGAGCAAAGCTGCCAAACTATATGGTGTTGGAAGTATTCCTTTTACGGTTCTAATCGATCAGGAAGGAAACATCGTGAAAACAAAATTGAGAGGACCAGCTCTAGAACAAGAATTACAGCGTATCTTTGGTCATTAATGACAGACTCCAACAAAAAAATCTACTTTGCTTCGGACTTCCACTTGGGAGCACCTGATTACGACCGTAGTCTCGAAAGAGAAAAACGCATCGTTGCTTGGTTAGATCACATTCAAAAGGATGCCGAAGAGATTTATCTAGTTGGAGATATTTTCGATTTTTGGTTTGAATATAAACGCGCTATTCCAAGGGGATTTGTGCGACTTCAAGGTAAAATTGCTGAATTAACTGATGCTGGAATTCCCGTACATTTGTTTACAGGAAACCACGATATGTGGATTTTCGATTATTTACCTCAGGAGTTAGGTGTTCAGCTTTATCGAGAGCCAATCGAGAAGACATTTTTCGGGAAGTCATTTGTGATTGGACATGGAGATGGACTTGGACCAGGCGACAAAGGATATAAATTCTTGAAGAAAGTGTTCAACAATCCGTTTTGTCAGTGGTGTTTTGCACGATTACATCCAAACTTCGGAATTTGGTTAGCTCAAAAATCTTCAAAAACAAGTCGTGCATACACAGGTAAATCTGATGAAGTTTATCATGGTGACGAGAATGAATGGCTAGTTCAATACTGCAAGTCAGAATTGGAAAAAAAGCACACGGATTACTTCGTTTTTGGGCACCGCCATTTACCATTGAATATCGATCTTAATGAAAAGTCGAAGTACATCAACCTTGGTGAATGGATAAATTACAATACTTATCTAGAAGTTTCCGAAAATTCGGTTGAATTAAAAGAATGGAAGTAATCGAACTGATTACATTCCCGGCATTCCACCACCCATTCCTTTCATCTGCTTCATCATCTGACGCATATTCTTCGGATTGGACATCATTTTCATCATTTTCTTCGTGTCCCCAAATTGTTTCATCAACTTGTTCACTTCAGTAATACTTTGTCCACTACCCTTTGCAATACGATTCTTACGAGCAGAATTAATGATTTCTGGATTCGATCTTTCTTTTGGAGTCATTGAGTAGATAATCGCTTCGATGTGTTTGAATGCATCGTCTTTGATGTCAACATCTTTCATCGCTTTCCCCATTCCTGGAATCATTCCCATCAAATCTTTCACGTTACCCATTTTCTTCACTTGGTGAAGTTGAGCAAGGAAGTCATTGAAATCAAATTGATTCTTTTGAATTTTCTTTTGAAGTTTACGTGCTTCTTCTTCGTCAAATTGCTCTTGTGCTCTCTCAACCAAGGAAACAACGTCACCCATTCCAAGAATACGGTCGGCCATACGTTTTGGATAGAACACATCCAACGCATCCATCTTCTCACCTGTACCAACAAATTTGATTGGTTTATTTACGACAGATTTGATCGATAAGGCAGCTCCACCTCTCGTATCACCATCTAACTTCGTTAGCACTACTCCATCAAAATCGATGCGCTCGTCGAAAGCTTTTGCCGTATTCACAGCATCTTGTCCAGTCATCGAGTCAACTACGAATAATGTCTCTGTTGGTTGGATTGCATTCTTTACGTCAGCAATCTCGTTCATCATCTGCTCATCCACTGCCAAACGACCCGCGGTATCGATGATTACGACATTCATTCCTTTACTCTTTGCGTGCTGAACAGCATCTTGAGCAATTTTAACTGGATTCTTTTCCTCTTTATTCGAGTAAACTTCGATTCCCAATTGCTCTCCCAAAACATGCAACTGATCAATCGCCGCTGGACGGTAAACATCACAGGCAGCTAAAAGAACTTTCTTGTTTTTCTTCTTCGTAAGGTAGTTACCAAGTTTCCCAGTGAACGTCGTTTTTCCCGAACCTTGAAGTCCAGACATTAAAACTATTGCTGGGTGACCTTTTACATTGATTTCAACCTCATTCTCCCCCATCAATGTCGCCAATTCATCACGACAGATTTTCGTCATCAACTGACCTGGAGAAAGAGATGTCAATACATCCTGACCTAATGCTTTCTCTTTAACGGTGTTTGTAAATTCCTTCGCAGTCTTGAAGTTCACATCGGCATCCAACAACGCTCTTCTCACTTCTTTCAAAGTTTCCGCTACGTTAATCTCCGTAATTTGACCGTGACCTTTAAGTACTTTAAATGCTCTTTCGAATTTGTCCGTTAAATTTTCAAACATAATTTTTCCTGTTTTGGGGGAACAAATGTACTGATTTTCCAGAATTTTCGGTAGGAATAAGAGAAGAAATTCAGGGTAGATTATTGAATAGTATTACGAAAAAAAAAATGACATTCTATGTGCTCAAATACATTGATGGAGCTGACTCTTATTTGTAAATTTGCAACAAAAAATCAGGTAATGAAATTTAATTTATCAGAAGTCAACTCGGTTATTCGCGAGCGACGTACTATATATCCAGAGCAACTTAGTGATCGTCAAGTTCACAAAGAGCAAATTGAAACGATATTAAACAATGCTCAATGGGCGCCTACACATGGAAATACTCAACCATGGCGATTCAAAGTATTCACTGGCGAAGGAAGATCTAAATTGGGTAATTTCTTGGCACAGACTTATTTGGATTTAATCCCTAAAGAAGAACAAAACGACCAGAAATTAGCGAAATTGTTGACCCGTCCAACGATGGCATCTGCAGTGATCGCTGTTTGCATGGAGCGTCAGAAAGAAGAGAAAATTCCAGAAATTGAAGAAATTGAAGCTGTTGCTTGTGCCATTCAAAATATGCATTTGACTTGTACAGCATATGGATTAGGTGGATTTTGGGCATCACCAAAGTTGATTTATACACCTGCAATGAATGAGTTTTTAGGTTTAGGTGAAAAGGACAAATGTCTTGGATTATTCTACATCGGATACCCTTCAATTGAATGGCCAACAGCGCACAGAAGACCTTTGGAATACACGACTGAGTGGATCGATAAATAGGTGTTAGATTTTGTATCTTTGCGTTAATGGAAAATCCCGTTGATCATATTGTAGACTTAGGGCTGATAAACTATATCAAGCACCCTACCAATAAAGATTATATCATTTTTCGCTTTGCGGATATCAATCGTGCGGACTCGTTTGAAGAAGAACTTAAAGCCTTGGAAATTTGGTTCGAACGATCGACTAAAGAAGGAAAACAGCGCGATTATTACCTAATTGGAATCCATAAGAACGATTTCAAGGTTGCTTCCAAAATCAACTTTAAAGTTGAAGGAAAGCACAAAAAACCGTTGATTCCATTTGCTTTTTTGAGATACTTCTTGCTCCTATTTTCTGCTGTGGTTCTTACCCTAGCAATTATGGGTTACTGTGAAGCTCAAAAGAAAATTCAATCAATAGATGAAACAACAGTTTTAATCAACACTCAAGAATAATTCTAAAATTATTACGTTATTGCCGTTGATTTGAGACAATTACTGCTGAATATCATTTTTATTACGATTGCCACTTCTGCTTTTAGTCAGCAAAAGGCAAAAGTTCCTTCTTATTTTGGCCTCCAGTTGCGACCTGTTTTTCCAACGCGCTTTATTGGTTCTTCATTAACAGAACTCAGCAAAGATGGATTTCAAACATCACTTCAACAGAAAGTTGGTTATTCTTTTGGCGCTACAGTTCGAGCTGGAATCACGGAATTTATTGCATTGGAAACAGCTTTGAATTTTACACAGCGTAATTTTGAAATTGATTTTGCTGTTCCAGATTCAAATTCCTTTGGTTTAGATACGTTGAGCTTTGTTGAATACGATATTCCTTTAAATGGATTGGTTTACATTAAGCTAAGCGATCAAATTTATATGAATGCTTCTTTAGGAGCTGCGATTACATTTAAACCAACAGATGTTTCTACATCAAAATCGCCAGGAGGAAAACATCAGTATATTTTCTACGGTGTTACCAGAAAAAAAATTGGACTTGACCTCAACGCTAATATTGGATTTGAGTACAGGACACGCAAAAATGGATTCTTCTACATAGGAGGTTCTGCAAGGGTTCCTTTTTCACCTCTCTTCGATTTTCTAGCTTCCTACAACTATCAAGGTTACAACGTCCAAATGGATGCTCCCGTCGATGGATCGTTCTTGGCTTTAGATTTTAAATATTTCTTTCCTAACATCGAAAATAAAGGCCCACAATTTCAAAATGGACCAATAGAATAGTTTGGAATGATTATTGATTTTTTATCGAAAACTGAGATATGAAAAGAATTCTACCATATTTATTATTTAGTGCTGCAATCGTTCTTTTTTCGGCTTGCTCGAAATCAAAATCAGAGAGACTAGTTGGTGTTTGGCAGTTTGACAAAGTGAAAAAGAGAGATTTTGGAACCAATACCGATTTAACCGACCAATACTTGAATTCTTCAGTGAAATTTAATGATGATCAGACGGTTAGTTATTATGATTCTCAAACGGAAATAGTTGAGGAAGGAACTTGGGAGTTTTATTCTTACGAAACATGGGACAATAACAATGATCAGTCTGAAACGGTAACTGATTTGTACATTTTTCTACTTGACACAGCAATCAACGATTACAAACAGCAAGTTTGGAAAGACATCAATATCACATCAAGAAAGATCACTACAACAGTTGATCAACCTGATGGAAGCAATTACAAGTACAATCTAATTCGCGTAGAAAAATAATTTTGATGAGTCAAAAAATCGTTGAGAAACTGGTCAGTAAATTCAATCTGACTGCTCACCCTGAGGGTGGATTTTATTCTGAAACCTATCGTTCTGAAATTGAATTACCAGGATTTGAACGTCAGATTATGACAACCATCTACTTCTTACTTCGATCGGGTGAAGTCTCAAAATTTCATCGAATTAAAAGTGATGAACTCTGGTTTTTTCATCAAGGAAGTCCACTTTTAGTCCACACACTTGATAATTCAGGTCACACGGCATTCGAATTAGGAAACGACATTCTCAACGGAGAAACACCGCAATATTTAGTCAAAGGAGATACGATCTTTGGATCTTCGGTGCGTGACGAAGACAGTTATTCTCTCGTTTCTTGTGTTTGTGCTCCGGGATTCGATTTTAGGGATTTCGAATTATTCGAAGCGAAGGATTTATTGCCTTTATTTCCGGATCACGCAGCGATAATTAACGAGCTGACTTAATTACTTCTCCAGAAGTACATCTGGATCGATGAGTGTCACCCATAATGATATTTTACCGTTATCCATTTTAGGGTAAATCGGACGTACAATTCCATTCACCGCAGCAATATTTAAGTAGTCTCCGAAAAATTTATTTTCATCAGGAGTGAAAGGTGATTCAGAAACACGCTGATCGTAAAAAGTCTTCCCTCCATCAAACGATTGCGAAATGTACACATCTGTTTGATTATCATTATAGTTTCTACGGTCATAGTACACAAAATGAAGCGATCCGTTAGATTGATCCACGTCCATCCAAGTAAAGAATTGATGGTGATTTGAGTTATCCTGATTCACTTTGATTCGCTCACTCCAAGTTTCTCCACCATCAGTCGATTTCATCAACCAAACATCTGTGTCTTCTTCTCCATTTTTCTGATCGCACCAATTCAAATAAAGTGTTCCTCGATTTGGACCTTCACTTAAATCGCACTTCAAAATTGGCAATCCATTGGCACGATAAATTCCAGGAATTTTCAGGTCCCAACCACCAAACTGTTCTTGAAGTTGTTTTTCTTCCGGAAGCCACGTTTCGCCTCCATCCGTTGACTTCTGCATCACCAATCCTTTCGGACCAGTCCAAGTGACATAAATCTCCCCGTTTGGACCAACAGCTGGCACTGCTCCTTCAACTGTATTATCTCCATCGAGACAGTCACCACCAAATTTCGAAATCCGAATTGGATCCGACCATGTTTTTCCGCGATTAGTGGATTTTGAGAAGACGATTATTGAAGAATCTGCCGGATCAGCTGAATTATAGGCATCGAACTGCGTCCAGGTCATGTACAAATCGTTGTTTTCAGGATTGACCACCACCCAATGTTTATCCTGAACTTTCGTTCCATTCGGTTTCGGAAAACTTCCCTTTGAAAACTTCTTATTTACCTTGCATGCCGATTGACAAACAATTCGATCTAAGTGCGTTGCTTCTGGGTAGTGCGATAAATGAAAATAGTAGAGTTTTCCTTTTGTATCGAAGGTTAAAACGGGATCGCCATAAACTCCGTAAGGACTTTCCAATGTTTCGCTCGTCCAAGTTTTTCCGCCATCTTTCGAATAATAGTAATCCGACAGGACAGATCCCGCCGCCATGATGTTGTTTTTAGTTGGGTGAATGGCTATCGAAGGCTCAACTTGAGCATAAGCATAAGTCACCTGATCTGGAGCAGGAATTTGAACCACTGGATAATTTGTCTGACCAAAAGTCCAGTTCGAAACCAACAGCAATGAAAGGAAAATCGACTTCATTTTATCTTAACCAATAATCGTATAACTTCTTCGCTTTTTTATCAGACGTTACCACTTTGTAATCGAAATGTGGTTGCTCGTAAGGAAGAACTTTCAAATCGATCGAATAAAGCTGCTGATCTCTCGAAATCAATACATTGATCTCATCTCCCGTTCCAAGTGATCCAAAAATCTCATTCACTTCTTTTTGATCGACGCGCATTCCGTTAATTCCGATTATTTCATCATTCACACTCAATCCAGCTTCCTCCGCAGAAGAACCTCTTCTCACATAAGAAATGATTGCATTCGATCCTGAAGCTTTAACGCTGGCACCAACATCTGGTTTCTTTTGTCCGTCATACTTCACCTCCACTCCAACAGGCGCAAAAATGGAATTGTAATCAGGAATTTCTGTTCCATTAATGTATTTCGCGTAGAAATCATCCATATTCTCTCCCAGGAAATCCTCTAACTCTTTCTTGAACTCATCTTCTGAGAAACCACGATTCTTCTCAACGAAATACGCTTGATAAATGTGTTGCATGAAATCGTCTAATGACTTTTTACCGTTGAATTTCTTAATGATTTTAGCATCCAGCATCGCTGCAATAATTGAACCTTTTGAATAGTAAGAAATCGTTGTGTTTCTGCTATTCTCATTTGGACGATAAGCTTTTATCCACGCATCGAAACTAGCATGAGCAACAGGTTGAACACGTGCACCCGGACTTCCTTCCACATAGTTCAATGTTCCGAAAAGCTTTCTCAAATACATTTCTTCCGAATAATATCCTGCTCTGCGAAGCAACAACTCGTCGTAGTACGAAGTAAATCCTTCCATCACCCACAACAATGAAGTGTAATTTTCATTATCGTAATCGAATGGACCTAATTCAACTGGGCGAATTCTTTTTACGTTCCACAAATGGAAATATTCGTGTGCCACTAGTGACAAAAATCCAATGTATTGACTTCCTTGATATGTCCAACGGTTGACACTTAATGTGGTTGAATTTGTATGCTCCAATCCACCTTGACCGTCAGTTACATTGTGAATAATAAACGTGTATTCTTTATTTGGATTCTGTCCGAAAACGTCCGTTGCTGCTTGAACAATTTTCGCCATATCTTTTTTAAGATCAGCAATATCGAAGTTTCCAGCTCCGTAAATTCCAACATGATGTTTCGTTCCTGCTGCATCGAAACTAAACTCCACTTGGTTACCAATTTCAATCGGACAATCCACTAAATGATCGTAATTCGAATAATCGAATGCTGTTCCGGCGCCATCACCAGCGACACTTTCCCCTGCTTTCGGAAGAGCAGTTGTAATGTTTTTAAATCCAGCGTATGGAACAACGGTCAATCTCCCTTTATCCTCTTTGTGATCGTCAACATACATGAAAACACTTGATCCACTCACAAATCCGTGCGTTAAATCCAAAAAGCTCGTTCTTACCGTCAATTCAAAAGCATATACTTCGTAGTTCACATAAACTTTCTTTGCATCACCTTTTGCGATCGACCATGTATTTTTCGAAGTCTTAATTACTGCAAGTTGATTTCCATTTTCATCCTTTGCTTTCACTAAATCGACATTACGAGCGAATTCTCTCGCCAAATAAGATCCAGGCGACCAAATCGGCATTTTTACTGAAATTTCTTTCTCGTCGAAGTTTTTCAACTCCATTTCTACCTCAAAATAGTGACTCTGAGGTTTCGTCATTGTCAAGGTATAGTTCACTTCTCCTGCAAAAGAGAAAATCGATAGTAAGCAAAGCGTGATTACAGCAATATATTTCAACATAAATTCGTTATTTTCGTTCAAAGATAAGATTTGCGAGGGAGTTGAGTCCCCCAAGCGTTAACCAAATAACAAAAAAGATGCCTAAGATTTCCTTTTTTCTTCTAGCGAGTTTACTTGTTTTAGCTTCATGTAAACAAGAACAGACGACAGATCCAAATAATGGTAACAATACAGAATTGTTGGAGCTAGAGAACAAAGTCAAGCAACTAGAGTTAGATAATGCGTTGAAAGATTCTGTGATTAATGAGTCGTTGGCATTCTTCAATGAAATCCAATCGAACCTAGAGGAAATTGGTATTAAAAAAGATGAAATTCGTGCTTTATCAAACAATCCAGAATTGGAAAACAATGACAAAGAATGGATTTTGGAACAAATTCGCCACATCAACTTCTTGCGAGAAGACAACGCACGTAAAGTAAAACAATTGAACGGTCAGCTCGAAAAGAATAAGCTTCAAATTAAAGAATTAGAAGTGATGATTGCTTCGTTGAGAAAAGACATTGAGTGGAAAGACGAGCAAATTAATTTACTACAAGCGGAATTAGACCGTGTAGATAGCGAATACTCGAAGTTATTTGATGCTTATCAAGAACAAGCGATTAAAATCGATGCATTGCAGGATGATTTGAATACAGTTCACTACGCTTATGGATCAGAAGACGAATTGATCGAAAATGGTGTGATTGAGAAAAAGAATGGATTCATCGGAATTGGGAAGAAAATTTCATTGAAAGACAGTTTTAACGATCAGTACTTCACGAAAGCAGATGCCAAGAAGACAAAATCGATTACAATTGTTGGAACAGACATCCGATTCATCACAAGTCACCCGACTAACTCTTACTCAATTCAAGAACAAGGAGCAAAATCGATCATTACAATCAAAGATGCTTCAGAATTCTGGAAAGTCTCTAAATATTTGGTCGTAACAGTTGGCTAATGGAAGAAGAATCATCCAAGAAAACCAAATTTCATAGTCCAGTTCCCTTTCTGATTCGCTTCAGGAACTTCATTTTTGGTAAGCAAAAGCCAGACATTTATACACGAATTACGTTTTTCATCAATTTGGCTATCACTCTAATGTTTTTGACCTGGAATATTGCAGGATATTTTGCGATTTCATCAAGAAAAGTCATTCTCGAAGTAAAAGGTATTCAGGTCGATGAGATATTGCATGAGAGAGGACTCGAATTAGGTTTTGAAGGAAGTAATTTTGTTGATCGACTTGAAACTGTTTATGGAATTGGAATCGTTTGTTGGTTGATCGTTTTTTTTGGACTTATTCTACTCTATCGAAAGAAAAAGCGATTCATTCACTTTATTTTGGGAGGCACGATTTTCTACACCGGACTTCAAGTCTTTTATTTAAGCTTCAGTTTTTTCATGCAAGACATCACCAACTTTGATAAATTGATGTTGCTAATTTTGATTGCTCTATCGGTTCTACATGCATTCTTAATGAAGAACGAACGTCAAGGAGGCAGTATCAGCTTTTTTGGAGAGGTTGAAGATGATGAATAAAATTGGCAATTACTTCTGGTTTTTGTTCCTCTCTGGCTAAAGTAATCGCCGCTTGACGATAAAACTCCTCTCGTTGTTTCAATTTATCTTCGATAAAAGGCAGTAATTCCTCTTCTGAAAGTCCTGCAATTAAAGGACGTTCCGTTTTAGCATGAAACAATCGATGTGCTAGTTCCTTAGGAGAACGTTCAAGATAGAAAGTCGTTCCTACTTCATTCAACAATTCCATATTTCGATCGAAGCAGGGCATTCCACCTCCTGTTGCTAAAACAAAATCTTCTCTGAGATCGAGTGCTTCAATATATTCCGTTTCGATGGTTCTAAAATGCGATTCACCGAACTCTGTAAAAATTTCCGCGATTGATTTTCCGAAGTGATTTTCGATCTCTTTATCCGAGTCGATGAAAGGAATATCCAATTTATTAGCAACTTTTTTGCCCAAAGTAGATTTCCCTGACCCCATAAATCCGACTAAGATTATTCGCTTCATTTTACTAAATATACTTAATTGTCAACTCTTTACAAAAGCATACGAAAGTTCGAGCAAAATGATTCAATAAGACTTCGAAAAAAAAAGTTCATTTTTTTTGCCTTCAGGGGTTGTTTAAAAGAATTTTCCCCTTATATTTGCACTCCCAAACGGGAAAACAAAAAGAGATTTTAAATCGATATTTGTTCCGATTCCGTAGCTCAGTTGGTAGAGCAATACACTTTTAATGTATGGGTCCTGGGTTCGAGCCCCAGCGGGATCACAGAAAAGCCTTTCAGAAATGGAAGGCTTTTTTTATTGCTTTAAATTTTGGTGGTTTCTCTCTCACTACGGACCCGGTCTACCTCAAAAATTCATATTTCCGCTTTGTTTTTCGTCTTCAAGTGCGATGCACTCCCTCAAACTTTCGACCTTCCCGGTCGGATTTCAGTCTTCAAGTGCGATGCACTTTCTGGTTCGAGCCCCAGCGGGATCACAGAAAAGCCTTTCAGAAATGGAAGGCTTTTTTTATTGCTTTAAATTCTACTTAATGGCACTCAGCTTGGAGTTGATATTAACTTACCGTAAATAAACAAAGCCCCAGCATAAGCCAGAGCCCTGTTAAACAGTGATAAGGTTAGGTGGACTCTAGGTCAAAAAGTCCAAAGGATCACTCTTTCAAAAAGTTCTTTTAGTAATTCATATCAATCAATTCTCCATCCATGCTGTAGATATAAGAGAATGATGTACCACCATTTTCAGGCTCTAGATTAATTACATACTGTAATTTACTTGCATCACCAGTATTTGGATAGGTAACATTTGCTAGGTTTAAGTGAGGATTCTGGATGTTTTTCTCCTTAGTAAGGTCTGCTTTTGATTTTTCAACTAATTCACCCAATTTTTTCAGGCTAATTTCACCTCCCAATTGAAACATATAATCGGCTGCTTTCATTCCCTCTGGCACCTCAATTGTTACCTCAGCTGTTTGTTCCCAACTTCCTTGAGTTTGCTTCCACTCTCCCATTTCCATCGATTCTGGTTCAGCAGTCACTGTTGTACTAACCACATTTCCCAATCCTTCAATATTAAGAATCGAAATATCTGTGTAATATGCTTGCGCTCCGAATTCATCTTTTAGTTGCGACTCGATTTGTGAAAATCCTTCCGCATTTGCTGCTTCGTTTCCTCCTGATCCACAAGAGACAAGTGTTAATGCTGTAATTACTGATAGTAATAAAGTTTTAGTTTTCATTTGTTCACTGTTTAGTTTAATAATTGTCACTTAAATAGCGACTTAACAATGATAAAACTAAGACAACAAAATTGATTTCAAAACACCCAATCAATATCCGTTAGGAATTAATCCATTTCCGTTAATGGGGAAAAGAAATGTGTTTTAAGGGATTAATAAGACTACCCTTTTTTGAAGCCGTAATTGGAAAGGAAAGAAGTTAAAAATGAATCTTTTTTTCGCATGGAAACCGGAATTTTAGTTCCATTTTTAAGGTAAATCTCTCCCGACTTATCATACTTATCGACAAAACTTAAATTCACCATAAACGATTGGTGAGGACGAGTAAAATTATTCTGAGAAAGCACTGATTCGAATTCCTTGAGCGTTTTCGAAACGACGTATCTTTTATTATCCGAACAGTAAAATGTCGTGTAACCTTTATCAGATTCACAGTACATCAGTTGCTTCAAATCAACGACTTGAAAACTATCCTGTAATGATAAAATCAAAGTAGATTCGTCGCTGTTCCATACTTGCTTGACTTTTTGAATTCCCTCTTCTTGTTCCTTGGAATCAAAATTAGAAACTTTATTCAGAGCCGATTTCAACTCATCAAGGTCAACTGGCTTTAAAAGATAATCAACCGCTCCAACTTTTAGTGCCTTCAACGCAAACTCTTCGTAGGCCGTGATAAATATGATTTTGAAATTAATTTCACCTAGCTGATCAAGAAAATCAAACGCAGTTCCGCCAATTAGATTAATATCGAGAAAAACTAGTTCTGGTTTACATGCTTTCGTTACGGTAACGGCATCATTAACAGATTCACACTCCCCCACAACATTTATTGAAGTATCAATTACTTGCAGTAACTGTAAAAGTCCCTTTCTGATATATTCTTTATCTTCAATAATTAATGCCTTCATGCGGATTTAAAAAAACTAGTTCGGTTAAGCCTTTACAGCAAAGAGTTCTAAAGCTATAACTTTTTTATAAGTTGTAACTTAAATTGAGACAGGAATTATATAACAAACTGATTTTATGAAGCCACTATTTCTCCTACTCGTCCTAATTTCTACTAATTATTCGCTTTCTCAAACCGGACGAAATGCACTTTTCTCACCAGTTCAAGTTCAACAAGCCAATGATTTTGCTGGAATTCTTCTTGCGAAAGATGCCACTAAAATTAGATTAAATGCTGCTCCGAATGGCAGTGGAGATGAACAAGAAATTCCCAAAAAAGGAAAGAATAATCCCTACTATTTCGAAAAGGAGCACAACATTGTATGGATTCAATTTACAACTCGACAAGAAGGTAAGTTGACTATGAACATAATTCCTGATTCAATAAATGACGATTATGATTTTTTGATCTTTGAAAGAAATGGAAAATCAGCTTTGGATGATATTAAATCAGGGAAAATAAAACCAATTCGAACGAATCTAGCTCGATCAAAAAGTATAAACAATGGCTTAACCGGACTTTCTATTGATGCAGAAAGTGATTTTCAATCGGAAGGAAAAAATCCAACATTTAGTCGATACTTAGATGTTGAAGTAGGTCAGTCTTTCATCATAGTTCTGGACAATGTTTACGAAAATGGTGGTGCAGCAACTATTGAGTTTGATTATATTAAAACAAAGATGATAAGCGGAATCGTTACGAATGATGAGAATGAAGCCGTTCAAGCCGAAGTTAAATGGATGAAAACTGACTCCGAAGTACCACTAGCGAAAACCACAACTGATTCCGCGGGACACTATAACCTAGAAATTCCATACACTTCAGATCCTCGACAGGAATACACCTTAACCATAGAAGCCGACAATCACTTTTTTCATGAACAAGATTTTACAAAGCAAGAAGTAGAGGAATTCACACCTACTCCATTAAAATTGGTCGTTATGAAGTTGAAGAAAGGTAAAAAGACGCAACTCTTGAACATTAATTTTGTGGGGAATAAAGCAACTTTCCTCCCTAGTTCAGATGCTTCCCTCAAACGACTTTTAAAATTGATGAGAAAGAATAAGACACTCGAAATTCAAATAGTTGGTCATACAAATGGCTGTAATGCAGGCATAGCTTCATCTCAAAAACTTTCAGAAGATCGCGCCAAAGCAACTGCAGATTACCTAATCAAAAAGGGAATTGATAGCAAAAGGATCACCACGGATGGAAAGAACTGTCAAGAAATGATTTATCCTATGTATTCTTCTGAACGACTCCAAAAATATAACCGACGCGTTGAAATCATTGTCGTCAAAATTTAAAAGAAAGGAATTTTGTACATTAGAATACACTAAAACAAAAACAAATGAAAAACATCTTTTTTATCGGAGCAATAGTCGCAAGTGGACTAACTCTTCAATCTTGTTCAGGTAATGCTGAAGAAACACCAGAGGTAACGGAAGAAATTGTTGAAGTTACAGAAGAAACAGCATCAGAATTAGAATCGGCACAAAATTTGAACATTGAAGCTCAAGAACTACATGATGAAGTCGATGCATTTATGGACTCATTAGATTTAAACTAGAAAAATGAAGAAAATTATTTTGCTAGTAGCAGTGTTGGGAGTAACAGGTGCTACATTTGCTCAAGGAAGATCACAAGAAGCTAAAGCGAAAAAAACTGAAGTGGAGCAGATCAAAGAGAAGAAAGAGAAAAAAGATAAGGAAATGAAACACGACCATGATCATGACCATAATCACGATCATGATCAAATGAAAGAAGCGAAAGATAAAAAAGAAAAGAAAGAAAAGAAGGAAAAAACAAACAACGGCAACGCATACGGAAAAGACAAACAAGGAATGACAGGTCGTGAATTTGGTCAAAGTCGTGCCGAAGCTGCTCGTGAAAAAGCGAAAGAAAAGCCAGAGACTGAAGAAGCAGCAGAAGTTGCTATTGAAGAAACGCGAACAGAGACTCAAGCTACCGTTACCGAGGTAAAGGAGAAACTCGAAGCTGCTCGCGAACGGTTAAAAGAACGCCTTGAAAACAAGGAAATCTCTCAGGAAGAGTATGAAATTGGAATGAAGAGAGTTGAATCTTTAGAACGAAAAGAAGCGACAATCGAACGAAATATGGTTAAACAACCATAAATTAAAACTGATTTATAAAAGAGCGACTGTTTCAGTCGCTCTTTTTTTTACTCTTATTTTACATCGATCGTAGCGAAAACAGTACTTCCTACCACAATCTCTGGGTATTTCTCTTTCATATCAGCGTGAATCATTACGGCTTTAGTTTCTAAATCCACCATTTGCCCGATGTAGTGAACATTCGCCTCAAACTCCTTGTCAATTCCTGGAATATTGAATTTGATTGACTGACCTTCTCGAATTTTAGCAATATCCGTTGCAAAGACATTCAATGCGAGGTGCTTTACTTCGGTGTTTACCACAGTAAAAAGTGGAGAATCAGCATTGACATACATACCGTTATTTGCCGCAATGTGCGCGATAACTCCATTTACCGTCGACCGAACAGCAATCGAAGATTGAATTCCATTTTTCTCAATCGACTCAGCTGAAAGTCCCATCAATCGCATTTGCTTTGTGTAACTATCTAGCATGGCATTGGCATTGGAATAACTCGATTCAACAGATTGGAATTCACGCTCCGGAACTACTCCTTTTTTAAATAATTCCGACTTACGTTCAAATTCAGCTTTCCAGTATTTCGCATCTGCTTTTGCTTTCAAGTAATTCTCCTGCAATTGAATAATTTGTGGATCTTCAATCCAAGCCAATACTTCTCCTTTTTTTACGGGTTCTCCCTCAATTTTGTGGATTTTCGTAATAATACCTTGTGAACGTGCATGAAGTGAGACATGTGCACTTGGAGGTACACCAACCGTTCCGGTACATGCAACTGTTCCTTCTTCGTTCGGCAGGATCATAACTGTATCTTTCACTTCCGCTTTACCCTCATCTACTTCCACTATTTCAGTAGATTCTGAGGAACATGCCGTCATTATTAAACCAATAACAATAGCTACAAAAAATTTAAATCTTCTCATTATTTCGTGTAATATTCTAATTCGTATTTTGCTATCAAAGCTTCTTTCTTCACTTCTAATCCCATCAGCTGGACTTCCAAAACCTTCGTTTTAGAAATTAGATAATTGTAATAATCAATATCTCCCGAATCGTAGGCTAACTGAGCAGATTCGTCTAGTTGACTTACAAAATTGCTGAAGTGATTGTTGTACTGATCTACCAACGTTAATCGATCTTGATAATTCAACTTCGTCAAATCGTAGCCTTTTTCGAGGTTGTTCTCAAGATAGTTGATTTCATCTTGTTGCTGATCAATTTGAATTTGGGACTTCTTTGCATCTATTCGATTACTGCGATCTAAAATTGGAACCGAAATTCCCAGTTTTAATCCTTGATAACCCGCCACATGTTCAATACTTTGATTGAAATATCCCAATGAAAATTGTGGAAAATATCCCGAATTATTCATCTTCTTCTGCATTTCATATTGTGAAAGTCGACCTAAATCTCCAGAAAGTAATTCGTCTGTTTTTAATTCAGACAAAAGAACATTCCCACTTTCTACACTAAAAATGAAAGTAGAATCCGGTTCTAAATCACCTTTGATACCTGTTAACTGAATTAGATTTTTTTCCGCAGATCGAATCGCTACATCCCATTCATTGATGGATTTTAGAAGAATCCCAGATTGAAGTTCCGCTAGACTGACCTCCATTTTTGATACATCACCCACGCTATCTTTTGAACGAAGAATATCCAAATGCTTCTTCCACATTTCATGTTGCTCTTCAACCATTTTTTTTGATTGAATTGCGTGCATCCAATCCAACCAACTGATCTGTGTTTGTACTTTAATTTTTCTTGAAAGCAATTTATTTTCTCCCTCCAAAGCCATTTCTTTTGCTGAAGCAAGATCTTTTTTGCGTTTCATTTCAAGCAAATTCCCAATCTCCTGATCGACTTCGAAATAACGATCTTGATCAATAGTGTTCATCTGACCGTATTGAAGATTCACATTTGTATTTCCAAGGGAATAAGCTCCTTTTCCTTCAAGTTTGGCGACTTCCTTCGATCGATTCAACCTTAAAATTTCGATATTATTCAACATGGCTGAATCAACTGCTGCATCTAAAGTTAAGCTTGACTGACTAAATCCACTGATTGAAATCAGCACAAACAAAACAGCTATAACCTTATTATTCATTTTCATTTTTTTATGTGAAATCATGTAGAGAACGGGAAGAACGAGCAGCGTAAGAATCGTCGCACTAATCAATCCACCGATTACTACCGTAGCTAAAGGTTTTTGAACCTCTGCCCCAGCTGAAGTCGCCAGAGCCATTGGCAAGAAACCAAGAGAAGCCACCATAGCTGTCATTAAAACTGGACGTAAACGCACCAAACTTCCTTTAAAAACGACTTCTTTCAAGTCCATTTCACCTTCATTTTTAAGTCGATTGAAATAAGTAATCAGAACGATTCCATTCAACACTGCGACACCGAAAAGTGCAATAAATCCAACTCCCGCTGAAATACTAAAAGGCATATCTCGAATGAAGAGCGCTGCAATTCCACCAACAGCAGACAAAGGAACAGTGATGTATATCAACAAAGCGTATTTTACTGATCGAAAAGCCAGGTAAAGCAAGAAGAAGATCATTGCTAACGCGATCGGAACGGCGATTCCTAAACGTTTTTTGGCCGCCTCTAAGTTTTCAAATTGTCCACCGTACTCGACATAGTAACCAGGTTTCAAGTCCAATTTACTTTCCAGTCGCTTCTGCACATCACCAACAAATCCGGCTAAATCACGATTACGCACATTCACCCCAACAGAAATTCTTCTCTGCGCATTCTCTCGAGAAACTTGCATCGGCCCTTCTTCCAATCGAATTGAAGCCACCTCACTAATTGGAATTACTTGTCCTGTTGGTGAATTCACGAACAACTTCGCTAGATTTACATCCTTTCGGTATTTTTCATCCAAGCGAACCGTTAAATCGAAGCGTTTCTGTCCTTCATAAACAACTCCAGTTGGCTCCCCTGCGTACGCGGCACGAATAACCTTATTGATGTCTTCGATATTCAGTTGATACATCGCTAATTTCTCACGATTGTAGCGGATCATCAGTTGTGGAAGTCCTTCCGTTTGCTCCAACTTCACATCCCCAGCTCCAGGAATATCTTTAATCAGGGAAACAATTTTCTCTCCCGATCGTGACAATTCATCCAATTCCTCACCAAAGACTTTGATTGCCAAATCACTTTTAGATCCTGAAATCAGTTCATTAAATCGAAGCTCAATCGGTTGCGTAAAATCGAATTGTGCCCAGCTAATTTCTTCCAAACTTTGTTTCATTAATCCAACCAACTCCTCTCGGGTACTTGCCGATGTCCATTCCGATTTATCTTTCAACAAAATCATCACATCTGCATCTTCCACTGCCATTGGATCAGTAGGAACTTCTGCCGTTCCTATCTTCGACACAACGTGTTTTACTTCAGGAAATTTAGCTTTGAGGATCGCCTCAGCTTTCGATGTTGTCTCCACCATTCTCGTTAATGAACTTCCTGGATCGATCGTACACTGCATCGCCAAATCACCTTCATCTAAAGTTGGAATAAATTCGGCTCCAAGTGTTCTGAATAAAAGTACCGCACCGACTAAAACACCAATTGCCGAGAAAATGACGATTTTAGGAACATTAAGCACTCGTTGGAGGATTGGTTTGTACCCATTTTCAATCGCCCCCATAATTCGATCAGCAAACGTGACCTTTTCTTTGATGTTTCTATTTAGGGTCAGCGCACTCATCATTGGCACATAAGTTACCGAAAGAATCAGCGCACCAATAATTGCAAAAGAAACCGTTTGTGCCATTGGAGAGAACATCTTCCCTTCAATTCCAGTCAAGGTCATAATTGGAACGAAAACCACAATAATGATTAACACACCAAATGCCGCAGAACCGATAATTTTAGAAGAAGTAGATACGATAACATCATCCATTTCCGATCGACTCAACTTTCGACCTTTGTAATCTGTATAAATCAAGTGAAGAACCCCTTCGACGATGATTACCGCACCATCGATTACAATTCCGAAATCGATAGCTCCGAGCGACATCAAATTGGCAGAAACACCAAAATAATTCATCAAGATAAAAGCGAACAAAAGCGAAAGAGGAATAACTGAAGCAACCACCAATCCAGCTCTGAAATTACCTAGAAGGAGCACAAGAACGAAAATTACAATCAGTCCACCCTCAATTAAATTCTTGCTCACCGTATGGATGGCTTTTCCCACCAAAACCGATCGATCCAAGTAGGGATAAATCGAAACTCCTTCTGGTAAAGTTGATTGAATCCGTTCGATTCTTTCGTGCACATTATCGATTGCCTGTGAAGAGTTGGCTCCTTTCAGCATCAAGGTAATACCACCAACGGCCTCCCCTTTTCCATCCATGGTCATTGCACCATATCTTGACGGACTTCCATAACCCGTTTTTGCAATATCACGAATGAGTACAGGAGCAACACCATTTTCCTTCACAACAATCTGATCGATATCACCGAGTGTTTTTACCAATCCTTCTGTTCGAATGTAGAAAGCGTTATTTCCCTTTTCGATATAACTACCTCCTGAATTTTGATTGTTTTTTTCTAGTGCCGCAAAAACTTCGGACATTGTAACATTTCGTGACTGCATTTTGAGTGGATCAACGGCGACTTCGTATTGTTTTAGAAAACCACCAAAACTGCTGACCTCAATAATTCCTTCGACTCCCATCAGTTGCTTTTTAACAATCCAGTCTTGAATCGTTCGCAATTCCATTGGTGAATATTGTTTAGAAGATTTTGGATCTACCTGTAAAACATATTGGTAGATTTCCCCTAACCCTGTTGTAATCGGCATCATTTCTGGAGAACCTAATTCACTTGGGATCTCACTTGACGCCACATCAATTTGTTCTTTAACAAACTGCCGTGCGTTTAAAATTGGTACATCCTCTTCAAAAACAACGGTTACTACTGAAAGTCCGAAGCGGGAAATCGACCGAACCTCAGTCACCCCAGGAATATTCGCCATTGAATTCTCCACAGGAAAAGTAATCAGCTGCTCTACCTCTTGTGGAGCCAAAGAAGACGTTGATGTAACAATTTGCACTTGATTATTTGTGATGTCAGGAACTGCATCTAGTGGCAGTTTTAACATCGAGTTGATCCCAGCGATGATGAGTGCAACAACACCAATCGCCACAACTAATTTGTTCTTAACCGAAAATCGGATAATATTTTGAATCATAATTAAACTTGTAGGTGTGAAAATCAGGGCATAGCCCTATTAACAGTCTATACAAGTTCAGTTGGAGGCCCCCTCAGATCGAGGATTAAGTTTTCACCTTTGGTAAGTGACTTTTCTCGTGTATCAGAATTATTTTGACCAATATTTGGCTCTAATTCAGCTTCAAATTGAAATGCTTCAAAAAATGGAAGAATTGCAACAAAAGACTGAAATTCGAAATCAACAATATCTGAAGCATCGTAAATTTCGAGTTGTCCTTCATACTGTTCGTGATGAAAAGCAATCACCAATAAATCGATAATCGAATTAGCTTTTTCGTGCTCTTGAAAATGAGCTACCGAATTTGATGATTCATGATGACGATGAGGAATAACAGCATGCATCACCACGATTATCATGGCTATAAATAGAAAAGATGCACGAATTAACTTCATGCTATAAAATTACACCTTTTCAGGTAATGTATACGTAAACTTTGTTACTCTTCTGTTAAATTGTCACCTTCTGGAACACTGCCAGGACCGAATTTATATGGTAAACGCTCTTTGTAGAGGTATTTTTTCTGAATCGATTCGAAAGGACGATACGTGTAGTAGACAAAATTATTGTGCACTGCGACTTTGTTCACGTAACGATATTCGAGTTTAACTTGCTGTGTTATTTCACCTGTTTTAGTATCCACCCAACCGAGATACGTATATCCTGCTCGATCGAAAAGCGCATAAATTTGTCCAGTTTCACGGTCTTGAATCAGTTCTTTTTTCCACCCCGTTCTTCTTGGCTGGTAATGGTGATAGATTCCAACACTGTCGATTGGGTTTCCCTCTGCATCATAGGTGAACAAGCGATCTTTGTAATAATCAAAAACAAAAAGTGAATCGTTTCTATGAAACAACGGTGCATATAATTCCTTGTAATAAATCGAGTTGGTGAAGTAATTCGCTCCCACATAGATTTCGGCATCCACACCCGTTTGAATTTCCAAATTCTTTGCCCACAATTTAGTTCGAATATCAGCCCATTTGTATTCTGAACGATACAGCTCCATCATTAAATCGTCGGTGATTCCAGTAATTTTTGAATAAACGGAATCGAGTTGATCATAAGCGAAATATTCAAAAGCAGGATAATCCGGATTGAACGTTGAGAAGTACATTTTAGCCTGATTGGTATCCACGATTGGTGCGAGATACTTCGTAAAGTATTCCTTTTCAAGCGAAGAAATTCCAATTGTTCCATTTCCAACATGAATTCCATAAACATTATCCTCGCAAATAACATGTGGATTCCCTCGATAATCACGTACTAATTCCTGTGCCGTACCGGGTACTTGAAATGATTGTTTCACTTTACTTACACCATCATACAAAAGCAATTCACTTCCTTTTTTCAGTCGTTTCGGGTAAGTCAACAAGACCATATCTCCATTTGGAAGCACTTCGAAATCCTCTACATGTAACCTTTTCGATCCGAAAACTTCCACAGGAACTCCAGGTGCTGCAATTGTAATTTCGTTGAGATCTTGCGTTTTGATCGCTTCGATTTCCATTTCGAACGTAAATTCAACAGTATCTATTCGTTCCTTCTCAGAAATGCGTTTAATTTGGTTCGATTTCACGAAGTATTTTTCGTGCGATAATTTAAAGGTAATCACCTCCCCTTTTTTGACTTGGAAGAAAGCTTCACCTTTTGACCCAGTCATTCTAAAACTTTGTCCCTCAGCAAAAACAGCGGTAATGGCCACGCGTTGAATTGGTTCTTGAAACTGTTCATCTACCACATTCACCTTAACCACAAGAGAATCTTGACCTGAAACATTCAGCAAAACAAAAAGTGATATTAGAAGTAAAAGTATTCGCATGTAAAAGAGATGCTATTGAGTGTTCAATTCCATAAAATCGTAAAAAAAAGACCTCAGTTTTCACCGAGGTCTTTAAAAAAAATGTGGAGTCGGAGGGGATCGAACCCTCGTCCAAACGACGAGAACCCAAGCTTTCTACATGCTTATTCCATGATTCGATTGTAGACGAACATTCGGACGTGGACACCCAATAAGTTCGCTTAGCCTCTAGATCTCATACCAACTTAGAGACATCGTTGGTACTATCCTGAAAGAGTTGATCCTTCTATTTCCCTACCTATCAGGCGGAGGCGTGGGAGAAGGAACTCGTTTCGCCTACTTTACTTCAGCTGAAATTAAGCCTATTTGTCTTTGACAAATTAGGCAGCGAGAGAATATGACGTATTGTCAATTATAGTTCGTGACAAATGATTAACGAGCTTCACCACAAGGCTCGGCATGCTGACACTCGATTTCCGCTATCGCTGTCAAATCCAATACGACCCCAAAGAACTACTGCAAATGTAGCAAATATTGTTCCGAAACGAAGAAAATAGGGTATTATGACAAAATTATCGTTAACGAGACGATACTGACCGTTATCCAGAGGATAATTCCGAGCCCCAGCGACTTAAAGCCGACAGTTTGAATGGTTTTTAAAGAAATTCCTGTCCCAATTAAGAATAATGTTGCTACCAACAAGCGTTTAGAGAGATAGGCAATCCATTCGTAAACTGAGCTAAGTTGTGGCACGAAGGTAGAAATCAACATGGCTGCGATAAACAGTAAAATGAAATAAGGGATTTTTATTTTCGATTCCTTATTTCGGTGAATAATTGAGATAAAGAGTGCCAATGGTATTATCCACAGTGCACGACCTAATTTCACTGTCGTTGCGACTTCCAAAGCTTCTTCTCCATATTGAGAAGCGGCGCCAACAACTGAACTTGTATCATGAATTGCGACTGCGCTCCACAAGCCAAATTCGTGCTGTGTTAACTCCAACGTATGACCAATAATTGGAAACACAAATAATGCAATAGCATTTAGAACAAAAATGGTAGCCAACGCTACGCTTGTCTCTTCTTCTGAAGATTTAAGTACAGGAGCTACTGCCGCGATTGCACTTCCTCCACAGATGGCGGTACCACTAGAAACCAAGCACGACGTTTTTCTTGACATTTTTAATAACCGTCCAACAAAAAAACCGAGTGTTAGTACAAGAATGATTGTTGTGATTGTCAGTAAAATACCATCTTTACCAGCATTTATTGCGCTGTAGAAGTTCATTCCGAATCCCAAACCGATAATTGCGATCTTCAACGACTTTTTTACAGCCTTTGCTGCCTGTTTTTCGTATGGATTCCCAATCAATAAGGCAAAAACAATTCCGAAGACCAATGCAATTGGTGCAGAAATCCACGGTGTGAGAGATGCCAGGAGCAACAGGAAGAATATCGTTTTTTGTATGGTACTATTCATTTTCTAGTTTTCCCAAAAGTAAATTTAGGTTATCACAAGATGAGCAACGATTGTTACATTCACTCTTCAAATCTCTGTTTTTAACGTTTTTTAGGTCTCCACCCTGATTTCTGCGAGCTAGAAAGCGGCTAGCTTACCGCGTTCGGTTGTTGATTGCAGTTTAATGCTGTTGCGACAAGGTGAAGCGACAAGTATTTATTACTGCAACTACTAGCGAAAAGGTAACTATTAGCTGAATAGCGACCGTGTTAGAGGGCAGCCAAGAGTTCATCCAAATGAACATACGTTACCCCCAAAAGTATGGCAATTCCAAAACTCAAGAGCGTTCCAATGAGAATATATTCTGTAAGGCTTCGATTTTTAGCTTTCGTGAGATCTCCAAAACGAAAAACCGACTTTGCGGCGAGTAGAAAACCGATTCCACTCCAAAAATCCAGCATAATAAATCCAAAGATGAAGAGGCGCTCCAACATTCCGATATACGCACCAGCATTGGGAAGGGAAGATTTCTTTTCTTCGGCGGGATTCCACTTCGAAATAAGCACTTTCATGACGATTGATGTAACCGACGTGACCAAGATAACGAACAGCAGCAACAATAAATTTGAGTCTGAATAAAGGGAATTCCAGTCGAACTGAACGGGATGATAAATCCCTACAACACCCAAAATGATCGCTACATGGAGCGCTTGGTCGACAAAAAAGAGGATTCGATTATTGACCAATTTATACGAATAGAGTTTTCCGGCATCAATTAGAAAGTGAGACACTAGCATGATCAATCCACCTAACCAATATTTTAAATCAAACTGAAAAACCACCACAAAAATTAGAGCATGCACCAGAATATGCACGTACAAGTAAGGTGATTTAATCTTGTTTTTCTTCTTGTCCTTCACCCATTTATTCGGCTGAAAAACGAAATCTCCAATCACGTGAACCAGTAAAAATTTAAGCAGTAACTCTAACATAATTTATTGATTTCAGTTCGATAATAGTTAAGTAGCTGCTCTATTTCATCGAAGCCACCTCTTTTTAGTCCGACACTAATATTACTTTGAGGTTTATCCAGTTTTTGCGCCATTTCCATTTGTTTTAAGTCTGGATTTTGAAGTGCAAGTTGGATTATTTCAGAAGAAGCTGGCGTCCAGTTATCCATTGTAAGTCGACCTAGCGCCAACATGACGTTCATTGTAAGATCAAATTTTATCCAAGGTGATTTGAACTTCAGTGTTTCTTTTTTCATTGAATCGAAGCATTCGCCTGAATTGACAAAAGCAGTTCCGTTCGACTCAGTAATTTTGTCCGCTTGATAGTCCACCTCACCTACTCCAATAGCCATGCGCACATCCAGCTCTTTGAACTGCTTGATTGTCGATTTGATTATCAGTGCTACACGCAACGCATCGTTTGGTTCGACGATCAACTGAAAACTATCCCCTCGAAATATTTCCCAGCTAATAGGTTCATTACCGATTGCATTAAATACTACTTTAAGAGGTTTCATCCAACGATTTGAATTCACCTCTCGTGAGTTAATAATATCTCCTGTAATTACCGCTTTATAATTTTTCGACATAATCAAATATACTCAAAATAGAATATAAATAAAAATATACTTTAAAATGAGTATATTGGTAAATATCGTTTAATGGGGGTATAATAAAAAAGGGAGATCGAAGTCTCCCTTTTAACAACAACAATAATTTACCTAGTACCTTGAAACATCAGTAACAGGTTCTTCTTCTGCCAGCTTCCACAGTTTATCCAATTTTGGAGCCAACACTATTTCGGTTCTGCGATTTAATTGTCGACCATTTTCTGTTTCATTTGAAGCAATTGGTTGAGTCGATCCACGTCCACTTGCGATAACACGATCGTTGTTCACCCCATTTTCTATCATTATTCGAGCCACGGTTGTTGCGCGATCTACACTTAAGTCCCAATTATCCTCATATCGAACTGTTCGTATTGGAATACTATCGGTGTGACCTTCAATCATGATTTCGAGATCGCTATTAGCCAATACATCGGCCAACATTTCTAATGCTTCTTCCCCTCGATCATTTACATCAGCGCTACCAGAATCGAATAACAATTTATCACTCAAACTCACATACAACTTCCCATCTCTCACATCAATTGAAAGTTCACTTGGTGTAAAACATTTCAGAGCACTGCACACCTCTTGATGAAGGAGATTTAATGCCATTTTTTGATCCTGCAACATATCCTCCATTGTCTCTAGTCGATTTTCTAGATTCCAGATTTCAACATTTTTTTCGTCCAAATCGGCCTGATGCTGCTCTTCTAGCATTAGTTGTTCGGTTTCTAATTGCGTGATTTCAAAATTCAGGTTTTTAATTTCAGCCTCTTGCACCTTAGTTTTATGAATGAGTTCATCATTTGATGCAATTGAAGCTTCATATTTTTTCATACTTACACAGGATGTAAAAAGAAAACCTGACATCAGTGAAATACTGAGATATTTTAGTGTTTTCATGACTTTCAACTTTTAATTAGACAAAAAGAGAGGAGCATATTCTCCTCCCTTCATTATGGTTGGTTGACCTATAATTCAATAGTTCCCATTTGGGTAATTTGACCTTGTACAATCACTACTCCAGAAAGAATTGTTGATTCAGTCGCCTCATTTCCAGCTTCAATAATCAGATCATAAACACCATCTTCTACTCCACGGATTAAAAATTTACCTTGTGCATTAATGAAAGTCGAGAATTCGTTTTCTCCATCTGATAGAGTTATCATTGCTGTTGCTGCACCTTCAACTTGACCTTGAACACCAGTACTCTCATCTTCAATTAAAGTAACTGCTGGATCTAAGATATACTCTTGGTACTGTTCAAAAATTGACTGTGCAACTTGGAAATCAAGCAAAACAGATGCATTTGTTCCTGCTGATACTTGTTCGTCGATTAGAATTTCTACTTGTTGTGAAGATCCAAGAATTAAATTAGCGTTGATTGTTGATCCTAAAATAGAATCGGTTAATGATAAGCTATTGTTGGAACCAAAGGTTAAACGAACTCGCGTGTAAAGTCCAGCTGAAACCGCCGATTGTTGAGCAATAGTCGTCTCTGCACCGTTCGTTAAATCCAAAATACTAACAACTTGCGACTGATTATTCAATGTTACCCAACCTTCATTTTGTAAATAAGCTTCTACCTTTGTGATTTCCACATCTAGCGCTGCAAAATCGCCGGGAGCATCTGTCATTCTTACTTTAAAGGAACTCGCTGTTTGGTCATTCGAATCATTTGGTTCGATACTTTCTTTTTTACATGCCACTGTTGTTAAGGCAATTGTGATGCCTAATATGGCAATTGGCAATATTCTTTTAAGATTTTTCATAATTCAAATTTTAGTTAGAAATTGTTGGTTTCTACTATTCGAATTATATGCCAAGTAATATTTAGAGACATCACAACCCTCTCTTAACTACTGTATTTCAGTTATTTAAACACGTGTCATTCATCACAGCTCTACTAAAAGGTATTTTCAAAATGAAAAAACTAGGTTGTAAATTGAAAGAAATTTTATCGAAACGAAATCAGTATGAAAGAAAGTCAATATGCAGATTAACACAGAATTTGATTCAATTGGAAACAGCCTAAAACAAAAAAACTCCCCATTTGGAGAGTTTCATTTAAGATCTTTTTAGCTTACTCGACAGATTCAGCTAACATTAGAAGTCGATCTGCAGATTGTAAACCAATTGCTTGTTTAATCAGTTTTCCATCTCCATCGATTATCATCACTGTTGGATAAGCACGAACTCTGTATAAACGAGCAATTTCAGGTCCATCCTCACTTTTTTCCATTTCCACTTTTAGATTGATGAATTGATCATTATAAACTTTAGCTACTCTTTCATCTTTAAAAGACGTCGCTGCCATTCTTTTACATGGTCCACACCAATCCGTGTATGCATCAATGAAAATTAACTTTCCTGATTTCTTTGCTTTCGCCTTCGCTTGTTCGAATGTTAACTTTTCGAATTTTATTCCACTACCCGATCCGGAATACATCGACATAAATAACAATGCCACTAATGCCAATGAAAATATTCCAACTAATTTCTTCATATCACTCTAATTTGAGGGTTCAATTTACAAAAATGACTTAAGAAAAGTCGAAATAAAGAATACAATCACCGTACCAAGATTGAAATCTTATTTTTTCACGAAACGAGTAACACTATTTGATGATCCAATAAAATAATGACCACTAGCGAGTTGACTTACATTTAGTACTAGCTTTTCATTCGTTTGTTCTACTACTCCAATATGGTCGTTAACCACCTTTCCAAATGCATCGAATACCTGAAAATCACTAAAATCGACATCGTTACCTTGAACAACAACAATCTCTTCTGCCGGAACTGGATAAATTTTCAGCTCGCCGACTGGAATAAAGTCAACCGATCGTATATCTGAATATGAAGTAGTTCCATCAAAATTCGTTTGCGATAAACGGTAGTAATTTATTCCTTCCAGTGGCTCTTCATCTAATATCGAATAAGAATTTATCTCATCAGAATTACCTGCACCATCAACAACTCCAATCACAGTCCATGTATTCAAATCAGCTGACCGTTCAATAGTAAAGTAATCATTATCTATTTCGGTATTTGTCTCCCAAAGTAGATCTACTGAACTTCGTTGTTTCACGGCAGAAAAAGATAGAAGCTCGATTGGAAGTAAAGAAGCTGGTTGAACAACCACATTATCTATAAAGTAATAGGCCGCTGTAGGAAAATTTGCCCCAGTAGCATGAACTGTTGAGCTAATCGAAGCATCGTTTCTAAATACACCGATGGTAAAATATTGATATGGTTGAGTTGCAACGTAAACGGTTGAATACATATTCCAACCTGTCAACCAAGGATCAGAAGTAACTTCAAATTGTGGTGTTCCTCCAATATTTTCGTGATTTGTCTGAGACAATGGAGCCATTGAAAGCTGAACTCCCATATGACTGCAACTTGATCCGTACTTGTAATTCCCATAACCGTTGGACATCCAAAAAGAAATCGTATACGCAGTTCCAACTACCAATGGACTCGATAATTGACAGGACATGTAGTCGCGAGAGTTGGATTGACTTGAATGTTTGGAATATAATCCAATCACTGCATTACCACTTTGAGCTGTTACGTTTCCAAATGCTGTATTTGGAATATTTCCACCTCCAGAACCAGATGTGTGAAAATAATCTGGTGTTGCATAAGGCCAAGAACCAGAATTTAAATTTACATTGTTCCAACCAACGCAGTAACTCCAATCCATTGAAGAGTTAGGCAACGTAGAATAATTTTCAAAATCTCCATTTGCAAGAAGGTTTTGGGACTGTGATTCAAACGCAATTAATGCGCAGAATAGTAGGATTAGTGATTGTTTGATCATATTTAAAATTGTAGCTAAACAAATGTAATAAAACGATTTAGTATTTCAAAAAGAATCAATATTCTCTTTAAAAGTGTCAAATTCTATTTTGTTATTCATTTATCCTCTCACTTCTAATAAGACTTACTATTTTTATTCCACCTAGAAAATGAAGATAACTTATCTCACATCTGATATAAAAATTAAGGACAGCGTTGAAAAATTTATCGCTGAATGGAAGGATATTGAGACAAACCAACTTACTGTTCAAACATCTGGGTCCACGGGGAAACCGAAAAAAATCACGCTCGAAAAACAACACATGATTGAATCGGCAAAAGCGTCTTGCAATTTTTTAAATATCCAGCGTGATCATAAAGCACTACTTTGTTTATCTCCGAATACAATAGGTGGATTAATGATGATTGTTCGGTCTTTGGTGATGGATTTGGATCTTATTGTGGGCGAGGTAAAAAGCAATCCGCTCGAGAACATTAGTGTACGAATAAATTTTATTGCACTCGTTCCACTGCAATTGGAGACTATACTAACTGAATCTCCAGAAAAAATCGACTTACTCGAGAATATAATTGTTGGAGGCGGACCAATTTCCCCCGCTTTGGAAGAAAAAATAAAATCATTAAAGGTCAATATATTCCAAACCTTCGGGATGACTGAAACTATTTCCCACTTTGCTTTACGACAAATTGCACCCAAAAACTCAGCTGTATTCAAATGTCTTCCTGGAGCGACTGTTTCAACTAAGGATGAAAAATTAATTGTGAACTTTCCTGAAATTGGCGTAAATAATCTAGAAACAAATGATTTAGTTGAGTTGATCTCCAGTAACCAATTTAAATGGATAGGAAGAGCGGATTTTGTCATTAACAGTGGTGGAATAAAAATTCATCCTTCTGTAATAGAAGAACAACTGGACTCCATAATTTCTGTTCCTTTTTTCTCATTTGGCATTCCAGATGAAAGATTAGGTAGTAAACATATTCTATGTGTTGAGTCAAATACGGATATTAATTTGACCAAAGAAGTTCTTGTTCAAACATTAGAACGTAAAATCATCCCTCGAGAAATTCACTATTTTGAGCGTTTTGAGTGGACAGAAAGTGGAAAAATAAACCGACCAAAAACAATTAAATCTGGGGCACGTGTCGTTAGACAAGTACTATAAAATATTAGGATTAACTCCAAATGCTTCACAAGATGAAGTTCGAAGAGCCTACCGTAAATTGGTAATGGTTTATCACCCCGATAGAAATAAACACCCCAAAGCCGAAGCGCGATTCATCCTAATTAAAGAAGCTTATGAAATTGTCACTGGTAAAATTCCCGCACCACAAGCTCAACGAATAAGTCGTGCACAAAGCCGTAGACCACAAACTTCTCCTCAAGAAACAAAAGAACATGCAAAGCGACGAGAAGAAGAACGACTTAAAGAAGCTCGAAAACGTTATCAAGAACAGAAACTGAAAGAGTACTTAGAGAATGAAATGTATTTCCGTCGACTCACAACTGGAGTCAAATGGAAAACGATTCGTGTTTTGGCTGTAATTGGTGGCTTAATTGCCTTCAGTATGCTGTTAGATCGTTTTTTACCACATCACTATGAGAGCGATCGAGTAACTCATTACAATTTAAATGAAGCTTCATCGCTAAGTGGTGTCGCAGTGTCCATTATAAAAACGAAAAAGGATAATTACTACTGGGTTGGAAATGCCGATTATATGTTGTACTCAGAGGCACCGGATATCTTCGTTGAGTCAAGCTGGATTCTGCACGACCCAATACATGTCATTTCGAGAGGAAAAACTAAGAATAAATCGTATGATTTATATTACACCTTCTACCGAAACTACTTTATTGTAATCTGTTTCCTGGCCCCCATAATTACGATGCTGTTTAAACGAAAGACACCGATTTTCACTTTCGTATACCTTTTTAGCTATTACTTTACTGGAATTTTAGTGATTTATCATCTATTCACAAATGATAGATGGGCCCACTTAATCACTTTGGGATTCTTTTAGTGATTTTTCATTGCACGATCGATGGCTCGCTTGTCGTCTTTTTCTTTTAAATCCTGACGTTTATCGTGAAGCTTCTTACCTTTCGCTAATGCAATATCCATTTTCGCCCAGCCTTTTTCCGAAATAAAAATCTTCAATGGAATGACAGTATTTCCTTTTACCTTGAGGTATTTTTCGATCTTGGCAATTTCTTTCTTATTCAACAGCAACTTTCGATCGGCTCGAGGTTTGTGATTGTAGAAAGATCCATTTTCGTACGCAGTAATGTGCATGTTTCGAACCCATACCTCTCCTCCATCGAAAACACAGTATGCCTCAAGGATGCTCGCTTTTCCATTACGAATACTTTTAATCTCCGTTCCCTTCAATTGAATTCCGGCTGTGAAAGTATCCTCTAGATGGTACTCAAAACGCGCTTTTTTGTTCTGTATGTTTACTTTGTTCTGCACTTTTTAAAAATCAAGTATGCAAAAGTAATACTTCTGATGGAATCATTCAGTGGATTATTCGGTAACTTTGAATTGTGAAGATTCCATCGAAATATATTGAAAATGCGGTTGAGCAAATGTCCTCGCTACCAGGTGTGGGAAAAAGAACGGCTTTGCGACTCGTTTTACAGTTGATGAATCGCTCTGATGAAGAAATTCGCATGTTCGCCGAAGCATTTTTGGAAATGAAAGCGAATGTGAAGCACTGCAAGACGTGTGGAAATATTTCGGATACGCCAGAATGCTCCATTTGTAGCGATCACCGAAGAGATCGTTCTACAATTTGTGTAGTGGAGGATATTAGAGATGTATTGGCTATCGAAGCAACGGAATCTTACAAAGGAGTTTATCACGTACTTGGTGGAATTATTTCTCCAATGGATGGGATTGGACCGTCGGACTTAAACATCAATTCCCTTGTTGAAAGAGTCGCAAGTGGTAAGCCAAAAGAAGTAATTTTTGCACTCAGCGCGACCATGGAAGGCGACACGACTAATTTCTTCCTATACAAAAAGTTAAAAGATGCAGAAGTAACCATTTCAACCATCGCTCGCGGAGTCGCAATTGGAAGTGAACTGCAATATGCAGACGAGTTAACGCTTGGTCGATCACTTCAACAACGACAGCCTTTTCAGTTGTGATCGAATGAGTTAACAACAATTGATTGTCGAAATTTCTTTATTTTAAATTTCCAACTTTCGATTCATTTAGCTTAATTTGCTTCAAACCAAAACAAATAGATATGTTAAAAGAGTTTAAAGAGTTCATTATGACCAAAAACGTAATCGAATTGTCGATTGCCGTTATTTTGGCTGGTGCGGTAGGTCTTGTTGTAAAAGGATTTACGGACGACATTATGATGCCAATTATTGGTCAATTCACTGGTGGAATGGATTTTGCTGAGATGAAAGTTGTGCTTTCAGAAGCTGTTATGGATACCGATGGTAACGTCACTACTCCTGAAAATGCAATCATGTATGGTAAATGGATCAACGCATTAATCAACCTTGTAATTGTTGGTTTTGTATTATTCATGATTTCTAAAGCGTACAAGAAAACACAGAAGAAAAAAGAAGAAGCTCCTGCAGCTCCTCCTGCTCCAACAAAGGATCAAGAGTTGTTGACAGAGATCAGAGATTTATTGAAAAAATAATTTTCAATTGAAATATCAGAAGGGAATCAGAAATGGTTCCCTTTTTTTGTGGGCGTTCCCTACGGTCGGGTCTTCTTTGCAAGTCCTCACTTTGCTCCGGGCTTTCCATACCAACCCCTAACGCGAATCCCAATTAACTACAAAGTCAAAACACCCCACCCAAGTATTTAGGTAATCAAACGAATAAATAACTTGAATTGAATTTGTGCCCATAACTTCAGCGTTAAGGATAGGAGCGGCATCCTTTTTGAAAAAAAGATACAGCGGATAGCCTGCCCTAAAAGGAACGCCCAAGAGAAGATTTTACACGAACAGAATTATTAATCATAAAAAAAGGGCTGTCGAAACGACAGCCCTTTTTAATTCAATATGAATTTGAATTATGCTTCAGCATTCATGTTGTCCAATACAGACATTACATTACGAACAGCTTCAGCAGACTCAGCCAACAATGCTTTTTCATCATCGTTAAGGTCTAATTCAATAATCTTCTCGATTCCGTTTTTACCAAGTACAACTGGAACACCTAAATAGATATCTTCCATTCCGTACTCCCCTTGCAACCACGCACAAACTGGGAAAATACGTTTTTGGTCGCGAACGATTGCTTCAACCATTTGAGCAGCTGCAGCTCCTGGTGCATACCAAGCAGAAGTACCAAGAAGCTTAACGATTTCACCACCACCAAACTTCGTACGCTCGATGATTTCGTTCAATTTTTCTTCTTCGATCAATTCAGTTACTGGAATACCACCAACAGTTGTGTAACGTGGAAGTGGAACCATTGTATCTCCGTGACCTCCCATCAATACCGCTTGGATATCTTTTGGAGAAACATTCAACTCTAATGCCAAGAATGAACGGTAACGAGCTGTATCCAACACACCTGCCATACCAAATACACGACTTGAATCAATTTTCGCAGTCAAGTAAGCAGCGTACGTCATAACATCCAAAGGATTTGATACAATGATAATTTTCGCATCTGGTGAATGCTTAATTACGTTCTCAGTAACCATTTTTACAATTCCTGCGTTTGTAGCGATCAAGTCGTCACGCGACATACCAGGTTTACGTGGCAATCCAGATGTAATTACAACAACATCTGAACCAGCAGTTTTTGAATAATCATTTGTAGACCCAACAGTTCTTGAATCGTACAATCCGATTGGAGAAGACTCCCAGATATCTAATGCTTTTCCTTCTGCAAATCCTTCTTTGATGTCTAGCAAAACGATCTCGTTTGCAATTTCTCT
Organism: Henriciella pelagia; assembly: GCA_964219255.1. Taxonomy (GTDB): domain Bacteria; phylum Bacteroidota; class Bacteroidia; order Flavobacteriales_D; family Crocinitomicaceae; genus UBA4466. The sequence continues at coordinate 278,757 of CAXPPC010000005.1, forward strand.
GTGCGCTAAAACATCAGCACAAGTAGCACCAACATTTCCAGCACCAACAACGGTTACTTTCATTTCGTTTATTATTATTTATTTCTAATGTAGATTACTAATGTAGTACACGCACGAAATTAACACTTTTGTCCTGAAAAAGACCTATTTTCCAGAAGTTTTTGTGAACGAAAAAAAATTAATTTAGCGGGCAACCCAATTAAATCACCAACGTCTAACGAACGAAACCCAGTGGAGAATAAAGACCAGTTAAAACGCATCATTGATGGCTGCCTTAAAAATAAGCGCCGTGCTCAAGAGGAGTTGTTTCAACTGTATTATGGGAAAATGCTGAGTGTTTGTATGCGTTACAAACCTGACAGAGATTCGGCAGAAGAGATTCTTCAGGAAGGATTCATTAAGATCTTTGATAAGCTAGATGCATTTGATTACAAAGGTTCTTTTGAAGGTTGGATGAGACGAATTATGGCTAATACGGCCATTGATAGCATCAGAAAATCGAAAAAAGATCCCATGTTGACAGATAATGACGAGGATTTTAAGCTCGGTGCGGAAAATCCAATGGTGGAACAAGAGGAACTGGACTTGGTTTCTTTAAAAGCCGAAGTTGCCCTTGAAGCAATCAACTCATTATCTCCAGCATACAAAGCAGTATTCAACTTGTATGTTTTGGAGGATTATTCTCACAAAGAAATTGCCGAAATACTGGGAATTAGTGAAGGAACCTCCAAATCAAACTTATCAAAAGCGAAGATGAACCTTCAAAAAATATTGAAAGAAAAATTCATGAATATTGAATAACATGAAAAAACCGATAGAGGAACTGATTAAACAAAGCTTGGAAAATCACGAAATGCCTTACAATGCGGCAGCGTGGACTTCTATGAATGCGCGTTTGGATCAGGTTAAACCTACTTCAAGTACCGGAGGAGCTTCTTGGAAGTTCTTTGGTGCGGCTGTTGGTGTAACGGCAATTGCTGTTGCCAGCTACTTTATGTTCTTTGGAGATGATGAGATTCAGGTGAATCCAAATCTTAAAGCTGAAAACGAACTAGTTGAAAACAACACAAATGTTGATGCTGATAAATCGAATGAAACCAATCCAGTTACCAATTCGACTCAACAAACAGAATCAGTAACAGCAACTGACAATGAACAAGTGACTGTCCCTTCAAATAATGAAGTGAACAATGCGGTTGCAACCAATTCCCCAAATTTGAATCCGACTTCTACCACTCCAGCAGATGATGAACTTATTACAATCATTTGGGAACAAGTAGCGAGTGAGAATAACGATAACATTGACGGTAAACCAATTGAGTTCCATGCTCAAAAACCTGGAATCGTTGATCCAAACTTGACACCAGCAGAAGACATGGTACTTCCAGCGGTGAAAAACTTGTGTGTTGGTGAAGAATTGACTTTATCAAATCCAAATAATCGTTATTTAGTCGTACTGAACAGTGTTGGTGAACGATTTAGAATTCCTTCTGGAACAACAGAGACTTTCCACGCGGATCAAGTTGGAGAATACAGACTTGGATTCTTCGTTGACTGTAAATTCTATGAAAAAGATCACTTCGCCGTGAACGGAAAACCATCTGCTGATTTTGATATCGATTTAGATACGAAGTATGAGAATGGAATCCCAACAGTGAAAGTATCTGCTAACGGAACAAGCGATTCGTTTGTTTGGACTTCAGGTGAACAATCATTCCGTGGTCGATCGGCTGACTTCCATTTCTTCAAAGAAGGAAATCATACCATTCAATTGACTGCTACGAATGGTTCTTGTTCTGTCTCGAAAGAAGAGTCAGTTTATGTTGAAGACTACAATTTGATGGCGGTTACTGGATTTAATCCAAACGACAGTGACCCAAGAAATAACACGTTTATTCCATTCGCATTGACGCAACGAAATGTGAAATTTAGAATGATCATTCTCGATGCCCGCACAGGTGATGTTGTTTACGAAACAAACGATGCAAATAAACCTTGGGACGGAACGGATGCAAGAATTGGAAAAGTGAACTCATCAATTACTACCTACATATGGAAAGTTGTACTCGAAAATCCTGCTCCCGGTGAACGTGCCGAGTATAAGGGCTCGATTACAAAACTATAAACCTGAAATCCTGGCGGAAACGTCAGGATTTTTTATTTCAAAAAGATTTGCGGATAAGTTGAAAGCAATTGTTGCTTCTTCTCCTCTACTTGCTTCTGGTGAGTATCAATCTCTTCTCTGTCCAATGGCTTGTGACTTGAAAAACGATTAAACTTTTCTGCTTGTTGAACTATGCTAAGGGTCGATTCGTTGAAGTAAGTCGACTTAAAACGATTCCAAACATATTCGACTGCCAATTCATTCGGATGAACTAAATCGCGTTTAAAAAAACGATAATCGCGCAATTCATCATTTACAATTTCATACGATGGAAAATACGTTGAACTACTTATTTCATTTAGTTGATGCACCAATTCTATCAGTCGTGATTTACTTCGATTATTTTCAACCAAACCATCTTTCGAATGTCGAACTGGACTAACGGTAAATACTATTTTAAGATGTGGATTAATCTTTTTGAGCTCAGTTAGTACTTTCTCCCAAACCAATTTCATTTCTTCAACAGTCGAAAGTTCTTTTGTGAACTGATCGGATGGTATTTTATGACAATTGGCCACTATTTGTTGATCTGAATTGAGTCGATATCCGAAAGCTGTTCCAAAAGTGACAATCAACACTTGTGCATTAATTAATTTGTCTTTCAGGTTGAGTTGAATGTCAGAGATCCTATTTTTCAAAGCTACTTCTGACTTCTCAAATATTTTAGTCGATGCATCCCAAGTGAAAAAAGCTCCATTTCTTTCCAACATTCTGTTCTCCGCGTCAGAAAGTGAATTCAAAATTGATTGTGCAATTGGAATTGGGTGAAAAAGTGTTCCAAATGGATTGCTGATCACCTCAAATCCACCGTTTGAAAAATAAGATTCTAATTCATCAGAGAAACAACTTCCCAATAAAACAATCGGCTGACCGTGTTGAATTTTAAAACCTGATTCTTCTATGTTGAATGAAAGCTGAAATTTCATTTAACGCATTAATTCACGTGCATTTTGCAGCGCCGCCTCATTAATTTTATCCCCACTCATTAATCGGGCAGTCTCCTCGATGCGCTCCATTTCGGTAAGTTCCTCCACTTTCGATTTCGTTTTACCGTCAACCGTTTGCTTCGAAACCTTTAAGTGCTGACCACCTTTGGCCGCGACTTGTGGAAGGTGGGTAATTGCAATCACCTGCATTCCTTGTCCCATTTTAGCCAGTGTATTACCTACTTTTTGAGCCACGTCACCAGATACTCCCGTGTCAATTTCATCAAAGAACACACTTCTTAGTCGTGTTTTAGAAGACATCAAACTCTGTAAAGCCAACATCACTCTTGATAACTCTCCTCCACTTGCCGCTTTGTGAATTGGCACTTCAGGTATTCCTGCGTTTGGACTAAACAACATTTCCAGTTTTGAAATACCGTTTGCCGTTAGCTCATCCGTTTTATCCAGCTTAAATGTGAACGAAGTGTTCAAGAGTTTCAGAGCGTCTAATTCGCTTTTAATTTCTTTTTGAATAGCAGGAATAGCAGACTTTCGTTTCTCGTGAAGGTTTGTTGCTAATTGAAGTAATTCCTTATGATTTTGCACTAAACTTGACTTTAACGCCTCAATTTGGTTCGTAAGATCGTCTAGATTAGAAACCTCACTTTCCAATCCTTTCATAAATTCTACCAATTCGGATTGAGAGCCAAGTTTGTGTTTGAATAAGACACGGTTGTATTCATCCACTAACCCACTGATCTCTTCAATTCGTTCCGGATCAACATCAATTTTCTCCAATTGATTTACGGCTTCATCACCAATATCTTGAATTTCCAAGCGAGCACTTTCAATGCGATCTAGCAATTCTTTTAAATTCCCGTCTTTATCGCCGAGCTTCTGAAGTCCAGATTTTAATTGAGCCAACAAATCTCCTACGGAATTATCAGAACTCAAACCTTCGATAATCTGACCGTAAGCAGAACGTAATTCATCAGCATTTTCGAATACAGATAATTCTTGTTGCAGCGATTCGAAATCATTTTCTTCCAATTTCAGAGCAGACAATTCATTGAACTGAAAAGAATTATAGTCCGCCATTGATTGTTTATCCGCCAAATCACTTTCCAGTTGATTCAACTTCTTTTTCATCGAAGCAAACTGACCATATTTTGTTGAATACTCAGATTTCAAGCTTGTGGATTGAGCTAAAATATCCAGCACATTCAATTGATAATTCGGATCCTTCAACTCAAGTGTATTGTACTGTGAATGAATATGAATCATACTTGAAGAAAATGCCTTCAGCACATTCAACCCAACAGGAGTGTCATTGATAAACGCGCGCGATCTACCTTGCTTTGAAATTTCTCTTCGCACAATGCACGTATCAAAATAATCGAGTTCATGCTCTTGAAAAAAGTCTTGAACATCGAACGCTTTAAGATTTAACTCAGCTTCAACAATTGATTTATCCTTTTTCTCTCCAATTACAGAGAAATCCGCTCGTTCACCTAAAATTAAGTTAAGTGCATTTAATAGGATAGACTTTCCGGAACCTGTTTCTCCTGTAATTACTGTAAAACCATCTGTAAAATGAATCGATGCTTCATCGATTAACGCGAAGTTTTCAATGCGTAAGTTTGTGATCATCAGCCGAGAATCTCTTGGTATTTGGATGAGTTTGCAGGATCAAGTCGTTTAAGAAGATTCACAATATCGTTTTTCTCTCGCTGATCCGCTTCTTGGAATAAATTTTTCAATTCATTGGATTTAGCCTGCAAGAAATTCAACATATTCATTGAATTCGGTCGTGTTGCGGCCACTTTCATCAAACGATCTAAGGCAGATTTAATTGACTTTCTTGCCTCTTCTGGATTGTCGTACAACATATCCAATCCTTTTCTATGATATTCGTAGTTACATTCTCTCAAAGGAGCAAAAAGTTGATGCATGGCGTTATCTACCAACCAGTAGCGATTACGCTTTCCAGATTCATTCGATCTCCAACCCGAAAAACTAGAACTTTGTGCCAAGGAAACAATATTTTGGGCTTCGTTAAAGTATGGCGTTCCTCCCTCCTTCGAAAAAGAATCGTAGTCCATTCCAATTATATAATATGCGTAGAAAGCTAAAATTGACGTTAAATTATCTCGAAACTGATTTGGAGCGTATACCAAAAGTGCATTTCGGGCAAATGTAAATGTCACATCGTCGTCTTGAAAATTGAAGATCGTCGTATTGTATGATGAGTTAAAAACTGGACGAGATGATTGAATTTGTAGTGATCCAGAATAAGTACCTGGATTCGGAATTGATTTAATTTGGAACTGAATATTACAATTAATTCTCTCTTCCACTTCGAAGTTATCTTTCGTCCACTTCGTATTATTCATGATCTCGAATACTGCCTGCTCCAATTGTTTGAACACCTCTTGCTCTACACTTGTGATATCCAATTTCGCATCGTTCACAACACTGACTTGACAGTTCAATTCTTGTGAAAATCCAGCAAAAGCCAGTAAATTCAATATAAAAGCGACAACTAACGATTTCATGCAGTATAATTTTTCAAATAGTCAACGATATCCTTCGCGACTTCTTTCTTTGATTTTAACTCAAAACTCACAAAATTATTGTGATTATCTAAGATACTTATTTTGTTTGTATCAACACCAAATCCAGCTCCTTCATCTTCCAAAGTATTTAGAACGATGAAGTTCAAATTCTTCTTTTCTAGCTTAGTACGACCATTTTCCTCTAGATCATTGGTTTCCAGTGCAAATCCGACCAAAATTTGACCTTCTTTTTTAACACTTCCCGCCCACTTTAGAATATCCGGATTTTTGATTAACTCAACTGTCATTGAGTCTTCCGACTTCTTAATTTTCAATTCAGCGGGATTAGCAGGTCGATAATCGGATACAGCAGCAGCGAAGACACCAAAATCAGCAGTTGCCCAAATCGATTGGACTTTTTCCAACATTTCATTCGCCGATTTCACTTTGTGAATAGTCAAATTTGGGTGTTCCAAGGATAATTTTGTTGGACCAGAAACCAATTCAACATGAGCACCTTGGTTCAGTAGCTGCTCAGCTATTTGGAATCCCATTTTACCACTGGAGTGATTTCCAATAAAGCGAACAGGATCGATTGATTCATAAGTGGGTCCTGCGGTAATCACCACTTTTTTCCCATTCAATTTTGGATCATATCGATCTTCAAAATACTTCTGAATGTGATTAAAAATGGTTTCTGGTTCTGCCATTCTTCCAGTTCCTTCTAGTCCACTAGCTAGTTCACCAGCTTCTGCAGGAATAATAGCGACTCCATCTTCTTCTAATTGCAATAGATTTCTGGAAGTCGTTGGGTGAGCATACATATCTAAATCCATTGCTGGTGCAACAATTGTATTCGATTTCATCGACAAATAAGTTGCCAAAAGAAGATTGTCGCAACTACCGACAGCCATTTTACTCAACGTATTCGCTGTTAGTGGAGCTATTACAAAGACATCGGCCCAAAGACCGTATTCCACGTGATTATTCCAAGAACCATCTTCTTTGTTCCAGAATTCAATTCCAACAGGATTTTCGCTTAATGTTGAAACAACTAGGGGTGATATAAAATCAGAAGAGGCAGGAGTCATAATACATTTGACTTCTGCCCCAGCTTTTTTCAGCAAACGAATAAGAAAGGAGATCTTATACGCTGCAATACCTCCAGTAATACCGAGAAGAACGCGCTTCCCACGCATCGACTAGGCGTTTTGGTCCTCTTCAGGACGTCTCCAATACATTTTATCTTCCATAAATTCCTCCATTGCCATGGCAACAGGTTTAGGAAGACGCTCATAAAAACGAGAGATTTCAATTTGCTCTCTGTTTTCGAATATTTCTTCAAGGTTATCTGTAGTTGAAGCGAACTCTTGCAATTTTTGCGTCAACTCTTCTTTCAACTCAACACTTAACTGATTAGAACGTTTTGCCAACAATACGATTGATTCATAAATGTTTTCCGTTCCTTTTTCAAGATCCAAAGTATCTCTCGTAATCGTTGTTTTTTCTGCAGTGCTATTTTTAAAGCTCATATGATAACGTAAATTTCTACATGTATTTTTTCAATTCCTCACGCATCTCTTCATCATAAACTGATAATGTTTTATGATACTCAGAATTAGGGAATCCAGCTACAAAAGTACTATATCTTTCTATAGTTTCATTGATTCGTTCCTTTTTTTTCTCCTCGACACTATTTTTAGCGAGAAAATATGAGTTCTTGATTAGCATGAAATAAGCGTCTTCTTTGTAGACCGACATTGGATAATCGACCATAAAAGTCTCTGCTGCTGTTACTGCTGCACGATAATTTTCCGTTCTAGAATACAATTTGATTCCTTCAAATGCTTTTGTCTCTAGTTTAAAATGTAGATTATCGATGATATTGTTGCAAGAATCAATTAGCGTTGAATTTGGGTATCTGTCTACAAACTGCTGAAGGTTATTAATTGCCACCTCTGTCTCCATTTGGTCCAACGACCATTCCGGTGAGTTTTGAACGGAACACATTGCACTCAAGAAAAAGGCTTCTTCTGCTCGAGGGCTGTATGGGAAACGTTGAACAAATTGTCCTAAATAATAACCTCCCATGTAATAATCGCCATTCACATAATAAGCTTTTCCTATTCTAAAGTAAGCTAACTCTCCCTCTCCTTGTTTTGGAAAACGCTGATAGATTTGTTCGTAAAGTGCTATGGAACGAAGTTTTGCATTGTTTGTTCCAATTGAATCATAATAATCATTGGCCATTTTAAATTTGGCACCATAATCATCTGATTTAAGGACTTTATTGTATTCTGAGCAACTCGAAATTACGAGAGCTGTTCCAACAAGAAGAATAAGAAAATGTTTCATTGACTCAAAAGTAGCACAAAAAGCTGTTAACGAGTGTTAATCTATAAAAATTGCCTAACGGATACGAAGATTTCTTCCAATTTGAAGAACTGTAGTCGGTCGAATTCCATTTAACTGACACAATTTAGACACAGTGGTTCTATTTCGTTGTGCAATTGCTCCCAACGTATCACCCGATCGAATACGGTAATATTTTCTACTTCCTGAATTTGTAGTATTGTTGGCAACTGCACCCGATCCAGAATCCCCTGCTCTTTGTCCAGGGCGGAATAATTTACTGTGCACCATCAAATTAGCATCCTTCACCTGTTTCGCTTTGAAATCGATAATTTGCTCAGGATCCATCGGAGCATCGTAGAATCGCACTTCGAAGTGAAGGTGTGAACCATACGAATGACCGGTATTACCACCAAGACCGATTGGGTCACCTGCTTTAACTTCCTGATTAGGAACGACTAAGTGCTTGCTTAAATGAGCATAAAATGTTTCAAGTCCGTTGTGGTGACGAATAATTACTAAGTTTCCGAATCCACTTTCATTATACTTAGCATAACGCACTTTTCCTGACCATGCAGCTCGTACCGTATCTCCGGTGTTCAAATCGATATCCGTTCCGTTGTGGTAACGACCTCTTCTCCATCCGTAGCGCGAAGTTACAATTCCATCAAAAGGCATTACGAAGCCATCTTCAATACTATCTTGAACACACAACCAAAGCGTATCCTTCAATTTGGATAAATCATTTGCCAATTGAGAAGTGTAACACACATCGTTATCCCAAGATTGAATCAAATTCAAGTTAGAGTCCTCGTCTATAATAGTTGCAACACGTTCATTCAAGATTCCATCAAAATCTCGATCTTCTATATATTCCCATGTACGGTCGGCATATACCAACATTGTTTTATCCTCATAGTAAATCGTATCCACAATTTCTTGTGAGAATGCCGTTTGAGTGAATAAAAGTGTTAGGAGTAAATTTAAGAGAGTACGCATAACATTTAATTTCCTAGCTGGTTTGATGGCACAAAGATAAACAATTGATTCTATCCTTTGGTAACATCCATTACCAGTACATTATAGAATAAATCTTCATTTGGCTTTACTAAATCCTGATAACCCTTGTTTTTATAGGCTTCTTCGGCCGGAACAATAATAAACATTCTATCTGCCTTTTTAGCATTAATTAACGCTTTTTTCAGGCCTGGAACCACTCCATAGTCTTCCAAATTCAATTTAAACGGCTCGTTTGATCGGAATGTGTTGATATAGAATGGATTACTCTCCGACGACACCATGCAGTGAAATTCAATTGTTTTACCTTCATCAAACTTTTCTGTCGACTTCTGACTTTCTTCGAAGAGATAAACGCGATTTCCATCTATTTCTCTTGTAGGTTTTTGCTGATCGATTACACGGATCTTCAGTGTATTATTCGAGTTTGGTGGAATTAATCCTGGAATTCCTTTTTCTCCTCTTGCGAGTTTACTTGGAATAAAAATTTCAGCAAAATCACCAACTTTTAGTTCTTTCAAAGCAATATCCCATCCTTCGGTCTGCATGCCAAATCCAACGACGAAAGGCACAGATGTTTTCCCATTGAGTTTATTCCCATCGACTAATTCTCCGTCATCTAACGTCACTTTATAGTCGATATTGACCACATCGCCAGTAGCTAACTTATCGCCCTCTCCTCGATCAAACCAACGAATGATAATACCATTCTCCATTTTAAGTGTATCACTTACTTCTGGATTTGATTCAAGCTTGTCTTCTATTACAACAACATCTGTTGAATCCGCATCGGAAATAGGCAAATCGGTATTTTTCACTTCTTCTTTACACGAAGTGAATCCAATTGCAATCAACGATGTTAAAATAATGACGTATTTTCTCATTTGATTCCTAATAAATGAATGTCAACAACAATAGTGTTTAATGGTGGTATTTTGTCCATATCACCTAGCAAACCGTGACCTATATGACTCGGGATGATCAATTTTGCTCGGTCACCTACTTTCATCAATTTAATTCCCTCTTGGACTCCCGTCTCGATTGTGCTTTTATCTACCAGAAGTTCCTCGTATTCGTCCGGTTCTGTGGAATAACATTCGGTACCATCTAGTAGCTTAACGCTGTATTCAATTTCGGCGATATCTCCTGGTTTTGGCGTCTCACCTTCTCCATTTTCGTAGATGTAATAACGAAGACCACTACCTGTTTTTTGGACATTCCAGCTGCTTCGCATTTCGAGGAATAGTTGAATATCAATCTCCTCTTGCAATGCAATTTCCTTACTTAAATCGGTTGAATTCTCTTTGGTCCAATTGATTTCTGGAGTAGAATTTTCTGGTTCACTTTCACAAGCAAACAACAGAAAAAGAAATGTAAAAGACAGGTATTTCATTGTTAATTTAAGATTTCAGGTAAAACTGATCTTAATTTAATCAACGTATCTTCCATAGAAAGGTTACTAATTCCACCAGCCGCATTTCTGTGACCTCCACCATCGAAGTGATTTGAAGCTACTTCGTTAACAGGAAGAATTCCTTTGGAACGGAACGACATTTTTATTTTACCATCTTTTTCTGATAAGAAAACAGCGACTTGAATTCCTTCAATAGACAATGCCGTGTTTACCAATCCTTCGGTATCTCCTTTTTGATAATTAAATCGCTCTAATTCATCTGCCGTTAATGATACGATCGCCACGTTTAATTCAGGAATGATTTCCAATTTCTCAGCGATCGCAAAACCTTTTAATTTAAGTCGATCGACTGTATTTGTATCGAAAGTATTTTCGTGGATTTGAGAATGATTTACTCCAGCTTCGATCAATCGTGCCATCCAAATATGTGTTTTTGGCGTTACAGAACCAAATCGGAATGAACCAGTATCAGTCATTACTCCCAAATAAAGTGGAGTTCCAATTTCAGGACTTAACAGATCAAGATTTCCTGACGCTTCAATTAAATCTAGAATCAACTGAGAAGTGGAACAAACTGAAGGTTCAGAAACAGCAATATCAACAAAATCATCTGGATGTAAATGGTGGTCGATCATCACTTTTTTGGCCGAAGCGTTCGTCAGAACTTCCCCCATTTCATTACCAAGTCGATTAGCACCGTTGTAATCTAGACAGAAAATGAGGTCAGCCTCGTTCATTTTTTTGGTTACCGATTCTTTATTCGACTCAAAATCGAACACCTCTACTCCATTCTTTGCCCAATTTAGAAAAGTGGGACAAGGATCTGGGTGACAAATTTCAGCCTTGCATCCCAAAGCCTCAATGAATCGATATAAACCTAACGAACTCCCAATGGAATCACCATCGGGAGATCTATGACTAGTAATGACTATTTTTTTCAACGATTTTATCCAATCGATAATTTTGTTTGCGTCTTGCATTAAGCGAGTAATCTTTTTGTTTCTTCTTTTATTTTAGTCGCAAGTCCTTCTGAAACAGGATACAACGGTCTTCTCATTGTAGCTTTCATCAATCCTTGCGCCTCCAAAGATACTTTAACTCCACCAGGATTCCCCTCAGCGAAGAACATATCTGTAACTGGCAACAAGTCGTAGTGATTGATTCTAGCACCTTCGAAATCTCCATTCAATGCATCATTCACCATGCTGCTAAACTTCTTTGGGAACGCATTTGCTACGACCGAAATCACACCTTCTACACCAGTTGAAATCATTGGCAATGTTAAAGCATCATCTCCACTTAGAACTGAAAATCCATCAGGCATGTTTCTTACAATTTCCATTATCTGACCAAGATCTCCAGAAGCTTCTTTCATCGCAACGATATTTGGAATTTTTGCTAATTCAAGCGTTGTAGCGGCTGACATGTTAGACCCCGTTCTTCCTGGAACATTGTACAAAATAATCGGAAGTTCAGTTGCTTCAGCGATGAATTTATAGTGCTCAACAATTCCTTTCTGCGTTGGTTTATTGTAGTACGGACTTACAGATAGAATTCCGTCAATTCCATGAGGCAAACTGCGTAAAGTAGCAGCCACATTCACTGTGTCATTTCCACCAACACCAAAAACGATAGGAAGTCGACCATTATTTTCCTCCTGAACTACCTCCAATACCTTCAACTTTTCATCCATCGAAAGTGTAGGAGATTCTCCTGTAGTTCCTTGAACGACCAAGAAGTCCGTTCCATTATCAATTTGGTAGTTTACCAATTTTCTCAATCCTTCAAAATCGATTGAAAGATCGTCGTTGAATGGCGTTACAAGTGCCACTCCTGTTCCTTTAAATGGATTATTCATAAGTATTTAACTAATTCGTTGTAACGTATTTTTTGCAAATTTAACAATTTGTTCAGGATTTAATTCTTCGGTATTTAATTTAATATCAAAATCTTCACCTTCAGCATTAATTCCAACTTTAAAGTTTGACTTTAGTTTTGATAAAGGCCTTTTAAATCTCGGTGGTTGATCCCCCATCCATATCGCTAAATCGTATTTATCAGCTAAGACTTTCTTACCATCTTCATAGGTGATTTTACCAAATAAATTAAAGTCATTCTCAGCCAAAAAAGTCACCGAACTCATTTCTTTTAGCACCGCTCGTTCCTTCTTGTTTTTGATAAAGCAAACTAGCTGACATTCATTAATGTTTAAGCCAACCGACTTCAAAGCTTCACGCCAAGCGACCACCTCATCGATTGATTTTAGATGAATAAATAACAATACCTTTTTTGTATTCTGCCAGATACTGTTCATGATTAATTATTTAACATGGCAATGAATTCATCTTCGGACAAAATAGTCACACCCAAATCTGTTGCTTTTTTCAATTTTGCAGGCCCCATACTTTCTCCAGCGACGACATACGAAGTTTTACCAGAAATGCTTCCTACATTTTTACCTCCATTCGATTCGATCAACGCTTTCAGCTCATTTCTCGAGAACGCATTGAATACACCAGAAACAACAAAACTTAATCCTTCAAACATATTGGATGCTCCCTCTTTCTCTTCGATCTCCATCTGAAGTCCGAAAGCAGCAAGTCGGTTTACCAACTCCACATTTTTCTCATCCTGAAAAAACACTTGAATCGACATCGCAATTTTGTCTCCGATCTCATCTACGGCTACCAAATCATCAAAAGAAGCCGATTTAATGGCCTCCATCGATTTAAAGTGCTTCGCTAATTTCTTCGCGACTGTTTCTCCAACGAATCGAATTCCTAACCCAAATAAAACTCGCTCAAAGGGAATCTGCTTTGAAGCTTCAATCCCTTGGATCAAATTATTCGCTGATTTATCCGCCATGCGCTCTAACTGTACGACCTGATCGAAAGTCAACTCGTATAAATCCGCATAATTTTGAATTAAATTGTTTTCGAACAATACATCCACTGTCTCAGCTCCAAGTCCATCAATGTTCATTGCTTTTCGACTGATAAAATGTTCAATTTTACCCTTCATTTGTGGTGGACAACCTAAATCGTTTGGACAATAATGTTGTGCTTCGCCCTCTCTTCGAATTAGTTCTGTTGTGCATTCAGGACATTGGTGAATAAATTCAACTTTTGGTGCATCTTCATCTCTCAAATCCGTATTGACTCCCACTATTTTTGGGATAATTTCCCCACCTTTTTCTACATAAACAGCATCCTGCAGATGTAAATCCAATTTTTCGATTTGATCTTGGTTGTGCAATGAAGCACGCTTTACCGTTGTTCCTCCAAGCTGAACTGGCGTTAAATTAGCCACAGGAGTGATCGCTCCGGTACGTCCAACTTGATACGTTACCTCTTCCAAGGTTGTTTGAACACGTTCTGCTTTGAATTTATAGGCAATGGCCCAACGAGGAGACTTCGCAGTAAAACCCAAATCCTCTTGTTGAGCGTAATTATTGACTTTAATTACGATTCCATCAATCTCAAAAGGAAGATTTTTTCGTTCTTCATTCCAATAGTGAATGAAATTCATCACCCCCTCAACAGAATTCGTTTTTTCGATATAACGATCTTTCGCAGGAGGAATTTTAAATCCCCATTCCCCTACTTTCTGAACCATTTCGAAGTGGCCATTTTCTGAATTCGTTCCATAGACTCCATAAAGAAAACAGTCTAAGCCACGTTCAGCAACGATTTTAGAGTCCTGCATTTTTAACGTACCCGAAGCTGTATTTCTTGGATTGGCAAATTCGGCTTCACCAATATCTCTTCTTTCTTCATTCAATCGATGAAAATTCGCAAGTGGGAAGAAAATCTCTCCTCGAATTTCAAAATCCTCAGGATAATCACCATGTAAAGTCAGTGGAATTGTTCGGATTGTACGAACGTTAGCTGTAACATTCTCTCCCTGCGTTCCATCTCCTCGAGTGACTGCTTGAACCAGTTTTCCATCCACATACTGAATTCCAATTGCGACACCATCGTATTTGAGTTCGCAAACATATTCTAGGTCGCCTTCTGCCAATTTCTTCACGCGCGCTACCCAATCCTCAATTTCTTCTTCAGAATAAGTATTCGATAGAGAAAGCATCGGATATCGGTGGACAACAGTTTCAAATTTCTTTGTGATATCACCACCCACGCGTTTTGTTGGAGAATTGTCTTGAGCGAACTCCGGGAATTTTTCTTCGAGCTCTTGCAGTTGCTTCAATAATTGATCGAAATCGTAATCAGAGATTTCTGGATTACTTTCCACATAATACAAGTGATTGTGTCGATTTAGCTCCTTCGACAAACGTTCAATTTCCTTTTGGGCAGTCGCTTTATCCATATTATGAAAGTACTTTTTGTGCTCTAATCATTCGGTCTTTACCTTGTAAATCTTTCCTCAATTCTGTGTTAACAAATCCAATTTCCTTTAATAGATCCAATGTTTCATTTCCAAGATCTTCATGGATTTCAAAATAGAGCCAGCCTTCGTTTTTCAAAGCGGTCATTGCTCCAATTCCAATTTCTCTATAAAAAACAAGCGGATCATCATCCGAAACAAACAACGCCATATCCGGCTCGAAGTCCAACACATTTGCATCCATAAACGCTTTATCTTTCGTTGGAATATAAGGTGGATTTGATACGATAACATCAGCATGCAAAAATTGAGAATAATCGTCTTCTAATGCATCAAACTTATGTACTTCAATTTCTAATCCAGTTTGATTTTTATTCTCTTCGATTAAGTTGATCGCATCTTGAGAAAGTTCTAAAGCAATCACATTTGAATTGGGTAAATAATCTTTAACAGCCAAAGCGATACATCCCGATCCAGCGCAAACATCAACGATCTTCAAATTCTGCTGATTTTGATTTTCTTCGCGAATCCACTGGACCAACTCCTCCGTTTCTGGTCGCGGAATTAAGGCTCTTTTATCAGAAATCAATTCTAATTCACAAAAGTGGACAGTACCAAGAACATGTTGCAAAGGTTCATTCTTCAATAAGCGATGAATTATCGATCTAAAATGTAACAGATCCGACTCCGAAAAGCGCAGATCACCAATCAAATATTCGGTTGAATCAATTTCCATTCGATCCAGCACAACTTGTTTCGTTATTGATCGAATTTCACTTTCAGTAAAAAGATCTGCTAATTTCTGTGAAAAATATGCTTTGATCCCGGAAAGATCATTGTGTTGAACAAACATTTAATTACCGTTTCCCGATTTAAAATAATACGTGTAACCAAATCCAACAATCAAGTAATTTGTCGGTCGATTTATTTCTGATTCTGTATAACCCTCATTTCCAGTAATTCCGATGTGACTCAACTGAAAATTGTACCCTTGGAACCCGTATCCAATCACCCAACGATAAGAGTTTCTCTCGTCAGCAGATAAAATAAAAGCCACCGTTCCCTCTACAATCGACGAAGGCACTTCTACATTTAATCGATCTGTGCTTGATTCTAAGTAGGAATAGAAATAATTGTTTCCATAGCCGAGTTTCAATCCATAGTCCGTTGCAAAACGATCGTTATGGAATTTATCGTAGCCTAATTTCAGAAACCCGTAAGCCGAGTGAACACCACCAAATCGTGGCTCTGGTACACTGAATTCGTTAATCGTCAAATAAGTGTATTTCGCTCCGAGACCAATATTAAAATGAAACGGAAATGAGTACTGGCCATACATAGATCCATTGATCAACCCTTGCATAATATCATCATAAGGCACATTCCCCATAGCGACTGGTAAAGTCAACTCAACATTGTAAGTCCACTTCGGCGTAATCGACTGAGCGTTTGCTCCATACGATGCACCAATAAACAACGAAATTAAAACGATCAATTTTTTCATATCCCTTAAACGTAAATCTACCAATTAAATTTTGAATCCTTAACACCCCATCCTCGACAATAAAGGTATTTTTGCACAATGAATAAAGGAATCATCTACATTATCCTTTCGGGACTCTCCTTCATGATTGTTAACTTTTTCGTGAAACTCCTTGGAGGTGGTGATAATCCAGAAATATTTGGTGACTTACAAAGCTATCCTGGACATGAATTAGTCCTTGCAAGATCGCTTGTTTCGGTGACGATGAGTTACTACATTATTCGTAAACGAAGATTACCAGTATTTGGAAACAACAAAAAATGGTTGGTCATTCGTGGTTTGTCAGGAACAATTGCACTCACCATTTTCTTTTACACCATTCATTATCTTCCGCTAGCCATCGCTTCGATTCTTCAATATTTAGCTCCAATATTCACAGTCATCTTTGCAATGATTTTGTTAAAAGAGCGAGTTCGTTTGATTCAGTGGTTATTCATTTTAGTCTCGTTCTCTGGTGTTGCTTTGATTGCTATTGACAAGTTTACTGGTGGTGGTCAAAAAATTGTAGCTGGAATGCCTACAGAAGAAATTTCTTTCTTGTGGATGGGACTAGGAATGCTCGCTGCGGTATTCTCTGGCTTGGCGTACACCTCAATCATGAAATTGAAAACAACGGACGAACCAATTACCATCGTGTTTTACTTCCCTTTGATAGCAGCTCCGTTGATGATATTGCTTTGTTTCATCGACTTTACAGTTCCACGGGGAGTTGAATGGCTTTACCTTTTACTGATTGGAATTTTTACTCAATTCGCACAAATTCTTCTTACCAAAGCATTGCACGAAGGATCTGCAGCTCTCATCACTCCATTTCAATATCTTGGAGCGATTTATGCTTTTGCCATCGGATTCTTGGTCTTCGATGAAGCCTTAAGTTGGACGGTCAACATTGGGATCATTTTGGTGATTTCAGGAGTGGTAATTAATGCCATTTTGCGAAACAGCAAGAAATAGCAAACAATTTGTATATTTAGCTTGATGAGCAACAAAATCCATAGAGGTAAACTGGCACTTTTTGGCAATTTAGAATTGTTAGCAAAGCAAGTTGTTGAGGGATTCATAACTGGACTTCACAAGAGTCCTTTTCATGGATTCTCTGTGGAATTTGCCGAACATCGATCGTATAATAAAGGTGAATCAACTCGTCACATCGACTGGAAATTGTACGGAAGAACGGGGAAACTCTTCACTAAGAAATATGAGGAAGAAACCAACTTACGCTGTCAGATTGTAATCGATTGTTCAAGCTCAATGTTGTATCCAGCTGACAAGGACGAAAACAAGTTGGATTTTTCCGTTTATGCTGCTGCTTCGTTGATTGAATTATTGAAAAAACAACGAGATGCTGTCGGAATTTCACTTTTCACCGATAAATTAGAAGTCCACACTACTGCGAAGTCATCCGTTCGTCACCATCGATATTTGTATGGTGAGTTGGAAAAACATTTGGTTCGTTATTCCAAAACAAATCTGAAAAGTACAGCTACCATTGATGCTTTGCATGAAATAGCAGAATTAACGCATCAACGAAGTTTGGTGATTATTTTTAGTGATTTACTGGACGATCCATCAAAAACAGAAGAATTTTTTCAAGCACTTCAGCATTTGAAGCACAACAAACATGAAGTGATCGTCTTCCACGTAACGGATAAGAAAACAGAAATTGATTTTGATCTAGAAAATCGACCATATAACCTTGTGGATATGGAAACGGGAGAAAAAATCAAGCTTCAGCCAAATCAAATCAAAGACGTTTACGCCAAATCGATTCAAGAATACTTTAAACAGATTAAGATGAAGTGTTCTGACTATCATATCGATTTTATGCAAGCCGATATTCAAAAAGGATACAATGATGTTCTTCTGAAGTATTTGTTGAAGCGACAGAAATTACATTGATTCATTCGATCGAAAGGTTAAAAAGGGAAACAACTGTTGATAAAATGTATTCCACACCTATTGAAATCACAATAAATCCGACAATTCTCGACAACGCATTAATTCCTGATGCCCCCAAAGCTTTAACGATCACTTGAGATGTAATTAACAGAATAAAAGTCACCAAGCACGTCACAGCAATCGCTATTACGATGTAAAGTCTATCCTGCAGAATTGGATTCTCCTTGTAAAAAGTAATCAATAACGAAATCGATCCCGGTCCAGCCAACATTGGAATTGCCAACGGAGTCAACGAAATATCACCTCTTTTAAATGCATCATCTTTTTCTCGACGTTTCATTCCCTTGTGTTTAGTAAAATTACCAGTCAACAAAGCAAATCCAGAAGAAGCAATGATCAATCCACCTGCAATTTTTAACGACTCCAGTGAAATCCCAAAGAAAGTCAGCAAGTATTTGCCAAAATAGAAAGAAACTACGAGGATGATCAACATATTGATAGAAGTCCACATAGCCGTTAAATTCACCGCGTTTCGTGATTTATCTTGCGTAAGTCCAATAAAAATTGGTAAGGTTCCAAGGGGATTTGTAACGGAGAAAAGTGCCCCAAAACTGATTAAGAATAGTTCCATTTGTTTTTTGGTGCAAAGGAAGAATTCGAACGTGTTTTGAATGAATTTAAAATGTTATCAAACCATTAGCTAGGTTATAAAATAAAGAAGTCCCCCATTACTGGGGGACCTCATTCAATTTCTATTATTTATTTCACTGCTTTTTTAGCATGCACTTGATGTCGTTGTCTGTGTTTCACCTCATGTTTGTGCACCTTTTTGTATGGCTTACCGTCTGGTGTATGTAAATGTCTTTTGTCCTCAACACTTGCTTTTATTGGATGTGCTTCGCGCACTAGAACATTATCGCGATCAATACGCTGATTAATATGTACAACCTGCGGCTTCTTTTTAACTACTTTGCTTTCATTTACATCTTGGGCATTTGATACAAATGCAGTTCCGATTACTGCTGCTAATGCTATCACTAAATTTTTCATGGTCTTACAATTTATTGGTTTGACGATTATTAAAATTCAATTTCCGTGCCAAATTCTTATGTCCACATAGAACATATGGTATCATCTGTTCTTCGTAACTTTGCACTCTCAATTATGAACGAAGTAAAAAACAAAATCGTGTGTCTTCATCGATTCAATTCGGATGTCTCAGAAATAGAATTGCCTGAAAAGTTCACATTTCCATTTTATTACAAACCTCATCCACTCGCAAAGTTAGCGGCTAAAGAGCTTCAAAATGAGTTAATGAGCAGAGAGTTTGATCATAATTTTGGACTTGATGGCGAATCGGAAGATCACGTTATCGGAAAAATGTTTGGTGTTCTAGTTGTTCAAGATACAAAAGGTGAACTAGGGTATTTAACAGCATTTTCGGGGAAGATCGGAAACACCAATGATCATGAAGGCTTTGTTCCGCCAGTATTTGATATGCTCACCAAAGACAGCTTCTTCAATAAAGAAATGATAGTCTTAGGTGAAAAAACAGCTGAAATCGATCAATTAAAAAACAGCAAAGAATACCAAGATAAACTAGCAGATCTGCAGGAGAAAATTGAGAACAAAAAAGACGAGTTGGAGGCAAAAAGGCTCGCCGTTGTTGAAAATCGAAAGGATCGTAAAATCAGACGAGCAACAGCTGAAGCTGAACTTACTCCAACTGAACTAGAAATCTTCAATGATGAGCTAGTTCGTGAGAGTTTGCATTATAAGTATCAGTTTAAAGAAGAGAAAAAGCGATTGACTGAAGAGATTTCGGAATTAGAAAGAACCTTGGATGTCGAAAAAAATCGACTTGTAAACTTGAAAAAAGCGAGAAAAGCATTCTCTGCAAATCTTCAGCAGCGACTTTTCGATCAATACCATTTTTTAAATCAGGCGAAAGAAAGCAAAAGTCTTCTGGACATTTTTGAAGAAACGCCTCCATCTGGATCAGGTGAATGTGCAGCTCCAAAATTGTTGAATTACAGTTTTAAAAATGATTTAAAGCCAATCGCCATGGCCGAATTTTGGTGGGGAGAATCACCAAAATCTGAAATTCGTAAACACGGTAATTACTATCCCGCTTGCCAAGGGAAATGTAAACCGATTTTAGGTCACATGCTGAAGGGAATCGAAATGGATGAAAATCCCATGCTCCGTAATCCAGCTGCGGGAAAAGACTTACCAATCGTTTATGAAGACGAACATTTGTTGCTTGTGAACAAACCATCTGGTTTCCTTTCAGTTCCAGGAAAAACGATCAAAGATTGTGTTTATCAACGAATAAAAGATTTATACCCTGATGCAACGGGACCGCTTATTGTTCATCGTTTAGATATGTCGACAAGTGGATTGCTTTTAGTTGCAAAATCGCTGAATATCCATAAATCACTTCAACGTCAGTTCATCAATCGAACCATTAAAAAACGATATGTGGCCTTATTAGAAGGAGAACTAGAAGACAAAGAAGGAATTATTGATCTTCCACTTCGCGTTGATTTGAATGATCGACCACGACAATTGGTGTGTTACGAGCACGGAAAACCAGCGACAACTAAATGGGAAGTCATTGAACAAAAAAATAATCGAACTAAGGTATACTTTACGCCTATCACTGGCAGAACCCACCAATTACGTGTGCATGCGGCTCATGTGAAAGGGTTAAACACACCGATTGTAGGAGATGATCTTTATGGAAATACAGACGATCGACTTCATTTACACGCCGAAACACTTACATTTTATCACCCCATAAAAAAGGAGGAGGTCACAGTATCTTATCCAGCTGAATTCTAATGTGGAAGATTATCTCAAATATTTTATTCGTCGCCTCGCTAGTCGTTTTGGCTTACTTTGGATACATGAAATTGACGGCATACGGTGCTGGAGATAACGCTCCAGATATCGAAGCAACATTAATTGATGGAACACCATTTAAACTGAGTGATCATCGAGGAAGATACGTGTTAATCGAATTTTGGGCCTCGTGGTGTGGACCATGTAGAAGATCGAATCCCGACTTAGTTGCTGTGGAAAAAGCTTATCGAGACAGAGTGACTGTGGTAACCGTTGCATTTGAAAAGGATGTTCAGAATGGTATCAAAGCCGCCGAATTAGATGGATTCACCTGGAAAAATCAAATAGTCGAAAACTCCTCGATCGTTATGCTTTCACCATTCGGAAGTCAGTTTGGCATTTCTTCAATTCCATCGACGCGATTAATCGATCCTGAAGGGAATATTTTAGAAGTTGAAAATCTCGCGGAGGCTGTTGACTATCTGAATTCCCATTAGAACTCAAAACCTAATTGAACAGAAACATTTTCCGCTTGTTCCTCTGTATTCAATTTAGAAAACGAGATTCCCAACAAGCGAATCGGTTTTGTAAGCTCCTCTTGATTCATCAATTCTTCAACAATTGGAAAGAAATCAGCTTTTTTCGATAAGAACTGATCAACCGTTTTACTCCTAGTTTGAATCGAAAAGTCGTTGTATTTGATCTTCAGCGTAACTGTTTTTCCCTGAACTTTATTTTTGTCCATTCGCTTTTGAACTTCATCCGAAATCGCATTTAATTTCTCTAAAACAAACGCTCTTGTACTTACATCTTTTGAAAAAGTTCTTTCCGCCGCTATTGACTTCCTGACACGATCTGGTTCTACTCGACTATTCTGAATTCCACGAACGATATTATAGAAGTGACTTCCGCTTTTCCCGAAGTATTGCGTTAAATAATCCAGCGACTTAGATTTGAGGTCACGTCCATTGAAAATACCATGAAGCTTCATTTTCTCAGCAGTTACTTTTCCGACACCAAAGAATTTCTCGATTCGTAATTGCTCAAGAAAAGAAATGACATCTTCCGGTGGAATTGTTTTTTGACCATTTGGTTTATTTAAATCCGATGCAATCTTCGCCGTAAACTTGTTAATTGAGATTCCAGCAGAAGCTTTTAGTCCAACTTCGTGAAAAATACGATATCGGATTTCCTCAGCTAATAATGTCGCACTTGGGTGATTGATTTTATTCTCCGTTACATCCAAGAATGCTTCATCTAGCGATAAAGGCTCCACTAAATCTGTGTAATCGTAAAAAATCTGTCTAATTTGATTTGACAATTCTTTGTAGCGATCAAATCTCGGGGAGACAAAAATTAAATCAGGACATTGTCTTGCAGCCACAACACTTGACATAGCAGAACGAACACCAAACTTTCTCGCTTCGTAACTTGCTGCTGCTACAACTCCCCTTTCTTTCGATCCACCAACTGCAACAGGCTTCCCTATTAAATCCGGATTATCCATTTGCTCGACAGAAGCATAAAACGCATCCATATCGACATGAATAATCTTTCGAATTGGGAATGGAAATTCTGAATTTTCTTCCATGACTTTGTAACTACAAATGTCGTAAATTTCCTTCTGGAAGAATACTTAAAAGTGAAGTCCTTAGTTGAGCAGATTTAAGCGCATCATTCACCCAAACATTGCACGTATTAAAAAGATGATAATTTCCGCAGGCATCATAGAAATTGTCACGTTCCCAATAACCTCTATTTGGAATGAGGCTCACACCATTAGAACTTTGTTTAAAAGACCTCTTGATGAAACGAATAATTCTCTTGTAATGAGTAGAAGAAACTTTAACTGACTTAATCTTCTCGCTCTCTCTTGGTTCGTTCATGTATTCAACATGCATAGCAGTTGGACTTGGAAGAAACGCCGCATTAACAGCAGTCGATACTTTTAATTCTGCCCAAGTTGGTGTATCAAGAAAAAAGCCTTTATCACCCCAGCCGATTGCTATGTATTCAGTTTGAGAAATATCTTCAAAATGATCCAGTGGAATAAAAGTAGTCCAGTTAAAATGAGCAGTATTTGTTGGTAAACATAAATCAGTGTGAACACCATTCGATCTTACATACAACGTAAACTCTCCATTTTCAGAACTGGATCCTGAAGGAATGATCATCCCCCATAAAATGACCATCAAATAGAAGTGAACGAATAGAATAAAAAATTCAAAAAAACGGCCGATCCATTTAAGGAAGCTACTTATTCGCTTTGTTAGAACAGCCATTTCAATTGTTTTACTCAGAATCTAGAACATCGTTGTTCTGCTGTTTCTTTTTCTCTTGAGCGTTTTTAATAAGATAGAATACTACCCCTACAACAGCTCCAATTAGCGCACCCATTAACATAGTAGATCGTTTTAAAATGAAATGCAATATACAAATTCTGGTAAAATGAAAAGGAGACCCTTTGATCTCCTTTCCTCAATGATTGTGGTTAGCAATGCTTTGTAATTTTGTCTGAAACAAATATAGACTTGATCAGATTATTAAACAATACGGAAACTTCGAGAAATAAATGCGGAATTCCGCACCTTTTAAAAAAAACACTGTTTTTCAAATACATAGAATGAAAAAAATTACCTTAGTGAAATGCAACGAATTTGTGCCTTTCTGTTGGTTTTAGCTCTTTCTCCTTTCATACTATTTGTGATGCTATTAATTCTCGTTATAGAGCGTGAAAATCCAGTTTTTATTCAAGAGCGAATTGGGTACAAGAAAGATCCATTCTTGGTATATAAACTAAGAACTATGAAAGACGGGGAAATCACCAAAATTGGTCGGGTATTACGTAAAACGGGAATCGATGAACTCCCTCAATTATTTAATATTGCAATGGGAGAAATGAATTTTGTTGGACCAAGACCACTTACTCAAGCTGATATTGACAGACTTCAGTGGAATAGTGATTTTCATGATAAAAGATGGTCAGTTCGACCTGGGATAACAGGTATGGCGCAACTCGTTAATGTTTGCGATGCAGATATTTCTCTAAAAAATGATTTTGAATACATTGCCAAGAGAAGTTGGTGGCTAGATCTAAAGCTCTTATTTCGATCAGCACTTGTGCCATTAATCGGGAAAACAAAAACTAAAAAATTAATCCACTCTAACTAAAATGAATGTACTTGTCAACGGTATCGGTAACATCGGTACCACCCTATTAAATTTATTGACTCAATATCAATCTGAATTACAAGTCAACGAAATTTACGCTTTTAAAAATCAACCACAACCATGGCACAAAGAGGATTTGGAGCAACTTCAGCAAATAGGTGTAAAAATATGTACACGATTCAAAGATGACAGTTATTTATTTCTAGATGAGATTATCGATCGGATTGATTATATCTTCGATTGCACGAACAACGGTGGAGGCATGAAAAATAAGGAGTGGTATGTCGACTTGCCAAATTTAAAAGGTGCTAGTGCTCAAGGAAGTGAAAAGAATTTCGGGAAATCATTTATGACTGGAATTAATAATGACAGTATTAAAAATCAGAAATACGTTCATATTGTCTCGTGTAATACACATTCGTTATCTAGTCTATTATCCACTTTTTGTGGTGAAAATTTAGAGAATTTGGAGGATGCTGACTTTGTTGTAGTTCGCAGATCTGAGGATATTGGAAATCATCAGCGATTGGTTACTGCGAATGTTGTTGCACGACACTTAAATGATGCTTTAGGGACACATCACTCGATTGACCTACAACATTTATTTGAAACGAAAGGCATTCTGGTTCAAGTCACTTCATCTGATATAACCACTCCCAGTCAACTCATGCATAGTGTTCGGTTCAATATCACCTTTAAAAAGCCAATCACTGAAGAGCGGATCAATGAACTTATTCAACAAAATCCATTTGTTAGCACTACTACAAAATTCGATTCGAATGTCATTTTTGAACGCGGCAGGAGAAATGGATTTCAAGGAAGGATTTACTCACACGCCATTGTTGTGCAGAATAACATATTATTTACCAACCAATCAATAAAAGGTTGGTCCTTTATTCCTCAAGAGGGAAATACTTTGTTATCTACAATTCATGCATTTATTCTTCAAATGAATTTAAAGAACCCCGATCAGGTTATGGAAAAATTGCAATCCGAATTAATTAATAAACGTTGGTAAAACAACTCTCATATTCCATGTAATTTTCTAATTTAGAGTGATGCTTAATCTTTTTAACCCAGACACAAGTTTCACTGACGATTTTTATCTTAAAGGTAAATACAAGCTCATTTGGCGACTATCATTGGTGTTTACTGTAATGTTTACATTACTTTCCGCCATATTTATTAATATCGATATAGTTGCATTTTCTATTTACTTCACTGTCTTGCTTTTATCGATTGGTTCAATTTTCTACTTAAGAAAATCAAAAAATCACATCCCGATATTTTGGGTTGTCACTATATCTGCAACAGTTCTGGCAATATATTCAATGAATGTCATTCGTGATACTTTGCATTACTCAGAATTACTTTGGATGATTTGTATAGTTCTTTTTGCTTATATCGGATTATCCAGACGTGTCGCCGTTTATTTTGCGGTCATTAATTTATTCTCTTTGCTCTATTTTTTATTATTCCGATTAAATACCCATATCACTCAATTAGAACCAAGAGAAACTACTGAACTACTAGCCATTTCAGCTGAAATGATTTTCACTTTTTCAATCATTGTTTATCTCCTTCATCAAAACATTCAATTCCAGAATTACTCGAGAAAGGAGTTAGAAATCAGCAATAAATTTTTGAAAGAACGCAATCAAGAGAACATTGTTCTTCTAAAAGAAGTACATCATCGTGTTAAAAATAACTTACAGATAGTTGTGAGTTTGCTTCGAATTCAAAGTAGTGAAGTTAAATCGGAAGAAGCACAAGAACAATTTGAAAATGCTATCAATCGGGTTATGACCATCTCGGTTATTCATCAAAAATTATATGAATTAGGAGAATTATCTCAAATTGAGTTCAGAGATTATTTACATGAGCTAGTTGACGAAATCAAACAATTGCATTGTGGCAATACGAGTATTGTAAAAACACTAAAGGTACAACTTGATAAAATCGATTTAAAATGTGTAGTGCCAATCGGACTGATAATCAACGAGCTAATTACAAACTCCGTGAAACATGCATTTGCAGATAACAATGATAGCTCGCAATGGATTAATATTGACCTATTTCCTTCGGATGAAGCTGGTATCGCAATCTTTAAATATTCTGATAGTGGAACATGGAAAGAAGAAGCTCCACTTGGATTCGGAACAGAATTGATTGAAACACTGACAAGTCAACTCGATGGAGAAATCAACCGTGTAGGATCTACAATTACGATCCGTTTTCCATATGGAGAGTAGTTTTTACTCAGAAATGATTTTCATTTCAACTCTTCTATTTCTTGCTTTACCTTCTTCGGTATCATTTGAAGCAATCGGTTTCGACTCACCATAATGCGCTGTTTTTACACGCGAAGCATCAACTCCATTAGATACTAAGAAACGTTTAACCGCCTCCACTCGATTCTTTGAAAGTCTCATATTGTAGGCTTCGGTTCCATCGCTGTCAGTATGTCCTTCCAATAAGATTTTAGTATTCTCTCTTATCAACAACATATTCGTCAAAGCTTCCAACGATGCATACGATTGTTTTTCGATAATTGCCTGATCATACTTGAATTCCAAATTCTCCGAAGCATCAAACATGGCTCTTTTAAGCTCGTCCACTGCAACAGGCTCGATGTAAATAGTATCAATTCTCTCAACAATAAGCGTATCTGTAATTTGCTCCACAATTCGAATGGTATCTGGAGTTGGTGGTAGATTATCCGCCACTTCCTTTGGATCTGATTTACAAAACTTCAATCCCAAAACGACTTCATGAGAGCCAGCGCTGTAGGAAGCCAAATTCTGCATAGGTGTTTCATAAGAATACCCGATAAAAAACAATTTACGAATACTCACACCAACTCTTGCAACAATTCCTGCTTGTGTACGATACCCCAATCCACCATAGAGGAAATCATTGTAGTTTGCATCTAAATTCAGGTCAAATTGTTGAGCAACATCAATTCCATGATATCGAACATTCGGTTTTAACGATACTTTTTTGTTGATTGGAATATCGTAAGAAACATATCCATTATAGTGACGTTTCAATCCAAATCCATCTAAATTTTGATAGGTCGAATTTGTTCGTGTTTCCATTAATTGTTGAGTCCCTACAGATAATTCCAGTCCTTTAAATTGATAAAGGATTCCCGCTTCGCTATTGAAAGAGTTTGAAGTTTGCTCTCCCCCATCTAAAATCACATCGCCTTGGTCGAAAGCAATAGCCGAAGTTGGATCAAGTCTCATTTGGAAATAACCACCAGAAATTCCCAACCTCAAATTATGTTCTCTCGCAATTGTAAATCCGTAGGAAGCAGCACCAGAGACTGAAAACTGGTTCATCATTCCTAATCGATCTATCATTAAGTTAGCTCCAACACCCCAGCTTTTTCCTAGACGAGTATTTGCGTTAAAGAAACTTGTTGATGGAGCACCATCCACTTTCACCCACTGATTTAAGTGAGAAAAATTGACTTCTGTACATCCAGAGGCTCCCGCATATGCTGGATTAAGTCCGAATTTATTGTAGTTGTAAACATTCGATTGTCTTGTTTGCTGAGCGATTCCTGTCGAAAGAAACGCTACTGACATCACAACTAAGCTAATTTTTGTCATCTGTTTCATATCGCTCTATTTTTTAAATCGCATTAAGTTAATCGGACCTTGATATTGTCGGTCCCCCTCACAATCGATTGTATAATAATAAACTCCATCTGGAAGAATCTGATTGTCTTTCGTTCCATCCCAAGTGTTCTGATAGTCGTCCGTTTCATAAACTGGTTGTCCCCACCTATTGAAAATTCTGACCGTACACCCTTGAATCTGATTTAAATCACTCACTTTCCAAGTGTCATTATTTCCATCATTATTTGGTGTACAGACATTACTTATTTCGAGTAAGGCCTCACAATCCAAGACAGTCAATTCTAGCGTTACAAGTGAATCACAACCATTCGCTGTTTGGAACATTTCATCATAAATTCCTGAAGCAGTCAACTCTTGTGTTCCATGAACATATGTTTCTCCTTCACAAATCGATTCAACAATTGTATTTGTCAATTGATCGCTTACCGTTAAGAATAAGGTAACGACTGAATCACACCCAGAGGCTGTCGTAAATTGCTCAGAATATTCACCTGAAGTCGATAAAGTTTGTGTTCCAAGTGTATAAGTTTGACCTTGACAAATCGTCGCAGAAATTGAATTTTCGATAGTTGGATTCACGAACAAGTACATAGTCACTAACGAATCACACCCACCTCCTGTCGAGAACATTTCTGTGTATGTTCCAGAAGAATTCAAAGTTTGAGTTCCAAAGTTGATTGAATTTCCTTGACAAATTGTTGCCGTCGTCGAAGCAGTAATCAATGGATCAACAGTAAGGTAAAGTGTGATAATCGAATCACAACCACCTGCTGCTAGTAATGTATCAACATATACTCCTGAAGCGTTAAGCGGATTTCCTGCGAAGGTGTATGTGTTTCCAGTACAAATCGACTCAACAATATCCGTTGTGATTTCTGTTTCCACAAATAGGTTAGTCGTTACAATCGAATCACACCCGTTTGCTGCGGTGAATACATCCACATACTGACCAGCCGTCGAATACGTATTTGTTCCAACTGTGTAAGATGAACCTTGGCAAATTGTAATTGCGTTAGAAACATTCACTGGATCAAGCACTGTTAATGTAGTGTAAATTGTGCTATCACAACCATTCGCTCCTGTGAAAATATCCGTATAGACTCCAGCTGTAGATTGATTCGCTCCTTCCAAGAAGATCGTTTGACCTTGACAGATCGATGCGTTCACAAAGTTTATATTTGGAGAGACAATACATGGATTCCCGCAAGCAGTTGCATCAACAGTGAAAGAATAAGGACAAGACCCATCATCCACTGTAATAGTATAGATTTCAGCTGCTGTAACTGCATATAGTACATTCACACCACCAGCAAAAGTTCCAGTTTCTACAATGTTCATTGATCCATCTTGGATTGTGTAGTTAAACACAGAACCGTTGAAAGAACTCATACCACCAGTCGCAGTAAAAGTCACTTCGCACAAATTATTATCATAACTTGAGACAGGAACAATTGGTTCTAAATAGACTACAGGAACAGCATTATCTACTGTTGCCGTCGGACAAATTAAATCCCCCCAAGTTGCAGGTTCATCCGCCATAGAAGAAACGTAATAAACGGTATTATAAAGCGGATTTCCAGCAGAACCAGAACCATTACCGTTATTCACAAATGTTCCAGAGAGTCCCTGAACAGTATCGATATACGTAAATCCACTTCCTGCCACTGGATCTGGAATTGGAAGTGTACTATGAAGAACAAAACCAGGGTCAAGACAACTCGGAATATCCAAAGTTGGCTGCCCAATTCCGTCAATTAAGTTACCTGGAGTTAATGTATCATTAAAACAAACAAAAGCAGTATCATTTGAATTCAAATCGACAATTTGACCGTTAGCTAGCTCAACATACGTATCACCCGCATAACTTTCTACCTCTCGAATGTATTCGATAATATACTGTCCTTCATCACCAGGATAACTTCCATCCAGTTGAATTGCATAGATTGATCCCGGATTCATACAACAGATTGATTCTTGCGTTCCATCAAATCCTGCTGAACCTTGCAGAACAGGCGTAATAATCGGAGTTGTTTGCGTTCCATCAGTTGTGTATGTCGCAGGATTCAATCCACCATAACAATCTGTACCGTTCAGTAATTCGTATACTGCATATCTCAACGTATCCAAACCGATGTAAGCACGAATATTCATTTCGATGGCACCTGAAGGAGGAACGATAAAGTAATGCCAAACAGTTTGATCAGCTCTGTTGGCTGCATTTGGATGAGCTGCAGGTTCGCCCGCCAAATATTCTCGGCAACCATGCTCATTGTTCCCTGCTACCGCGTTAAATGTCGGCGTAACACCAGCTGGAGTAACCGGAACTTCATAAATTGGATTCGACATAGTCAAACAAAGAATATCGTTTCCAGGAGGATTATCCACTGGATCAACAACGCTTGGATCGTATACCCATGTATCAATACTTTGTGAATTAAACGCAGTTAGATTATTTGCAGGATCAACCATTCCGTAATAAGTGTACCCTGGCTCCAAACATTGTTGTAAAATGATAGCACTTTCAGTCGCCCCACCTAAAAAACCATTAAGTCCACCTTCTTGCGCATCTATATTGATGAGATTGGCACAACTGTAATCAGATGGAATTCCCGGAGAAAAAAGTGGATCAAAACCAAAGAATGCGGCATCTTCAGAATAAACACCACTTTGATAATCCGTTTCAAAAACGATACGACCACTGTTTGGAGCAACAAAATTTAACCAAACAGATTCGTTCATAGTATTGTTGTTAGCTGCAGAATGATTGTAATCGTACGCATGATAATCATCTGGATTGGACGACACGTGCGGACCACCTGTTTCACCAAAATCATTCCCACCGTCGTAGGCACAACCGAAATCAAGCGTCATTGAAGGAGCAGAACCAAGTGCTGAACTCACTTCTGTTGTTCCAAAAGCAGTTAAAGGTGAATTACACGGAATATCTTCTGCATTTGGCGGACTAGAACCACCCAAATCATTGACGCGCATTTCATAATATCCTCTTTCCCCTGAGTTATCTGCCGTAAACTGAACATAGTAAGTTTCTCCAGCGTGAACTTTTTGATAAGAGAAGGGACTTACTGGATCACAAGCATCCAAAGTAATTTCCGCTTCGGGATCCGCACCAAGAAAGTCCGTTCCGTCCGAAAATTCATGATGAGAAAGGTATTCAAATTTATCTTTAACAACTGTTCCTGTAATAGGTTGAATTCCGGTAGTACAGTCACCACCATCAGCAGCATGATAAACTTCAAAGTAAGTTCCAAACTCTGTTCCCGATAAATCGGATGTAATCTCCACCTCTCCACTCGCAGGCGCTACAAATTTGAACCACACGGAACCATTTGCAGTTACATCTCCTGTGTGAGGCTCATTGGTCTCTAATGTAGCGGAAGGACACCATCCAAGCGTATAGGTTGTATTAAGATTTACAGCCCACGCATCACAAATATTGTCTTCGAAATAATTTAGAACTATTGGAACACGTTCCACCTCGAAAGTAACCACATAATTCTGAGGGCAACCATTATCTGTACTTACAGCCGAAAAAGTTTGCGTATTCACCCCGGCAAAAGCAGGCACAGCCATTGTTACATTCTGCGGAGCTGTTTCACCATCAGAACCAAAAACGAGGCTATAATTGAAAATATCATCATTTTCATACGCTCGCCAATCAATATCAATTTGAGTTGGAACGTCGGTTGGACAAACATAGTCGTGCGAGAAATAGATTCCATTAGTTGGCGAAAATCCACCGCCCGGAGCGGACATAGTGTACGGTCCGTTATCCCCATTTCTATATGCGTAATTAAAATCTCCCAGCACACCAAAGAGCACAGGGTTATTATTCGAATTACCGAGTGTATTATCAGTCGCAATAAATTCCCACACGAAGTCGCTATCTCCAGAAAGGAATCCATCACAATCTTGATTCGTTGTCACCTGAACGGAAACAACGCGAACGTTGATTGTAGCCTGTCCATATGCCAGTACAGACAGTGTAGTAAGTAGGGCACTCAACGTCCAAACTTTAATCGTTTGGAACTTAAGCATATATGTAGTTTATTTGGTTACATCACCAAGGCAACCGGATTCTCCATTAATTTCTTGAATGTATTCAAGAATGCAGCTCCGCTTGCACCATCAACCACTCTGTGGTCGCAAGACAACGTTACTTTCATAACGTTACCAGGAACAACTTCTCCGTTTTTCACAACAGGAACTTGTTTAATTCCACCAACAGCCATAATACAGCTATCAGGTGGGTTCACAATCGCAGTAAATTCTTCTATTCCAAACATTCCAAGGTTAGAAATCGTAAATGTATTACCTTCCCAATCCTGCGGTTGAAGTTTTTTATCTTTCGCTTTTTGCGCTAAATCACGAACTTCATCACCGATTTGTGCTAAAGCTTTTCCATCAGCAAAACGAATTACAGGCACCAATAGACCTTCATCCACAGCAACAGCGACACCAACGTGAACGTGCTGATTGCGACGAATTGTATCTCCCATCCAAGAACTATTGATTGTTGGGTGCTCAGTCAGTGCTAAAGCACATGCTTTAACAACCATATCATTAAATGAGATTTTTGCTCCACCTAATTCGTTGATTGACTTACGGATTTCGATTGCTCTATCCATGTCAATACCCATTGTCAAATAGAAATGAGGAGCAGTAAATTTACTCTCGGCTAAGCGACGAGCGATTGTTTTTCTCATTTGAGAAACTGGCTCATCCGTGTAGGATTCGACACCAACATGCGCACGCTTACCATTTCCTACTCCACCAGAATAAGGCTGGTAATGCTCAATATCTTTTTTGACGATTCTTCCTCCATCACCTGTTCCTATGACATTCGATAAGTCAATTCCTTTTTCATTCGCCATTTGACGAGCCAAAGGAGAAGCAAAAATACGTCCATTGTTATCAGCTACAGAAGGAGTTGCAGCTACCGGAGCAGTTGCTTTTTTCTCTTCAACAGTAGGTGCAGCTTTCACTGGTTCCGGCGCTGGTTTTGATTCCTCTTTTGGAGCTTCAGACTTTTTTTCTTCCTTTGGAGAATCATTTTCAGCATCAGCTAAAATCTTCGAAACATCTTCTCCTTTTTCACCGATCACTGCTAGCACGGCATTTACTGGAGCAGTCTGTCCTTTTTCAACACCTATGTGAAGTAGAACACCATCATAAAATGACTCAAATTCCATTGTGGCTTTATCCGTTTCGATCTCTGCGAGCAACTCACCAGACGCCACTTCATCTCCCACTTTTTTATTCCACTCTGCAACAACACCTTCTGTCATGGTGTCGCTTAGTTTAGGCATATAAACGATTTCAGCCATTTTTAATCTTTGTTTTTAGTATTCAATAATGTAAGGATAGTTCTCCTCAACATAAATATCTTCGTATAAATCTTTTCCTTCTGGATAAGGTGAATTCTCTGCAAATTCCACAGATTCTTTTACTTCATTCTTTACCCAATTGTCAATTTCTTCAACTTCTTTTTCGCTCAGCCACTTATTATCTTGGATGACCTTCAAACAATGTTGAATTGGATCTTGTTCCATCCAATCGGCAACCTCTTCTTTTGTGCGGTATTTTTGCGGATCAGACATTGAGTGACCTTTGTAACGGTATGTACGAATATCTAACAATGTTGGTCCTTCACCTTTTCTTGCGCGGTTACCTGCTTCTTCAATTGCTTCATGTACCGCTTCTGGAGACATTCCATTTACTGCTTTCGAAGGCATTTCGTACGACAGACCGATCTTAGATAAGTCCGTTACGTTTGTAGTACGTTCAACAGAAGTACCCATCGCGTAATTGTTATTCTCGATAATGAATACAACTGGAAGCTTCCAATTCATAGCCATATTGAAAGTCTCATGAAGTGCACCTTGACGAACAGCCCCATCTCCCATAGAAACATAAACTACATTATCTGTATTGTTATACTTCTCTGCGAAAGCAACACCTGCTCCCATTGGTATTTGAGCACCAACGATACCATGACCTCCCATGAAGTTCACTTCTTTATCAAAAAAGTGCATTGAACCACCTTTACCTTTTGAGCAACCAGTAGTTCTTCCATATAACTCAGCCATCAAAACACGAGGATCAGTTCCTAAGGCGATTGGGTGACCATGATCTCTATAAGCAGTCATATGCTTATCACCTTTCTT
Source organism: Henriciella pelagia (assembly GCA_964219255.1). Lineage (GTDB taxonomy): Bacteria > Bacteroidota > Bacteroidia > Flavobacteriales_D > Crocinitomicaceae > UBA4466. The sequence goes on from CAXPPC010000005.1 coordinate 312,818, forward strand.
ACATGCCGATGCAGTTCCAGCAACAATTGCTTCCTGACCGATATACAGGTGACAAAAACCACCAAATTTTTGTTGAATATATAGTTGTCCAGCTTTTTCTTCGAAACGTCGAATTAAAAGCATGTCTTTATACCACTTAACGTATGTCTCTTTCGAGAATTTTGGTTTCCCAGCTGCAGCAGACTTTTTAGTCGTTTTCGCTGGCTTTTTTGAGTCCTTCACCGCCATCTTGTTCTTTTAATAAATGGATGACAAATATATAAAATTCTTTAGTTGACGCATCCACTTGTCAACAACCCTTTTTAACTATCAAATTATCAAACAATTAAAGAATCAAAAATTAATCATTTTAATCGAAATCGAGCAGTAAAATTGGAGATAAATCCTCTATTGGAATAGACACTTCAATAACCCCAGCTGCATACGGAGCAATTTCATATTGATTATAGAAGAAAATGAAATGATCTCCTTCGCGAAAAAAATTGGATGGTAAGTAGAACTCACCATCTTCAAACCAAAAACCGGCTTCATTCAAATCCTCGTTCTTCGTTAATTCAAGTTGTTCTCGAAAATACTTCTCACCTATCTCGTTCAATTCAGAAATGTTGGTAAATAAGTCCGTCAACTCAAGTAGGTTGCCAGTACCCTTTGAAAAATAGTTCACCTCAAAGCTTCCATTTCCGTGCGCCCCGCCTGTATATGTCCAAGCTGTTAGATTTAATTGAGTAAAATCAGTGAAATGATCATCAATATCAAGGCTCATTTCCACGGTCCATACACCTGATGACACAAACGCACCAAACTCCTGCTGATAATCTTTTTCGAAATAAACTAAAGCATTATTAAAGTACCATTCGGATAAAGGCTTTTCAATTGAGTCATTGTAACCAGTTATAATATGAGTAAAGTCTTTTATCCTCTGATTGACACTTGCCATGCATTTATTATCTACTAATTGATAATAATCGAATTCGATTGATGAAACAACAGTATCTTGGAGATCTTCAGAGATTATAGAACGTTCGACTATACCGTGTTTAATTTGATTTTGCGGCTCAATCAATTTGGTCGACCCACAAGAGAACAATACTAGGATAAATATGAAAGCGGAGAATTTCATTCTGTCAACCCAAATGCCAATGGCAATAATTCCTCTGCAGAATCAAACACGATGCACACTTCATTCTGACTTACTAAAATAACTCGATAGCTTTTCTCTTGACGAGTTTCAGTCTCCAACATTACCTGTCGACATGCTCCACAAGGAGACAAAATTTTATCAACTGGAAGTAAATCACCTTTCGCAACAATACACAATGTGTCAACTTTTTCATTCGGATAATTTGCTCCAGCATAAAAAAGGGCCACTCTTTCCGCACAGAGTCCAGATGGATAAGCAATATTTTCTTGATTACTTCCTGTTACCACTTCACCATTTGATAATAAAACAGAGGCTCCCACGTGAAACTTACTGTAAGGAGCATAAGCAGACTCCGAAATATTAATCGCTTGTTCTACTAATCTTTTATCTTGTTCTGGAAGAGATTTCCAGCTTTCAAATCTAGTATATGAAACTACAACTGATTCTTTCTTCATATTATTTTTTAATTCCGATCACAAAGGCAACTCCATCTGCATTCGAATCTGTCGTAAAATGAACAGAATTAGCTCCAGAGTAACGAACATTGTGTGTTACCATACTTCCTACGGCATTTTCCAATTTTTGTTCGAACGTACTTCCGGAAGCTGAAGATATCTTTTTACTTACTGCATTGTAATCTATTGGATCCTTTGTAATTAGAATTGCGATTTTGTCTTTATCCCCTAACTCATCTGGTTCCATTGAGGTATCTCTTGGAAATAATCGTGTACCGGTAATTCCGCAGTAAGGTGAGTGTTTAGCAGTGTATGGAAATAAGACATAACTAGAACCATCTGTTTCTTCTCCAAATATATAAGTATAGCACTCCATGTTATTGGTAAATTCAACCTTAAATCGGTCTCCTTTTTTTAACTTACCTACTGTCTCAAAGTACGTATCGCTAACTTGTGAAAGTGCAATTGTTTTCTTTCCATTATTCAGTTCAAGTCCAAAATCACCTTCGAAATATGTGACTCTTTTCTTCGACGCATCCCCCATTGGGTATAGTCCGTATGATTCAACATTGAAGAACTTGAAATCGGAATATCGCACCCAAGCAATACCTTTCTTCCCCCAATCTTCTCCCCAACTATTCATTATTTGGAAAGATCCACCTTCTTTATAATCGTCATATCCAATTACACACATGGCGTGACCACCAAATCCTCTTTTACTATAATCTGAATTCGTTGGAATCCAAACATCCTTACCCATCATGTTTTGCATGAAAGAGCCGCCAACCATCATTCCAATAATTACGGGTGAACCTTGCGCTAAATTCTGTTTAATAGCCAACATTTCATTAACAGGATGTTGCCCTTCGTTTGTCAACCTTTGGAATCCTTTGATTTTATATGCTTGAGCTTCTGCCTTCAATCGACTTCCTGGATCCCTCGTACAATCAGTAGGGTCATATTTGAAATCTTCATAGGGAACCGCTCCTTGATTTAACATGTTATCAACGGCCAATTTAATATATGAACCTTGACATGTATTATGATCAATACTAATTTGATTGTACATGAAAGAAGGGCTAAAACGCACTTGATTAGGGTTCTTCCCTGTTCGCTGAGCCTCTAAGATTGTTCGCGCAGCATAAGCACTTGCCCAAGCCACACAAGAACCTTGTTGCCCTTGATTTAAACGACGTGGAGCGTACTTCTCAAGCGAAACTTTTTCCGGAAGTGGATTTTTGATGTTATCTGCAAGAGGCTCATAGATTTCCGTTTCCTCATACATTTGCTCATTAAACTCTCCACCGCGAATAAAATTTGATATCCCACCACCATCTTGCATCAAAGATGAAGTAGAACAACTTTTACCAAATAAAAACCACAGTACAACACCAATAACTGCCAGGATGAGAAGTAACTTTGGCTTCTTAAATAACATTGGCAACAAAGCACCAGCAATATTCCCAAGTCCGCCACCAAGATTCCCCCCTCCTGAACGGTTGCTAGATTGACGAACTACTCTTCTTTTTCGGTTATTTCCTTGAGGATCGTCCTCGGTCATTCTAATTGGCATATATAAGTTGATTGTGATTTACACTCCAAAGTAAGGAAATTTAATCCTGAATACCAATACACTTGCATGGTTGAGACAATCTCCGTACTTTTGCCGCTGCATTATGAATCAATACAAAAAGGTCGCATTTTACACACTTGGGTGCAAGTTGAACTTCTCGGAAACTTCAACGATTGCTCGTTCCTTTGAGGAAGGTGGATTCGCCAAAGTTAATTTTGACGATCAGCCAGATGTGTTTGTAATTAACACATGTTCGGTCACCGAAAACGCCGATAAAAAGTGTCGACAACTTGTAAAAAAGGCTAAAAAAGTTAACCCAGAGGGATTTATTGCTATAATTGGTTGTTATGCACAATTGAAACCTACGGAAATTTCACAAATCCCCGGAGTTGACATTGTTCTTGGAGCGAATGAAAAATTCAATCTTGTAGAACACATTGAGAATCTTGAAAAATCGGATGAAGTCGTTGTTAAGAACGAAAACATCAAACAGACTAAAGAATTCGTACCAGCGTTTTCAATTGGAGATCGCACTAGATCGTTCTTAAAAGTCCAAGATGGATGTGATTATTTCTGTACGTTCTGTACAATTCCACTTGCTAGAGGAAAAAGTAGAAATGCAACAATTGGAGAAACAATCGAAGAAGCTCAAAAAATTGCAAAAACTGATATCAAAGAGGTCGTTTTAACAGGAGTCAACATTGGTGATTTCGGACAAGGCGGAGAAGAAAATTTCTTTGGATTAGTCAAAGCGCTCGATGAAGTTGACGGAATTGATAGATTTAGAATTTCGTCTATCGAACCAAATCTACTCTCCGATGAAATTATCGAGTTTACCTTGGGTGAATCTAAACGCTTTGTTCCACATTTTCATATTCCACTTCAATCTGGAAGTGATCGACTGTTAAAAGCTATGCGCAGAAAGTATGAGAGGTCACTTTTTGCTGAAAGAATTCATAAAATCAAGTCGATTAATCCAGACACTTGTATTGGTGTTGACGTTATTGTTGGCTTCCCCGGCGAAACGAATGAAGAGTTTTTCGAGACTATTGATTTCCTAAAAGATTTACCGGTGAGTTATTTACACGTGTTTACCTATTCAGAAAGGGCGAACACTACAGCAATTAAGTTAGGAGATCCAGTACCAATGCATATTCGAAAAGAAAGGAGTAAGCAACTGCACATTCTATCGGACAAGAAAAAACGTCAATTTTACGAATCTGCTATTGGAAAAACAGGTACTGTTCTAATCGAACAAGAGGAGAATAACGGATGGATGTACGGTTTTACAGAAAACTATGTCAAAGTAAAAGTTCCATACAACGAAAAGTTGGCCAATACATTTCAGTATGTGTATTTAAAGTCAATTGACTTCGAAGGCGTGATGGAATGTGATATTATTGTTCCTGTTGAACAGTAAAAATGACTCGCTTTTCATATTTTATTCTTGAAATTCTACATTTTGCTAATTCGCAATATTGCAAATTAGCAAATCAGCGAAAATAGTAGCTTGAAAAATTTAATGCTTATATACACACAACTCAAAATTGTAATCCTAAAAGTTACATCTCTCCTTTTGTTGCTCGAGTCATTTCACGTTTGCCGGGAGGACCTGGAAGCACTTCAATATCAAATCCCAAACTTTTCAGATCTCTTTTAAACTGTCCCATCGCACAATAGGTAACCAAAACACCTCCGGTTTTCATTGAGGTTGCTACTTTTTCAAGTACTTCTTTCTGCCACATTTCGCCCTGAGCACGAGGACCAAATGCATCAAAATAAACAAGATCAAAATAACTTGTTTCGAACTGTACCGTTTGAATTTTCTGATCGACTTTTTTAAGGAAATAATGATTATCAATTGACACTATTTCATTCCATTCAGAAGTATGAAGTTTTTCAAAATTCGACTGATGCTCCTCCCCTAATTCAGATACATAGTTTAAACCATTAATCAACCCCATTTCAACGGGATAAGCCTCGAGTCCAGTATATTCAATGACTCTTTCTCCCTGATTAATTAAAGTCAACAAAGCATTGAGTCCTGTACCAAAACCAACTTCTAATACATTCAATTTTGTGACATTATTTTCTTCAAAAGTTAATAATCCATTTTCGATAAAAACATGCTTTGCTTCTTGAATAGCACCATGTGTAGAATGATAGGTTTCATCCATTTCTGGAATGTAGATTGTGGACGACCCATCGTTGGTGATTTTTAACTCCCTATTCATTCAACAAATGTATTAACAATTGTTCAAAACTGATCTTAACATCTTTTTGATAAAAGCGCAGAATAATTAGAATGAAATAACCAATAGTATCCGTATCTTTGAAGTATGGACAACAAGCCCGAAAATACACGAAAACCTATTACGAGAACGAATAAAATCAATTCGTTGGCAGCTGAACTTGGTGGAAGGGTCCCACCACAAGCTGTCGATTTGGAGAAAGCTGTTCTTGGAGCGATGATGCTCGAAAAAAATGCAGTTACAGAAACGATTGACATTCTTTCTCAGGAAAGTTTTTACGACCCAAAACACCAGTATATTTTCGGGGTAATTAAAGAGCTTTTCGGAACATCTAAGCCAATTGACATTCTAACTGTCACTGACAAATTAAAGAAAAATGGTGAATTGGAAGCTGCTGGAGGAGCAGCATATGTTTCTCAGTTAACGAGCCGAATTGCATCTACAGCACACGTTGAATATCACGCGAGAATTATTTCGGAAAAACACATTAAGCGAGAATTAATCCGAATGTGTTCTGAGGTTATGCGAGATGCCTTTGATGACACAAATGATGTTTTCGAAGTATTAAACAAGGCGGAAGGTGATCTCTTCAAAATTGCAGAAAATAACATGGGGCGCGCAGTTGATGTTATGCAAAATGTTGTCCGGGAAGCAATTGAAGAAATTGAAAAAGCAGCGCAAAACTCAGATGGTATATCAGGTGTACCAACAGGATTCTTTGCTCTTGACAAACTAACTTCTGGATGGCAGCGTTCAGATATGATCGTAATTGCCGCTCGTCCAGCAATGGGTAAAACGGCCTTTGTACTTTCGATGGCGAGAAATACAGCGGTCGATCACAACATGGGAGTAGCGATATTCTCACTCGAGATGTCCTCTGTTCAGTTGGTTAAACGTTTGATTGCATCAGAAACAAGATTGAGTGCTGAGAAGCTTAGGAAAGGAGATTTACGTGATGATGAATTCCAGCAATTACACACTCGCATCAGCAAATTAGCGACAGCTCCTATCTATATTGACGATACTCCAGGTATAAGTATTTTCGACCTCAGAGCGAAATGTCGTCGTTTGAAAATGCAATATGATATTCAAATGGTGATTATCGATTATTTGCAGCTGATGACAGCCGGAGGAAAAGGACAAGGAAATCGTGAGCAAGAAATATCACAGATTTCACGTTCGATCAAAGAAATTGCCAAAGAACTAAATGTTCCTATCATTGCACTATCGCAGTTGAGTCGTTCGGTGGAACAACGCGGTGGAGATAAACGACCAGTGCTTTCAGATCTTCGTGAGTCTGGAGCGATCGAGCAGGATGCCGATATCGTGTCTTTCATTTATCGACCAGAATATTATGGTTTCCTTCAAGATGAAGAAGGAAATTCGAATGCTGGGGTCGGTGAAATTATTGTAGCCAAACACAGAAATGGTGCCTTGGAAAACGTGAGACTTCGCTTTATTGCACAGTACGCTCGTTTCGATAATTTGGAAGGATATCAAGAAGAACCAAATATGCCAGCGAATGCATCATTAACAGCGAATGATGGGTTCGATAATCAAAGCAGCACTATGACAATTCCAAGTAAGATGAATTCTTGGGACGATGATGTTGATTTCAACTCAAATATGGATGAGGATGATCCATTTTAGGTAAGATTTTTGTAGTTACATGCGCATGAAACAATTACTCGTCATTTTATCATTCCTATTTGCTTTCAATTCGAATGCTTCGCAGTTGTTGATCCCAATGGACAATTCGCAGAGCAATCACCTAAAAGCATATGGAGCAGCATTCTATTTTTTAGAAAATGACATCGTTATTGATTGGCTCTTAAATTACAGAGGAGGGTCTTTTTTGGTTCCACACTTATCTTCTATTGAAGAGGAATTATTGATTCGAGGAGTTTCCTATGAAGTCTTAGCCGATGTTCAAGCTGCTTCGATTAAAAATGAAATTTCAAATCCCGAACAAAATATGGAAGTGGTGCAATTGGAGAAGGCACCTAAAATAGCTGTATACACACCAAGCGGTAAAATGCCTTGGGATGACGCCGTTACACTCGTTCTTGAGTATGCCGAAATTCCCTACGATAAAATTTACGATTCAGCGGTTGTAATGGGACTGTTACCTGAGTACGATTGGTTACATCTACACCATGAGGATTTTACAGGTCAATACGGAAAATTTTATGGAAGATACCGCTCATACCCTTGGTATAAACAACAGGTTGCGGATTTAGAAGCCTCCGCTCGTGGATTAGGATTTAATAAGGTTTCTGAAATGAAATTGGCCGTATCGACTAACATTAAAAACTTCGTTATTGGCGGTGGTTTCCTATTCACGATGTGCAGTGGAACCGATAGTTTTGATATTTCGCTAGCGGCTCATGAAACGGATATCTGCGAAACGATGTTCGATGGTGATCCCGCAGACCCAAACTGTCAAAACGAACTGGATTTTAGCAATACACTGGCATTTGAGGATTTTACCTTAGTTCGTGATCCGATGGAATATGAGTACTCGAACATTGATGGAACTCAATTGAGAACAGGTCGATTACCAGAAGCTCAGGCCGCAAAAATGGATAAGTTTACTTTATTTGACTTTTCAGCAAAATGGGATGTTGTACCTACGATGCTAACACAATGTCACACAGATGTTGTAGATGGATTTATGGGGCAAACGACAGATTTCAAGAAAGAATTCATCAAGTCGAATGTATTAATTATGGGAGAAAGCAAAGCTTTTGGCACTGCAAGATACATTCATGGCGAACTTGGACAAGGAACGTGGACTTTCTATGGAGGTCACGACCCTGAGGATTACCGACATATTGTGGGAGATCCACCAACCGACTTAAATCTGCACCCAAATTCACCAGGTTACAGATTGATTCTCAACAATATTCTATTTCCAGCGGCAAAGAAAAAGAAGCGAAAAACTTAATTGTTTTGCCTCAATTTACCAGCTTTACTTTTTAATTAGATAGTTCGATGCGTACAAATGTGTTCGCTCTTGTAAATTAGTAAGTGATCGCTAATACTACTCTCAATTCATTGAATTTAATAGCGACAGTTTCATTTTAATTATCTAACCCAAATGCAAGTTATAAAAAAAGGCCCTCCGAAGAGGACCTTTCATTTTATTCAGTCGTGATTATTGAACAACAATCGTTGACTTCGTAATTGTATTATCTACACCGATTGTAACAATGTACATACCTGGTTCCAATGATTTAGTCGCAACTTCAACCGTAGCGCTTAACTCATTCCATGATTGTGTGTGACAAACTTTACCGTTCATGTCGACAACTTCGATTACACCATTTGCAACAGGTGTTCCGAAAGCAACATTGAATGAACCAGAATTTGGATTAGGATAAATTGCCAATTCATCAGAAGCTAATTCTTCAAGACTTGCACAGTTAGATACAGTAACTTCAATTGTATCAGTCAAAGTACAGTTCGCATCATCAACAACCGAAGCAACTACTGTTTCAGTTTGAGAAACAGGATAAATGTTCCAGTTATTGTTATTTCCATTCCATGTGTAAGAGTTGTAACCAAATCCAGCTTCAACAACGAAAGGTGCGTCAGCTTGACAGATAATCGTGTCGTTACCTAAGTCAAGTGTATTGAATGTAAATTCAATTTGAGATGGACATCCAACAATATCACCTGTTGGGTTATCAATTATTGTTGCAGATGCATCAATGTATCCTAAAGTTTCTGATGAACCTCCAAATTGACCTGATCCTTCATAGTGGAAATATAAGCGATCATTATCTGGGTGATAAGTAAATGAGCACATGTCTGATACACTAGAAAACTGAGAAACTGGAGTAACAACATCCGTTGTTAAATTGTGCGCTACAATTTGATTAAAGTTCCAGTCACGGTAATATGCAATCCAATCTGTTCCATTAAATCCTAAGTTACCCCAATCTAACCAGTTTTCTGAGTAATAATAATCGAATGTATATTGACCAATAGAATCAACAATTCCTGAAAGAACATCAACTACATAAACTTCAGAACCGTTGTAAATTCCAAGTTTTCCGTATCCTGACAACATAACTCCATGACCGATGTTATCTCCCATGGGAATCGTCTGACTTAATGGAATAACTGCCCCAGTCAAGTTAAGATCTGCATCCAATTCTGCGATAGCATTGAAATCAAAATTCAATGGCCAGTTAGAAGGAGTCGTTGCAGTACTCATATCATAAAGCGTATAGATTTTTTTTGCTTTTAAGTCTGAGAATAAACCATCCATTACTGGTAGAGACACTCCGGCAGTTGACAAGTTTAGATCGTAACGCGCTGTATTGTTATCACCGATAACATAAACTGTTGAATCTGTAATTGCAATTCCACCACGATCATCTCCAGTAGTTGAGTTATGATCAATAACAGCGGAGTTATCATTTGTAACAGTATCAATTACAAACATATCGTTGCGACTAAAGTTTGAGTAGTAAATTACATCAGGAGATTGTACAATTGGACCATAAACATATCCATACGCTGTATCAATAATAGTTGTAAAGTTAATATCTGAAGCATATGCATACTCCACATTCGGATTTCCAAGAACTGGAGAGTCATCCCCCTCACAAACCAAGTAAGCCATATTACCTGGAGAGTTTCCAATAGTTACTTGAGTTGATGCAGAAGTTGTACAACCAATAGCATCCGTTCCAGTATATGTGAAATTATATACACCTGGTGCTAGCCCAGCAGGATCAAAAGTAGTCCCTGTAACTCCTGGACCAACCAAAGTTCCTCCAGCAGGCGCAACGGTAAAGTTTGTAGGTGTATGATTACAAACTTGATTTGTATCAGCAATAACAGAAGCATATTCTACTGGCGTTCCGAAGATACAGTAGTCGTACGTTAAACGAACTTGCAACCTTTGGGTAGCGCAAAAAAGGTCTACAGCGCTGGTTGGAATTAAACTAACCGACCAAGATCCAGCAGACTGCCATGTATCCAAGTTAGCACCTGGAAAGTTTACAGCGCTTGAATCCACAGGTCCACAGTCTCCATTCGAACTACTAGCTGAACTTCCTATTAGAGATGTTACAGGTCCATCCCAAACATCTACGTATTCACTGGTTGCACCGAAGTCACCTTCTAAGTATACCCATAAATGAGCGGTACCGTAAGCTCCTAATGGCATACCAGTAAATGTAAATGTTAATGTATCGTTGTATTGAACGATAGTGTCGTACTGAGTACCATTGGCATCTGCGACACCAAATTGGTCGTACGTTTGAGCGTTAACGCCAAAACCTATAAACAAGGCAATGACGAACATTAGTGAATAGTTTTTCATCATAAGTAAAAGTTAAAATTTAGGCGAATATAATCTAAAGTTGTTAAGCAACAGTTAATTCATTCTCCAAAAGTTAAAAATTAGTTTTGAACAATAAATGACTAGAAATTAACAACAAAGGGAACCATACTGGCTCCCTTCGATATTGTAAAAAATGATATTCTTAAATATCAATGTTTGCGTACTTCGCATTTTTCTCAATAAACTCTCTACGAGGTGGAACCTCATCTCCCATTAGCATTGAGAAGATTTGATCACATTCCGCAGCATTTTCAATTGTAACTTGACGGAGTGTTCTGAACTCTGGATTCATTGTAGTTTCCCACAATTGCTCAGCATTCATCTCTCCAAGACCTTTGTATCGCTGAACGTTTACTGAAGATTCTGAACCTGAACCTTTCATTTGTTCAATTAATCGATCACGTTGATTGTCATCCCAAGCATAATCAGACTTAGCTCCTTTTTTCACTTGATACAATGGTGGAGTGGCAATATAGATATATCCTTTCTCTACCATTTCCTTCATGTATCGGAAGAAGAATGTCAAAATTAACGTTTCAATGTGCGAACCATCTACGTCGGCATCACACATGATAATTACTTTGTGGTAGCGAAGTTTTTCTAGGTTCAACGCTTTAGAATCGTCTTCAGTTCCAACGCGTACTCCAAGAGCTGTATAAATGTTCTTGATCTCCTCGTTTTCGAAGATTTTATGTTGCATTGCTTTCTCAACGTTCAAGATTTTTCCTCTTAATGGCATAATTGCCTGGAAATTTCTATCGCGACCTTGCTTCGCAGTACCACCCGCCGAATCTCCCTCGACTAGGTAAATCTCACATTCTGCAGGATCTTTAGAAGAACAATCAGCTAGCTTACCTGGAAGACCACTACCCGACATCACATTCTTACGTTGAACCATTTCACGCGCCTTTCGAGCAGCTTGACGTGCTTTCGCAGCAAGGATTACTTTCTGAACAATCGTTTTAGCTTCATTTGGATGCTCTTCCAAATAGTTGGCAAGCATTTCTGAAACTCCTTGACTAACAGGTGCCGTTACTTCTCGGTTTCCAAGCTTTGTTTTAGTTTGACCTTCGAATTGAGGTTCAGCAACTTTTACGGAAACAACAGCTGTAAGACCTTCACGGAAGTCATCTCCCTCGATCTCAACTTTTTCCTTCGCCAACATACCTGAATCCGTCGCATATTTCTTTAAGGTATTTGTAAGACCTCTTCGGAATCCTGAAAGGTGTGTTCCTCCTTCGTGCGTGTTAATATTATTAACGTAAGCCTGAATGTTCTCTGTATACGAAGTATTGTAAGTCAAAGCTACCTCTACTGGAATACCATCTTTTTCACCTTCGAAATAAACAACATCTGTAATTAATGGCTCACGGTTTCTATCCAAATACTGAGCAAACTCTTTCAATCCACCTTCTGAATGGAATTTATTGGAGATGAAATTACCATCATCATCCGTATTTCTCTCATCAGTTAAAGTAATCGTAATTCCCTTATTCAAAAATGCTAACTCGCGCATTCTTGCCGCCAACGTATCATAATTATAAGTCGTTGTTTCGAAAATCGAAGCGTCGGGTTGGAAAGTAACAATAGTTCCTGTGATATCACTCGTTCCAACTTCGCGAACATCGTATTGTGGTTTACCTATACTATACTCTTGTTCGAAAATTTTCCCTTCGCGGTGAACAGTTGCTTTCAGATGTGTCGACAATGCGTTCACACAGGAAACCCCAACTCCATGGAGACCACCAGAGACCTTGTAAGTATCTTTATCAAATTTACCTCCGGCGTGTAGTACTGTCATTACAACTTCCAAAGCCGATTTTTTCTCTTTCGAGTGCATAGCTGTTGGAATACCACGACCATTATCTTGTACAGAAATTGAATCACCTTCGTGAATCGTTACTGCTATCGTATCACAATGTCCCGCTAGCGCCTCATCGATTGAGTTATCCACAACCTCGTATACCAAATGATGTAAACCTTTTACTCCTACATCACCAATGTACATGGCTGGGCGCTTTCTTACCGCCTCTAATCCTTCGAGGACCTGAATATTATCCGCCGCGTAATCTTGTCTTTTATTTTCTTCACTCATAGTTTTAAGCTCATTTCAGGGGAAAGAATCCCAAAATTTGAATAACACACAAAAATAACGATCTAGCCCAGTATTCAAGGCTAAAAACATATGTTTATACGTCAACTTATCAACAGTTTTTTGCCAAAATTGTTAATAGTTCATATTCCTAATAATAAATTGATGGATTCTTGGAACATTATTTGATTTAACTCGTTAAAAGAATGGTATGAGACTCAGATCAAGTTTACTTCTTTCCTTTATTTTTATTTTGACTTCTTCCCTGCTGTTTGCTGCTGATTTTCAAGGAACATGGCAAGGTGTGATGGTTAGAAAAGGAAACTCTATGGATCAGGGAGTTTTATTCTATTTAGAAGTTGATGGAAGTACCGGCGAAACAACTGGACTTTCTCGAGAAGAGTTATACGAGACTAACGATTATTCCGTCAAAAAACTAGACGTTTCAATTGAAGGAAAAAAAATCACTTTCAAACAACTAGTTGAAGTTAAAAGCAATAAATCTTCCAGAAATAAATGGTGCCGAATTCACGCCGAATTAACCTACAACTCGACCACCGGTTATCTTGAGGGCGATTACGTAGCTCTCGATTGCAGACGAGTGATGGGAAAATTGATTCTTTATCGTAACGATTACGATTTCTCGAAAGAAGCGGATCCAAATGTAAGTCAAACGTGGTTTCATCAATTCATTAAGGATTTTAAAGACGGATTGAACGCTCCTGAGATTCGTAAAATTGAGCGCAATAATTTTGTTTTCGAACCAATTTACTTTGATTACGACGAATCTGAAATTAGACCAGAACATTACGATTTCTTGAATCGCATGATCAAAATTGTGAAAGGTCATTCTGATCTTCGTGTTAAAGTTACTGGTCATACAGATGCCGACGGTAGTTTGGAATACAACGATGCGCTCTCAGAAAGAAGAGCTAACGCAATTATTGATTATTTCGTAAAGGCTGGATTAGAGGCCGATAGATTAGAAATCGATTTTAAAGGCGAAAGAAATCCTGTAGACACTAACACCACTAAAGAAGGAAAGCAACGCAATCGTCGCGTAGATTTTGAATTTATTTAACAATCTATTTGCAATTCCGTCGTACATTGACACTTTTATTATCCGTAGCTTTGCAGTGTGAAAAAACATTTGCTTCCAGCGTACCTATTAACTTTAGTTAATGTTTTAGGGTTTAGTATTCTTCTTCCTGTACTTCCTTTTATTGTTGAAAGCTACAATGCACCGAAATGGGTATATGGTCTTTTACTGACGCTCTACTCTACTTTTCAATTCTTCGGAGCACCATATTTGGGCCGACTGTCTGACTCTTATGGAAGAAAACCAATCTTAGTTATTAGTCAGGCTGGGACTTTAGCAAGTTGGGTTATATTCATAATTGCTCTTTCTCTGCCCGAATTTCCAATTTTTGGATTAGCCTTACCTCTTTGGATAATAGGTATTTCAAGAATTTTTGATGGACTCACGGGAGGAAACACTTCGGTAGCCAACGCATACGTAGCCGACATAACCACTCGCGATGAGAAGTCGTATATTTTCGGTTATCTAGGTGGTATTGCTGGTTTAGGGATGATTATCGGACCTGGACTGGGTGGTTTTACAGCTTCAAGTTCTTGGGGATACACAGGTACTTTGCTAGCTGCGACAGGAATTTCTATTTTAGCCTTACTGACGATTATCTTTTTATTAAAGGAATCGCACTCAGAGGAAAATCGAAGACAACGAGAACGACAATCAATTTGGTTGAGTGTGCTCGTTATTAGAAGGATCCGAATTGCACAGCCATCGAATTTTATCAAGATCTTATTTCTACTAAAGTTCTTCTTTTCAATTACTATCGCGTTTTATATTTCAACTATTGCCCTTTTCTTAATTGATTTGTTCCAAATGAACGAGAAAGAATTGGGATTATTCATGCTTGCTGTTGGAATATTTCTTTCTTTCAACCAGGCATTTCTGTCCAAACGATTCATTAAGCGATTTGGAGAGTTTCCTACCTTGATTATTGGATTAGGACTTGTATTCGTTGGACTGATCAGTATAACTCTAACGAGTAATTTGTGGCTATACTTGAGCTTTTATTACATACTGAATTTGGGGCTTTCACTTTGTTTTCCAACTTTTAATGCTTTGATTTCGATTCATGCAAATCCGAAAAAGCAAGGCGAAATTATGGGAATTAGCGAATCAATCAACTCATTAGCTATGGCTTTATTTCCTGTACTATCCGCAGCTCTTTATGGTATGATTGGATATAGCATTTATTACTTCGTGAGTTTGCTTCCGTTGACTGCTTTCTTTATCGCTTATCAGCAATATCAAAAGGTAAAGAAGAAGAAATCGACTACTTAAAAAAGAAGTTTTCTTTGTTGAACTCAAAGGTGTACACGGTTCCTTCTTGAGAATTTCGATTCATTTCTCCCTCCAATTGATCTGTTAGTGTTCGAATTAACTCAAGTCCAAATGAATTAGGATTGGTTGGCTGCTTCCATTCTCCATTATCTGCATAAACAAGAACTATTTTACTTCCCGCTTCCTGCAGACTTATTCGAATAATGCCTTTTTCAGAATTTGCGAATCCATGCTTAAGACTGTTCGTTAAAAGTTCATTGAATATAAGTGAAATTGGAACGACACTTTTAATATCGATTTTGTCGAAGCTCGAATTTATCGTTGTCTCAACTTGCTTTTCGTTTTGTATGGAGGACATAATTTCTTCGCATAGGTTTTTCAAATAAGCTTTAATATCCACATTAGATAAATCGCCATCGCCATACATTCGCTCATGAATCAAGGCGATTGAGCGTATTCTTCCTATTGCTTCATCGAAATATTTATTCACTTTCTCATCCTCTACTTCTGCTGCTTGTAATCGAAGTAAACTCGATATTATCTGTAAATTGTTCTTTACTCTATGATGAATTTCTTTGAGAAGCGTTTCATTTTTACTGATCTGAATGTCATAATTCTTATTCATTTTACGACGACTATTCATAATCTTAGCAAACAAGAATGAGAGTGCAAAGGTTACGAAGTAAATATTAACCACTTTACCTAAATCGAACGATGTGAAAGCTATTCCTCGCTCCATAATTACTTTGAGAGAATTGGTTTTCATGAAGACAATTATTCCCGTAATATTTATGATTAGCACCAAGGTCCCCAGAATAGATCCGGCCATAAAAAACGTAAAGAAACTTATGAGAATACACCACATTACATTGGCAATCATCGGTGAGTCATCTACAAGAAAAATGAGAATTTGACACATGATGACACTCATAACCACCGAAAAAGCAGCTGAGATACCATATTTTCTTGTTTTAAAAAGGAGCAACAAGTTTGCCGCCGCAACAAAGATCGCACTTAAAGAAGTCACCCAGCCTTGATCCCCAAAAATCAGATGAATAATGAATAAAGTAAAGAAGATAGGTACTAGTAAAAAACTGACACCCCAGATCATATTAAATCTGGCAATATCGTCAAAAGATGAATAGTTCGTTTGAGGCGGTTTGAACGAAATCATGTATCAAAATACTAATTTCATTCAAGTTTTTATAGTTGATAATGAATTAATTATCAAATTAGGCCCTCAGATTCCCAAACAATAATTTTTGCATCATCAGAAATAGACACAAATTCTTTCTCACTTATTTTCACAAGACGATTCACAGAATGTCGATGCCCCCCTTCTTTAAAATCAAGTCGTTTCAAAAAGTTTAAATCCGCATCCCAAACTTTAATTGTCTTATCCCGCGAGCAAGAAATGTAGTTCTTACGATTATTCATTGAAATAAGATCGTACACTGCATAATTATGAGCAGGAATGTTTAGCAGTTCTTCTTCTTTCTGCCAATTCCACAACTTAATTCGAGCATCTTTTCCTCCAGTAATAAGCTGTGTAGGATTATTTTGATCAAAAATAACTGCTGTCGAGCCAGAATTATGTGCATTCAACGTAACTATTTCATTCAATCCCTTGGATTCAAACACACGAATCGTTTCATCTTGACAAGAAAGAGCGAACAACTCACCGCTTTCATTAACGGCAATATTTCGGATTTTACCAGCATCTAGCGGTAAATAAATCATCAATTTAAAATCAGGAACAGACCAGATAGACAAATTCCCATCCGCATCTGCAATATACAATTGCTCTTTATTTGAATTATACGCAATCGAGAATATCGCCTTTACATGTTGTTTGAAATAGTGAATTTCTTTTCTTTCTATAAGATCAAAGATGTGCACATCACCGTTAGCTAATCCAACAATCAGGAATTTATCCGAAATTGATTCGACAGCATAAATCGACTGTTCGAACTTGATCGAAAAATTGTCTTGAATTCCTTTTTCCAGATCCCAACGTGCGACGAACTTATCAGCGCTTCCTGTATACAAGAAACGACCATCAAATGTTGCAGCATAAATTGCTCCAGCGTGACCTTCGAGCGACTTCTGCTTTATGAAACTCATGGATTATTCTTCCTCTTCTAGAACTTCGTCTTCGTCTGAATTTACTTGCTTCAAACGTTCAGCATAATCTGCTGGCATAAAATCGAAGAAAGTATCACCTCTCAATCCGATTCTCAATGTCTCCAATGGAATCACTTCGTTAGGAGCGATATTACCCAAGTTTACATTGTGACCAAATAATTTTACGAACCAAGCTTGCTGACGTTTTTGAGGAGCTTCCCAAAGAATATCTTCTGGAGCTACTTTAGCAATAATTCGGTTGATTAACATTGTGTGTGCAGTGCCATTTGGACGAAAAACGCCAACATTGCCAGACTCACGTCCTTCAGCGATTACCTTCCAAGAACCAGCTTCCAACTCTGTAGACATCATTTTAATCCACTTAGCTGGGGACACAATAATGCCAGAATCTTTCGACCCAACTTCAGAAAGAACAGTTCTGTCTTTCGCAAGGCGACTGATTAATTCACACTTCTCGTTGTGATCAATGATAATAGAACCATCAGAAACCTCAACAAGATCAAGATCGTACTTATTGATTAATTTAACGTAATCCTCGAAAAGTCCACGAGCAAAAAAAGCTTCAAATAGCGTTCCTCCAAAGTAAGGACGAATACCTGCCTTTTTATACAACTCAATTTTCTTTTCCAAGTTAGGAGTGACAAACGAAGTTCCGAAACCAAGTTTCACCACATCTGCCAAATGCCCAGACACTTCAATAAAATCTTCTGCTTCCCTCAAGCTCAACCCTTTATCCATCACCATGGTGACTCCAGATTTTCTTGGTTTAGCAGTACGTTCTGGGATATATGTTAAATCAAAATTCATTCTCTTCAAATTAGTCGATCAAAAGTACAAATTCTTCTGTGTTTTTCAAGTCGGGATACAATTCAAATAAATCCATCGCTTCTTTTCTATTTTGATCTAGACAAAATTTAAAAAGGGATAAAGACGCTTCATACTCACCTATTTGCCAGTAAATCCCCACTTTATGCAACTTAGCTCTCATGATACCGGGATTTTCCTCTTCATATATATTGAGATAATCGAGCGCATCTTTTAGACTATCCGAACTGATTAATTCAATGTAATTTGACAAACATTCTGTATCAGTTGGATCCAGCGCTAAAGCAGTTTCATAATTTTCAACAGCGTTCTCGTAATCTTCTAATTTCTCGTATGCTCCCGCTAGAACGTGATAAATACCAGCATTTTCGGGTGACAATTCCAATGCTTTGTGAATCAATACAAGTCCCTCTCTAGTTCTTCCTTCCAAGTCTTCTACAATTCCAAGTCCTAACCAAGCATCAGGTAAACTTGGTGCTAATTCTAGACTTTTTCTGTAGTAGAATTTAGCCATTTCTAGCTCTCCCAATTGCTCGTAAGCTTCACCGATATAGCAGAGTGCTGTTGGGTCATCTCCATCAATTTCATTGCTTTTTTCGAATGATTCGATAGCCGATTTGTACTTATCCAATGACAATTGAGCATTGCCAAGATTAAAGTAAACAGGACCAAAGTCGTCGTTAATCAAAATTGAATAATCGTACGCCCAAATTGCCTGTTTGTAATCTTCTTTCTTCAGGTAAGCATTTCCTAAGTTGTACCAAGCCGTAAAAGAGTATGGATTTTCATCAATGAAATCGGAATACGCTTGAATTGCCTTTTCACTGTCCCCCATTTGGTCGTAACAAAAAGCCAATTCGTAAAGAGCTCCTTCATTTTTTGGATTCTCCTTCATTGCCTGTTTCAGCACAGTCAACGCACCATTCCAATCATTCAAATTCACATACTCTAGAGCCAGATCCAGATAAATTTCGTCTTTATCCTCTGGTTCCGCATCGATTAATGCAGCTTTGAAATATTTAATCGCATTAACAGAATCTTTCAGTTGACTAAAAACAGCACCTTTGGTCAACAATAATTCAGTTGAAGGATTTCCCATTCGTTCCAAATTATTTAAAATCTGAACCGCCTCTTTTAATTTTCCAACTGCCGAAAGTGACTGTGCTTTTCTTAACTGAAATAGTTCATTAAACGAAAATTGCGTTAAAGCTTCCTCCACACAAGCCAAGGCACGACGATATTTTCCCGATAAAAGAAAATGATCTATCATTGCTTCCCAACGGTCACTATCTAAAAAGCCAATGGCCGTTCCATTTTTGTAAAACTCCTCGAAACGTTGAACATCTTCGTTCAAGTCTCCATCATACATCTCCTCATCTCCATCTTCAAACATAGGCAACGATTTAATACTATCAAGATAATCAATAATGATACCGCTTTGAATCCCTGCCAAAAGATGTTATTAACAGGAAGTTCACAATGTCATGTAGTAGGAAAACGATTATTTTGCTGACGAAGTGTCAGAATCCTCAACAATTTTTTGATGAATAGCTTTAATACATTTCATTCCGTCAATAGCTGCAGATATAATTCCACCTGCATATCCAGCCCCTTCCGCACAAGGATACAAACCTTCTACATCAGGGTGTTGCAAGTCTTCATTTCGTGGAATTTGAATTGGCGATGAAGTCCTTGACTCCGGAGCATGAACGACAGCATCATTTGTAAGGTAACCATTCATTTTCTTTCCAAAATCTTTAAATGCTTTTCTCAAACGACGCGATACATCCTCTGGAAGCACTTTACTTAATTCGACAGTAACCAATCCAGGTTGGTACGAAGTCTTAGGTAGATCTTTCGATTTTCTTCCTTCTACAAAGTCAATTAAACGTTGAGCTGGAACTTTTTGAGTTTTACCAGCAGCGATCCAGCACTCCTTTTCGACCATTTTCTGGAAATCGAGGCAGACGAATGGGTTTGTTTTGTAATCTGGAAAATCTTCCGGAAAAACACCAACTACGATTCCAGAATTTGAATATGGGTTGTTCCGTTTACTTGGCGACCAACCATTTGTAACCACTTCCCCATCAGCAGTAGCACATGGAGCAACAATTCCCCCCGGACACATACAAAAAGAGTAAACTCCACGACCTTCAACCTGCGTCACCAAACTATACGAAGCTGGTGGAAGAAAATCATCGTTTACACGACCATGATACTGAATTTTATCAATTAAATCTTGTGCGTGTTCTATCCGCACTCCAAGAGCAAATGGTTTAGCTTCGAGTTTCCACCCTTTCTTATGAATCAAATCAAAAATATCTCGTGCAGAGTGACCAGTTGCAAGAATGACATTTTCGAATTTTCGAATTTCTGAGTTATTGATTTCCACAGCTGTTACTCTTCCTTCTTCAGAATGAATATCCGTTACTTTTGCACCAAAAATCACTTCTCCTCCGAACTCAATGATTTTTTCTCTCATGGCCACGATAATCTGCGGCAATTTGTTTGTTCCAATATGCGGATGAGCATCGACCAAAATATCCTTTTCCGCTCCAAACTCTACAAACCATTGAAGTGCACGAAAGACATCTCCTCGTTTTTTAGATCGCGTATACAATTTCCCATCAGAATACGTTCCAGCACCACCTTCACCAAAGCAATAGTTCGATTCAGGATCAACAATGGACTCCTTGTTCAATTTTGCCAGATCACGTCGTCTTGAACGCACATCTTTACCTCGCTCAAAAACTACAGGCTTTAACCCCAACTCCAGCGCTTGAAGTGCGGCAAACAATCCAGCCGGTCCAGCACCGATTATAGCTACTTCTGGTTTATCAGAAACATTTGTTGGAATAAAGTTCGGTTCATCTACTGGCGAATCACCTTCGGTAAAAACATTGAATGATGCATTAATCTTGATATTACGTTTTCGTGCATCAATACTTCTTTTTCTCCATTCAAATGTAAAGTCATCTGATTTTAGATTCAGCTCACGTTTGATTTGCTTTTTAAGGAATTGTTCATCCTTTGCCTGCTCGGGAGTACATTGAAATTGGACTGTGAGTGTCATTATCCTTCAAAAATCAAAGAGAACCACCAACCTCTGCTGTAGAAACGGTCAATTGGATTAGAAACTGCAGTATTATCTTGAATAAATGAACTTCTCAATCCATGCGTATATTTCAATTCCATTCCAAATTTGAAGTACGTAGCGAAAAACTCAACTCCTCCTCCAATTTGTCCTTGCCAATCATGTTTTTTCATTTTAATGAATGGATTGGTGAAGCTTTGACTTGCGTTTTCTTGAGACTGAAGATCAAGCGAATACTGTCCCCCAATTAAAGCATAAGCTGCGAAGTTGTTCAAGCGCAGTGTCCTAAATTGAAACATTAGCGGAAAATCCAGACTTGTAGAACTGATTCGCTCTTCATTAAATTCCGTTCCTGTGTACGAATCGTCGATAAATTTATAGTTCAATACTCGCTCTTGAAATGACAATGTAGGGATCAAACGTAAACGAACAACTGGCGTACCAACTTTCATCGTAGTCACAATTCCCAGTTGACCACCAGGAACAGATTGAGCTGTTAACGATTCTACTCCGTACTTCTCATATGCTTCAGGCTTCACAAACAAGGAATAACTCGAAGTGTTACCTCCTAACATGAAACCAAAATGAATAAAACGTTCATCAAAACGTCTATAATTCATCGGCTTCTCTTTTTGACTAAAAGCTGAGAATGAACAAAGAACAAATAGAATCCACAAAAACTTCATATTGACCAAACGCATGAATGAAACTGATATTGTGAGCTTATTTTTTGACTCCTGAATAAATCGTTGCAATTCCACCAGTAACGGGTTTTGCTTTTACATCCGTGTATCCTATCTTTTCTAGGATATCTGTAAAATCTTTTCCTTCTGGAAATGCCGCAACTGATTCTGGTAAATATGCGTACGCTCTTTCGTCTTTAGAAACAGTTTTTCCGATTAATGGAATCAAACGCTTTGAGTAAAAACCAAACAATTGTTTCATTGGAAATTTCTTCGGCTTTGAGAATTCAAGAATAACTGCCTTTCCGCCAGGACGAAGCACGCGAAGCATGTCCGTTAATCCTTTTTCTAGATTCTCATAATTTCGAACACCAAATCCAACCGTCAATGCATCGAAATAACCATCTTCAAAAGGGAGCGCCTCTGAATCGCCAATCTGCATCTTAACGATTTTATCTACTCCTTTCTTCTTCATTTTTTCGATACCAACATCCAGCATTCCTTGTGAAATATCGACTCCAATCACCTCGTCTGGATTCAACTTCAATGCTGCAATCGCGAAGTCCCCTGTTCCTGTTGCGATATCCAAAATTCGCTTAGGTTGAATTGGTTTTAACTCCTTAATTGCCTTTTTTCTCCATCCCTTATCAATACCAAGAGATAAAAAATGATTCAAGAAATCGTAACGTTTTGAAATATTATTAAACATTTCAGCTACTTCTTCTTTTTTAGAAGATGAATTTCTATTGTATGGTTTTACTACTGTTTCTTTTTCCGCCATCACATTAAATTATCCTACCATCGTATGCCCTTCGGGATACTTATAATTTCTACTTATAACTTTTTTACCTATCAAATAGGCGATTGTTAGTGTTCCAACACGACCGATGAACATGGCTACAATCAGCACAAATTTTCCAGCTACACTCAATTCAGGTGTAATTCCAGTTGACAATCCAACTGTACTTGCTGCTGACACATGCTCAAAGACTAAATCCATAAAATCGTACTGACCAGAAGCCAGAAGATCTTGCTCTGTAATTGCCAAAATAAATGGCCCAACGATATTTCCGACTACGAAGAACATAAAGATGGAATATGCCTTCAAAACTGTATCGTTTGATATTGTTCGTTTAAATAATTCAGTATGCTTTTTTCCTTTAATTGTCGACACTACCGAAGCCGAGATAATTGCAAAAGTAGACGTACGAATACCACCACCAGCAGATCCAGATGAAGCTCCAATAAACATCAGGAACAGGAAAATGATCATCACGGGCATACTCAACGTTGCTGTATCCACGACATTAAATCCAGCATTCCTCGTTGTGAGTGACTCAAACAAAGCTGTAACCGTTGCCGAAAGTGGATTTTTATCTGAAAGACTTGTATCCCATTCAAAAATCATGAAGACAATTGCCCCGAAGAAAATCAGTCCTAGCGTGAAATAAAGTGAAATCTTCGTTCCAAATTCAATCGTCTTCCAAGGCTTGCGCATACGTTCTCTTAGTCGTTTAATCTCAAACAGATCGAAAACATAGATCATCCCAAAACCACCGAGGAAGAAGAGGACCATAATCACTGTGTGCACGAATGTATTATTGATTACATCAGGATGCATCATTCCTCCTTCTAATGTTGAAAGTCCAGCATTATTAAATCCAGAAAGCGCGTGGAAAACGGATTGAAAGAAACGATTTCCAGAATCCGCAAAAACTCCATCATTTCCAAATCCGATGAATAAAAGAACGAAACCGATCAGCTCAATAGAAGTGGACCAGAGAACAATTTTAGTCAACATTGATTTTGCTTTCAGGATCGAATCTTTATTCACAAAATCCTCAATTACCTCGTGATACTTAATTCCCACTCCAAACTTCGCAACCACAAGCATCAGTGCACCGAAAGCGATTGTGTTCAATCCCCCAAGCTTAATCAAGATTAACACAATCATTTGACCTTTGAAAGTCAATGTCTGCGCGATATCCACAGTTGAAAGTCCAGTTACTGACACAGAAGACATCGACAAGAAAAGAGAATCTGTAAATGGCAATCCCCCTTTTACAGTCGTCATTTCAGGAAGCATTAGTAATAGCCCACCGATCAAGGTCATTAATGAGATCGAAATAGTAAACAACCAGCCTGGATGAATATTCAACCAAGGTCGATACTTCTGCTCTTTAAACAAGTTACTCAGGATGATAATGAAGACGAATAACTGAACAAAGATGGTAGAAAAAGCACCGAAATCTTCGAATCCAATCGATTCAAATAGTGGCTCAATAATCATTGTATCGAAGAGGTTATATGCTATCCCTTCCACAAGTAAAAGTCCTATTATAATGGCCTCAAACCAATTGTTCTTTAAGAAAGTAGGTGGATCAAAATCAAAGAAGAGCTTTGTTAAGAATCGGAAAATATAGAATCCAAAAGTCACCTCTAGAATACCGAAGCAAAAAGCTTGAGCTTCTGGAGTAAGACTGAATCCGTATGAATAAATTAAGACAGCAATTGCAGTTAAGGAAACCAAAACGTTGAGTCCAGAAAGCACGCGTAGTACTTTTGGTTTAGCATCATAAATCAACAAATTGACTTTTTCCCGAAACTCGCGAATTGTCATAAAGTTTTCAATTTTATTAACTCGTTCATCAACTGATTTGGATCAATAGGTGCAACACCACTCACCTCACAAACCAATCCACCTGAGAGATTTGCTACGTCAGCAATCAACTCTGGAGACAGTCCAATAGCTAAACAAAGCGTTGCCACGGCAATCACCGTATCTCCTGCTCCACTAACATCTGCAATATTTCTGATGTGAGCTGGAATATAATTTTTCTGTTTTCCATCCTTGATGAACACGCCATATTCAGATAGCGTCACAAAAGTCATTTGATTATTCAATCGACTTTCAAGTTCTTCTACAGCGGACTCAAATCCAGCTTTATCGTATTCAATATCAAAATTGACATCCAAACCTTCTTTTAACTCTTTCAAGTTCGGTTTGAATAGAGTCACTCCGTTGTAGGCAAAGAAATTATCCTTTTTCGGATCAACTGTCACCGGAACGTTAAATGATTTCGCGAGGCTAACCACTTCAGAAATCACCCGTTCAGTTAGCACACCTTTATTATAGTCTTCAAGAATAATAGCATTCAAGCCCGACTCAAGCATTTCTTTTACACGAAGAATCAACGTATTTTCCTCTTCCGTAGAAATTGGAACGATATCTTCTTCATCAATGCGTAACAAATGTTGATTGTTACCAATAACTCTGGTTTTAATCGTTGTTTGTCGATCTGGACTTTTTACCAAAGCTTCGGTTGTCATTCCTTGACGGGACATCAATTCTGAAAAAAGCTGTCCTCCTCGATCAGCACCAATTACAGCACATAAGATAGGTTCAGCACCAAGTGATTGAAGATTTAGCGCCACATTAGCAGCCCCTCCAAGTCTATCTTCTGTTTTCTTAAGATTAACAATTGGAACTGGCGCTTCGGGACTTACGCGAGACACTTTTCCTCTTAGATAAGCATCAATCATTACATCCCCGATTACGAGGACACGTTGTTGTTTAAACTTTTCGAAAAGTGAATTTACATCCATTTATGCTAATTTTTCTAATGCTACTCTCACGCGCTTCATTGCTTCGATTAACACATCCTCTGCCGCTGCATAAGAAATACGAATACAATTTGGATCACCGAATGCTTCTCCCGTTACCAAAGCTACGTTTGCTTCAGATAACAAGTACATTGCAAGATCGCTAGCACCATTAATCGTCTCTCCGTTAAATGACTTACCATAAAAGTACGAAACATCAGGAAAAACATAGAACGCTCCTTCAGGAACATTTGTCTTCACTCCCTCTATTTCATTTAACATAGATAGTACCAGATCGCGACGCTTATGAAAGGCTGCCACCATATCTTTTAAGACTACTGGATCTGCTTCCATAGCCGCAATACTGGCTTTTTGAGAAATCGAACTCGTACCAGAAGTAAACTGACCTTGCATTTTAGTACAGGCCTTAGCAATCTCCTTATTCGCTCCAATATACCCCAATCGCCAACCAGTCATTGCCCAAGCTTTAGAGACACCATTAACAGTAACTACTTGGTCTTTAATCTGGTCGAATTGAGCCAAACTCTCGTGCTTCAATCCAAAATTGATATGCTCGTAAATCTCATCACAAATCGCGATCATTTTTGGATTCTTTTCCAAAACATCCGCCAATTCTTTCAATTCGTCTTTACTGTACACCGATCCAGTTGGATTACATGGTGTAGAGAAGATCATCAATTTCGTTTTATCTGTAATCGCAGCTGCCAATTGAGCTCCTGTGATTTTAAAATCAGTTTCAATTCCAGCATTTACTATTACTGGGACACCTTCCGCCAACTTCACAATCTCCAAGTATGAAACCCAATATGGAGCAGGAATAATCACCTCATCTCCAGGGTTAACTGTACTCATCACTACATTCGCGATAGATTGCTTTGCACCAGTAGAAACGACAATCTCGTCCTTTGAATAATCAAGGTTATTATCTCTTTTGAACTTTTTTGAGATTGCCTCACGTAAATCATCGTAACCAGGAACAGGTGTATAAGTGGTGAAGTTATCCTCCATCGCTTTTACAGCTGCTTCTTTGATAAATTCCGGTGTGTGAAAATCAGGCTCTCCTAAACTCAGAGAAATTACGTCTTTACCTTGAGCACGTAGCTCTCTACTTTTTTGAGACATAGCAATGGTTGCCGACTCTTCCATTGCATTAATTCGATCAGATAGTTCTATCATTGCTCGTTTGCGAAAATTAATGAACTGCAAATCTACAATAAAGCGTTGAAGCTATTGTCAAAGAATTCAGAACTTTTAAGGATTATTTGTGAATAAAATTGGAATAAATCATGTTTTTCAAAATCAAATAAGGCTAATTTCGCAATATATGAAGCGAGATAAGTTTATCGACATAGAAAAGATCATTGCCAGTAAGAACCCAAAATTACTGAAATGGCTACCGAAATTTATTATTCGCTACTTGAAGCGTATTCTTCACGAAGAAGAGATTAATGACTTCCTAGAGGTCAACAAGGACAAGAAAAATCAAGATTTTTGTCAGGCTGTAATTGACTATTTCAACATAAAGGTTACTGTTGAAAATATAGAACGTA
Organism: Henriciella pelagia; assembly: GCA_964219255.1. Classification (GTDB taxonomy): domain Bacteria; phylum Bacteroidota; class Bacteroidia; order Flavobacteriales_D; family Crocinitomicaceae; genus UBA4466. The sequence continues at coordinate 339,982 of CAXPPC010000005.1, forward strand.
TTCCAAAGGAAGGAAAAATCGTTATAGCCATGAATCACCCTCTAGGAGGAATGGATGCTATGATTTTAATCAACGCACTTCAAGGACATCGAGAAGATTTAAAATTTATTGTAAACGACATATTACTGAGCCTTGAGAACATCAACGATTATTTTGTTGGAGTAAACAAGCACGGTAAAAACTCACCTTCTACCCGAAAAAATATTGAAACATTGTTTGAGTCGGATCAAGCTGTATGTATTTTTCCCGCTGGATTGGTCAGTAGAAAAATCGATGGCAAAATCCGTGATTTAGAATGGAAAAAGACGTTTGTCACTTATTCCAGAAAGCACGAGAGAACAATTGTCCCAATTCACATTCAAGGTCGACTATCAAACTTTTTCTACCGATTGCATAAAGTCCGTAAATTCTTTGGAATAAAGGCAAATATTGAGATGCTATATCTTGCAAATGAGCTATTCAAGCAACGAGACGAAGAAATGCATTTTACTGTTGCTCTTCCAATCGAAGAAGACTTAATGAAGAGTGATTTAACCGATCGAGAATTAGCCGATAAAGTAAAGGATCGCGTTTACGAACAAGAAAAAACACACTAGAATGGAACCTATTATTGCACCCGTAGACCGAGAATTGCTGAAAAGCGAGCTAAACAAGGAAAGATTTCTTCGAACAACGCGAAAAGGTGATAATGAAATTTATTGCGTCAATTATCACAATTCGCCTAATGTAGTCCGAGAGATTGGTCGACTGAGAGAAGTTTCATTTCGCGCAGGAGGCGGTGGAACAGGGCTTTCAATTGATTTAGACGAAAATGATACAAATGAAATCTGTTACGAGCAGCTGATTGTTTGGTCTCCCGAAGATGAAGAAATCGTTGGCGGTTATAGATTTATTTTGTGCGAAAAGGCTTTGATCAGTGATGATGAAATTCTATTATCAACTAGTCATTATTTCAAGTTTTCACCAACATTTATCGAAAATTACCTCCCAAAGACTATTGAATTAGGAAGAAGTTGGGTTCAACCGAATTTCCAACCATCTGTAAATCCACGTAAAGGATTGTATGCTTTGGACAATATTTGGGATGGACTTGGAGCAATCGTACGAAAACATCCAGAGATCAAGTATTTCTTCGGAAAAGTAACAATGTACCCATCTTACGATAGAGCATCAAGAGATTTCTTGTTGACTTTCATGCACTATTATTTTCCAGATAATGAGCAATTGATGGAGCCTTTTCATCCCTTGAAACTAGAGAATAATCCAGAAGTTTTCCGTTCGAAACTAGAAGGGCTGGATTTCAAAGAAGGATTCAAAGTATTGAACAGCTTCGTTCGTGAACAGGGAGAGTTTGTACCTCCTTTAGTCAATATTTACATGCACCTATCTCCAACGATGAAGACTTTTGGTACTGCTGTAAATCCAGAGTTTGGAAATGTTGAAGAAACGGGAATCTTAGTAACGATCGACGATATTTATCAAGAGAAAAAAGAGCGTCATATAGACTTTTAATTACTCTTCGTCTTCTGTCATTTGTGATTTAAACCAATCCTCCAGTTCTTCTTTTTGTTCAGAAGTAAGTTTAGCATCTGAATGCGTGATTGTGTATGAAAACATTGGCATTTTCCCCTCTTCAATTTCCTCTTCGCATTCGTGTAATTTGTGATTACGCTTTTTCAGCTCGTAGGTTCCCCATTCAGAGAAATTTAAATGCTTTCGGCCATCATCAATATGATGCTTTAACCACCAAGAAACTGGAGCAATATTCGAGTACCACGGATAGACTGTTTCATTTGAATGACAATCATAACATGCACTTTTAATCGTTGCCTTAATTTCTGGTGAAGCATCATGCATCGAGAAAAGGTCCATTTCTGCAACAACTGGTGGATTCGTTTTATCAATTCTAAAAAATTGGATGACACCAAAAACAATTACTAGAAGGATTAAAATCTTTTTAAAAATGCCTTTTTTCGACTTCATGCTTTTTAATTTTAACTAAAAGTAAATAAAAAACCTCTCAAAATTGAGAGGCTTTCAGTTAAAAATGTGTTACCAGTTGATGTTTATCGATCAACTTTCTGAGATTAATGAGCGCATATCTCATTCGACCGAGAGCAGTATTAATACTAATCCCCTCTTCTTCAGCAATATCTTTAAACGACATCTCCTTGAAGATTCGCTTCTTTAAAATATCCTTTTGTGAATCTGGTAAATATTCTACCAAATCTACCATTTGGCTCTCCAACTCAATTTTAGTCAATGCTTCTTGCACATTATCATCTTCTTCTTTGATGGTGTGAAAAATATTGTAATCGTCTCGTTGAGAAGAAGATTCAGAAATCATTCTCACTTTAGATGCTTTTCTAAAATGATCAATCACCAAGTTGTGAGCAATACGCATGGCCCAAGGAAGAAACTTTCCTTCTTCGTTGTACGCTCCCGCTTTTAAAGTCTTCACAACCTTAATAAAGGTATCTTGAAAAATATCATTGGCTAAATCTGTGTCCCTAACCTTCATAAAGATGAAACGAAATACTTTATCCTTATGACGCATCAACAACACCTCAAAAGCCTTCTCATTCCCATCTATGTATGCACTTACCAACGCGCGATCGTCGAAATTGTTCATAGTCATAACTTACCGTTTAGTAGTTTAATACTTAAAATCAAACTGTGTTTAAGGTAAAATTATGCTATAGGCGTCGCGTTTTTAATTAGAATTGAACTACTAATATAGACATTCTTTTCAATAAATCAAAAGAAATTAAAAGTATTTTTCTTTCGACCATATTCTAGAACATCGTTATTATCTTTGATAACGGATTTAAAGCAAAGTCAAATTGAAGCAGAAGTCGATCGAAATCAAAGGAGCTAGAGTTCATAATCTTAAGAACATTGATGTTTCTATTCCACACGGTGAGTTTACGGTAATAACTGGACTATCAGGGTCAGGGAAATCATCTTTAGCTTTTGACACTCTCTACGCAGAAGGACAAAGAAGATACATCGAAAGTCTTTCTTCTTATGCCCGACAATTCCTCGGTAAATTAAACAAGCCAGAGACCGACTATATAAAAGGTATAGCTCCAGCAATTGCGATTGAACAAAAGGTCACTTCAAACAATCCTAGATCTACAGTTGGGACGAGTACAGAAATTTATGATTATCTGAAAGTACTGTATTCAAGGATTGGTAAAACTATCTCTCCTCTATCCGGAAAGGAGGTCAAAAAACACAATGTGAGCGATGTAGTTGATTTTCTGCGGACAATTGAAGATGGTGAACGTTGTTTAGTCCTGGCTCCATTATCAGGATTCGAAAAATATGGCACCGAGCGTCAGTTAGAGATTTTAAAACAACAAGGTTACGTTCGACTCTTTTTGAATGACGAGTTTGTCATGATTGAAGAAGCGATGGAGAATCCGCCAAAAGCTATTGAGCAATCACAATTAGTAATCGATAGAATTAAAATCGATTTTTCTGATGAAGATGCCATTTCTCGTTACGGCGACTCGATAGCACTGGCTTTTGCTGAAGGTGATGGAAGTTGTACAATTCACCGTATGAATGATCACTCGAATCAATCATTTTCGAATCGATTTGAGTTAGACGGAATGGAGTTCCAAGAACCAAACGAACATTTCTTCACATTTAACAATCCATTTGGAGCTTGTAAAAGTTGTGAAGGATTCGGTCAAGTTATTGGTATCGATCCCAATTTGGTTATCCCAAATAAAGAATTAAGTGTTTACGAGGGAGCCGTATTACCTTGGAAAGGAGATAAAATGAGTAAATACCTTTATAAGTTCATCGATCAAGCGAGCGATAAAGGCTTTCCTATCCACCGACCAGTTTCTGAATTAACCATTGATGAGTTAGATCTTCTTTGGCATGGAGCTCGCGGCGTGAAGGGTATTCACGATTTCTTCAAATATGTCGAGAGTAAAGCGTACAAGATTCAATACCGTGTAATGTTATCGCGTTACAGAGGAAAAACAACTTGTCCTGAATGTCGCGGAACGCGCTTGAGAGGTGATGCAAACTATGTTGAGATTGATGGAAAATCTATAACTGATATAGTATTAATGCCTATCGACGAAGCATTTGATTTCTTTACCAAGCTAAAAGTCAGCAAACACGACACTCAGATCACAAAGCGAATACTTCCTGAGATCACTAATCGTTTACGTTTTTTACAAGAAGTTGGTTTAGGCTATCTAACGCTGAATCGACAGTCGAACAGTTTATCTGGAGGAGAATCACAACGTATCAACCTCGCAACTTCACTTGGAAGCAGTTTAGTTGGTTCGATGTATATTTTAGACGAACCGTCAATTGGACTTCATCCGAAAGATACGGAGCGACTCATTCATGTTTTGAAATCACTCAGAGATTTAGGCAATACGGTTATTGTTGTTGAACACGAAGAAGACATCATGCAAGCAGCGGATCAAATTATCGATATTGGTCCAAAAGCTGGTGTTTATGGAGGAGAAGTTGTGTTTCAGGGGACGCATAAAAAATTAAAATCAGCTAAAAACAGTTTAACCGCACAATATTTGACTGGTAAATTAGCGATCCCTACTCCACTTAAGAGAAGAAAAAGCAAAAACAAACTCAGCATAAAAGGAGCGAAACAGCACAATTTAAAAAATATAGATATTGACTTCCCACTGCATAATTTGGTGTGTGTCACTGGAGTGAGCGGGTCAGGAAAATCAACTTTGGTAACAGATATTTTGCTTCCTGCTGTAAAGAAAGAGCTTGGTATTTATGGTGATAGTCTAGGGGATTTTAGATCGTTCTCCGGCGACATGAAGATGATAAAAGCAGTTGAATTTGTCGATCAAAATCCAATTGGAAAATCCTCTCGAAGCAACCCAATTACTTATGTAAAAGCATTTGATGACATTAGAGATTTGTACTCTCGCCAACCATTAGCAAAACAACGTGGCTACAAACCAGGATTCTTCAGTTTTAATGTTGATGGCGGTAGATGTGAAGTGTGCGAAGGTGAAGGTGAAATCACGGTTGGAATGCAATTCATGGCGGATATTCACCTGCCTTGTGACAACTGCAATGGTTCACGTTATAAAGCGGAAACATTAGATATTTTATATAGAGATAAGTCCATCGCAGATTTATTGGATATGGATATTCAAACAGCGTACGACTTCTTCAATGAGGTAGATGGCAGGATTGAGAATAAAATTGTTTCGAAAATTGAACCTTTGGTGAGAGTCGGATTAGGGTACCTAAAACTGGGACAGGCATCGAGCACTCTCAGTGGCGGAGAAGCGCAAAGGATAAAACTAGCTTCATTTTTAGCAAAAGGAACTGGCGCTCCTTCTACTCTATTTATTTTCGATGAACCGACAACTGGACTGCATTTTCATGATGTAAATAAATTGATTATTGCTTTCAACTCGTTGATTGATGCTGGACATTCAATTATCGTGATTGAACACAACCTTGATGTTATCAAATGTGCTGATCACATCATTGACATTGGTCCAGAAGGCGGAAATAATGGAGGTACGGTAGTTTTTGAAGGGACGCCAGAAGAAATCGTCAATTGCAAGAAAAGCCATACAGGTCAGCACCTTAAGTCGAAAATCAACAACTAAAAACCAACTTTTTCCCTGTAAATGACTGAATTTCAAAAAATAAATGATTGCTAATTCACATTAACTTATACCTTTGTCGTTCATATTATAATTATCTAATGAAAAAAGGAACAGTAAAATTCTTCAACGAATCTAAAGGATTCGGATTTATCGTTGAAGAAGGTTCAGGACAAGAGTACTTTGTGCACGTAACTGGATTAGTTGATGAAATTCGCGACGGTGACACAGTTGAGTTCGAATTGAAAGAAGGTAGAAAAGGATTGAACGCAGTAAGCGTGAAAGTTATTTAATATAAGAGTACTTTTTTGCTAGCCCGTTGATATTCAACGGGCTTTTTTATTGCAAAAAAAAGAAGCCTCTCTTATCGAGAGACTTCTCCTAGTTAACACCTCACTAAAACTATACATTTAGTATGATGATTGATCTCCACCAATCACCAAACCAATAATATAACTTTTTTTCGAGTATTCCGAATCAAGTGGTAATTTTTCACGATTAACCGAATAAAATTCACGATTAAATTGATTTTGTGAAAAAATATAACTTTTAGTCAAAAAAAAAGCGACCAATGGTCGCTCTTATATAATTTGAATTCTTTATTCAGCCATTAAACGATGCTGAACTTCCATCCATCCTCCTCCGTTTTCACACTCGAGCCCTTTTCCTTGAAAGTAAGCCGTAGCTTGACCACTTCTACCACCGCTCAAACAGCAAAAGAGAACAGGTTGCTCTAGCGCCATAATCTCGTTTTCTCTATCAACCACCTCATTTAGAGGAATATTAATGGAACCTTCAACATGCCCCATGCTATACTCTTCCTCAGTTCTTACGTCAACTACTGTGTATTTCATCCTTCTATTATTTGATAGTAAAGATAATTTCTTATTTGAATTTTTAAATAGTTAAAAGCAAAAAAATGACAAGTAATCGTAAAAATGCTCTGTTTTATCGAAATAATTAGAACGTTTTATTTCAATATTAAAACATGAATAGTGCTAATTAAGAATCTCTGTCTCAAAGCCTAATTTAATCAATTTACAATGTTTTGATATTCTGCATGAACGCAGAAGTTTGAACTAAATCGTATTAGTTTTCAATATTAATTTTTCATGAATATTAATTCATAAATCAATAATTCAAGCTCAATCATTCGCTTCAAATCCTACTCTATTTTTGCGCTATAAAACAACTCTATGAAGTCAATAATCAAATCACCATTTGGACTATCTATTTCAATTAGCTTAATTCTTTTTTCTTGCATTAGAACTTTCAAATCTGATGATATAATTATTGTTTCCGGATCCAATACTTCTGAGCAACTTACTTATGCCTTAATAGATGAGTTTCATAAGAACCAAAAATCAGAATTTCATGTTTCCGCAAGTTTTGAGGGATCAAATGCCGGAATTTGGGATCTCATTATGAGTAAAGCAGATATTGTTTGTTCTTCAAGAAAGATGAATGAGGAAGAAAATGAAATTGCTTCAGAAAATGGAATTAATCCAGTAGAGGTCATTATCGGATATGATGCTCTTAGTTTCATTACCAACGCTAGACTTGGAGTTGACAGCTTGTCACTAGATCAATTAAAACTCATTCTATCGGGTCAAATCACAAATTGGAAAGAGGTCAACGGACCTGACCTCAAAATAACGCTTTACGGTAGAAACGTAAACTCTGGTAGTCGTCAATTTATTGAACAAAAACTTCTAGGTAGCATGGATGCCAAACCAGCTATATTGAGAGATAAATACTCTGATATTATTGAAGCGGTTCAAAAAGACTTTGGTGCTTTGGGTTATTGCGGAGTTGGAAACTTAATTAACACTGATGGATTACCAACTGAAAATGTCTGGGCCATCAATATTTATTCTGACGAACTACAAGCTATATCACCTTATGAAATAAGTCGTGTAAAAAATGGTGAATACCCTTTATCGAGACCACTTTTTCAATATTACAGACAGTTTCCATCTGGAAAGGAATGGGAATTTATTCAGTTTATTCTGTCCGATCGTGGACAGGAAGTAGTGGCCTCACAAGGATTCTTTAAAATAACAGAAAACCACAGAGCCCTTAATGCTCTGCAAGGAGTAATCATGCTTTACTGATTCTTTTCGAAAAATTGCCAAAGCGGATCATTTGGTACTGGAGCTGTAACGTGAACTTCTTCTTTAGAAGTGGGATGTGTATAATTTAACTCACGCGCATGGAGACTGATTGAACCATCTTTATTTGATCTTTTAGCACCATACTTTAAATCGCCCTTTATCACACAACCAATATTTGCAAGTTGACAACGAATTTGATGGTGACGACCAGTTTCAAGTTTGATTTCAAGCAAATAGTATTTATCTGATGAATCGATCAACTTATAAGTTAAAACGGCTTTTTTACTTCCCTCTACCTCATGATCGTGAACATATGACTTATTCTGCTTTTCATTCTTCTTGAGATAATTAACAAGTTTTTCCTCAGTTTTTCTCGGCTTGTTTTCAACGATGGCCCAATAAATCTTGTTGGTTTCTTTTTCTCTAAACTGGGTGTTTAATCGCGACAATCCTTTACTCGTCCTTGCAAAAACTAATGCACCTGTAGTTGGACGATCTAATCGATGAACGACACCGCAAAAAACATTTCCTGGCTTGTTATATTTATCTTTCAGATATTGCTTTATTCGTTCAGGTAGAGGTTCGTCACCTGTTTTATCACCTTGAACTATGTCTCCAGACCTCTTGTTCACTACAATCGTATGATTGTCAATATGTAAAACTTCTATCTCCTTTTTTTCGTTCATCTAGCCAAAATTACACTTATTAGAAGGAATAATTGAAATAATTCCAATGTTATTATAAATGCAAATAATAGTTAAAATTTCTTTTTTGATAGTATTACTATTATATTTGCAAAGTGAAACAATCAAATTCAAATATCAGATTAACGATTAATCCAGAGTCATTTTTAAAAGACCCTGAGTCTAGTGTACTTGGCAACAAGATCATTCAAGGCGGAATTGAATTAATTGACGAGATCGGTTTCGAGGCTTTCACCTTTAAAAAACTAGCGAAGCATATTGAGTCAACCGAGGCTTCAATTTATCGATATTTCGAGTCAAAACATAAACTACTTATATACCTTACGCTCTGGTATTGGGCTTGGGTTGATTATAGATTAGTGCTGGCAACCACAAATATTGAGTGTCCTAAAGATAGACTCATGCGTGCTATTCAAGTGGTAACTGAAGCTGTTCAACAGGACTCAAACTTCCTCCAAGTGGACGAAGTAAAACTGCATCGCATTATACTTTCTGAATCTTCAAAGATTTATCTTAATAAAAAGGTTGATTCCGATAATTCCTCTGGATTCTTCACTCAATATAAAGATGTAGTTGAGCGATTAAGTTCGATTATACTAGAGGTTAATCCAACATTCAAATACCCACACATGCTCGTCACTACTATTATCGAAGGAGCGCATCATCAACGATATTTCGCTGAGCATTTGCCACGTCTTACTGATATTATCAAGAATGAGGACGCAGTAACTACGTTTTATAAGGATTTAGTAATAAAAAGCATCTGTGATTAAAATTCGTTCCATATCGATTAATTACTATCGCGTTACCGTTGCCATCCTGCTTGGGTTATTCGTGTTTTTGTCAACAGACCTAATTGAGCATTTTGGATCGGATTCAGATACTATTGAATTATCAATCGATGATTCTCAAGATGATACAAATGACAATGATGAAAACGAAGTTGAGAAACTAAAATACCGATCTCAATACATACTTTTTGGCAGAACAAGCATCTTTCAGCCAGAAGGACTTCAGTCGATTCTAAGTCGACTTATCAACAATAAATACGAGGAGTTAGGTTTTCAAATACTCATTCCTCCTCCGGAATCGAGAATGTAGTTTCTCGTTTAAATCAATTATTAAAAAACTCAAAAATATTTTATGGACACAAAGATGTCTCTAACGCCAGTTAAGCGATTTTGGATGTTGCTTAAACCGGATAAAAAAGAAATACGAAATGTTTACGTTTATGCCATTTTCAATGGTTTAGTGAACCTTTCATTGCCAATTGGTATTCAATCGATTATCAATCTGATTCAAGGAGGTCAGATGAGTACTTCGTGGATTGTACTTGTTGTTTTCGTTATACTCGGTATTACTATTACCGGAATTCTACAGATTAGTCAATTGAGAATTACCGAACATTTGCAGCAGAAGATTTTCACCAGAGCTGCCTTTGAATTTGCATACAGAATTCCACGAATCAAACTAGAAGCACTTTATCATTACTATGCTCCTGAATTAATGAACCGATTCTTTGATGTTGTTTCAGTTCAAAAAGGGCTTTCGAAAGTATTAATCGATTTTTCAACGGCTGGTATTCAGGTAATATTTGGATTGGTGCTGCTCTCATTGTATCACCCATTCTTTATTGTCTTTAGTTTAACCTTGGTGATCATGGTTTATTTCATCTTCAGGTTGACTGCTAAAAGAGGACTAGACACAAGTCTTGATGAATCGAAAAACAAGTATAATGTTGCACACTGGCTACAAGAATTAGCCCGTACGAGAATTACATTTATGCTTGCAGGTCCAACTCAATTGCCACTTAATAGAATTAACGATAAAGTGGATAAATACATCGATGCAAGAGAAAATCACTTCAAAGTGCTTGTTCAGCAATATGCATTGATGATTGTTTTCAAAGTGACTGTGGCAGCCGGATTACTCGTAATTGGAAGTTTACTTGTAATCGAACAACAAATGAACATCGGTCAGTTCGTTGCTGCAGAGATCATTATTCTCTTGGTTGTAAATTCTGTCGAAAAGCTAATCTTAAGCATTGAATCAATCTATGATGTACTCACATCGCTTGAAAAAATAGGTCAAGTAACTGATCTAGAATTAGAGGATGAAGAAAAGGGAATGGATATTACAAATTGTATCGATTCTGAAGGTCTAAGTGTAGAGTTGAACAATGTTCGTTTTATGTATCCTGATAAAAGGAAAGCCATTTTTGATGGAGCTTCTATGCGCGTTGAAGCGAGAGAGAAAGTACTGGTAATGGGGAACACAGACTCTGGAAAGTCTACTTTACTCTACCTAATGGCAGGTTTATATGATCTTGAAGAAGGAGATATCTCGTACAATAATTTACCACTTGGTAATCTAGACCGTCATAAACTTCGTTCAGTCATAGGTGACTGTTTAATGGACGAGCAACTATTTGAAGGAACCATACTCGAAAACATTACCATGGGTAGAGAAAGAGCAACCTTCGAAAACGTCCAATGGGCCGTAAAAAATCTTGGCTTAGAATCGTTCATCAAGAAAATGCCGATGGGATACAATACCTGGATTCACTCAGGTGGACGTCAATTCTCAAAAGGCGTAATTGATAAATTATTAATAGCAAGAAGTATTGCAGATAGACCAAGTTTACTGCTAATCAAGGATACTTTCACCTCGTTGATTGGACAAGAACGTGAACAAATTATGTCATTCTTAACCAGCAAAGAGCAAAAATGGACACTCGTAATAACATCAAAAGATGAAAATCTTATTGATAAAGTTGATCGAGTGATTACCGTTGAAAACAATTTACTTATCGAAAAAAGTCACTAGTTATGTTGAATATTTCTCAAAATAGTGTCGGAAAAAATATTTCACCATCGAATTTTAAAACACTCGATAAAGTCTTGAAGAAAAGATCAACCAAAGTTCTTCGAAGAATTATTTATATCGGTGCGGGTGTGTTATTCATTATTCTTTTCCTTCCGTGGACACAGAATATCAGATCTCATGGTAGTGTAACAACTCTTCAACCCGATCAACGTCCTCAAACAATACACTCGATTATTGGTGGACGGATCGAAAAATGGTATGTGCAAGAAGGAGATTACGTTAAAAAAGGCGATACAATCGTTAGAATTTCCGAAATAAAGGATGCCTATTTCGATGATCAACTTCTTCCTCGAACACAAAATCAGGTTGAACTGAAAGAAATGGCTGTTGAAGCGTATTCTAATAAAATTGACGCACAGGATAAACAGTTGGGAATTCTTCAGGAGCAAAGAAGATTGAAATTAGAACAACTAAAGATCAAGATTCAGCAAACACGATTAAAGGTGATGAACGATAGTCTCGCCCACCTAGCTGCCTTGGCAAATTATCGCACTGCTGAATATCAATTCAATCGAATGGATAGCTTGTACCAACAAGGATTGAAATCGTTAACGGATTTGGAAAGTCGAAACTTGAAGCTGCAAGAGACAAAAGCTTATGAAGTTGAAGCCAAAAACAAATGGCTGAATAGCAAAAACGAATTGATCGCCCTTAAAATTGAACTTTCAAATATTAACATGAAATTTCAGGAGGACTACAATAAAACTATTTCGGACAAATTTTCGACGGTTTCGAATAAGTTAGAAGCTGAAAATTCTGTTACAAAACTCAAGAATCAATACAGTAACTACGAATACAGAAATGGTCTGTATATCATCACAGCTCCGCAAGATGGTTACATTACTAAAACATTTGTGAATGGTATTGGTGAAACATTGAAAGAGGGACAAGAAATACTCAGTATCATGCCAATTAACTATCAATTGGCTGTGGAAATTTACATTGAACCAATCGACCTCCCTCTAGTTCGAATGGGAGAAGATGTTCGAATTCAGTTCGATGGTTGGCCTGCAATTATCTTCTCTGGTTGGCCGAATGCGAGTCACGGAACTTATGGTGGTAAAGTATACGCTATCGATCAGTTTATTAGTCCAAACGGAAAGTACCGAATTCTTGTACAACCAGATAAAAATGATGTTCCTTGGCCAGAAGCCTTGCGATATGGATCAGGCACGAAGGCAATGATCTTGTTAGGAGATGTGCCAATTTGGTACGAATTATGGCGAAAAGTGAATGGATTCCCTCCAAATTACTATCGCAACGAAACACCTCAAAAGGACGCGAAAAAATGAAATCGATAACAATCATATTCCTTTTGCTCACGAGTTTCGTGGTACGTGCACAGGATTCTACTGATTTTACATACAATCAGTTTATGGAAATCGTGTTTCGCCACCATCCTATGGCAATTCAGGCAAATTTACGACCTGAAATGGGAGAAGCATATCTTCGAAAAGCTCGTGGAGGATTCGATCCAAAACTATTCGGCGAGGTTCGACAGAAGTATTTCGAAGAAACTAATTATTACAGTTATCTGCATGCCGGATTGAAAGTTCCGACTTGGTTTGGTTTAAGTCTGCAAGGTGGTTTCGATAACAATCGTGGATATTATCTTGGAAACGAGAGCACAACACCTGTCGATGGATTAATCTATGCCGGTATTACTGCAAATCTTGGTAACGGTTTACTCATGGACGCCAGAAGAGCAGAATTGAAACAATCGAAAATCTACCTTGAAAGCAATGCACTTGAGCAAAGATTGATGCTAAACCAATTACGACTGGATGCTTCGATTGCTTATTTCGAGTGGCAAAAAGCGTATTTTAAGTTGCAAGTTTACAATGATGCCGTAGAAAATGCTCAAATTCGTTTTGAAGGAGTTAAACGCAGCGCTGAATTGGGAGATCGACCATATATCGACACGCTTGAAGCTTATATTCAAGTTCAAAATCGATTAGTAAAGCAAACACAATCTGAAGTAGATCTGGCGAATAAAAAAGCCATGCTTGATATTTTTCTTTGGCAAGATGGATTGCTTCCATTGGAGATTGATTCGACGTTGAAGCCAGAAGAAATGAACGATTTACAAGAAATTACTCTTCCGATTTTTGATATAGACTCGGTAGCAATGAATCACCCAGATATTCAAATGGCAGAGAATAAAATCGACATCGCTAAAATTGACTTTAGACTGCATCGTGAAGCTTTAAAACCGACAGTTGAATTGAAATACAACGCGCTCACTGCAACAACAGATGTAAACAACGATTTTGCAGAGAATTATTCAATCAACAACTACAATTGGGGAGCAAAATTGGCTTATCCTATCTTCACACGTAAGGAAAGAGGACAGTTGAAGTTGACAAAATTGCAAATTCAAGATCAAGAAGCTGGTTTAGCCTCAAAAAGCGCAACTGTACGGTACAAAATCACTTCGGCGTTAAATACGATAGAAGCAACGCAAAAACAAGCGATTGAATACGAGCAAATTGTTCGAAACTATCAACAATTGTACGCAGCTGAAATGAAACTCTTCAACTTAGGAGAAAGTTCCATCTTCATGATTAATTCGAGAGATAAATCGACTATTGATGCACAAGTGAACTACATTGAGTTGATTACTACGTATCAAATCGCTAAAAGCACATTAGACTATCAGCGAGTAGCTCCATTTTAGGCAGCTATTCGCATTCTAACTTCAGAATTTTAGTCGTTCTTTCTCTGGTCGATCTACACAAGTTTCCATCATCAATAAGTGATTTACCATACGATGGAACCATTTCTTGGATGATGTTTTTCCATTCATCCGACTCCATTTGATTTGGAAAACATTTCTCCAGAAGATCTAACATTATTCCAACCGAAGTACTCGCGCCAGGTGAAGCCCCCAGTAGAGCAGCCAATGAACCGTCTTCACTTGAAACGATTTCTGTTCCAAACTGAAGCACTCCTTCCCCACTTTCATCCTTTTTAATTATTTGAACACGTTGACCTGCAGTTTGTAATTCCCAGTCCTCCATTTTTGCATTTGGGAAATACTTTTGTAGCATTTCAAAGCGATCTTCATTCGACTGGATTACCTGTTTTACCAAGTACTTCGTTAAATTAAAATTCTTAAATCCAGCTGAAATCAGTGGCCAAATATTATGAGACTCAACCGATAAAGGCAAATCGAAATAAGATCCATTTTTCAAGAATTTCGAAGAAAAACCAGCGTATGGTCCGAAAAGAAGTGTCTTTTTACCATCAATTATACGTGAATCTAAATGAGGTACGGACATTGGCGGCGAACCTACATCTGCTTTTCCGTATACTTTAGCTTCGTGTTGAGCGATAATTTCAGGATTTGTGCACTGAAGAAAATGACCACTCACTGGAAATCCACCATAACCTTCTCCAACTGGTAATTCTGTTTTTTCTAGTAGTGGAATCGCTGCTCCACCCGCACCAATAAATACAAAATCGTGCTTTTTTCTCGATGTTTCTTCGGTTATTAAGTCTGTCAGTTCAATTTCCCATCTTCCATCGGTGCAATAATTAATATCCTCGACTTCAATGCCCAATTTGACTTCTACATTTTCGGAATTCTTCAAGTATTCAATCATTCCTCTAGTAATCGCACCAAAGTTGACATCAGTTCCAATTGCCATTCTAGTCGCCGCTATTTCTTGAGAAGCATCACGCCCTTCCATCATCAATGGAATCCATTCTTTTATTTGTTCGAAATCCTCCGAATACTCCATGTCCTCAAATATGGCATACTTCGTCATTGCTTCGTATCGATTCTTGAGGAACTCAACATTCTTGTCACCCCAAACGAAACTCATGTGATCAATATCATTAATGAAAGGAACATCTGAAGGAATCATTGAATTTTGTACAATAAACGACCAGAATTCCTTTGAGCGCTCGAAAGAAGAAGCAATCTTCAATGCCTTGCTTATATCGATGGTTCCATCTTCTTTTTCTGGTGTATAATTCAACTCACAAAAACCAGAATGACCTGTTCCGGCGTTATTCCAAGCATTTGAACTCTCCGCGCCAACCTCAGTTAACCGTTCGTAAATTGTAATAGTTGCAAAAGGCATCAATTTTTGAAGCATCACACCCAAAGTAGCACTCATTATTCCCGCTCCGATTAGCGCAACATTAAATTCATTTTGATTGTTCTCCATTTAAAGTGATTTGAGATTTAAACTAACAAAAAAAGGCCACATTTCTGTGACCTATTCTATTACTTTGTGTTAAAATTAGTGCGATTTCAAAATCGATACTCCCGATCCAAAAACGTTGCTCTCACCATAAGGAGAACCAATTCCGTCCCATTTTTCCCATTTCTTCAACTCAATGTATTGAGGGTTCTTAGAAATTTGAGACGCTTCCAGCTCAATTGCCTCCGCTTTAAATTTCGCTGAGATAATCAAAGAAGAGTCTCCACGTGCTTTCTCGATTCGTGCATTCGCTAAATACTCCTCCTCTTTTTGCTTTTCACGAGCTGTAAGGTTCTTTTGTTTTTGCGTTTCCTTATTCACAATCTCTTGAGCAATATTTGCTGGCAAATCCACATCTTTGATCTCAACATACGCTAAATTCAAATAATTCTTTTTGAATTCTTCCGTCAAAATCTTTACAATTTCACCTTCAAGAACGTTTCGCTTCGTACTATAAACCTCTTCATAAGTGTACTTACCTATCACATCTTTAATCGCACCTTGCGACTTATCATCTATGAAAGTAATGTACCCTTTCCCCCATTTCAGGTGAAGTTTACCAGCATTTCCTTTTTGCACAGAGTAGTTCACCGCGATCTCTACTGTAATATCTGTACCATTCTTATCCATTACCGTCGACTTATACTTTTGTGTTTGTTGTAACACATTATAAGTTATCATCTCATTCCAAGGAGCGATAAACTGTGTACCTTCATTGTATGACACTTCTGTATCTACACCACCACCATAAGGACGATAAATGAATCCTTCTTCACCAGGTTCAACATCTTGCCACGACATAAAGAACAGCACTACTAATATTAGAGCGGCTACTCCCATGGCAACATATCGACCTATTTTTTTGGGGTCCAACTCCATTTGTGGACGTTTCGTATTAAAATTATTCATAGTTGTTTTGATTTTTTAAATAAATAATCGACTACCAGATAAGAAACACCGATGATTAAACCGAGCGCCAACACTTTAATAAAAGCAGGTCCTTTCATCAAATACCTGAACGACAAAAATATTGAGCCGGCGATCAATAGTGCCCCTAACAGTATTCGAAACTTGAATTGCATTTTCTTATCCATAGCATCCTTTTTTACGAATGTAGTGACTTGAAACCGTTTTCCCCACCAAACACCAGCTTTTTAGATAAAAGGGGCGTTTTCAGGATGAATCATTCCTTTTTTCGGTCAAACCTCTACTTTTTACGGATGAATGGAAATGATCGAAAAGTACTCAAATCATGATTCAAGACTAGATTAATCAACACTTTGCATCCTTTCTGGATTTCAAAAAAAATGTCATTTTTTTTCACCTTTCTTGATACAAAGCACCTTTCTAACTAAATTTATTTCATGACGACAATCGATAAGAATGCACCTGTGCTTGTAACTGGAGCAACAGGATACGTGGCTGGAAGATTAGTAGAGAAACTTCTTTCAGAGGGATACACCGTTCACGCAGCGGTTCGACAACCAGAAAATAAAGAGAAAACAAAGTATTTGGATCAGCTAGCTGAAAAACTACCGGGAACGATCAAGTATTTTAAAGCAGATCTTCTCGATGAAAATTCATACGACAAAGCTGCAAAAGGTTGTGAATTGATTTTTCATACAGCCAGTCCTTTCGTTAGAAATGTCAAAGATCCCATCAAAGATTTAGTCGACCCAGCAAAAAAAGGTACACGAAATGTCTTGGAGTCCGCTTCTAAAACAGATTCAGTTAAGCGAGTTGTTGTGACAAGTAGTTGCGCCGCAATCTACGGAGATGCAATCGACACACTGAAAATGCCGAATAACGAGTTGACGGAAGACATGTGGAATACAACTTCATCTGCGGAGCATCAAGCATATTCTTATTCAAAAACGGAGGCGGAAAAAGAAGCTTGGAAAATTGCTGAGAATCAAAATCAATGGGAATTGGTGACGATAAATCCGTCTTTCGTGCTCGGACCTGGAATCAATCCGCATGCAACATCAGAATCTTTCTCCATCATGAAACAAATTGGAAAAGGTGACTTCAAAATGGGGGCGCCGGAATTCAACATTGGTTGTGTGGATGTGCGTGATTTAGCCGAAGCACATTTCAAAGCAGGAACAACGCCCGAAGCAAAAGGAAGATACATTATTTCAGGTGCTAACTCGGGATTCAGAGAATTGGCTGGATACATCAAAGAAGATTTTCCGAACTATCCCATTTCGACGAGAAAATTGCCCAAGTGGTTATTGTGGACCATCGCACCTTCCGTAGGAATGACTAGAAAAGAAGTGAAACTCAACATCGGTTATCCATGGAAAGCGGATAATTCAAAAAGTAAAAAGGATTTGGGAATGGAATATCGACCGCTCAAAACTACAGTCACCGAATTCTTTAGTCAACTAGTTGACGCCGGAGTCATCGAAAAGAAATAAAAAAATAAAGGGAGTGCCATTTCAGCCTCCCTTTTTAGTTGCCTCGCAACACTAGGTAAAGTATCGCGTGCGGTTGCTCACGATGTCCCGCAGCCACCGCTTCATTTATCCAAACGTGTCGCCGCGTCAAGCTAAGCCAGTCCGTCTGGGCACGATTTCTAGAACCGAACATTAACGATACTTTTCAACGGAATCATTGTTCCGCCCTTCAGCATTACGAACTCTGGTCCCATATTCAAAATCGGTGATTTTATCCTAAACAATCCACGATCTTGAGATGCAACAACAATTGAAACCCCGTCATCCGTTGCAGGTTTACGGATGGCTGTACGGAGCTTGTTCATTAAGTCGCGCTTGCGTAAATCGCCAATAACGCGACTCTTTGAAACCAAATTCAATTTGTTGATTTCCTCTTTGTTGATTTGTAATATATGGGTTTGTGTTTTGTCTTTCATAGTTTTATTTTCTGATTATGATTTAAATTTTCTGCTGGTCCATGCACTTAATTTCCAGTGGTTTTCCTCTTGGAATTTCATCATTTCACTGATCATATAAGTTGAACCAATATCTCCGTGATCACTCGCTTTTTCGTGTACATCCAAGAATGCTTCACATAACTTCTCAATATCTTGAATCAGCTCCATGGCCATGAACTCGGCACTTTTATCATGCGTTGTCTCCTTAATTAATGAACTTACCATGTATTCCTTCAACGAATAATTCGGTGTTTCTCCGAATATACGCACACGCTCAGCCAATTCATCGATATCTTTTAATCCGCGTTCGTACATTTCTTGTGTTAAATCGTGAATATCGAAGAAGTCTCCCCCGAGTACGTTCCAGTGAAATGTCTGCAACTTATGGAAGAAAATCTGATAAGTACTTAACGCCGTGTTTAAGCTACTCACGATAATCGCAGATTCTAATTTTTTGTATCCCAATTTCTGTGCACTGTTGTTTGTCTTTGTTAAAGTTTCCATGTTGTTTTTTAATTAATATTTATGTAGATGGGATCTCACAGATTTTCTGCAAGAGACGCTTGGTGCTTGTTTATTCCCGTTAAAAAGTTTGAAAGGAGTGTGTACAACGAAACCCAGATGGGTTAGAACTCATTGTCGTACTTTGTTTCACTCGTCATGATCTTAATATAGTAATATTTTAACAAATGACCAAGAATTTGTTGAATTTTCTTATTTCATTCCATTCAAAAATTCCATTAAAACTCACTTAGAAAGCTTATTTTTGCAGCCAATTAACGCATTATGAGCAACCAGAAAGAAATCGAAAAGAGACGCACATTTGGAATTATTTCCCATCCAGATGCCGGTAAAACAACATTAACTGAGAAACTACTTCTCTTTGGTGGGGCTATTCAATCGGCTGGAGCGGTAAAGAACAATAAGATCAAAAAGAGTGCAACTTCCGACTTCATGGAAATTGAAAAGCAACGTGGAATCTCCGTAGCGACTTCCGTGATGGCTTTCAATTATTCTGGTAAGCAAATCAACATTCTTGATACACCTGGACACAAGGACTTCGCTGAAGATACTTTTAGAACATTGACTGCTGTCGATAGTGTGATCTTGGTTGTTGACGTTGCCAATGGTGTGGAGGCTCAAACAGAGCGATTGATGGAAGTTTGTCGCATGCGCAACACTCCAGTGATCATTTTCGTGAATAAATTGGACCGCGATGGTAAAGAATCCTTCGATTTGTTGGATGAGCTAGAGTCCAAATTGAACATTCAAGTACGACCGTTAACGTGGCCAATCGGAATGGGAGATCGATTCAAAGGAGTTTACAATTTATACGATGAAAATCTGAATCTCTTCCAAGCAAATAAGACTAAAATCTCAGACGACATCGTTCCAATTTCAGATCTTTCTGATAGTCAACTCGATGAAATTATTGGTGAAGATGACGCCAATGAATTGCGCGAAGAGGTTGAAATGATCAACGGTGTTTACGACGAGTTTGATCGTGAAGAGTACTTGGCAGGAAAAGTAGCACCCGTTTTCTTTGGTTCTGCTATGAACAACTTCGGTGTGAAAGAATTGTTGGATACTTTCTGCCGCATTTCTCCATCTCCGCAAGGACGTGAGTCGGACATTAAATTGATCAAGCCAGAAGATGATAAATTCTCTGGATTTGTATTTAAAATTCACGCCAACCTCGACCCAAAACACAGAGATAGAATTGCCTTTTTACGTATCGTTTCTGGAAAATTCGAAAGAAATAAATTCTACAATCACGTTCGTCTAGAAAAGAAAATGAAGTTCCCGAACCCGACTTCATTCATGGCACAAGATAAAAGTGTAATTGATGAAGCATACCCTGGAGACGTAATTGGATTGTACGATTCAGGTAACTTCAAAATTGGGGACACGCTCAACGAGGGAGAAAAATTCCGTTTCAAAGGAGTTCCGAGCTTCTCTCCAGAAATCTTTATGGAACTAGAAAACCTCGATCCGTTGAAATCAAAACAATTGGATAAAGGAATTCGCCAGTTAATGGACGAAGGAGTTGCTCAGCTGTTTATTCAACAACCAGGTAGCCGTAAAATAATTGGAACTGTAGGTCAACTGCAATTTGAGGTGATTAATTATCGTTTAGAGCACGAATACGGGGCAAAATGTCGCTTTGTTCCTAAAAACTTCTCAAAAGCTTGTTGGATTACAACAGACAATGAGGAACAATTAGCGAATTTCAAACGTGCGAAAACAAGCAACGTAGCGGAAGATAAAGATGGTAACTTAGTTTTCTTAGCGGAGACTCCTTTCCTACTGAAAATGGCGGAGCAAGATTATCCAGATATCACTTTCCACCAGACTTCTGAATTTATGTTGGAAGCTTAGGCCTCTAGTTCGCTAAAAGTTGGAATTTCTTGTAGATAATCCAATCGATGTTCTTTTCGGTTGATCATGCACATGATGTGATTCATTCCGTTGGTCAACAATAAAAAGTCGACTTTTAACTCGAAATTGTATTGAGCAATCTGATGCAAGGTCGCTTCAGTCAAATCCACTTCGGGCGCTTTACATTCGACAATAAAAATTGGTTTCGAAGCACGATTAAAAACGACAACATCTGCTCTTTTCGATCGACCATTATAGTTCAACGCGTATTCCGAAGCAATTAATCCTTTAGGAAACTGCTTTTCTTCAATCAGAAAGTGGATGATGTGTTGTCGAACCCATTCCTCCGGTGTGAGCACCAAATTCTTATTTCGAATCACACACCAAACGTACACCACCTCATCTTTTCGAGTGAGTTTAAGCTTTGCTTGCGGTAAATTTAATGGTGTGAACATTAATCTTTTTTGATGCGCTTGATTTTGATATTCAAGTAACCAAACGCTATTGTCATAACTGGACTGATCAAATTAAAGAAACAGTACATCCAGTATTCACCCGTTGCCACTTGAAGCACTGAAGATTGCGCTGCTCCACAAGTATTCCAAGGAAATAAAACAGATGTTACTGTTCCAGAATCCTCTAGTGTGCGACTTAAATTCTCTGGAGCCAAACCACGCTCTCTGTATGTATCAGCAAACATTCTACCTGGAACAACAATCGCTAAGTATTGATCCGAAGCTGTCGCATTGAAAAACAAACACGTTCCGGCTGTAGTTGCGATTAATGATCCGGCTGACTTAACAAACGTCACAATTGACTTCGTGATTTTTTGTAAGAGACCTGTTGCTTCCATCACTCCCCCGAATGTCATCGCACAGATAATCAACCAAATTGTATTCATCATTCCCGCCATACCTCCAGCTTCTAGAAGTCCAGCTACTTCGATTTCCTCTGGAGAAAATCCTGTAGTATCAACAGCTGAAATATCACCAAACATCGCATTCACAGAAGCAACGTAGGCCGATTCAAAGTAATTTCCGCTAGTCCCTGCTATCGATTCGATTAGCTCCGGCTGAAAGATAATTCCAGCTACTGCTCCCAAAATCGTCCCGACAAACAATGCCGGAATGGCACTCACCTTCTTTACAATCAAGAAAATTACAATCGCTGGCACGATAAATAATAAAGGAGAAATCGTAAAATTCGATTCGATCATATTTAAAATCATATCGACATCACCAGAATTTGTTTCTGCAGAGTGACCAATTCCCCAAAACAAGAAAATCAATAAAGTGATTGCAATTGAAGGAATTGTAGTCAACGCCATGTAGCGGATATGTGTAATCAAATCCGTTCCTGCCATTGCCGGAGCAAGGTTTGTTGTATCTGACAATGGCGACATTTTATCACCAAAGTAAGCTCCGGAAATAATCGCTCCAGCTACAACTCCAGGTCCAAAACCAAGAGCCGATCCAATCGCCAATAAAGCCACACCAACTGTAGCAATTGTACTCCATGAACTACCTGTTGCAAGAGCAACAATCGCGCTCACTGCACATGCTGCAAATAAGAAAATCGAAGGGTGAAGAATTTTTAATCCATAAAAAATCATCGTTGGAACTACACCAGATAACAACCAAGTTCCAGCAAGAGAACCAATCAGCAACAAAATAATAATAGCAGGTAAAGACGATTTAATGCTCTTCACAATTCCCTTTTGCATTTTCTTCCAGCTGAATTTCAACGAAAACCCGATTATTGTAGCGACAGCGGCTGCCAATAAAAGTGCAATTTGATTCGGACCATACGTCGCGTCATCCGAATAGATTTTAACGTTCAAATAGAGCATTCCAACCAAGACAATGATTGGTACAAGTGCAATTATAAAGTGTGGAGATTTAGTCTTACCCATTCGCTTAGTTTCGTTCAGTTTGCCCAAAAATAACCATTCTGAATTAAGATTACTTTCGTTGCTTGAAGAAAAGCAAAAGTAATACAGGGAGCAAGGTTAAATCAGCAATTAACGCAACGAACAAAGTGATACACAGAAGTAATCCCATGTAGTATGTCCCAAGGAAACTAGAGAAAATCAATAGGAGGAATCCGGCACACAAGATTAACGTAGTTAAAATCATTGCTTTTCCTGTCGTAAGATAGCTTCGCTTGAGCGCATACAGCTTCCCTTTTCCTTTCATTAATTCGAACTTGAATTTACCGAGGAAGTGAATAGTATCATCGACCGCAATTCCAAAAGCAATCGTGTAGATAATAGAAGTCGAAGTTTTAAGTTCGATACCAAAATATCCCATAAAACCTGCGATAATGATCAACGGAAGCATGTTTGGAATGATACTCAACAGCATTATTGAGAAAGAGCGATAAACGAAACCAATGATCAGAGCTACGATTAAAATAGAGATTCCCAAACCACGAATCAAACTCATCGAGAGGTAACCAATGTTTTTATCAAATAGATGTGCCGTTCCTGTAATTTGATACTTCGCCAGTCCGAGAGCCTCTTTTTCCTTCAGGAAGACATTCAGTTTTTCATTTTTAGCGGTCACAGCGTTATTTCCAAGATCCGGAATTGTACCACTGATGCGCATAGTTGTCTCAGTTGAATCGACTATAGATCGAAGAAAAGCTCCTTCTCCAACCATGGATAATACTTGTTTGCCCGATCTAATTTTACGACTTGATTTTGGTAACTTGAAATAATCCGGATTTCCAGCATGTGAAGAACGATTTAAAATCCGCAGTGATTGAACAAGAGAGTTTTTGATCGTCACTCCGTACTCATTTTTCAGGTAAGCTTCGATCGAATCGACCTGTTGAAGAACATCTTTATCCCAAACAGATTTGGAGGTATCTTGCAAAATAACCGCTAGCTCAAACGGACGAACTCCACCGTAATGTGCGTCCAAGTAATTAAAGTCCTTTTTCAATTCTTCTTTCTGACTTAAATCATCCATCAAAAAGTTGTTCGAATCAATTTGAAGCAAACCAACAACGCTAATCGCCACGACTATTCCACTCAACAGAAGTACTTTTTTCGGATTTTTAATTACCCAGACGAACCAGCGATTCAGGTATTTTTTCCAAAAATGATCTTCTTTCTTCTCCAAAACATATTTCGGTCCTGGAAAAATATAGAACAGAACTGGAAGTGTAAGGAAAGTCAACACAAAAGCGATTAAAACGCCGAAACCCATCACAATTCCAAATACTTGAATCGGTTGAACGCGAACAAAATAAAGCGAGAAGAATCCAACTGCCGTAGTAATCGAAGTCAACAATGTTGCCAACCCAACTTCTTTCACCGCAACTTTTATGGCACTAAAAACTGAAGTTTCGACGCGCAATGCATCCAAATAACGTGAAACAAGGTGGATCACATCCGACATGGAAACGACGAACATTATTGAAGGAAGAACCGTTAAAATGATATTTATTGGCTCATTAAACAGTCCCATCGATCCAACAACCCAAATCATTCCAGAAAAGATCACCACTTGAGGAATCAACACTCCCCAAATTGACCTGAAAGCTAGAAACAAGAATAAAACAATCAAAACAGCGCTCATTCCAACAAACAAGGCCATCTCGAAAGACATTTTATCGATATAATATTTCTGACCGATGGTTCTGCCGGCAATTCGGACGTGATCAAATTCGTAATTCTTTAATAAATCTTGAATCCCACCAATCAGCTGATCACTCTTCTTTTTCGAGATGTAATCATCATGACGAACGAAGATGCAAACTGACTTAGCGTCTTCCGCAATAAATGAATTCACCAATTCCTCCGAATTGAAAATCTTGGTGGAGTCTCGCTTTGGATCAAAATCTTCAAAATCAATGTATGGTCGAGAATAAGAAAAACCGAGTGGATCAGTAAATTGCTGCTTCATCTCCGTCAAAGAAGAAGAATACTTAACAAGATCCACCTTTTTTATTTCCTGATTTAGTCGATCTACTTTTTGAAGGAACTCTTTATCGAATACACCATTATAATTCTCGATTGCTACTAGAAGAAAGTCGTTGTCTGATTCAAATTTCTCTCGATAATCCGCAAAAAAGTCTGTTTCCGGGTCATCAATTGGAAAGAATTTCTCAAAATCGTAATCAAAGCGAATCTTTTGGATGTTGTAGGCAAAGAAGGCAGTTAACGCAATAAAAGCGACCAATGCAATCTTCGAAATTTTTTTAAAGTTTTTTTCTCCAACCATTCCTCCACTTTCTTCGTTAGGTTGACAAAGATATTGGTTTCAGTCCCATTTTACCGCTGATCACATGATCTTTTGATGTTTATTTTGAAATTTATATGTTTGACAAAATTTTTTTTATGAAAAAAACATTACTGTTAACTGCACTATTGGGAAGTTCGATCGCGTTCGGTCAAATGACTCAATCAAACGAACCAAATATTGGAGACACGAGAACAATGTTTGTTTGTGACTCATTCGCTGCTAATTACGAAGGGACAACTGGAACTGGGGTAACTTGGGATTACTCAAACTTAGCGGCTTACCTAGGATATGAAAACGACATCAATATTGGTGATGCAACTGTAGCTGCCAATGCAATGGACTTCCCTACTTCTGTTAAGACAGTTGAAGTTCAAAATGCAACGACGACATATTTCAATTCAACTGCAACGGAAAGAGTTTCTCAAGGATTTGTTTATTACGAGCCTTCATTTGGAGAGATCAAAGCAATTTTAGACGTGAACGAGGCAACTTTAATGCCTTATCCATTCAACGTTGGAGATTATCATACAGATTACTTCGAAGGAACATTGTACTTCGATTTCCAAGGAGTTCCAATGAATCCAGCTGTAACTGGAAACATGCATGCTTGGATTGACGGTGAAGGAACATTATTACTTCCTGACGGATCTTCAGTATCAAATGTAATTCGTTACAAAATGATCGATACTGCTGAAACAAATATTTCATTCTTTGGAGATTTAGAGATCATCCGTAAGCAGTTCGAGTACTACGATCTTACTGCAACTAACACAATTCCATTGTTTACAATGACGGAGATTAAAATTCAACCTCCAGGAGGAACACCATTAACAGATCCACAAACAATTGTTTTGAGCTCAGCGCAACCAACAACTTTTGTTGGAATTGAAGAAGAAAATGCGGTTGCATTCAATGTATATCCAAATCCAGCAACTGATGTTGTTACGATTTCAGGAGAATTCAGCAACGATGCTACAATCGCGATTCACGATCAAAGTGGACGATTATTGAAGACTTTATCTCTAACAAATCAAACAGAAATTAACCTTTCAGCTTTTGACACTGGCATGTATTTGCTGAAGGTTACTAGCAACGGTAATACTACTACAAAGACCGTTGTTAAAAGATAGTTGCTACAGACAACTAACTTCAAATCCCGTCCACTGGTTATGGACGGGATTTTTTTATTCAAAAAATGGGAACATTTCGTATTTTGCGTGTTACCTTTCGGCACCAATTAAGTTATATCCAGGAACGAACTTGTTTATGAAACATCTTTACCTTCTTTTAATTCTAATTTCGAGTACCACTTTTGCACAAATCAATGAAGGATTAACCTCAGAAGAACGTGCTTATTTATTTCATGTAGTAAAGAAAAGTCCGATTTTGAATAACAATTTTGGTCGCTACTTCGATTATCAAGGTCCAGAAATAAAATTCCCTAATGGAAGTCTCAATTACGACTCAGTTGAACTATTGATTATCAACCAGCCTGAATTACTAATTATCCGTAAAGATGAAATCGCCAAATCGCCTAAAGGATTAATTGCGGAGGCGTCGAATAAAATGGCTTTGTGGGAATTAAACAAGGTTTTATTGGCGAAGCGTGACTCTCCAAATGAATTAAAGCAATATCAAAACGAATACGATTTCTTTGAGAAACTGTTGATGGAAAAACTTCCTTCGGCAGCGACAAAAGATAAAGATGGTAAGCCAGGACCTCATCCAAAATTATTCAATGCGATGAATCCAAGTCTATCACTCGATGATAAAGTCGCACAAATTGAATCACTTCGCTTTCTAACTACAAACGATCAACTGGTAACATTAAATGCGATTAATAACGCAGTGAATGCTTACGTTGAAAAAAGAACCATTGAAATCTACAGATCACTCGGAGGACAAGCTACTTCGTTCAGAAATATTTTAACCGCAGCTGGTGATGGAAGTAGCACCACTGGTATGCTTGAGGAACGTGAAAAAGATGAAAAAGGAAGATGGAATCGTGGATTACCGAAAGCAGTCGGACTTTTCCCTTATCAATTGTACATTGAAAAAGAAGTCACCAAAAAGAAGACTGAAGAAACAATAGAACCGCTCCGATATTCTAGAAACATGTTCAAGACTTTTGGGCAGAATAAACACACCAATGTGCACTTCGATGTTTGGGGATATAACTCCTCTTCACAAACAACAGTAGTTTTAGAGAAAAATGGTCTTTCGTATCACCTTTTTGGTTCTGGAGAGACGCGTTTTCTCTCACCAGATTCAACCTTTTCATCGGGAAAAACATTTCAGGCAATTATTAACGATTTAGAATTCAATAAAATTGCTAAACTGGATGAGATGATCTCCGGAAAAAAAGGATTTGATCACTGGATTGAATACAATGAGAAGAAGAAAGATCAAACCGAATTGAAAATCGAAAAGCGTGAGAAAGAATACTCGGACATGGGTTATTCACCAATCACCACATCAAGTAAACCATCACGTAAAGTAAAAAAATCGAAGAAAAAAGCGATTAAATCAGGTTCTGCTACTTTCAATGGAACACCAACCACTAATTCAAATCGTAAGCAAAAACGTAAAAAGCAAAATGAAATCGTCAATTTGTACAATACATTTGATGCATACAAACGAAAAATTAAAGAGTTAGAAGAGAAAAAACAACAGGCAATAGACCTCAGAGCTGTTTATCAAAGAAGATTAGATGGCTACAAGGAATTAATGGGACTTAATTGGGCGACATTTACGGAAGAAGATGGATTATATACTTTCCAAGATTCAAGCACATTTGACATTCTCACACAAGAATTTCAGTTCAAACCTACTAGCGAGTCTGAAGATTTCGAAATGCGTTTAATTGCCATTCCAATGTCATCGCTTTCCGATCAAGCTGATGAAGTTATGCTACATGCCACGGTAATTGACGCTGAACCAAATTATGATGCCCGAATTAATCTTGCTCTAAACGATGTATTTGAATCAGATAAGTGGGATTTACCTGGATCGCTTTTCAAAGAGGAAGACAGTGTTGCGCTACAAGTATTCTTCGAAGGATTACTGGATAAAAAAGTTGACTTTTCGATTGTAGCGCGCGGTCAAGGAATAGGAAAATGGAATGGAATTCAAACTATTAAAGATGACAATCCAAAAGAACTTTCGAGATATCCTGGAGCAAATGCAAAAATGGACTCGACATATGTTCGATTGAGAAAATCGGAAGTTTTAATTAAAATGGATCGATCTATTGAGTTAGAAATCAACTCTTTTACGGATCCAGTTGCGTCATCACTTAAAATTGATAATGACGAGATTTCGGCAAACATGAGCAAGTATGGTCTTTCGAAAAACGACATTCTTTCAGCTTACAGAACCAATGCTATTCTCCAGCAGTTAAAAGTAGAAATAAACGTGCTTGCCGGAAAATATTTATCTAGAGAAGATGCTCGTATTGTTATAGATAGATTCAATAAAACTTTTGAAAAAACGAAGGTTTCTGTCGGAAGAACATCTTTCAAACAAGAAGATCTGAAATAGTTATTCGATAAAAAATTCATCCGAGAAATTCACAAGAAATACTTTCTCTGTTGCTCGCGTTAATGCGGTATACAACCAACGATAGTACTCTGGCCCTAGCATTTCATCCGTCAAATAACCTTGATCAATATAAACATGCGACCATTGTCCACCTTGTGATTTGTGACAAGTAACAGCATAAGCATACTTGACCTGCAAGGCATTGAAATACGGATCACTCAAAATGGCCTCGTATCTTTTTTTCTTTTCTCGAATGTGTGCGTAATCGCGTTCAATTTCAAAGAAAAGTTCCTTCATCCGATCTCTTGGTAAAGCAGGACCTTCAGCAGAAAGGGACTCAGTATGAATAAGTAATTCGACATCACCTAAATCTTGATAATCGACAAATTCAACTAGAACACGTGCAAACTCAAATCCATACAAATGTTCAATTTTTATGATCCGTTTGACTTGGATAATTTCACCATTTGCGATAAATCCCACCCGAGTATCGTCTCCCAACCAGAAATAATTGTTTTTAACGACCATTAATGCATCACCAGAGCACAGCTCTTCCTCATACCATAGGATTCGTCCCCTCACCTGTCGGTTAAACTCGTTCGCTCTTTTATTCGATCGCGTGATGATGATCGTATCCTCAGAACCATAATTTGAAAAGCTACTTTCTAACTCCTCCTGAAGTTCCATCCCCGAAATCCTTACCAAATCTCCTTTCTGGTGCAAAGTAAACTTGGGATAATCCACCCACTCTGTACTCCTCAACTTCGTTGCATTCCATAAAATATCTGAATCTTCCGATTGTCGTAAAACTTCACTCAGCATGTAACTAGACACATTCACCAACGGGAAATGATTCTCGAGATAATCCACATTCAACGCAGGTGAATAATCTGCTCCAACAGGCGGTAACTGACCAGTATCTCCCATCAAAATCAGCTTACAATTGTGACCGGAATAAACATATTCGAACAAATCCTCCAACAAATTTCGAGAACTTACATTTCCGTCATTCTGAAGCGTGTAATCCCCAATCATTGATGCTTCATCAACAATAAAAATGGTATTCTTAAACAAGTTTGGTTGTATGCTCATCGGGGAACCTAAATCCACTTTCGACTTTCGTCTGTAAATCTGTTTATGAATTGTTAGCGCCTCCGCATTTGACTTGTGACTAAATACTTTTGCAGCTCTACCAGTTGGTGCAAGCAACCTCGTTTTCACCTTAAATTCACCCAATGCTTTCACATAGGCTCCCAACACCGTTGTTTTTCCAGTTCCTGCGTATCCTTTTAAAACGAACAAACTTCTTTCATCTCGCTTTTTAGCGAATTCTACGAGCATCTCCATCAATTCGGATTGCTGAGCGTTCGGCTCAAGCTTAAAATGAAGAAGTATTTTGTCAAAAAGTGGATTGTTCATATTCGTTTAAAGTCAGTTAAACCGGCACAATACAATACTGTTGATTAAACGGTTAAAAAAAAGTATTCACCGGGAACCCGTAAAAATGAAAAAATTGTAGTTTTGTTACACATAAAAGTAAATAGATAATTATGACGAGCGATTTTTCTGTGATTTTTAAAAAGTATTCAATGCCAGCAATTTTCTTAGTTGCAGGTTTAGGGACTTTATACATTGGTATTACAAAAGACCAAGGATCAATGTTCATGGTAGCGTCAATTCTGATGTTTATTGCAGGAGCTGCAAGTGTAATATATAGTTCTGGTAAGTTAAAATCAACGTTGATTTATGTTTTTGGTGGGTTAGCGGCGATTGCAGCGGCTTATACTTTCTTTGTGACGTGGAACTCAGTTGATGAGACAATGACTTACAACGAGAATTACAAAAAATGTAAAGAGATTGCTAAGCAAAACTTACAAGATGTTCGTTTCGTTCAAAAACTATATGCTGAGAAAAATGGTGTGTACATTTCTAACTGGGATGACTTAGTGACTTTCGTTAAGGAAGGAAAAGTGAACAAAATTATTCAAGAAGGAGTTGTTCCTGCTGAAAAGATCACATCCGCAGAAAGAGATTATTTATATCATGATAATCGTCCTATCGATGAGAACATGACTGAAGAAGAAGCATACCGTTTATCACTTTGGAAAGAAGGTCCTCGTTACAACGAGTTATTTAAGGATTTCGTTCGTGATACTATCGAAGTTAGTCTATTAGAAAGCAAATTCTTATCAACTGCATATCAAAGTGCTAGAGAGAAGCAAGGATTATATCCTTTCAGTCCTGATTCGCTTCCAATCATTCCTTACACTAACGGAAAAGAAAGATGGATTATGGAGACTGCTGATTCAGTTATGATGGGAGAATCTAAAGTTCCTGCACTTTACATCCATGGATTCATTCCTTTCGCAGAGTACAAAGGGAAGAATGGAGATAAAGAAGAGATGCATCTTGGAACCTTGTCTTCTAATAACTTATCTGGTTCCTGGGAGGAATAATTATGGCAAACCATTTGGCGGTTGAACTTGGAGAGAGTGGTGCACGATTTGTAGCACTTAACAATCAAGAAGTACACCGAACGTATTCTGTGGATTTTTCAACCTCTAAAGTTGAAGATCAAAAGAATATTCTATCAAAAGCTTTTGAAGAGAGTAATTTTCTAAAGTCGGATTTCGATGACATTACCCTTTCGTGGTCGCATCGCAGATCTACTTTAGTTCCCAACGCTGTCTTTGCTGAATCTACTCCAGGTTCAATTTTTCAACTTTGCTTTGGTAAAGAAATCGGAAACGAAGAAATCGACTACAATCGGATTTCAGAACTGAGTATCGTAAATGTTTATCAAATTCCTTTGTGGATTAAATCGTTTTTTGTGATTAAATACCCACGAGCGATTTTACAGCATGAAGGAACACATTTATTGAGAAAAGTCCTCGGAGGAAATGCGTTTAAAACTAAAGCAAATATTGTTTTCTATAAAGACTATTTCTTCCTTTCAATTGTAAAACATAATCAACTCGAATTCTATTCATTTTTTGACATGCAAAATGCAGATGATGTTGTTTATCACGTTTTTTTCGTGCTGCAGCAAAAGGAAATGGAAAACGAAGTGGGAACAATTGAGTTGATTAATGGATTGAATTCCTCACGAGAAGTTATTGACGAAGTTAAATCGAAATTTGATCGATTATCCGAATTGAAGAAGACCAAAATTACTATTGAGAACGAGTTTACCGCTAAAGCTCAATTACTGTGCGTATAATCCGAGGAAAATATAAAACAAGACGATATAGTGTACCGAAAGGTTTTCCCTCACGTCCCACTACTGACTTTGCAAAAGAAGGGCTTTTCAACATCCTAGACAATCAATTAGTAATGGACGATCTTGATATTCTGGACCTCTGTGCTGGAACAGGAAATATTTCAATGGAATTTCTTTCAAGAGAAGCCGGAACTGTAACTGCGGTTGATTCGAATTTCAATTGTGTTCGCCACATGAAAAAGATGGTGCACGAATATGGTTGCGAGGATGAAATTCTAATTCTTAAGTCGGATGTATTGAAATTTTTAAAGTCTACCGGATCAACATTTGATGTCATTTTTGCCGATCCACCATACGTGTACGAGCATTACAACGAACTTGTTGATCTCGTTTTTGAAAGAGAACTTTTGAATGAAGGTGGATTGCTAATCGTTGAACATGGAGCTTCAACTTCATTTGAAGATAAAACCCAATTCGATTTTTCTCGTAAATATGGAAACGTACATTTTAGTTTCTTCAAAAATCCAGATGAGTTATGAAAAAAATTGGTCTATTCCCTGGATCATTCGATCCATTCACAAAAGGCCACGAAGCCGTAGTTAGAAAGAGTATTGCACTTTTTGATGAAGTCATCATTGGAGTTGGAATTAATTCGACGAAGAAATATATGTTCGAAACCGAAAAACGAATCGCGCATATTAAAGCTTTGTTTGCCAACGATCCATCTGTACGTGTAGAAGAATTTCACACATTGACCGTTAACTTCTGTAAAGAAATTGGTGCTCAGTTTATCATTCGTGGATTGCGAGACTCGAAAGATTTTCAATACGAAAAGTCGATTGGGCACATGAATTACGACATTTCTGGAATTGATACCGTTTTCTTCTTGACAGAACAAAAATATTCGGCAATCAACTCTACAATTATTCGAGAAATCTTTAAAAACGGAGGTCCGATCGATGCCTTTGTAACAAACCCTGATCTTCTCGTTTAATTATTGGTACAATAAATGTACTATTTCCGTGTTTATCGATTAAACCAGATAGTATGCTAAGATTTTCAATTCTCTTATTCGCTCTTGCGTTTGTCAAGATTAATGTTGCGCAAACAGTTACTATAAAAGGACTGGCTCCAGCATATGCAGGAAAAACTATCGAAATTAATGGTATTGAAGATTACTTCAGCTATTCGGAAAAATTAATTGCTTCAACTACGGTGCGCGACGACAGTACGTTCGATGTAACATTTAATTGTCCGAAAACTAAAAAAATTGTTGTTTCTGGAATGAATAATTCAGGACATATGTACGTTCAGCCTGGATCGACTTACAAAGTACTATTCCCAGATCGTGATAAATTTGATCCATACCGCCCGAATGGAAATCAAGTCGAAATCTCATTTCTTGGTCTAGATAGCACTGATATCAACTATAAAATACTAGGCTTCCAAAGATGGATTGATCACTTCGTTGGTAACAACTTCTACCTAAAAAGTAGAGAACCAAAAACTTTTGGCGAAAATCTGGATCGTTTCAAGACTAATGTGGAGAAAGCCTACAAAGAAGATACTTCTTCATATTTTAAAACATATGTTCGATTCTCAATCGCTGCACTCGACAATATTGGATTTGCTGGGGAAAGAAATCGATACGAGAAACACGATTTCTATATCAAACACTCACCTGTTGAATATGGAAATGATGCGTACATGGAGTACATTAAAGATTTCTATCAAGAAATAATCTCTCGTCTTTCTTCTGATGCGAACCAGAAAGTGTATGATGGAATAATTAAAAGCAGTCCATCTGAAGTAATGCGTGGACTTGGTGGAGAATATACCTTGGTTAACCTCCGAATTCGTGAAATGATCATGTTAAATGCACTTTCTGAAGTGTATAACTCAGGGAGCTTCCCACAAACGAACATTCTCACAATAATGGATAGTGTGGAAAACCATGCACTCTTCGAAGCCAATAAAGTTATTGCTCGAAATCTAAAAAATCGACTAACACAATTAGTTCCAGGTGGAAAAGCACCTGATTTTGTTCTTTCTGAAACTGGAAAAGACACTAAAACTTTATTTGGCTACCAAGAAAAGTACTTGTACATCCACTTTGCGAACCCTAATGAATTAAGCACGCTAAAAGAGCTAGATTTATTGAAGGATCTACATAAAAGATATAGTAAATACGTGAACTTCGTTACAGTTTACAAAGATGATCAAAAGCTCGATTCGACTGGTGTCAATGCATTGGAGAATTTAGGTTGGGATGTTTACAAAATCAGTCCTAGTAATTCTATCTGGAAGAAATACCGAGTTGAAGCTTTTCCTCAATATACTCTGATTGATGGATCGGGTCATGTGATTGCTAGTCCAGCTCTCCGTCCATTACCGAATGGTCAATATGAAACGATCGATAAAACGTTCTTCTTTATCAAAGAAAGTTACGAAAGAAGACATCAAGAAGTGGATCCGTACAATAGAAACGACTAGTTTCCTTTTTTAAATTGAAATCCGAAGATAAATCCCAAAACTCCACCAAAAATATGAGCGAATTGGGAAATGTTGTCCTGCTGAAAACTATTCAATACCTCCTGTCCAACGAACAATAAAATAATTAAGATTGAGGTGAATGGAATTTCTTTTCCTTGGATATCAATAAGTGAGCTGATTACGATCATCATAAATACAACTCCACTAGCTCCTACTAATCGATCGTTCCAAAAGATTATGTGAACCAAGGCGGTGATTACAGCAGTAAGTGCGATCATCAATAGAAACTTCTGAGAACCATAGCGTTTTTCGATAATCGGACCTAGAAGTAAGAAAATAGAAAGGTTACCAACGAGGTGTGTGATTCCTGCATGTCCCATCACATATCCGAAAAGACTCACATACCATTTCCAATTCGAGAATTGAAAATCACCATGTAATTGAAACAATCTCGGAATGCTTCCAGACGATTGAAAAACAAAATAAAAAATGGCTGACATTAGAACGAATGCCAACGTTACAGGGGATTTAAAAGTAACTTTCATCTTACTTCATTCCCATAATCAACAATTCAATGTCTTTGTAGCGAAGGTCAAACACTTTTCCAAGTACTTCACTCGTTAGCACTCCTCTATAGATGTACACCCCACTTCTAAATCCATAATCAGCGGCGATTAATTCCTTGCAACCACCTTTATTCCCCATATCGATAAGAATTGGAGAAAAGATATTCGACAAAGCGAACGACGCTGTTCTAGACACACGGGATGCAATATTTGGAACACAATAATGAATAACACCGTGATTTTCGTATGTCGGGTGATCGTGATTGGTAACGCGTGAAGTTTCGAAAGATCCACCTTGATCAATACTTACATCGACAATTACAGAACCGTCTTTCATTTGACGCACCATTTCTTCCGTTACAACACAAGGTGTGCGACCTAAAGGTGCTCTTAAAGCCCCGATAGCAACATCACATCTCATCAATGCCTTTGCCAACACTTTTGGTTGAATTACAGAAGTGTAAATGCGTTGACCTAAACTATTTTGAAGGCGGCGTAATTTGGTTAATGAATCATCAAATACTTTTACCGAAGCTCCTAATCCCAAAGCAGCACGTGTGGCATATTCTCCAACTGTACCAGCTCCAATTACAACGACTTCTGTTGGTTGAACACCAGCTACTCCACCGAGCATAATTCCTTTTCCTTTAGAAAACGAAGAAAGTAACTCACCTGCCACCAACATGGATGTAGTTCCAGCGATTTCTCCTAACGTTCGAACAACTGGGAAAACTCCACTTTCATCGCGAATGTAGTCCCACGCAACAGCCGTGATTTTTTTCTCCATTAATTTTTGGAGGATCTTTTTCGGTTGAATGCTAATTTGAAGTGCTGAAATCAACGTCTGATTCCCTTTCATCATTTCGACCTCCTCTTCTGAAGGTGGTGCAACTTTAAAAATGATGTCACATTGGAAAATTTCTTGTTTATCAACACAGATTTCGGCTCCAGCTTCACTATAATCGTTATCAGAGAAATTTGCTCCTTCTCCACTTTTCGATTCAATCTTAACTCTGTGACCGTTAGCAACCAAAAGAGAAACCGTCTCCGGGACCAAGGCTACACGTCGCTCCTGAAATGATGTTTCCTTGGGAATTCCGATATAAAGATTTCCTTTTTTACGAGCAATTTCGAGCATTTCTTCCTTCGGAAGTAAGCTTCCTTGCTGCATCAACTGTTTGAGGATATCTGGATCGGTAATCATAAGTCTATTGTTAGCGTTCGAGAATTATCTTCATTTATACGAATGTACGACCAAATGGTTGTATCTGGAAGTAGGTTTTTTATTTTTTCTGGCCATTCAACGAAGCAAACACTATCTGAGTAGAGCATTTCCTCCACTCCAATGTCCAACGCCTCCATTTCATTTTCAATTCGATATACATCAAAATGATAAACTTTACCGTACATTTCACTGTCGTAAGTGTTGACTAATGAATATGTAGGAGAACCTTCAACCTCTTCAATTCCCATTGCTCTGAGCAAACCCAAAATGAAAGTCGTTTTACCCGACCCCATCTCTGCATCAAAAGCGAAAACTTTGTTCTCGCCCACTTGATCTAAAAACTCCTTTGCCGCTCTTGGAATGTCCTCTACTGAACTAATCTCTATTTCTATCATTTTGGATCTAATTCGATGTATGGTATTAAAATTTCCTCCAAAGATATTCCTCCATGTTGAAATGTGTTACCATAATAGTTCACAAAATGATTGTAATTGTTTGGATAAACGAAATAATCGGTGTCTCTCGTGAAGACAAATTCACTCGATAAATTCGATTTTGGTAAGAAAGCTTCGTCTGGATTCTTTACTTGAAACACATCTTTCTCCTTGTAAGAAAGGTTTTTGCCTACTTTGTAACGTAGATTGGTATTCGTGCTTCTTTCTCCCATAATTTTGACTGGATTTGAAACGCGAACTGTTCCGTGATCGGTTGTTACAATTAATTTTCTTCCAGAATCGGCAATTTTCTTAACGATTTCATGCAATGGCGAATGCTCGAACCAAGATAAAGTTATTGAACGGTAAGCTGATTCATTATCGGCCAACTCACGAATCACTTCCATTTCTGTTCGTGCGTGAGAAAGCATATCAACGAAGTTGTAAACAATAACATTCAAGTCGTTCGTCAAAAGTTGATTAAAGTTATCCGCCAATTTCTTTCCGGCATCGAGGTTCGTGATTTTGTTGTACGACCATTTCACATCTCTACCCAAACGCTTCAATTGAGCAGCCAACAAATCCTTCTCGTGATTGTTCTTGCTCCCTTCATCTTCTTCATTTTTCCACCATTGCGGATATTTTTTAGCAATTTCAGATGGCATCAATCCAGCAAAAAATGCATTTCTAGCATACTGAGTCGCCGTTGGTAGAATCGAATAAATAATGTCCTCCGTTTTTACAGAGAAGTATTTCGAGAAAATCGGACTTAGCATCTTCCATTGATCGTAACGAAGATTATCGATTACAATCACAAAAGGTTTTTGATCGTCCAACTTTGGATTGATGCGTTTTTTGAATAAAGTGTGAATCAATTGAGGCGATTCTTCCGTTCCATTCAACCATTCAAGGTAATTATCTTCGATAAAACGCGAGAATTGAGCATTTGCCTCCTTCTTTTGCATATTGATGATCTCGTTCATTCCACCATCGGACGAACCTTGCAATTCCATTTCCCAATACACCAACTGTTTGTAAACATCGGTCCACTCATTTTTGTCGAGTCGACTGTTTAATTGCATCGCCAACTCACGAAATTCTTGTTGATAGTTCGAATTCGTCTTTTGGGAAACCAATTTTTGTTGATCCAAATTCTTTTTGATCGTCAATAAAATCTGATTTGGATTCACCGGTTTGATCAAATAATCTGCAATGTTACTACCGATCGCCTCCTCCATGATGTATTCCTCTTCACTTTTGGTTATCATCACCACCGGGACGTACGGTTTTTCCTTTTTAATACGTGTCAAGGCTTCCAAGCCGGAAATTCCGGGCATATTCTCATCCAAAAAGATAATATCAAAATCGTTGGCATTGCTTTCTTCCACTGCGGAAGCTCCGTTATTCACGGGGACAACTTCATAGCCTTTTGATTCCAAAAAGAGAATATGTGGTTTTAATAAATCAATTTCATCATCTGCCCAAAGGATTTTTACCTGCATGTGCGCGCTTTTTTTTAGTTTTGATCTTCAGATTTAAAAGTAGGCAATTGCAATCGAAACACAACTACAACAACAAGAAGAAAATAATTAACGATCCTGTTTACGGATTTATTTCAATTCCACAGGAGATTATTTTCGATGTAATCGAGCATCCATATTTTCAACGTTTGAGACGTATCAAACAGCTTGGAATGACACATTTGGTGTATCCAGGAGCGCTTCATACGCGTTTTCACCATGTGATTGGGGCGATGCACTTGATGAGTAAGGCAATTACTACAATTCGTCGCAAAGGACATGAAATAACTGAACCAGAAGAACGAGCGGTTTTGTTTGCGATTTTGCTTCACGATATCGGTCACGGTCCATTCAGTCACGCTTTGGAACACGATATTGTGAGTGGCGTGAGTCATGAAGAGATTTCTGGGTTCTTCATCGATCGATTAAGTGGTGAATTCGATGGTGATTTAGATCTAGCTCTACAAATTTTCAAGAATAAATATCCGAAGAAGTTCCTTCACCAATTGGTTTCTAGTCAGTTGGATATGGACCGCATGGATTACTTGAATCGCGATAGTTTTTACACGGGAGTAAGTGAAGGAGTAATTGGTTCGGATCGAATTATTGAAATGTTCAACGTAGTGGATGGAAATTTGGTACTTGAACAAAAGGGAATTTATTCGATTGAGAAGTTTATCGTCGCTCGTAGGTTGATGTATTGGCAAGTGTATTTACATAAAACCGTGGTTGCAGCAGAATTTATGTTGATACACGTTTTGCGTAGAGCGAAAAAATTGGCGTTGGCTGGTGAAGATTTATTCGGCAGTCCTGCACTACTCTATTTCTTGACGCAAAACATCAGTTTGAAAGATTTCCAAGAGAATCCTTCTACGCTAGATCGATTTGCAGAGTTAGACGATTACGATATTCTTGGTGCCATCAAAGTTTGGCAAAATCACCCGGATAAAGTGATGCGCGAATTATCGCAACGTATCGTTCACCGACATTTATTTAAGATTGAAGTTTCCGATCAGCCTTTTACAGAAGAACGCATCGATGAAGTGCGCAAGAAAGTGCAAAAGAAATTGGATTTATCCGACGACGAAGTGGAGTATTTCGTTTACTCGAACACGCTGAAAAACAACGCCTACAACGATTCGAAGGAAAATATTAATTTATTGATGAAAGACGGATCGGTGATGGATGTTTCCAAGGCATCGGATAATTTGAATATTTCTGCCTTGTCAAGTCCAGTGGAAAAATACTTCTTGAGTTACCCTGTATTTAAGTCGTCGAAGCCAAAGCAGTTGTCGATGATCCAGGATTTCAACTAGGAATAGATTTCGGAAGTCAGACGCTAGATTCTAGACTAAATCTGGGGAGTTAACCTAAACTCGCGTTAGTATCTCGACTACGCTCGATAAACAAACGCAACAAACTAAGAATAGATTTCCGACTAATTATTGAAAATGCGCATTTGTTTGATGTACAATTCTCGTGTTACGTGATCGAGTTTAAATTCGAGGTCTAGGCCGAAGTTGAAGTACGTTTTTGAGGTAAAGTGACGACGTAAATAATAACTTTTAATACGCTCTAACTGGTTGGCTAGGTGCTGAATTTCCTTCTCCGTCATGACCATTTCACCGTTGTTCAGCGAAGAAACCGTGATCACATCAATTCCACCTTCTTTTTTGCCGTAATCGGTTGTTGACTCGTCGGGATAGCAAATGAACTGATCGCACTGAACACCATTTTTCGGAGCCACCACACTTTCGTCACCTAATTGCGCGTTGACCACAAATCCCAAGTAATCGTCACGATACAAATTAGTTGTGATTGCCACGCCGTTTACTTCTTCGTTTGGAAAAGATCGATGCACCAAAATCCCCATTGCTACGGTCGAATGATCAATATTGAAGGCCTCGCGCTCCATGAATGCTTCGTAATTCCACAAACTCGCCCAGACTTTTTTAATGGCTTCGTCGATTGGTTTCTTCGGATTTCCAAGTTCTCCCGTTTTTGAAGCGTAAAGTCCGGCTCCAGAAAATCCATCTCGATCTTCAGCATTGGTTGATGAACGAAAGCGCATTCGACGATAATCGCCCAGTCGAACAATCATATTTTCAACATCGGAAATGAGTTTCAAGTCGACTTGAGCGTTCAGAATCAATGATTGTATTTCTTTCAACTCACTTTCAATTTCGGCACGACTTTTATTCGAAAGATCTTTTCTCAGCAAAGCATTTATCTTTCCTTGCGCACGAGAACTAACCACATGATTTTGATAGAAATAGAACGGAATTGCAAAGGCACTTTCCGGCACTTTGAAATCCATTTTCTCGGCATAAAGTGCCAATTCACCAAAATTTGCCGCTTTATTTCCAACCACATCACTTTCTCTTTCTTTCAAATAGTGAATTGGAATCAATGAATCGACTTCTGTATTCAATTTGAGCTTAAGTCGTTTTTTAGAGCGCTTGACATCTGGAATTTCACCAGAAAATGGTCGTAAAATAAAGGTATCTTGGGTCACCATAAATTCGACAACCTCTCCATCCAATTTTGTGAATTGATCTGTCTCAAATAATTTCGTGTAAGCACAAATGGGAATCTTTCGGTTCTGTCCCAAGATAGAAACATGGCTTAATGGCGTTTGAAAATCGGTGACCACTACTCCATTAACCATCGGGAAGCTGAGCGGAATGTCTTTTAGGATCAAAATATCGGTCGGACGAATTGAATCAGACTCATTTTCCCAATTTTCAATCACTCGAACACGTCCGTATCGCTTGTATTTAGCAATTGGCTGGTAAGTTTGTCCGTTGTACACTTCCTCGGGATAAAGAAGTTTAATTTCAGTAGTCAATTGATCCAAAATTGAATTTACATGGACTGTATTCACCATTAACTTCAGTCGATCGCCAAAAAAAGCTTCTTCTTGGACGCTTTCAATTAAAGTAGCCAATTGTTCAGCATTCATTCGATCTGATGGACCTAACTCCAAAGCATACGTATCAATCGCCTTGTAATAGTTGATATTTGCTAACAGAAAAGGTCGCGATTTACTTCCAGAATAGCAGACATCATTAAAGTTTCCTAATGTTCCGTAAAATCCAATTTCATTGACACAATATTCGTAATGAAACTCAAACTTTTCAGATGGAACAAAATGCAGTTTTTTGTTCGCCACCTCATAGACAATTTTGACGGAGCTCACCTGACCATACTTTTGATAAAGCGGCAAAGAAGCTAATTCCTCAAATTGTTCTTTAGAAGTTAAAGTTGGTGGATCGACTTGAGAACAGCCAGAAAAGACAGTAAATAAAAGAATTCCGACTATGATAAAGGTCAATCGCATACACCTCAGTAAAGTTGAATTGAAAAAACGTTCAATTAGCGTGTAAAAACCCAATCGTTTCCTTTGGAGAGATTTTCATCGAAACGGTAACCTCCCACATTGAATGCTTTAAGATCTTCTGGATTTTCAATTTTGTTCTCAACGATATAACGTGCCATTGCTCCACGAGATTGCTTCGCAAAAACCATTATCGTTTTGTACTGACCATTTTTGAAATCCTTGAACGTTGGTGTGATCACCTCAGCTTTTAACGCTTTCTTATCGACCGCTTTAAAATATTCGTTTGATGCCAAATTAACGATCACCTCTTGCTCTTCCGCGTTGATAGCTTCAGCAATTTTCTTTCCCCAAAATTTGTAAAGTGAATTCTTTGCAGGTGTAACAGCCCAGGAAGTCCCCATTTCCAGACGATACGGATAAACAACATCGGTCAACTTCAAAATTCCGTAAAGTCCAGATAAAATTCTGATTTGATCATTCGCCAATTCCAATTCAGCAGGAGAAAAATTCGTAGCATCTAATCCACGATAAACTTCACCATTGAAAATCGCTCCTGCATGACCGTTTTCTTCGTTCATTTCTGCAGCTGGTGCCCAATTCTGGAATCGATCGTAGTTGAGATCTGAAAGTTCTTTTGAAAGACTCATCATGTTACCGATCTTCTTAGAAGAAAACTTCTTCAGTTTCTTAATCAACGATTCTGCTTCGTCTAAGAAAATTGGAGTTGTCACTTCTTTCGTTTGAAGTGTTTTAGTCATATCGAGTGCCTTTGCTGGCGATAAAAGTACCTTCATTATCTAGAAATATTTTGGAACTTAAAATTACCAAAAATCGAGAAGAAAATAGGAACTTCAATTGAAGTCAATTGAAAATTAACGAATGAAGAGATAAGCGAAAATCGCAATCAAAACCGTTCCAATTAGATTCAGAACCAGTCCCGTGCGTGCCATTTGGTTAATCGTTAATTGACCTGATGAAAAAACGATGGCATTTGGCGGAGTTCCAACAGGCAACATAAACGCACAGCTTGCCGCCAACGCTACTGGAGTTGCTAATTGAGTGATCGGAATACCTGCATTCTTCGCAAACAACGCAATGATCGGAATAAACACGCTCACCATCGCTGTGTTGGACATGATTTCTGTACCAAATATGGTAATTCCAACAACCACCAGTAACAACCAGAATAAGGCTAGATTTTCAAAATTTTCTAGGAGTCCGGCCACTTCTTCAATCACACCATTGACATCGAACATTTTCGCCATGGCAAATCCACCTCCGAAGAGTAACAGAATTCCCCAAGCCAATTTTTCGGTGTCCTTCCAAACTAGAATCTTGCTACCATCGCGACTTGTAATCAAGAACATTATAATTGCTCCCAACATCGCAACGTTCTCGTCACCGTAATTCAGCCCTGTCCAACTGGTAATCGGTCCACGAAGAATCCAAAAGAACACCACTCCACCGAAAACAGATATGATTCTCAATTGATCTCGATTCCACGGTTTCTTTTCCAATTCCACATGTACTCTATCACTTGTATTTTCATTTCGAAGACGGAAAACAAAAAAGAAAAAGAGTACTGCCATCATTAAAATACTCACGGGGATGCCAAACTTCATCCAGTCGACGAAAG
The DNA here is from genome assembly GCA_964219255.1 of Henriciella pelagia. Taxonomy (GTDB): domain Bacteria; phylum Bacteroidota; class Bacteroidia; order Flavobacteriales_D; family Crocinitomicaceae; genus UBA4466. The sequence continues at coordinate 383,023 of CAXPPC010000005.1, forward strand.
AGATTTCAATTCCGTATACCGACTCTAAAATTCCCGCCATAGAAGTATTTGGTGGCGACCCTACCAAGGTTCCCATTCCTCCAATACTCGCGGAATAAGCAATCGATAGTAATAAATACAATGGAAAACGCGAACTATCGTTTTGTGACAGATTTGAAACTACCGCAGTCGCCATTGGTAGCATCATCAAGGCAGTTGCCGTATTCGAAATCCACATGCTGAGAATACCCGTGCTCAAAATAAATCCGAGTAAAATTCGCGCTTTTGAATCGCCCACAAAACTGATAATCGAACGGGCGATTTGCTTATGCACATCCCATTTCTCCATCGCCAGAGCCAGCACAAATCCACCGAGGAAAAGAAAAATAAACTTGTGAGCGTAACTCGCAGCAATATCATCCGTTGTGAGTACTCCGAGTGGCACACCCAAAGCCAGAGGAATTAAAGCCGTCACATAAATCGGCATTGCTTCGGTTAACCAAAACAACACCATCATACCACCGATCGCGATAGAATTCCAAAAGGCAGAATTCCCCCCAGTTGCAATAAGCGTGAGTACCATTCCCAGCGCCCCGATAAGAATAATGATATGTTTGATCGAGATTTGCATTCAAAAAAAGTCCCGAACCAAACGGCACGGGACAATTCACTTTATTAGTAAATACTATTCAGCCGATTCAGCATTTAATTTTGCCTTCAATGCTTCAAGATCATCTTTCGCTTTCACTTCAGCTTCAGATCCATCTAAAATATCGTCGATTTCTTCATCCAAAGAACGTGATTCAGAAGCAATATCAGCGTACGATTCAGCCAACGCTTCCTCTTGCGCCACTTTCTCCTTCATGCGCTCCAACATTGAAACGGTAGAAGACGAATCGATTCCAGCCAAATCCTTGTTGATGTCCTTTGTCGCCTGACTTACCTTCGCGCGTGCTTTCAACGTTTTCAATTCGTTTTCATACTTCGCGATATCCGACTTCAGACCATCGATATTTTTATCCAATTTTTCAGCATTGCTCTCGAAATACGCTTGATTTTTCTTCGCTTGTGCTGCCAACTTCTCATTCTCTTGTTTACGAACAAGTGCTTCAGATGCCAAACGATCTGCTTCTGCAGAATCAATCTCACCTGACTGCGCTTTTTTCAACAAAAGCATCGCTTTGTTTTCGTAATCTTTCGCCTTCGTTTCGTAGTCCTCTACTTCACCTTTTGAGCGAATTCCCATAGCTTTAACCTCAGCCATAGCAACCAAAGCCTTCTCTAAATTTCCTTTCAAATCACGAATACCTTGTTCCGTCATTTTAATTGGATCCTCTAATTTATCTAAAGCAGAATGTGCCTCCGCTTTTCCTATTCTGAACAGGCGTTTAAACCATTCCCACATAGTCGTTTGTTTTTGTATTGGTTATTGATTGATTGAATTTACTTGATCAAGGAAAGCATCTTCTTTCGCATCGATATCAGCGACGATTGCTTTAAAATCAGCTTTATTTTTTGCAGCATTAATTTTAGAAATAGTTGACTCATAGAATTCAACTGCTTCATCCATTAATTTCTCCGCCTTTTTAGCGCCTTTTGCTTCAGAAACGATTACGTAATCACATTCATCCATGATATCGTAGACCATTTCCTTTACTCTGCTTTTAATTTTTCTTTTACTTGCCATAGTGCAGTTTATTTGTGATAAATATAGAGAAAAACGGGGATAATTGAAGTGTTTTTTTCGACAAGCCTTTATTTGTTTTTTTGGCCGTTCGAGCGGGCAATTCGGCTTACAAGGTGCCGCCTGCTTTCCCTAACGGAGAATTCACTCTTCGAACCCTTTAACTTTTCTTGTGTTAAACTATGCCAAAATCAAAACAACTAATTATACTATTTGTTAAACTCGTGCTCAAATAATTTAACATGAAAGCATTAACCACATTTGCCGTTTTATTCTTGTTGGTTCAAACAAGCATGGCACAACCAGAAAAAGGAAAGTACATTATCGGAGGAACGAGTGCTCTTAGATACACTGCTCAACGATTGAATGACAATTCAAGCTACTTAAACTTTTATATTCAACCACAGTTTGGGAAATTCATTTCAGATAAAACTGTTCTTTACGGAGGATTGGGATACCAACTTAGTCGTATTAAAGATCAAAATACAACTATGTTAACTCAAGGTTTTAATGCTACTTTTGGCTTTACAAGATTCAGACCGCTTGTAAACGGGCTGTACTTAACGCTTGATGGAAGAATTAATGCGAACTACGCTCTTTACTCATACTCTAACACGAACACCACCAACGACAATATAGGAGCCGGAATTGCATTCTCTCCCGGACTTGCATATTTCCTAAATGATCGTTGGATGATTTACAGCAATATTGGGTCACTATACTATAACTACAATGTTGAGCCAGTTGGTGGCTATAACAATGATATGGGTTATAGTTTTACAGGGAATAATTTCTCTATTGGAGCGCGGTTTCTTTTGGGGAAGAAAAAATAAATCCAATTAAAAAAGTTGAACTGACATAATCAAGCTCGTTCTTGATAGTTAGAAAAACAGTTTTGCGAATTTCGCAACTCGATGTTTCTTAGTTGCGAAATTCGATAATGTAAATAGTCAATTTCACTCTATCATTACATAAAAAAATGAAAGATGAAAACACTATTTACATTTCTATTTGCTTGTATCGTGTCGGCACTAGCCTTCGGTCAAACTGACACATTACAAATACAAGACAGCACGATTTATCGAGTAGTAAAAACCGATAATTCAGAACACATTGGTTATATCTTAAGCGAAGATGCTCGAGAGATTTTACTTCGTACAATAGAAGATAGAGATATTTTTATTCCTCAACATTTAATCAAAGAAATAAGAGCACTTTCAAACACTGAATTTACAAAAGGAGGTAAGTTCATTGGAGAAGATAAATTTGCCACTCGCTATTTTATCACAACGAATGGATTACCAATAAAAAAAGGCGAACATTACGTTCAATGGAATTTATACGGTCCAGATTTTCAATTTGCAGTCGGCGAAAATTTAGGCGTTGGTATAATGACTTCTTGGTTAGGGATTCCGATCATTGGTAACTTCAAGAAAAGTTGGAGACTTGGGGAAAGTACTCATTTAGCCGTTGGTGGACTTATTGGAACTGGGTCTTGGGCTGCCTATGATGTTGGTGGAGCGCTGCCATTCGCAAGCTTAAGCTTTGGAAATCGAAAAGCAAATTTTGCTTTATCTGGAGGATATGGAGCAGTTTGGGAAAGAGGAGATGTTCAAGGCCGTGCACTAACAAGCATTGCTGGAATGGTAAAAGTATCACAAAAATTTAGCTTGGTGTTTGACTCATTCATCTTACTTCCTAAAGCTGGAGAAACAACTACAGATGCATATGGTAACATCTATACTACAGAAAGAGAAGGGTTTGCACTGTTAATTCCCGGAATAAGGTGGCACCGTGATGAAAATCGAGCCTTCCAATTTGGATTTTCTGGCTTTGTTACCGATGGAAATGTCTTCTCAATTCCAATTCCCATGCTACAATGGTATCGATCACTTTGATCTCAAAAATTTAGGATACAAAAAATCCCCCTCGAAACTCAAGGGGGATTTTCTTTATGGTAATATCGAATTACTCAGCTTTAGGTGCCTCTTCCGTTTTTTCTGGTTTTGGCAATAAAACTTTACGAGATAATTTCCATTTTTTCGTTTTTGGATCTCTTCCAACTACTTTGAACTTCACGATATCTCCTTCTTTACAAACGTCTTCCATTTTTTGGATTCTTTCGTGTGCAAATTCAGAAATATGGATCAATCCGTCTGTTCCTGGTAAGATTTCAACGAATACTCCGTACGCTTGAAGTGATTTGATTTTTCCTTCGTACGTCTCTCCTTCTTCCACTTGTGGTGGGAAAGCAATCAACTTAACAGCTTTCACTGCAGCAGCCATATCATCTCCATTGTTCGACATGATCTGAACGCTTCCTTCTCCAGATTCTAACTCTTCAATTGTAATTGTAGTGTTTGTATCTTTTTGAAGTTGTTGAATGATTTTTCCTCCAGGTCCGATGATTGCTCCAATCATATCGTTTGGCACTGTGAATGCTTCGATACGTGGAGTTTGTGGTTTGAAGTCTGGGTTTGGTGCTGCAATCGTCTTCAACATCTCGTTCAAGATATGCAAACGACCTTCTTTCGCTTGGTTCAATGCTTGAATCAATACTTCGTATGGAAGACCATCAACTTTGATATCCATTTGACATGCTGTAATTCCAGCCGCAGTTCCTGTTACTTTGAAGTCCATATCTCCAAGGTGATCTTCATCTCCTAAGATATCAGACAATACAGCGAATTTTCCATTCTCTGCAACCAATCCCATCGCGATTCCAGATACAGGAGCCTTAATTTGAACTCCACCGTCCATCAATGCTAAAGTTCCAGAACAAACTGTCGCCATTGAAGATGAACCATTCGATTCTAAGATCTCAGAAACCAAACGAATTGTATATGGATTATCTTGTGGAAGAACTGGCTTCAAGGCACGTAATGCCAAGTTTCCGTGTCCGATCTCACGACGTGAAGTACCACGAATTGGTCGTGCTTCTCCAGTTGAGAATGGCGGGAAGTTATAGTGAAGCATGAAGTTTGTCGTTCCCTTGAAAGTAACGTCATCAATCATTTGCTCATCCATTTTACCTCCTAATGTCAACGACATTAATGCTTGTGTTTCTCCACGCGTAAATACTGCAGAACCGTGAGCTGTTGGCAAGTAATCAACTTCTGACCAAATTGGGCGAACTTCGTTAAATTGACGACCATCTAAACGAACTTGGTCTTCCAACATTGTATCACGAACCGCTTTCTTCATTGCTTCCTTGAAGTAAACTCCTAAGTATTTTCCAACTTCTTCAAGTTCTTCTTCAGTGTAAGACGCAACCAATTCTTCTTTAATTGCTCCGAACAACTCTGCACGCTTTTCTTTAGAAGCAATACCTTGACGGGCAACTTCACGACATTTATCGTAAGCGAAAGCAAACACTTTATCACGAACTTCTTCGTTGTGATCTTCGTGTGAATATTCTCTTTTTGGTGATGAACCTGGAATCTCAGCAGCCAAATCCAACTGGAATTGACATTGCTCTTTAATTGCTTCGTGAGCAACTTTGATGATTTCAACCATCTCATCTTCAGAAATCTCAGACATCTCCCCTTCCACCATTACGATGTTTTCTTTCGTTCCGGCGATGATACAATCGACATCCGACTGCTCCATTTCCTCCAAAGTTGGGTTGATAATATAATTACCATCAATGCGACCTACACGTACTTCTGACATTGGTCCGTTGAATGGAATATCTGAAATTGCGATTGCCGTTGATGCTGCAAATCCAACCAATGCGTCTGGACTGTTTACACCATCATAAGCGATCAATTGCATCATTACTTGTACCTCAGCATGGTAATCATCTGGGAAAAGTGGACGCAACGCTCTATCTACGATACGCATCACTAAGATTTCTCTTTCTGATGGACGCGCCTCTCTACGGAAGAATCCACCTGGAATACGTCCGTCTGCTGCAAATTTTTCTTTGTAATCTACTGTTAGTGGAAGGAAATCAACTCCTTCTCTAGCTTCTTTCGCGGCAACTACCGTCGCAAGAATCATTGTGTCGCCCATTCGTAACACTACTGAACCATCGGCTTGTTTCGCCAACTTTCCAGTCTCCATGGAGATCTCTTTCCCTCCAGTAATGATGGACTTTTTTGTTCCTATATTCATATTTATTTATTTACTCATTTAAAGTCTTTCGACATTTTTAACAAAAAAGGGACACTCGAATTGAATCGACTGCCCCCCTTTAATACGTTTATGCTTTCGCAAAGTTCTTAGCGACGAAGACCAAGTTCCTTAACGATTGCACGATATCTTTCAATATCCTTTGCTTTCAAATAATCAAGCAAGCTACGACGCTTACCAACTAAAAGCTGCAATGCTCTTTGTGTTCCATAATCCTTACGGTTCTTTTTCAAGTGCTCCGTTAAGTTCGAAATACGGAAAGTGAACAATGCGATTTGACCTTCAGCAGATCCTGTGTTTGTCTCAGAACCTCCGTGCTTTTTGAAGATCTCTTTTTTCTTTTCTGAATCTAAATACATTCCAATATTGTTTAAATAATTTTTATGTAGTCGCTTTTCGACGGTGCAAAGATAGGTGATTAATTCGATTATATCACACTTAGTAAGAAATAGTTTGATTTTTTTGACAAACTAATGTCTAGATTGAAACTCCTGTGGCGATAATGCACTTACCTTTTTAAACAAACGATTAAAGTAAGAACGACTTTCAAATCCGCAAGCGAGATATACTTCTTTCACCGAAACATTTGGATTTCTCAACATATCCATTGCCTTACGAATGCGCTCATTATTCACAAAGCTCACAGGTGAAATTCCTGTTTCATTTTTGAACACGCGATAGAAATTCGATTCACTCATGTGCGCTGCTTGACTCAATTCAGAAATAGTCAACGGTTTATCCAAGTTCGTTAAGATGTAATTGATTACTGCCGAAATTCGATTGTTATTTTTCTGATCCACAGTTGCATTCTTGTGCCACGTTACATGATTCACCTGAAGAATTCGAATAATTAACTCCATCAACATATTGTTTACAAAGTAATCCTTCGACGGGTGGTTTTCTGTGAACAAGAATAATAATCGCTGAATAATCTGATATATTCCCTGATCGTTCGTAAAGTGAAAATTATCGCGAACTGCACTCCACTCGAGTTTGTCAGCAAGTGGCATTGTCTCATTCATCAACTGAATAATCTGACCGATTCTTTCTTCTTCAATTGTCATCGCTAAACATCGTGTTGGATCGCTCGATTTAGCTTCAGGAAAGTCAATACACATCAACTCATTAGCAGGCATTATCAATGACTCACCCGGATAAAAATTAAATGGAGTTTCATCTTTCAAATGCATGACTTTCTTACCTGTTATCATACTTGCCAAAACAGGTTGCTCAAACTTCAATAGAACTCTCTCCGCCTGTTCATGCGTTTCAAAAATATGCATAGCAGCGTGCTCCAACTCATACGATGTTTGGTTCTCAACTAACGACTCCAATTTTCTATTTCGAAAGAAATTTTCGGGTAAAATCATACTCATTCAGTTCAACTCCAATCAATATAAAAAGAAAAAATCAGTTGGTAATGCATTTATAAGTATCACTTAATCAAATTGGTATAAAATGAATGAAATGTTCATGTCAATGATAGAATTGTTCACAAATAATGAATTGCCTTCCACATACCTTTGAGAACGGTCTAAACTTTTTGAAAGCTTCGACCACATATTCGCCCGCTCACTGAGCGGTTTGTTAAACCATAAAAATTTGGACTATGAGTACAACAAATGCAACGAAGGAAAACGTAACTCCTTCAGTAAAATTTAAAGACCAATATGAGAACTTTATTGGTGGAAAGTGGACAGCTCCAGTTGGAAAAGAATACTTCGACAACATCTCTCCAGTAGATGGAAAAGTGTTCACTAAAGTAGCTCGATCTAAAGCCGAAGACATTGAATTAGCATTGGACGCTGCTTGGGAAGCGGCACCAGCATGGAACAATTCTTCAGCTACTTACAGAAGTAACTTATTATTAAAAATTGCCGATCGTCTTGAACAAAATATTGAAGTTTTAGCTCGTGCTGAGACTTGGGACAATGGTAAAGCGATTCGCGAAACTATGAACGCTGACATTCCATTGGCAGTTGATCACTTCCGCTATTTCGCTGGAGTTATTCGTGCTGAGGAAGGAACAGCAAGTGAATTGGATGAGAATACAGTCTCAATGAACATTCCTGAGCCATTAGGAGTAGTTGGACAAATCATTCCTTGGAACTTCCCTATTTTGATGGCTGCCTGGAAAATAGCTCCAGCATTAGCAGCAGGAAACTGTGTTGTTTTGAAACCAGCTGAGCAAACACCAACAAGTATTATGATCTTGATGGAATTGATTGAAGACATTCTTCCAGCAGGAGTTTTAAATGTTGTAAACGGATTCGGAATTGAAGCAGGTAAGCCATTGGCTACAAATCCACGTATCAACAAAATTGCCTTCACAGGAGAAACAACAACTGGTCAGTTGATCATGCAGTATGCATCGAAAAACATTATCCCAGTTACTCTTGAGCTTGGAGGTAAGTCACCGAACATTTTCTTCGAAAGCGTAATGGATCAGGATGATGACTTCTTAAACAAAGCAATTGAAGGAGCTGTATTGTTCGCATTCAACCAAGGAGAAGTTTGTACTTGTCCATCTCGTCTACTTGTACAAGAAAGCATTTTCGACAAGTTTATGGAGAAAGTTGTTGAGCGCACAAAAGCAATCAAAATGGGTAACCCAATGGACCCAACAACAATGATGGGAGCGCAAGCATCAAGTGATCAATACGAGAAAATCTTGAACTATATCGAAATCGGTAAAGAAGAAGGATGTGAAGTAATGGCAGGAGGTGCAGCAGCATACAATGATGGATTGTCTGGAGGATACTACATCCAACCAACAATCTTGAAAGGAAATAACAAAATGCGTGTATTCCAAGAAGAAATTTTCGGACCTGTATTGGCAGTAACAACTTTCAAAGATGAAGCTGAAGCGTTAGAGATTGCAAACGACACATTATACGGACTTGGAGCAGGGGTTTGGACGAGAGATACTCACCAAGCATACAAAATCTCACGTAAAGTTGAAGCAGGTCGTGTTTGGGTAAATTGTTACCATGCATATCCAGCACACGCACCATTCGGAGGATACAAAAAATCAGGTATCGGAAGAGAGACACATAAAATGATGCTAGATCATTATCGTCAAACGAAAAACATGTTGATTTCTTACGATAAAAATGCTCTAGGATTCTTCTAGATGGAAGTTGAAAGAGTAAAAGTTACTGAAAAGGCTGCAGATCTCATCCAGCAATTAAAATCGCAGCACGGTGAGCTTATGTTTCACCAAAGTGGTGGATGCTGTGATGGATCGGCGCCTATGTGCTTTGAAAAGGAAGAGTTAATGATCGATGACAACGATGTTTTTGTCGGAGTTATCGCAGATTGTCCCTTCTACATGTCAAGAGATCAGTTCGAGTACTGGAAACACACTCAACTCATCATCGACGTGGTTGACGGACGAGGTTCTAGCTTTTCATTAGAAATTCCTTTAGGAAAGCGCTTTGTAACGAAATCGAGATTATTTACAGATGAAGAATATCGACATCTGAAAGAAGTTCAGTTCGGGAGCAGTCCCAGTTAGTTCAACAAAAAAATGGAGGCTTCGGCCTCCATTTTATCTTTTTAATATGTTGTAAATCTTAGCTTCTGAAGAACTTCAACGAAAGAGCCAATGTTTCTTTCAATTGAGGACGCTCTACGATATAATCCAAGAATCCGTGCTCCAATACAAACTCCGACTTTTGGAATCCATCTGGTAAATCACGACCGATTGTCTCTCTAACTACACGTGGACCCGCAAAAGCAATCAATGCATCTGGTTCAGCAATATTGATATCCCCAAGCATAGCAAACGACGCCGTTACTCCACCAGTAGTTGGATCTGTCAAGAATGAAATATATGGCAATTTAGCTTCAGAAAGCTGACCTAGTTTACCTGATACTTTTGCCATTTGCATTAATGAAAGTCCAGCTTCCATCATACGAGCACCACCTGATTTAGAGATAATCATAAATGGACATTTCAACTTGATTGCTTTATCGATAGCGCGAGCAATCTTCTCTCCCATTACTGATCCCATTGATCCACCAATGAATGAGAAATCCATCGCCGCAATTACGATATCCTCACCATCCAATTTACCATGTGCCGTTCTGATCGCATCTTTCAAACCAGTCGACTTTTGTGTCGCTTTGATACGATCAGTATACTTTTTCGTATCCTGAAATTTCAATGGATCACCTGAAGTCAATTTAGCATCAAGTTCTTTGTATTTACCATCGTCAAACAAAATCTCAAAATATTCGTTTGAACCAATTCTTTCGTGGTGATTACAACGATCACAAACGTAAAAATTCTTCTCTAAATCGTCTGAGGAGAAAATTGTCTTACAGTTTGAACATTTTTTCCAAAGTCCTTCAGGAGTCTCCTTCTTTTCTTTCGTTGAGGTTGTAATTCCCTCTTTATTTCGTTTAAACCAACTACTCATTTCATTAATTTTTTGTTCCGTGTCGCTCATTTACAGTGTATTCACGTTATTTAAGTCCTGGAATGATTTCTCCAATCGCTTAATAAAGGTAAGTTCACCTTCTCTTAGCCACTTACGCGGATCATAGTACTTTTTATTTGGTTGATCATCCCCCTCTGGATTCCCAATCTGTGTCTTTAAATACTCAATTTTGGAAGTGATATAATCTCTACATCCTTCAGTAAAGGCAAACTGTAAATCAGTATCAATATTCATTTTGATCACACCATATCCAATTGCCTCACGGATTTCTTCAACAGTAGATCCAGATCCTCCATGGAATACAAAGTCAACTGGATTTTTACCTGTATTGTATTTCTCTTGAATGTAATCTTGTGAATTCAACAGAATTTTTGGTGTCAACTTCACATTACCTGGTTTGTAAACACCGTGTACATTTCCGAATGCAGCAGCAATTGTGAATTTATCCGAAATTTTACTCAATTCCTCGTAAGCATAAGCTACTTCTTCAGGTTGTGTATACAATTTCGAAACATCAACATCTGAATTGTCCACTCCATCTTCTTCACCACCAGTGATTCCCAATTCGATTTCTAAAGTCATACCAATTTTGCTCATGCGCTCAAGGTACTTTTTGCAAATTTCGATATTCTCTTCCAGAGGTTCTTCAGAAAGATCAATCATGTGAGAGCTGTACAATGGTTTTCCTGTCTCAGCATAAAACTTCTCACCAGCATCTAACAATCCATCAATCCAAGGAAGTAATTTCATTGCGGCATGATCTGTATGCAAAATAACAGTTGCTCCGTACAGTTCAGCTAATGCGTGAATGTGTCGTGCACCTGAAACTGCTCCTGCAATGCTCGCTTGAAAATTGTCATCAATCAATCCTTTTCCAGCGAAGAATTGCGCCCCTCCATTTGAAAACTGAATAATTACTGGAGAATTCATCATTGAAGCTGTTTCCATCACCGCATTGACTGTACTTGTACTGGTAACGTTTACAGCTGGTAAAGCAAATCCTTTTTCTTTTGCGTAAGCAAATATTTTTTGAACTTCATCTCCAGTTGCAACTCCTGGTTTGATTCCGTGGCTCATTCTTTTCTTTTTATCGTTAATGGTCAGCAAAATTAATAATTAATCTATTAAGCCGAGTAAGTAAAATAAATTAGCTTGCACTTCAAATCACTATTTCTTGATTGAATAAGAATTTTATATATTGACTACTATAAATCACACCATGAAAAAGAACTTTTATCTACTTCTCTTGTCTGTTCCGTTACTCATTTACAGTTGCGCGAATTACAATAAAATAAAGTACAAATCGGTCGACTTTTTTGAAGACAAAACAATTCAAAAGAATGTAGAAAAATATGATTTTTTTATCCATCAAAATGCAGATAATTATATTCTTCAAGATGTAAACTTCCAAGGAGATAGTCTACTCGTTTTGATGGAAAAGAGCGATGATAATCACATTCCCAACCTGATTCCAGATCAAAAGATTCCAGAAGATATTAAAAATGACATACACATTTATATCAAAGATTCAGTTCAAATTGATGGAGCCGAAAGAAAATCCATTCACCGTTCAGAAATAAAAGAAATCGAATTATACGCAAAGGAGAAAAAGGGACTTACTGGATTGTATTTAACGCTCGCCATTATTGGAGTGGCAATCGTCTCAATTGTAGTTGTAGGATTAATTGCTTTTGCCACTGCTAAAGGTGCAGAAGCAGGATCAAACGCAAGTTCAGATGGAAGTACAGCTGGTAGCAATAATAATAGTGACGGGTCTCAAGGAAGTAGCGATGGTAGTAAAGGAAGCAGCGACGGTAGTTCAAGTAGTAGTGATGGAAGTGGGTGCTATGTTGCTACAATGGTTTATGGATCCTATGATGCTCCTAATGTTTTGACACTCCGCAAGTTTAGAGATCGTTTTCTTGATAAGTATAACTGGGGAAGAAACTTCATTAAATGGTACTATAAGAATTCGCCTGGATTTGTTGAAAGGAACAAAAACAATCGTTTCATAAATTGTGTTATCCGACTTTTGTTAAATGTTTTCGTTATTACCATAAAACCTTTTTTTAAGTGATACTTAGATTCATAGTTATAATCTTTTTAACATCGAATACGCTCTTTGGTCAAGAAACCTTTACCGTAAAGTACTTTGGGCTAACCGTGCACCCAGCTGGTGATTTAACAGCTGATTTACAGCCCTATAAATTAGATGATCGCGCAGTTTTCGTTGCAAATTTCGGTGGTTTTGTTGGGTTTGAGAAATACTTTTATGAAGATATTATCTCTGGAAAGACAATTGGTGCAATATTCACAGATTGTTCTGGAGGATTTGCAACGGTTGGCCACATTGGTGTAAGAGGTACTTTGTATAAATCTAAAAAGCATCGATTTTACATCGGAATTGGTCCTACATTTTTAGTTCGCGACTCATGGACTAGATTCGGGGATCAATACAATTCGTCTGGTTTTTTCAACGTACGAGAAACTAAACAATTTGGGACGGTACAGTGGAAGTTTATTCCATACGGAATGGAACTTGAGTACGATTATGCATTCTCCTTATCTGATCAACTAAGTGTTAGTTTTACACCTGGTATTCCACTAGCTGCTATTCTCTCAGTTGGATGGAAACATTGGTTCAATTACAAAGAATTCAAACAATTCAAAGTCTACAAACCTTAAGTTCTTTAACCATGCAGAATTTGGAAGTTTAACACCCGATTTTGTATGCATATTTTTATTTTTGTGTTAACAAAATCAATCCATGGGATATCTCGACGAATTAAATGAAAGTCAGCGTAATGCTGTAGAAAATATTTATGGTCCAACAATGGTGATCGCCGGTGCCGGTTCTGGAAAAACGCGTGTTCTTACCTTCAGAATTGCTCACATGATGAGACAAGGTGTTGATCCATTCAATATCATGGCACTGACTTTCACCAACAAAGCTGCTCGCGAAATGACTGAGCGAATTGAGGCTATAGTTGGTGGTGGTGAATCACGAAATATCACCATGGGTACTTTCCACTCTGTTTTCTCGAGAATTCTTCGTCATAACGCAGATCGTTTGGGTTATCCAAGCAATTTTACTATTTACGACACGCAGGACTCCAAAAGTCTATTAAAAGATATCATCAAAGGATTAAGTCTGGATGATAAAGCATATAAACCTGCCAATGTTTTAGGTCGAATTTCATCTGCGAAGAACAACCTGATTTCTCCAGAGGCCTACGCTGCAAACGAGGAAATTTTGTTGGAAGACAAAATGGCGAAACGACCAGAAATGGCGAAGATCTATATGACTTATGCGAAACGTTGTTTTAACGCGGGCGCTATGGATTTCGATGATCTTCTTTATCAAACAAATGTGTTACTTCGTGATCACCCAGATGTACTCTCATACTATCAACAGAAGTTTAAATACATCCTCGTTGATGAGTACCAGGATACGAATTATGCTCAGTATCTCATTGTAAAAAAGTTGGCAGCGGTTTACGAAAATATTTGTGTCGTTGGAGATGATGCTCAAAGTATCTACTCTTTCCGTGGAGCGAACATTCAGAATATTCTCAATTTTAAAAAGGATTATCCAGATTTTAAGCTTTTCAAGCTTGAGCAGAATTACCGAAGCACGAAAAATATCGTTGAAGCAGCAAACGGCGTGATCTCGAGAAACAAAGATCAAATCCAAAAGACTGTATGGACTTCGAATGAAGAAGGAGCCAAAATCAACGTTGTTCGCACACTTACGGATAACGAAGAAGGAAAAGTCATCACAGAGAAAATCTTTGAGAAAAGTAAGGCGGATGGACTCATGTACAACGATTTTGCGATATTGTATAGAACCAATCGCCAATCACGTTCTTTCGAGGAAGCTTTGCGAAAATTGAATATTCCATACAAGATTTATGGTGGACTTTCATTCTATCAGCGTAAAGAAATTAAGGACTTGTTAGCCTATTTTAGATTAACTGCCAATCACAACGACGAAGAAGCATTAAAACGTGTTATTAACTATCCAAAACGCGGAATTGGAAAAACTTCTTTTGAAAACGTTATCATTGCGGCGAATCAGTACGGCGTAAGTCCATGGGAAGTAATTTCTGATTTCAATCGATTCCCAATAAACATTAATACAGGGACAAAGAACAAAATTTCGAACTTTGTAACGATGATCAAGAGTTTTTCAGCTCAACTTGATAGCATGGATGCTTATTCGTTGGCACAAGAAATTGCTCGATCGTCTGGAATTGTTAAAGAGCTAAGTGCTGACAAAGACAAAGGTCCTGAAGAAGTTGAACGCTACCAAAACATCGAAGAGTTATTATCAGGGATCAAGGAATTTACAGCATCTAGATCGGATGACGAATCGAAATCGCTCTCGGAATTCATGATGGATGTTGCCCTTTTGACGGATGCTGATGAAGACAAAGACGATGATAGAAATCACGTTACTTTAATGACGATTCACTCGAGTAAGGGACTAGAATTTCCGCATGTTTATTTAGTTGGGTTGGAAGAGAACCTCTTCCCTTCTCAGATGTCACTCAACTCTAGAACAGATCTTGAAGAAGAAAGACGTTTATTCTATGTTGCTGTCACTCGTGCAAAAGTTACATGTACATTATCCTACGCAACTTCTCGATTCCAATGGGGAAACCTCATCACAGCGGAACCAAGTCGTTTTATTGATGAAATAGATGACAAATTCTTAAAACATGAAAGCCCAAGTCGTGGCGGCGGAAGATCTATTGGTGGTGGTTATCGAGGAGCTGTAGAACAACAAAGTCATGTTGGTGGTTTAAACAGAAACCTTGGCGGAAGATCACTTAAACCATTGAAGACTGTTACTAAATCAACACAGAACTCTAGTCAAACTGAAATTTCTGGCCTGAAAGTTGGTTACAATGTAGAGCACGATCGTTTTGGTAAAGGAAAAGTAACGAAGTTAGAAGGATTAGGTGCCGATAAAAAAGCGACTATCTTTTTCCCTAGGCATGGCTCGAAAACAGTTCTTTTACGTTTCGCAAAATTGAAAGTGCTTGGAGATCAAATATAAATTGATTAGATTTAAGTACATGAATACTAGAGTATTATTAGGACTGCTATTGATTTCGGGGTTCAGCTATGGACAAGGAATCAAATTTAAAGATATCACACTGGAAAATGGATTCACTTACCCTGAAGTGATTGCGAAGGATACTTCCGTACAAAACAAAATGAATCGCTCAATTGAAGCAAAGGTTGCTTATTTAAAGGAGTCTGAAATGTGTGTTGGCCAGTACGGGTATACACAAAAGAACGATTTCATACAATTAGGAATTCACGCGAGCTGCTTCGAGTACCCGAAAATTCAGAATGTTGAGGGACTTTACTCCATTCGAACTGGAGAAGAGGTTCAAGTTTCAGCTATGTTTGACCCGAACAGATTAGAGAAATTTAAAGCATTATTCGAAGAAAAGTTAACTGAATTTATGGAGTCTAATGGAGTTGATTTAGAGTCAGAATCGTCCAAAAAAATACTGACTCAATCGATTGATGATTTGCGTGTTCGATTAGCACCAGAAGGGCTTCATTTTTCACCAAAAGACGAATCGTGGAATAAAAAGGAGTTGTTTTTCAGTTGGACTTCACTTGACCAGTACTTAATCAAGAAATTGATTTAGAAAGGATAACCTATCCCGAAATGCAATTGCGGAACAAATGGAAGAGGTAGATACTTCTCATATTCGGTTCCAAATACAGCTTCTCCCTCGGCATAATACGGTTCCCTCGATTGGAATATCCATTGTGCTCCATTTGGTAAAGCCGGATTTCTCAGTGGAATTCCCAAGTCAGCTCGAATAATAAAGAAATCGAAATCAAATCTTAATCCCATTCCTGCAGCAACAGCAATTTCGTTATACCAATTCTCTGAAATTTGACCTCCGGGTCGATTTATATCATTCTGCATTAACCAAATATTCCCGGCGTCCGCAAACAAAGCTCCTTTAACAAGTGAACCAAAAGCAAAGCGATATTCAACGGAGCCTCCTAATCTCAAATCACCAATTTGTGTCGCCGTTCTGTTGGTATCTAAATAATACTTGTACGATCCAGGTCCTAATGCCCTCGCTCTCCAACCTCGATTGTCGTTTGCACCACCAGCAAAGAAACTGTAGTCGTACGGCAAAGATGTTGTTGTATTCCCATATGGAAGCCCTCCTCCTGCATTGAATCTAAAGTTGAAACTTTTCTCTTTACCAACAGGCTGAGAAATGATTAATTCATTGTCTAAACGAGTAAACTGTGAATATCCAACTCCAAAAATTGTATGTTGACCATTCGCTAAGGTATCCTGAAAGTTTTTAAACATCGAAAGTACATTTCCTGCAGGATCGAAGGTTGAATTGAAATACAATTGAAGATTTCCTTTTTTATCCTGCTTTTCTTTGATGTTATATTCAAAAGTAAACTTCCAATCTTGCCAAATCAACTGATTGCTGTAT
Source organism: Henriciella pelagia (assembly GCA_964219255.1). Taxonomy (GTDB): domain Bacteria; phylum Bacteroidota; class Bacteroidia; order Flavobacteriales_D; family Crocinitomicaceae; genus UBA4466. The sequence goes on from CAXPPC010000005.1 coordinate 399,756, forward strand.
GCGTTCGATAAGAATAAATCGTTGAGATTATCAATGGCTTGCTGAAAATCGGGGCGTTTATCAATATTAACAAACTTCATTACTGAAAGTCCGGGCAAACCAACTTGGAAGATTTGTGTCTTCGCAACGTAGAATTGCCATAAATAATTCATCTGAAAGGTACCTCGTGTGAAATCGTCTCTTCGCTGATAATTGTAAGCGGCTGAAACCACAGTTTTTGGACGGTGTCTTTTCGGAATTTTAGTAAATTTTACAGGTAGTAATCCGGGTACTTCTAACTTCAAACTCGGTCCGATTTCAAATGTGTTAAAGCTTCTTCCAGCACTTTGAATTGGCTCCCCATCTATCGTTTCATCGAAAATTGGTGGTTGTGACTCAAATCCGCCAGAGAATGAAATCGTCAACTTCTCTCCTCCATGAAATAAATTCCTATGAGTATAATTCAGCGATGCAGAAACTCCCAAAAATCCATTTGAGTTAGTCGCCTTTGGCTCAATTCCGAAACTCTGTTGTTTCACTGGAACTAAATAATAATGTACATCTACAGTATTTGTTCCTTTATTTTCGACAATTTCAGTTTTTATTGCCTGAAAAAGTCCAAGTTGTAATAAACGATTATAACTACGTTCTACATATTTCTCTTTGTAGTAATTTGTTTTCTCCAGATAATTTTGCGCTTCAAGTAGACTAGGTTTTACGATTAACTCCCCATTATAAGTGAAAATTGCGATTCTTTTTTCATCTAACTGATCAGAGTTATTTTCCTTCACCTCCGCATAAACGAGGGTATCAATGGTTCTTAAGAAGCTACCATTATACGGCTCAAGTCCCAATTCTCGCATAGTAGCCAAAAAGTTTCCATCATAAGCAAAAGTATCTGCAACATGAAAATAAACATCACGAACCAAGGTAGTTCTGTGTTTCACGGCAATCATTGAGTCACGATTGTTCGGATCACGCACTAGACGATCTTGAAAACGAACACCAAGCGTAACCGTCATATCGCGCTTATTTGTATCCGCTATGTATCGAATATGACTTGCACTAAAACCATATAAGGCTTCATCACGCATAAAACGAGCAACATCAGAACGTAAATCATCTAATTCATCAGAATCGAAAGGTTGACCAATTAAAGGATGCTCTTGTTGCTCCGAGATAAATTTTTCAAAATTCAATGTTACAGAGCGATTATCACCTACTACATACACACTATCAATTTTGTACTGTTCGCCTGTTTTCACACTGTAGGTTACGACTGCTTTTCTATTTTTCTTGTATTTAACAAGACCATTTACTTCACCATAGTAATATCCTTTTTTTCGCAAGTAGGCGGACAACTGCTCCAACGATTTATTGTACGGAATACTATCAAAAACAACTGGCGGCTTACCTAATTTGTATTTGAACCATTCTCTGAAAAATTTTCGTGGTTGCACTGTATCTTTTAACGGAATGATTTTCTGCGTATAATACTCCTTCCCTTTTCGATTCGCACGATCAATTCGTTTTGAATTAATACGATCTTGTTTTGCTAAGCGCTTTCGATTATCTAATCGTATTTCTTGATTTTTTCGAATTCTTTTATCGGCCACTCTTGCTGAATCGACCATATTATAAGCCAACAGCTTCCATTTCACACCAAAACTTCGATAATTTGGCTGTTGACGAATAATTTCTTCAAGATTAGATTCATCAATTTTGTCTCCAGAGAGAATAATTTTATTCTTTTTTAATAGATACCTTCCTTCTGGCACATACTTTGTCTGCTTACATGACACAATGAAAGCGAGCAAAATCAGCAGAATATATGTATGTTTGAACTTCAAAGTTGTGATTACTAATAGTGACAAAAATAATAAAAGAGCCGATGGAAACTCTTTCTAAAAATAAGATTAAGTGGATTCGTTCGTTGCGATTGAAAAAAAATCGTGAGAAGGAGCAATGTTTTATTGTTGAAGGAGAAAAAATGGTAAACGAAATTGCACTTCAAAACCCCGACTTAGTGCAGTTCATCTGTAGTACAGAGAAAGATTTTGAATCAATTACAACATATTCAGTTGATGAGAAATCAATGAAAGTAATCAGTTCGTTAAAAACTCCTAATAAATTATTGGCCGTAGTCAACTTACCAAAAATGGAAGTTTCATTTGGAGGAATTACGCTTCTGTTAGATGGTGTTCAAGATCCTGGAAACATGGGGACGATTATTCGAACAGCAGATTGGTTCGGAGTAAGCACAATTGTTTGTTCCAAAGAAACAGTAGACTGCTGGAACTCAAAAGTGATCCAATCAAGTATGGGATCTGTATTTCGCATTCCGATTGTATATACTGATTTAAAAGAATTCATTCAAGAATCAGAAAAACCAGTTATCGGAGCTCTTTTGGAAGGAAAAAACATGTATGAATCGAATCTTCCTTCTGAGGCAAATGTAATTATGGGTAACGAGGGGAATGGAATCAGTCAAGAATTACAGCAATTCATCACATATCCCGTTTTAATCCCTGGTTATGGAGGAGCCGAATCTCTCAATGTAGCTGTTGCAACTGGAGTTGTTCTGGCTGAATTAAAGCGAATTCAATAATTCGTCTCCTAATTTTTCGTAATCTATTCCGTCGAAATTACCTGATGACATCATTAGTAGTGCTGTATTATGACCATGATGTTTGTGAATAAACTCCAAAACTTCTTCCGTCGAATTCACCACTTCAACACCTCCACCAAATCCATTTGACACCTGTTGAATAGTAATAGGCTCTAGTCTTTTGTGTTCTACCACTTTTGGACTAAAGTAGACCAATGCTTCGTCAGCCGATTTCATTGCATTCTTATAATGAGGCAAAAACTCTTTTTTCAAACTTGAAAATGTATGCAATTCCATACATGCAATTACTTTTCTGTCGGAGAACTGTTCTTTAACTGCCTTAGTTGTGGCTTTCAATTTTGAAGGAGAATGGGCAAAATCCTTGTACATGACAAAATCATCCGATTCAACTACTTTTTGCAAACGTTTTCCAGCTCCAGTAAAGCTTTCCATTGCATGAAAGAAATCATCTGGCTTTATTCCCATAGCTTCAGCCACGCGCATCGCTCCCATCATATTTTGAAGATTATGTTGACCGAAAATATTCATTGGGTAGTTTTTCCCTTCAAAGCGAAGTAAAGTCCCGGATTCAGTAACTTCATATTCTGGCGTGTCATAACCAACTGCATTTAACTTAAGTTCGAATCGTTTACCCAATTTATCCACTTCTGGATCCTCTGTATTGTAGACAAAAGTTCCATCAGTCTCGATCAATTCACAAAACTCCTCAAATTGTTCAACGTAGTTTTCGAACGTTGGAAATACATTAATATGATCCCAGGCAATTCCACTTATGATGGCAATATTTGGCTTATATAAATGAAACTTTGGTCTTCTATCTATTGGGGAGCTCAAATATTCATCTCCTTCAATTACCATCATTTGTGTATCCGTAGACAACTTTACCATACAATCATACCCATCAAGCTGAGCACCAACCATATAATCAACATTAATCCCTAGCTGATTGGTCACATGTAAAATCATCGAAGTGATCGTTGTTTTACCGTGAGATCCACCTATCACAATTCTTTTTTTATCCTTGCTTTGCTCGTATAAATATTCGGGGTATGAATAAACTTTCAAGCCAAGGTCTTTTGCCTTCAGTAATTCAGGATTGTCTTCACGCGCATGCATTCCCAAGATAACAGCATCCAGATCATTAGTAATTCGATCTGTATTCCAGCCAATAGTTTCTGGCAAAATACCTTGCTTCGATAAACGAGATTTAGACGGTTCAAAAATCTCGTCATCTGAACCGGTTACCTCTACTCCTTTTCTTGACAGCGCGATCGCCAAGTTGTGCATGGCACTTCCTCCGATTGCAATAAAATGTACTTTCATGATGTTTTTTTCTTTTGAAGTTGATCGAAAAGGTCAATTAAACCAGGAACAATTAAAAAAACAATTGAATAATCAGTGATTGAATTGTATAGCTCTAGACTTTTTTCAGAGGCAAAGAAAACACCCAGCATCATTCCTGCCAATCCGATGTAATAAAGCCAGTCCCACCAATTTTGTTTCTTAAACAAATACCTTTTTCCAATCTGAAGTAAAATATAGACTAGTGTTAGCACCATTAAGTAAATTGGCACGTATTTTATTGTATTCAAGGTGTTATTTGACCAGTAATACAGCGTAATCCAACTACCTATTGCTACAATTCCAATGATAAAAAGATATCTAACAATTTTTGAATCCATATTCGACTTTCCACTAAATTAATTGAAAAGTAATGTCACAAGAAATTATGCATGAGTAGTTACGCACAAACAAATGAAGAAAACCTTATTTAGCAGTCAAGAACTGATTGAATGAAGCAGAAGTTGATCTTTTGTAACTTCCTTCGGATGTTGATGAGAGCAGATAGATTTCAAGCTCCAACTCTGGGTGATCTTCAATAAAAAGAAGCGATTTCTCTGTACCCATCACCATAAAAGCAGTCGCATACGCATCAGCAAGTGCACAATTTTCAGACACCACAGATGCACTTAATAAAGAATGCTGAACTGGAAAACCTGTCTTAGGATTTAAGGTATGAGCGAATTTCTTGCCATTCACCTCATAAAATTTTCGATAATTCCCACTGGTTGCAATAGCCTTATTCGAAAGATAAAATACATTTTCTAAAGGTCGACCATCAACATCAGCTTCTGGAACATCAAGTCCGATAGACCATTTTTCTCCTGATCTGTTTTTTCCAGAAACAATAAGTTCTCCACCAATCTCAACATAGAAATTCTCATGCCCGAAGCTTCTTATGAAGTTAGCTAGTACGTCAACAGAATATCCTTGAGCAATTGCATTAAAATCGAGCTTTACATTTGGATTTGATTTGGAAATAAATATCGAATCGCCACTAAAATGAACTGAATGATTCTTTTCAAATCCAATAAATTGTAGAATTGAATCCACTTCATTTTGAGTTAGCGGAGTGTCCATATTATTCATAAACCCCCATCCTTTGACAAGTGGAAAAACCGTAGGATCGAATGCTCCTTCAGTGAACTCAAAAACCGACTTACTCAATTTGTAACATTCTTGAAAGAAACCTGAATGATCAATTAAAACTGTATCTGTTTTAGCTGAGTTTATCTTACTTACAACCGACTCGTCAATATATGTCGATAATGAAAGATCGAATTCATGTAGTAAAGAATCGATCGATTCTTTTGTTAAGTTCGTTTCATCATCTGCTAAAATAATGTGATAAGTTGTCCCTTGAGTTTCACCCCAGAACTCGATACCCGTTATTGATTTATGTTCAACTTTTGAATCGGTATCCTGACAAGAAGATAGTAAAACTATACTAGAAATGACGCTCCAAATCGGGGCTTTGAGTCTCTGAATTCCAAACATGCTCTAAACTAGGGATTCCGTTTTTCGAATAAGTAATTCCGTTCTTAGATTGTGTACGAACATACACATCTGCGTGTCCTTCAATTACCACAATTCTTCTTGTAATAACAGCCGTTACAAGTCCGTTTTGATCTTTACGAGTAAATGATTCTTGTGAAACTCCTTCAGGATATTCTTCCCCCAATGCATTCGCAACTTTCTTCTTAGGCTTCGGTGTATCATCTACCTTACTGATTGCAGTTTGATTTTCGTACGTTTTCTCCTTTTGACGTGCAGCCTCATTACTTGCATCAGCAGCAGCTGTTTTACTTACATCTTTCAATTTTTCAATATTCTCAACATGCTCTTTTTTCTCCTCTTCAAATTCTGTTACTTGAGCTAATTGAATATTCTCGACAGCCTTTCTTGCATTTTGTCGTTCTTCCTGATCTGAAAGTGTTGCAGCATTATTTTCAATGTTAACTTTCTTATCTACGCCTTCCATATAAGCCACTTTCTTCTCATGCGCCTCATTCGCTTTCTCAGCAATATCAGATTTACGAGCTTCTTCGTCATCAAGTATTTGCTTATTCTTCAAGTACTTTTCTGTTTCCTTATTATACGCATCAAGACTTGCTTCTTCATACGCCACTTTAATTTCTTTGAATTTCTCTGTCGATTCTTCTCGATTAGCAATGTATACACTTGCATCAACCTGAGCTCTTCGTTTGACATCAGCCACCTCGAGATCAGTTTGGAAAGCATGGTCTTTTTCAATCGCTGATCGTTGAATATCCATATCACTCACATCAGACTGAATAGTTTTGATTGAAGTACCATTTTCACTTGCCATTTTAGCATCTTCAGTTGATTTAGACTCGACATTAAGATAAATATCTTCAACTTTTTGCTTTTCAGCTAGTCGTTGGTCCAAATCATTAATATCATCCGATACAATTGCCTTTTTAATCTTATTGATTTCTCCATCTGCAAAACGATTATCATCCATTTTACGAGACGCGTTCTCCTTCATTAGGTCGGCAGCAGATCGATTATACACTTCAACTGATGCGGCATTATCGCGATAAACGGCAAGGTCCTCTCCGTAGGCAATCGCTCCTCTTTCCTTTATGCCATCCAACTGTCCTTGAGACGTAAGGTTCTCTGATTTTTCAAATTGTAGATTTGATCTTTCAAGTGCATCACGTTCTCTTTCGGCTGCCCTTAATGCTTCAACTGTTGCTTTTCTGCTTTCATCTGAATCGATAGTTTCGACTCTAATTCTTCTTTGCAGTTGATAAATCTCATTAGTTGTGTTTAGACGATCTTCAGTCTTTTTTGCACTCATTTCTTCAGAGGCACTTTGAATTTCATCGAACTCGCGCTGGATTTGGGTACCTTTCAAAAATGCTCTTTCCTCTTCCGCTTTTTCTAATAAAAACGCCCCATCGATTATCGAACCATCGTAAGGATCTCCTAAATCCTCCAACTCGACTGAACCTACAACAACTGGATTAAGAATCCCTTCAATTTCTTGGAGTTTTTGTTTTGGATAAGGATCGTTGCTTTTGAAGTTAACTGCTCTTGTGTAGTAGTCCTTCGCTTTTGTATAATCTTCTTTCCCAAAACTTTTATCAGCAGCGGCAATTAATTTTTGGTATTGCTTTTCTTTTTCTTCGTCTACTTTATTTCTAGCTAAACGAATGCTCTCGTCTCTTTGAGTCAAAGCATATGAGTTGTTTGGCATAATAGCCAATGCTTCTTCATATTTATTTTTTGCAAATGGCACATATTTTTCTTCTGCAAAAAGTGCATCTGCTTCCTTAATTAGTCGATCGAATTCTTCCTTTTGCTTTCTTTTTTCTTCATCAGCATTGGCCAAATTATCAAGGATTTGTTGTACCTCATCGATTTTTGCTTGCGCACGACTATCACCTGGCTTAACATTCAAGGCATTTTTATAGTATCCTAGAGCTTCATCAAAACGCTTAGCATCCATGGTCATCTGCCCTTTCGCCATGTTATCTGCATAAATCTCATCCGCTTTAGCTTCAGAATTCGACTGTGCAATTAAACTTTTTATTTCATCAATCTTATCCTTTGGCAACGCTTCATTCGGCTTGATTTTGCTTGCTCGTTGATAAGCTGTAAGTGCAGCATTCAAGTCATTTTTTAATAACTTATCTGCTCCTTCTGCGATTGCAGCAGTATAATTCTCTTCAACTTTTCTTAGTTGTTCAATTTCTGCCAACATTTGATCAGGACGATTGTCTTCAGGTTTGAATGATTTAGCTCTGTTCAATAACTCAACAGCTCTATCATAGTCCTGTTCATCTATTTTCTTTTGAGCCACCGTTAAAATCTTCTCATATTGAGCATCAACTTCACCTCTTTCTCTTTCCAATTTTTCTGCCTCAGCTGCTAATTCCTTTGGTTCGCTTTCTGAAGGTTTATAGTTGAGCGCTTCGTTGAATGATTTAATTGCACCAAGATAATTTTCAGAAGCCATTAGTCGTTTCCCTTCTTCTAATGCTTTTTGATAATTTGCTTCGATTTCTTCCTGAGATGCTGCTGATTCTTCAGCCATTAACTTTTTAATCTCCTCAATTTTGTCCTTTGGTAAAGACTCGTTTGGCTTAACATTTGATGCTGATTGGTAAGCGGATATAGCACCTTGATAATCACGATTTGCTAATTTATTCGCACCTTCTGTCAAGAAAGCATTATAGTCTTCATCTTTTTGCGCTTGCGATTGTTCTGCAGCAATTTGTGCGGCAATTTTCTGAAGTTGAGCCTGCGCTTCAGGATTCCCTGGATCAAGATTCAAGACTTCATTGAACTTCGCCTTCGCACCAACTAAATCATTCGAATTCAAACGATCATTACCCTCAACAATTAACTGTGCTATTTGTTCTTGCTTCGCTGCATTAGCTTCTTGATTCGCTAACAACGATTCAATCTGAGTAATTTTATCTTTTGGATAGTTCTGAGTCCCATCTATATTAATTGCCTCTTGGAATTTCGACTTCGCCTCTTCCAATTTACCGTTAGCCAACAAATCATCACCAGCTTTAATTGCTGCTTGGTACTCTAATTTTTGCAGTTCAGCTGCCTCTTTTTCTGCTTCACGCTGTGCTAAAATTGAATCAATCTCTGCAATTTTCTCACTAGGCAACGTTTGAGATGGATCTACATTCTGAGCTTCTTGATAAGCAGCCTTAGCTCCTGTTAAATTATCAGCTCCAAACTTCGCTTGCGCATCAGCAATAAGTTCGTTGTACTGAGTTTGTTGATCTTGAGCCGCTCTTTTCTCTTGGAGTAACTTTTCTATTTCAGCTAACTTTTCTTTTGGCTCTGCTTCAGAAGGTTTTATTGCAAGTGCTTCCTCAAATTTAGATTTGGCCTGAGTCAAGTCATCCGCAGACATCAATTGTTGTCCTTCAGAAATTAACTGGGTATATTGATTTTCCTTTTCTTCAGCTGCTGATTTTTCTGCAAGAATCTTATCAATCTCAGCAATTTTCTCTTTCGGCAAAGTCTGACTTGGGTCAATTGCAGAAGCACTTTCATAATCAGATTTCGCACCTTCTAAATCACCAGAAGTCATTTTCGATGCAGCATCAGCAATGAATTGATCATATTTTGCTTTTTGATCAGCAGCTGCTTGCTCGTCCGCCAATATTTTTTCAATCTCAGCAATTTTTTCCTTTGGCAAATTCTGACTTGGGTCAATTGCAGAAGCACTTTCGTAATCAGTTTTTGCTCCTGTTAAGTCACCTGAAGTCATTTTTGCAGTAGCATCAGCGATGAATTGATCATACTTTGCTTTTTGGTCTGCCGCGGCTTGTTCCTCAGCCAACATTTTATCGATCTCAGCAATCTTTTCTTTAGGTAAAGTCTGACTTGGGTCAATTGCAGAAGCACTTTCAAAATCAGTTTTTGCTCCAACTAAATCACCAGCAGTCATTTTTGCCGTTGCATCAGTTATGAATTGATCGTATTTTGCTTTCTGATCTGCAGCAGCTTGTTGGTCAGCCAACATTTTTTCGATCTCCGCAATTTTTTCTTTAGGTAAAGTTTGACTTGGATCAATTGCTGAAGCATTTTCAAAATCAGACTTAGCTCCAGTTAAATCACCCGAAGTCATTTTTGCCGTTGCATCAGCAATAAACTGATCGTATTTTGCTTTTTGTTCAGCTGCAGCCTGCTCATTAGCAAGTTTCTCTTGAACGCTTTTAATTTTCGCATCTACTTCTGGAGAAGGTTTAACAGCGATGGCTGCTTGGTACTTCGTTAATGCAGTTTGTAAATCATTACTCGAATTTGCAGCATCACCTTCTTGCACCAATTTATTGAATTCAGCATCTTTCTGAGCTTGCGCCTCAGCATCGGCTAAAAGTTTATCAATTTCAGCAATTTTTGCAGTTGCAGGAGCATTTTTATCGTCAAGTGTTAAGACTTCCTCAAAGGTTGCTTTCGCTAACTCTAAATCACTTTTAGCAAATTCATCATTTCCTTTTTTAAGGAGCTCATCAATCTTTGCCAATCTTTCTTGCTCTGCCTTTGCGTCAGCTAGAGCTGTATCACACATTTTAATGCGTTCCTTCGCATAAGTAGATGAAGCTTCGTACGTCAAGGCCTCTTCATATTTTGACTTGGCAGTTTCAAAATCATCTGAACTGAATGCAGCATCACCAGCAGCAATGGCCTCATCGTATTTTTGTTTAAGCGCTTCTTGTTCCTCCTTGGCCTTTAACTTGTTTTCAATCTCAGCCAATTTATCTTTGGGATATTTTTCGGATGGTTTTAATTCCGATGCTTCTTTATATTTATCTCTAGCAGCTCTTAAACTATTCTGTTTCAAGAATCCGTCAGCTGCCTTTATAGCCTCATCGTACTTCGCTTGATTTTCAGCTTCCTTTTTCTTTGCTTCAATCTGTGCTTTTAACGCAGCAATCTGATCTTTTGGGTATTGCTCATCTTTTTCCGTAATTGCTTCTTGATATTTTGCAATCGCTTTTTCCAGTTCACCACCATCTCTTAGGTTGTCTGCAGCTGCAATCAAATTATTATACTTAGCGTCCGCCTGTTGTTGAGCCAGCGCTTGTTCCTTTTGAGACTGTAGTAATGCATCGAGCTCTAAAATACGTTCAGCTGGGTATGGCTCAAGTGGTTTGTACGTTAGAGCTTCTTCATATTTGCTTAAAGCCTTTTCATATTCTTTTTTGTTGTAAGCTTCATCTGCCGCACTGATCGCCGCTTGATATTTGGCCTCCATTTCCGCCTTCTTCTTCTCAGCATTGATGAGCAGTTCTTCGATTTTTGTCCTCACACGATTACTCGCTGCTTGGTCATAGCCTAACCTTAATTTCTTCTCATTCCATTCAAAATCAGCAACCGGTTCGTTTTCCAGAAATGAAAAGTCGGCATACTCTCGTTCACCAAACATGGTCATATCGAGCGACTCAACTGGTCTATACTCTTCTCCAGGTGGAATATCCTCTTCGTTTAATGTTGAAAGGTTGAAGCGAACCATTTTAGATACCAATCCACCTTTTGAGAAAACGACTGTAAATGGTTGGCGATAATTTGCCGTACCTGTTAATGAGTACTTACCGTTTGATGAAGAAGTTGTTGATGCAACAGTTGTTCCTCCTTGTACGATTGATACTTTTACCCCACCTTCTTTCTTTCCGAGGTCCTGATTTTCAATTTGTCCCTTGAAGACAAAAGCAAGCTGTTGCGACCACGCTTGTGACGCAAAAAACAGCAATAGAATAAGGAAGAAATGCTTCATACACATGATTTAAACGTATCTCTGTACAACCAGTTACAGAATTGGTTTAAATTTGATTCACTTATTTTACAAATATGGGTAAAATAGTTAACATATCTTAAGTCAAAAACCGTGCTAAATACGAAAAAATGGAGTTATTGGGAGCAGAAAAGCTTCCTGAAAGACATCGATCTGATAGTGATCGGAGCGGGAATTGTTGGTTACAGCACTGCCCTTTCGTACAAATCTACCAATCCGGATGCTAAAATTATCGTTTTGGAAAGAGGAATTTTACCAAGCGGAGCAAGTTCTAAAAATGCTGGATTTGCATGTTTTGGGAGTCCGACTGAGTTATTCGATGACATTCAAAATTTCGGAGAGGAAACAGTTTGGAAAACAGTCGAAAAAAGATGGAGAGGTTTACAACGATTAAGAACACTTATTGGAGATGAAAATATTGATTTTCAACAGAATGGTTCATGGGATTTAATCACCACATCCGAAATTGAAGTTGCTAATAAAGTAAGATCTCAGATTCCATATTTTAATTCTCAACTCGAAAAAATTACTGGTGAAAAAGGTGTTTTTTTGGAGGATAAGGCAGTCGCTGAAAAATTTGGATTTGAGGGTATTGAAACAAGCTTTTACAATCGACTGGAAGGGCAAATCGATACCTCAAAGATGAACGAAGCCTTTTATCGAAAGTCTATTGAGGCTGGAATTCATACGTTGTTTGCTACGGAAGTTATCTCAATTGAAAAGAATTCGGTTAAAACAATAAATGGTGATTTCGAAGCTAGAAACATAGCTATTTGTATCAATGGATTTGCTAAACAGTTTCTACCAGATGAAGATATTCTCCCCGCTCGCGCTCAAGTTTTGATTACAAAACCAATTCCAGACTTAAAAATTGAAGGAACGTTCCATTATCAATTTGGGTATTACTATTTCCGCAACATTGATAACAGAATTCTATTTGGGGGTGGGCGAAATATCGACTTTAAAGGTGAAACAACAACTGAAATTGAAACGACCGATTCAATCATGTCAACACTGAAAGAACTGATGAACAATGTCATTTTACCAGAGACTAGTTTCAAAATTGATCACCAATGGGCCGGAATAATGGGAGTTGGAGAGACGAAAGCACCTATTGTTAAACAATTGGACGAAAATTTATTCTGTGGTGTTCGACTCGGAGGAATGGGAGTCGCAATTGGAACTTTAGTTGGCGAAGAACTGGCAATGTTGATTTCCTAACGAATTCATGAATCGATCAGAAGTGTACTCTCAATCGATCAAATTATTACTTTTACGGCAAAATTTTAGACATGAAAAACATCACTCTTAACGATAAACACGTTGCTCTTGGAGCGAAAATGGTTCCATTTGCTGGATTTAATATGCCTGTTCAGTACGAAGGGGTTAATGTTGAACACGAAACGGTTCGTGAAGGAGTTGGCGTTTTTGATGTTTCTCACATGGGTGAGTTTTTATTGACAGGTCCTGGAGCTTTGGACTTAATCCAAAAAATTTCTTCAAACGATGCTTCTACTTTGACTATCGGTCGTGCTCAGTATAGCTGCATGCCAAATGGAAAAGGTGGAATTGTTGATGATTTAATTATCTACAGAATCAAAGAAGAACAATATTTATTGGTTGTTAACGCATCGAATATTGAAAAAGATTGGAATTGGATTTCTTCTCATAATTCTTTCGACTGTGAAATGCGTGATCTTTCAGACGATTATTCACTTTTGGCCATTCAAGGACCGAAAGCTGTTGAAGCGATGCAATCATTGACTTCGATTGATTTATCTGAAATCAAATACTACCACTTCGAAGTAGCAGATTTTGCTGGAATCGATTATGTAATCATTTCTGCAACTGGATATACAGGTAGTGGAGGTTTCGAAATCTACTGCAAGAATTCTGAGGTAGAACAAGTATTCGAAAAAGTAATGGAAGCCGGAGCTGAATTTGGAATTAAACCGATTGGTTTAGCTGCAAGAGACACGCTTCGTTTGGAAATGGGATTCTGTTTGTACGGAAATGATATCGACGATACGACTTCTCCATTAGAAGCTGGATTAGGATGGATCACGAAATTGAATAAAGAAGCTGACTTTATTGATAAAGACTTCTTAACGAAGCAAAAAGAAGCGGGTGTTGAGCGCAAATTGGTTGCTTTCGAATTAATCGACCGCGGAATTCCACGTCACGATTACGAGATTCAAGACACAAATGGAGCTGTAATTGGTAAAGTAACTTCTGGAACAATGTCACCTTCGATGAAAATTGCTATTGGACTTGGATACGTAACGGTTGAGAACAGCGCAGTTGATATGGAGATTATGATTATGGTTCGTAATAAAGCATTGAAGGCGAAAGTTGTAAAACTTCCTTTCTACAAGAAATAATTGAAATCACTCCCGCGTTAGGGATGGCAGCAAGTTACCGTGTAACGCGAACAGCCTGACCGAAGGGAACGCCCAAATAACAAATCAATGTCCTTTTGGCGACGACTTTTTAAACGACAGACGACTCCTACTCCATTTCCTGTGGATTGGCGAACGAATTTGTTGGAAACTGTTCCTTTTTACGAGCATTTGAATGCGGAAGAACGAGCTAGTTTTGAGTCACGCATGACGGAGTTTTTGGACACCACCCAAATCACCGGTGTAAAAACGCATGTTGATGATTTGGACAAAATGTTGTTGGCGGCAAGTGCGATCATTCCCATTTTTGCTTTTCCGAACTGGAAATACCATAATTTACATGAGATTTTATTGTATCCCGCGCATTTTGATGAGCAATTTGGCATTGGCTCAAAAGAAAAAGCGATTCTTGGGATGGTTGGATATGGCTACATGGAGGGCAAGATGATTATTTCGAAGAAATCGTTGCACCATGGATTTACAAACGAAACTGACAAACGCAATACGGCGATTCATGAATTTGTTCATTTACTGGATAAATCGGATGGAAAAGTGGATGGGATTCCCGTTCATTTCATGCAAGAACCAGCTGTTTTACCTTGGTTGAATTTGATGGATGAAAACATTCACAAGATTCTGAAGAAGAAAAGTGACATCAATCCGTATGGAGCAACCAATCGCGCTGAATTTTTGGCTGTCGCAAGTGAATATTTCTTTGAGCGCCCCCATCTTTTCAAAAAGAAGCATCCTGAATTGTACGAAATGTTATCTGATTTCTTCTCTGTGGAACACACGCATAGAGCTGAAGATGTGAAATCACAAGCAACCCGTCATTTTGATCCCTGTCCGTGTGGAAGTGGTGAAAAGTTCCGCGATTGCTGCATGAATAATTAAAAAAGCCCATCTGTAGGGACGGGCTTAGGTTGATTTTCACGTTAAGTCAATTTACATTGAGCTAAACCATTGTTGAAACAAATGTCCTACAAAAGGCGTCGGTTCCTTTTTACCATTAATGGCTCCGATCAAACTCATGACCCAAAGTCCAATAATTGCTACTAAAACAAGAATTGAAATAATAAATCCAAGTACCGGAATCACCCCAAGAATCATCGAAACGATATTCAAGGCGAAGCTAACAATAATCAATCCCAACATCTGACGGATGTAGAAACTAGCGAATTCATTTTTGTCTTCACTGTTGTTTTGCACCAAAGCAATAATCCATCCGATAAGTGTAATGTGAGCTACAATCGCTCTTGTTTTGTACTTCTCTTCTACTTCCATAAGCTTAAATAGTTGATTTGTTTTCAGTTAAGTGATAAAAATAACAGAATATTTGAGAAAACAACTCAGGGAATACCCTAAAAAAAAGAAAGCACCTCAAAAATTGAAGTGCTTTCTAATAACTGTAAATAGCTTTTTATTGAATTGCAATTGGCTCTTTCACCTTCGTATTCGTTAGTGCAATATCCAATACTTCTTGCATTGTTTTTACATAATGGAATGTCAGTCCTCTCAAGTAATCTTGATTGATGTCTTCAACATCCTTTTTGTTTTTCTCACAAAGAATAATCTCCTTGATCTTCGCTCTTTTCGCTGCAAGAATTTTCTCTTTAATTCCACCAACTGGCAACACTTCACCGCGAAGTGTAATTTCTCCAGTCATTGCGAGGTTTTTCTTCACTTTGCGTTGCGTGAACAAGGAAGCCAATGAAGTCAACATGGTAATACCAGCACTCGGTCCATCTTTTGGCGTCGCTCCTTCTGGAACGTGCACATGCACATTGTAGCGATCGAATAATTCTTGATCTAAATTAAACTTATGGCTGTGTGCTTTCAAGTATTCGAGTGCAATTACTGCTGATTCCTTCATCACATCTCCAAGGTTACCAGTCAACGTTAATTTTCCTTTTCCTTTAGTGATAGAAGACTCAATAAACAAGATATCTCCACCAACGCTTGTCCAAGCCAATCCAGTTACAACACCGGCAACATTATTATTATCGTATTTCGTTTTACCACGTCCGGCACCTAGAATATCGAATAAATCTTCTGCTTTGATTTTTACCTCAAACTCCTCTTCCATGGCGATCTGACGAGCACGATTTCGAACCAACTTTGCTACCATTTTGTCTAATCCACGGACACCTGATTCGTTCGTATATTCTTCCACCAACTTCTCTAATGTTCGCTTATCGATAGAAATTTGCTTCGAAGTGATTCCGTGTTCTTTGATCTGTTTTGGCAACAAGTGACGTTTCGCAATTTCGATCTTCTCTTCAATTGTGTAACCATTGACTTCAATGATTTCCATACGATCGCGAAGTGGACCTTGAATGCTACCTAAATTATTTGCCGTAGCGATAAACATCACGCGTGATAGATCGTATTCCGTTTCGATATAGTTATCGTAGAACTCCTTATTTTGTTCAGGATCGAGTACTTCCAACAAAGCTGAAGATGGATCTCCGTGATTGCTACTTCCCAATTTATCGATTTCATCTAAAACGAAAACTGGATTGCTAATCTCCGCTTTCTTGATGTTTTGGATTACACGACCAGGCATTGCTCCGATGTATGTTTTTCGGTGACCTCGAATTTCTGATTCATCATGTAAACCACCCAACGACATACGAACGTATTTTCTTCCAAGTGCCTCTGCAATTGATTTACCCAATGAAGTTTTACCAACTCCCGGAGGTCCGTAGAAACACAAAATCGGCGACTTCATATTTCCTTTCAACTTAAGCACTGCCAAGTACTCAAGGATACGTTCTTTTACTTTTTCAAGTCCGTAATGATCGCGCTCTAAGATTTTCTTCGCACGATTTAGGTCCAAATTATCTTTCGAATATTCACCCCAAGGAAGATCTAACATCATATCCAAATAGTTCATTTGAACAGTGTATTCTGCACCTTGCGGATTCATTCTACCTAACTTATCTAATTCCTTGTAGAACAATTTTTCTACACGCTCCTCCCACTTTTTCTTCGCAGCACGCTCGCGCATGTCGTTCACATCTTGTTCTTGTGGATTGTCACCCAATTCATCTTGAATCGTTCGCATTTGTTGGTGAAGGAAATATTCGCGCTGTTGACGATCCATATCCTTTCGAACCTTCGATTGGATTTCGTTGCGCATTTCCAACATCTGCACCTCCAAAGTCAAATGTTCAAGCACCATCATCACACGTTTGCGGACATCCAATTCTTGTAGCATCTCTTGCTTCTTCTGAACGTCTGCATTCATATTCGATGAAATGAAATTCACCAAGAATGTTGGGCTATCAATATTTCCGATTGCAAATGAAGCCTCCGAAGGAATGTTTGGACTATCTTGAATAATCTGCAAAGCCAAATCTTTAATCGACTTAAACATAGCATCCATTTCCTTGTTCTTCGGATCAACTTTCGCCTCTTCAAGCATTCTCACTTTTGCTGTGATGAAAGGATCCGACTGCACCTCTTCCAACATCTCGAAGCGTCTCTTTCCCTGAATAATCACCGTTGAACTACCATCAGGCATTTTCAGTAATCGAATGATTTGCGCAACCGTTCCAACTTTGTTTAAATCATCAAATGTTGGTTCCTCCTCACTTCCGTCCTTTTGCGAAATCACACCAATAATCTTCGATCCTTTGTTTGCTTCTTGGATTAACTTGATGGATTTATCGCGACCTACTGTAATGGGAATCACAACCCCCGGAAAAAGGACATTGTTTCTCAACGGCAGAATCGGCAAAACATCTGGAAATGATTGCTTATTCATATTCTCTTCCTCTTCAGCGGTAATTAACGGAATAAACTCCGCATCAGCTTCAAGGCTAGAGGTTAATTGTAAAAAATTTTTATCAAAAAGTTCGCTCATATTTCTTATGAATAATCGAAACACCAAAAGGTGACAAATTGCCACTTCTGATGTGTTGATTTTATTATTTCTAGTTTGATTCCTTTATTTCAAAGGATGTGCCAAGTGACAGAAACTGCAATTTTGTCTTAATAATTGTCAGCTACGTGACGTAAAATGTCAATTTCCGCATCGGTTAGGGACAAATCACGACGAATCATCATGTTATTCGCGCTCTCGATCGCCTTCACGAAGTCGTACGTTTCACCATGCGCTCCCCATTTGAAAGAAGCGATGTATTTATCTGGAAATTCAGCTCCAAAAAGATTACTCGAAACACCAACTACTGTCGCCGTATTGAACATCGTATTGATACCAGATTTAGAATGATCTCCCATCGTCAATCCCATGAATTGAACATCTGTTTGAACTTGTTTTTCAGAAACATAGGAATAAGTTTTTACTAGTCCGTAGTTATTCTTCAAGTTAGAAGTATTTGTGTCGGCACCAAGATTACACCATTCACCGATTAGTGAATTTCCTAAAAAACCGTCATGTCCTTTATTTGAATAAGCTTGGAAAATACAATTGCTCACTTCTCCTCCAACTTTACAATGTGGACCGAGGGTTGTTGCTCCGTAGATTTTCGCTCCCATTTTCAAAGCACTCGATTCACACATAGCTAATCCACCACGAACGATGGAACCTTCCATGATTTCAGCATTTTTGCCAACATAAATCGGTCCGCTTGTTGTGTTTAAAATTGAAGCTTCCACTTTAGCACCTTCTTCGAGGAAAATTTGACTTTCATCGCCAATAACCGTGTTCGTTTCGCTCAGTTTTTGAGATTTTCGACCATTAGTGACCAAGGCAAAATCAGTCTTAAGAACTTCAACATTTTTTTGATACAGATGCCATCTTTCATCCAACACGATTGGCTCTTCACCTTTGTAATGAACAACAACGTCTCCTCCACCTTTTCTTGCCAACCAAGTTCCTTTCGATTCTAAAATCTGATTAGGTTTTAGGTTCAATACAGCAGCAACAACATCTTCATTTGGAATTACGCAGGCATTTACCTCCGTAGCATTCACCGCAAACGGAAATTTACCACCAAGATATTCAGGTGCTTCGAAGGTGATTTCAGCATCTGGAACGAACAACTTCCACCTTTCATCATTCGTTAAAATTCCCATTCTCAAATTCCCGATTGGTCGCGTTAATGAGAGTGGCGCAAAATGAAGGTGTTTGTTATTATTGTTCAATTGAATGATCATCTTGAATACTTTTTTTGTGTGAAACGAATAATAATCCGATGAAAGTCACGGCTACATCTAATATAATGATTTCAAAGCCGAATACATAATCTCCGAAAAGTCCTGGTTCTCCTGATTCCACTCCCGGAGATCCTTTGGAATAAAACCAGAGGAAGAAGGTTACAAAGGTTGCGAAAAGTGAAATGATTGGGACAAAACCATCCTTCAGTTGACGTTTGGTAAAAATTCCGAAAAAGAAAAGCGCAATTAACGGTCCGTAAGTGAATGCCGCAAACTTCATCAAAATCCCGATGGCCGAACCACTCGTTGTATATTTCAATAAAATCACCACCAAAACAATAGCAATCGACATTCCAATATGCACTTTCTTACGCATGGACTCCTGATGTGACTTTTCCTTCTTCTTCAAATTGAGGAAGTCCACCGAAAATGACGTTGTTAACGAAGTTAAAGCTGAATCTGCACTAGAATAAGCGGCTGCGATCAATCCCAAAAGAAATAAAATTCCAATCACGGGTGACATTCCATCACTTAGAGCAACAGAAGAAAATAATAAGTCACCAGATGCAAAAGTAGACTCTGGATGCGCATCAACATATATATAAAGTAATGCACCCAGCGACAAGAAAATCAAGTTGACAACCACCAAAACTGTTGCCATACTCATCATATTGCGTTGTGATTCTTTCGTGTTTTTACAACTCAAATTCTTCTGCATCATATCTTGATCCAGCCCCGTCATTCCAATTGTAATGAAAGCACCACCGATGAAATGTTTTAAGAAGTGATTTCCACTCATGATATCATCGAAAAAGAAGATTTTGGAGTATTTACTGTCCGCAATTGTTGAAACAAGTCCTCCATTTTCGGAAAGACCAAGCGAATCGCTAATCAGATAAACCGTCAGAACTACCGCAATCAACATGAATGCCGTTTGAAGCGTATCTGTCCACACAATTGTTTTAATTCCACCGCGATTGGTGTAAACCCAAATCAGCAGGACAGAAATAATCACCGTAACTTCAAATGGAACGCCCCAAGAATTGAATAAAATATCCTGTAAAACATTCGCCACCAACAGTAAACGCACCGAAGCACCGATCACTCTCGAAATCAAAAAGAAAAATGCCCCCGTTTTATAGCTCCAGAAGCCAAATCGCTGTTCCAAATACTCGTAAATCGACGTTAAATTCAATCGATAATACAGAGGCAACAATACATAAGCCACGACTAGATATCCTACAAAATAGCCGAATACCATTTGCATGTAGCTGAACTGATTTGCGTCATTTCCCACCCAACCTGGAATCGAAATAAAGGTCACCCCGCTCAACGAAGCACCGATCATTCCGAAGGAAACGATGTACCAAGGCGACTTTCGTTCACCCAAGAAAAAAGTGTCGTTTGTAGCCTGACGGGAAGTGAAATAAGAAATCGCCAGCAGCGTTGCAAAGTACAAGATGATGACGGTGACAATAAGCGTTGCGGACATAGCTTTTTATTTGTCGCTAAAATAGTAATTGTTCACGTTGAGACCGGCTACATTTCAAAATACCTCACAATTTTTCGCAGTACTTTGTTACTATCATGCTTTTGAGAATTCTATATTTGTATTAATTAGAAAAACTATGGAAAATATTCTGTTTCAACTCGCCTTGATTATCTTACCAGCTGGAGCTGTTTTAATGACGACTATCTATTTTTTACGTCGTGAATCAAGTAAAGAAGTGCGATCGGCACAAATCGAATTAAAGCGTGAAAGACAGAAGTTTTTCTTACCAAGTCGTGTCGAAGCCTACCAACGTGCAGTCTTGTTGATGGAGCGAATTCACCCAAATAGCTTAGTGATGCGCCACCACAATCCAGGACTTCCAGCGATGGCTATGCAAGCGAAATTATTAGAATCGATTCGCGAAGAATACGAGCACAATATCGCACAACAATTGTTCGTCAACCCAGAATCGTGGGCCATGGTTAAAAAAGCAAAGGATGAAACGGTGAAAATCATCAATTTGGCGGGACAACAAATGGAACCTACTTCAACCGCAATGGATTTATCAGCAAAAATCTTCGAAATTGTAGGAGAAGTTGGAACGATGCCAACAGAAATCGCGGTTGAGAATTTAAAAGCTGAATTGCAGAAGTTGTTCTAGAAGTTGGGCGCGTACACATCGCTTGAGTCCTCTCACCTGTCTCCGTTTTCAAGTTTGCTTCAATCGGCAAGTCTTACAATTAGCACAAACGCTTCTAAGGTCGCCTTTGTGCTATCTTTCGGCTAAGCCAATTGCTCACAAAGCTTTCCAACTTCGCCAGCGCGCAAAACGGTGGATTATTTACCAGTTCCTTTGAAGACAATCAATACGGTGTAAAGCATGATTTTGAAGTCGAGCGACAAGGTTCTGTTCTTCAGGTAAAGCAAATCGAATTTCATGCGAGCTAACATCTGATCAACATTCTCTGCATATCCATATTTCACTTGGCCCCAAGAAGTAATTCCCGGCCGGACTTTTGTCAACTCCAAAAACTGTGGTTCAATCGCCGCAATCTGATCGATGTAAAACTGGCGTTCTGGTCGTGGACCAACAAGTGACATATCACCAAACAATACATTGAAAAACTGAGGAAACTCATCGAAGCGCGATTTACGCATAAAACGACCAATTTTCGTAATTCGAGGATCGTTTGAAGACGATAATTGCGGTCCTGCCTTCTCTGCATTCACATACATTGTTCGAAACTTGATGATATTAAAAGGAATTCCGTTTTTACCAATTCGCTCTTGCACAAATAAGATCGGTCCAGGAGAAGAAACCTTCACTAAAATGGCCAAAACAATATAAACTGGCGTGAGTAAAACAATGGCAATCAATGAAAAAACGACATCCAGAATACGTTTTACTGTTCTTTGCCAAATCGGCATCACATCCGCATTGACTTCAATCAGGAGCGCACCAAAAATGTTATTCATTTTCACCGTTCCCGAAAGAATATCGTACATATCAGGAAGAATTTTGATCTTCACATCACCACCTTCGAGGCGCGAAATGATTTTCTTCAGCTTGTCGTGTTCTACACTCTCCAAAGCAATAATCACCTCTTCAATTTCATTTTGACGTAGAATATTTTCGACATCATCAATGTGACCAAGATAAGTCAGCTTGTCTTCCAATAGGCGATCGACACCATTAATATTGATAAATCCAACGAAATCCGCTCCAATACCTTTCGGCAAACCTTCAATTTCATTGAACACTTCAACAGCTTTCTCACTTCCACCAATGATCAATGTTTTAAATCCAGCCTTTCGTTTGTGAATGCGACCAACAATCCAGCTCACTAATAACACTCTCGGTAAAAAAGTGAAAGTAAAATGGATCCCAAACAGTAAAAATACGGCTGAATAATACTGGCGATAACCGTTTATTTCATCATCTAAAAGGAAAACGAAGAACAAACAAATGACCCCGATCAGCGTGCTAACAAAAGATAAATTGAAAATTTTAATTCGGTGTAAACGACGAACATCATGGTAAGTTCCTTGAAGTGTATAAAGAAATAGCCAGAAAATTGGGATTAAGGCTAATCCAAGGTAAAACGACTCCGTAGGCTCGAATTGAGCCATTTCCAACTTGACTTTTCTAACATAGAAGAACGTCCCCCAAGCAAACAAGGCACTCAACCAATCAAGAAGGATTAAAATAATCGTGAGGAGTCTTGCATTCATCTAGAAGTGCACCAATTTAATATTATCGATGTTGATTTGTCCAGACGTTGCATCTTCTGCCAATGCCGCTTGAAAAGAAATCTCAAAATAGTTTGCTGCTGAAGAATTTGAAACAATCTCACGTAAGTCGATGTAAATTTTCTTCCATTTTACCTCCGAAGGATCCTGTGCGTTGAGTTGAATATTGATATTCTCTTCCGTGCTACTTGCACCAACTGCGAGAACTCCAGTCACAACAGAATTCGTATTATGATAATCGATTTCCAAATAAACTTCCTCACCTTTCGGTAAGGCTAGAGCACCATTTGTAAAAGCAGCCCAATAATTTTCGGTTGTATTTAAATTTACACGTCCAAAATTAACTTCGTTAAACGATTCAATTATGGTAGGATCACTCGATTTATTCAAACTAGCTAAAGAACTCGCATCCTCCTCCATTTTAATTGAGCTATCTTCAAAATCTTCAATCCAAAACTCACAGAATTCGTAGTACATTGTTTTCGGTGAGATAGATACCGTTTGATTTTGAACCAAGTTCACATTCTGAATGTGTGGATACATAAAAGGATAAATCTTCTTTGTTGCTGAAATTCCGTTATTCAATACAGCTGGGAAAATTTTCACTTCAGACTCACCAGATAAAAGCAATGGAATTTTACATGGAACTTCAAAAACACCAATCAATTGATCATCAATATACACCCAGGCATTAGAAAAGTTTTCAGTTAATACTCCTGTTGGATTTTCAGAATTTGGGTTCTCTTCAAGTTCCCATGCACCAATCTCAAGCCAAGTTGGATCGGGGTTATTTTTTACGCAGCTATTGATAGCAAATGCGACGATTAAAATTCCTATGATATTCTTCATAATAGTATGTAGTCCAAATTTGAACGTACTTGAATTCTTTTTATTGTCTATTTAAGCGATGCAGATGATTTTAATTTATCCACAATCTGCTGCGCTACTTCCAACGCGTGATAACCATCTTCGATTGGGACGATTGGATTTGTATCATTTACTATTGCATCATGGAAAGTCGAAAGCTCTTCCTTAATTGCATTAATCGGCTCAATATCTGGCTTATCGAATAAAATTTTCTTTACAGGTTTCCCTTCACCAAGATCGAATACCATGTCGAATGGATCAGGTTCACCTTCTATATCTTGCATGCGAACAACCTCCATTTCCTTCTCAAGAAAATCGACACTGATGTATGCATCTTTTTGGAAGAAACGCGACTTACGCATATTTTTCATTGAAATACGACTTGCTGTTAAATTAGCCACACATCCATTATCAAATTCGATTCGGGCATTAGCGATATCCGGTGTATCACTTACAACAGCAACACCAGAAGCAGAAATTCGTTTCACTCCCGATTTCACCACACTTAGGATCGCATCTAAATCATGGATCATCAAGTCCAATACTACAGGTACATCCGTTCCTCTTGGATTAAACTGAGCCAAGCGGTGTGTTTCAATAAACATTGGATTACTCAAATAAGGCACAGCTGCTTGGAATGCTGGATTGAATCTTTCTACGTGACCAACCTGCACCTTCACTCCTGCTTCGTGAGCTAGTCCAATTAATTTTTTAGCTTCTTCAACAGTTTCAGTAACGGGCTTTTCAATGAAAACGTGTTTACTCATTCGAAGAGCCTGAGAAGCGCAGTCAAAATGAGAAAGAGTTGGGGTTACGATATCCACACAGTCGACTTCTTGTAACAAATCAGAAATTGAAGCAAAGCGCTTAATTCCAAAGGTATCAATTGCCGTTTGTGCGTTGTTATCACTTGGGTCATAAAATCCGATAAATTCGAATTTATCATTTAATTCAAGTAACAACTTGATATGAATCTTACCGAGGTGACCAGCACCAAGAACTCCAACTTTTAGCATTTTCAATGTTTTCTACAAAAATAGAAGAGTCTTCCTTTAGAATCGAGGAATATTCGAGAGTTTATCAACAACGGAGAATTAATTCTTTGAATTTCGTCTATTCAAGTTGGTATCTTTATAATAACCAGTCTCTTGGTTAGTGAATAATTTGGTGAGTGTGGTAATTTGCCCAGTATGATAAGAAAAGTGTTCAAGTACATGCATCACTGCAGAGAAACCAGTCACTTCGAATCCTTGAATTACATATCTTCGATTAAAATCAGCTTCATCAAGTTCTTGTAAGCAACGTCTAATCTGCACTTTCATATTCTCTAAAAGGAAAATGAAGTCACTTTTACGGATATTAGAATGTACTACAAACTCTTGATCTCTATCTCGATTATCTGGTTCATTGCACAATCCTGACAAAATCCATTGCCTTGCGTTTCCACAAAGATGCAATATTAAACAGCCTGCTGGAGTGATTGATTTATTCGGAGATTTCCACAGTTCTTCCTCATCCATCAGTGTTAAACACTTGTAAATCCGCGAATACGACTCATCGAATACGCGTTTCTCAAATTCACTAATCAGGTGATTTTTAAGTGTCATACAGTGTAGCTTTGAATAAATTCTTAATGAAATTAAAAAAAAACTTCAAAACAGGAATTGGATATTTGAAGAATTACCTATATTTGCCCACCCAAATGCTGATGCAGAAATGCGGTAGCAACATGGTGGTTGTAGCTCAGTTGGTTAGAGCGCCTGATTGTGGTTCAGGAGGTCGTCGGTTCGAGACCGATCTTCCACCCAAAGACCTTAGTAAAACGCTAAGGTCTTTTTTTTTGGGAATTAGTTTGATAATGAATTTGGGAGAGGGAATTAACTTAAAGACATAAAAAAACCTTTGCTGTTTAGCAAAGGTTTTTAAAAATTACGGTCTATCATACTGACAACAGCCGGGTAACGAATTATATACTTCATCCTTGGCTCTATGGGATTCTGTATCGTAACCAACTCCAGCAATTTTCTCCTTAATCTTATCTTCATTCATAATAGAAGGATCATAAGTAACAGCAATCATTTTGGTTTCTTTATTCCAATCTGCCTGTCCTATACCTTCTTCACCATTCAATGACCCTTCGATAGTTTTTTCACACATTCCGCAGTTACCGTAAACTTTAAATTCAGTTTTAGAAAGTTCTCCGTTGGTGTCTTGGGCATTTCCGCAACTAGTAAGTAATGAAACCCCAACAATAGCAGGTGTAATCATTTTTAAAATTGACTTTTTCATTTTGTTTTATTTTATGTTTTGAGTTAAAAATTCGATGAGATCCTCTCCTCTAAGGTCTTTAGCAATTATTTTCCCACTTGGGTCAACTAATATGGAAAATGGGATGCTTTTGACACCAAATTCACTTGCGACTTCATTATCCCATCCCTTTAAATCGCTCAATTGAGTCCATGTAAGTTTGTCTTTTTCTATTGCTGCTTCCCATTTATCTTTATCAGTATCTAGTGACACACCAATTATGGTGAAATTTTTGTCTTTGAATAAATTATATGCACTAACAACATTAGGATTCTCCTTTCTGCAAGGTCCACACCAAGATGCCCAAAAATCAATAAGCACGTATTGACCAATAAAATCTTCACTATTAACTAGCTTTCCATGCACATTTGGCAATGCAAACAAAGGAAGTGGACTGCCTACAGCTGTTTTGTTAAGGACTTCAATTCGTTTCTTGATTGGAGCCAAATGATTAGATTCAATTTTTGCATTAGAAAATCCTTCTAAAATTTTTGATAAAAAATCGACATCCGAACTGTAATAGTAATTTTTCGAGAAAACGTATGGACTTATGTAGCTGTTGAAATTTGACTCTATAAATTCCTGAATAAATTTCATCTTTTCAACCTCAACTGAATCATAATCCACTTCTATATTTTCCATGGCAATATAATCATCACTTTCCTTTGCCTGAAAATAAGATTCATAAAGACTATCAAGTTGATTATCAAATTTTTTCTCAAGAGCTTCGTAAGCCAACCATTCTTTATGAACTTCAGAACCTGTTACTAATAATTCTGAAAAACTAGTATCAATTTCAAGAGTGATCTGAGAGTTTTCTCCAAAAAAATTGAATTTGAATTCATCGCTTGACAACCTAATCATTTCAGGATTAATCAATTTGTATTCAAAGTCAAAATGGCTATTTGAAGGTATTATTGAATCAATTATTCCCCAACCATTCTCACTAACGGTACTAACATAAATTTTATTGACCTTAGAGGGTATCTTCCCGGTCACAACCATTTTATTTACTTCTAATGACTTTTCCTCAGTTTGACCTTGAGAACAACCAATCAAAATAATTCCAATGCTAATAATAAATAACCTCATTTTATTTCATTTTTAATTTCTCCACAATTCAACATACTTGATCCGAAATATGGATTCAAAACTTTGTTAGATTCACTCAACCAATATGCCCCGTTATTATCATCAGCCATCGGACAATACTGTTCGTACGACACATTGTTTACTCCAAAAGCCTTGACACTATTAATCATAGCATTTGACATAGGTATGAATTGATTTCTTTGTTCATTAATATCATTTGAATTGGCGATTTTTTCTCCACTTAATTGAATATTGTTTTTTTGCGTCATCCAATACATATGAGCATCACCCTTTAACAATTTCATTTCTACTTTTTCTAATGATTTTAATAGGTTTTTAGCTTCTGAATTGGCTAAATCTGCTTTATCATTTACAAAAGCATCTTTTAAATTGTAATAAGTGGAAAGTAATTCGTTTAATTGAACTTTAAATTTTTCATCAGTTTGATCTACATAATCTGGAATTTCGGATGATGTGAAGTTATCATTTGGGTTCACCAAATTCTGATTCATCATACTGGATTGATTATTCAATTGAGCAGAAGCATCAATTACAAAAGCACCATTTGTAACAACTTCATTGCCTGATTCTAAACCAGAAATCACTTTGTAAGAATCTCCAATAGCTTCACCGATTTCAATATTTCTATATTCAAAAGAAGGGACTGTCTGATTCGGCAGTTTTAAGTACACAACAGATCTCTTACCTGTCCATAATACTGCTGATTTAGGTACAAGTAAGGTTGCTTTTTGATTTGGTGAGTCTTTAATCCATCCATTTATAAACATATCTGGCTTTAATTTTGAATTGGTATTTTGAATATTTGCCCGAACAGAAATCGTTCTTGTTGAAGGATTGATCAAGGGATCAATAAAATTAACTTTTGCAGTGAACTTTTCATCTGGGTAACTAGTTGTTGTAAATTCTATGGGATCACCAATTTTTACATTTGCTATATCTGTTTCATAAACATCAAACACCGCCCAAACTTTAGAAAGACTCTGTAAATCAAATAATACCTCACCTTCCTTTAGATAATCACCTACGGATACTTTCTTCGTCTTTATAACTCCAGAGAATTGAGCATAGATGCTAAATGTTTCAATAATTGATTCGCTTTTTAGAATTGATTCAATTTGATTATCATTTAATTTCCAATTTTTAAGCTTGTTATAGGCTGCATTATATAAACTTGGATTACTGGATTTAACTTTGTTTGCTTCTATCAATTCTTTTTGGGCAGAAATCAGTTGAGGCGAATAAATTTCAGCTACCTTTTGCCCTTTAGCTACTGATTGTCCCGTATAGGATACATAGAGCTTTTCTATTCTTCCCGAAACGTGAGTAACAACACTTGAAGAGGCAGTTTCATCAGGTTTGATTTTTCCAGATAATGCAATCCCATTTTCTGAATTCCCCGTTTCTCCAATTTTCGTAGTTTGAATATTGGCAATTTTAACTGCTTCATCTGACATTGAAAATACTAAGGGGTTTTCGTTAGAATTCTCCTCTAATGGAATTAAATCCATTCCACAAATAGGACAGTCTCCAGGTTCAGGTTGCCGTATTTGAGGGTGCATAGAACACGTCCAAATTTGTTCCTCACTTTCACTATGCTTATGCTCAGTTTCAGTCTCATTATTCGAAGAGTTGCTAAAAATTAGCCACCCTAAAAGCAGACCTGCTAACAAGAAGCTTGTATATATTAAATACTTTTTCATCTCAATTTATTTTATGTTTTGAGTTCTTAATCTAAGTGCATTTGCAATCACTGATACAGAGCTAAAGCTCATTGCAAGAGCAGCAATCATTGGAGAAAGTAACGTTCCAAAAACTGGATACAATAAGCCTGCTGCAATTGGTATTCCTAGTGTGTTGTAGGCTAGAGCGAAAAATAAGTTTTGCTTGATATTTCGCATTACTTTATGACTAAGGTTTCGTGCCTTTACTATACCATGTAGGTCTCCTTTTACTAGCGTTATCTCTGAGCTTTCAATAGCAACATCCGTTCCTGTTCCCATTGCAATACCAACATTGGATAGTGCTAAAGCAGGGGCATCATTTATGCCATCACCTGCCATAGCAACTATCTTCCCATTTCCTTGTAATTCTTTTACCTTATTAAGCTTGTCCTCAGGAAGACAATCTGCAACATAATTATCAAGTTTTAATTCTTCTGCTACTGCTTTTGCTGTATGTTGGTTGTCTCCTGTCATCATAATAACTTCAACACCCATACTGTGCAATTGGTGAATCGCTTTTTTACTGGTTGATTTTATCGCATCTGAAATAACCACAAAACCAACAACCTCATTTTCAACAGCAATATAAGGAACGGTTTTACCTTTTGATTTTACCTTTTGCGATTCATCTTTAAGCTCAGATGAAAGAGTAATGTTATTATCTATCATCAATTTATCATTACCTACTAAAACCCTTTTTCCATCAATCTTAGCTTCAACCCCCTTGCCAGTAATTGAATTAAAAGCTTCAATCTCTTTCAGTTTTAGTTCCTTGTTTTTAGCAAACTTCACCGTAGCTTCTGCTAAAGGGTGTTCACTTTGATTATTCACAGAAGCTACTAGTACCGTTAATTCGTCCGCACTGAAGTTTGCGTATGATTTTACTTCTTCAACTGATGGTTTACCCTCTGTAACTGTTCCTGTTTTATCTATAATTAACACATCAATCTTGTTCATTTTTTCCAATGATTCAGCATTTTTAATAAGAACACCTTCTTGCGCTCCCTTTCCAACGCCAACCATTACAGACATAGGTGTAGCCAAACCTAATGCACATGGACAAGCAATTATTAAAACGGCTATGGCATTAACAAAAGCAAATACTAATTGAGGAGATGGACCAAAAATATACCAAGCAATAAATGTTAAAACAGAAACTAATATCACTGCTGGAACAAAGTAGCTTGAAATTTTATCCGCTAGCTTTTGTATAGGAGCTCTACTTCTGCTTGCATCATTAACCATGTGGATAATCTGAGAAAGTAATGTATCTGAACCAATTTTTTCGGCTTTCATTACAAAGGATTGATTTCCATTAATAGTTCCTGATGTTACATTATCTCCTTTTGATTTGTCAACAGGAATTGGTTCTCCCGTTATCATTGATTCATCAATAGAGCTTTCCCCATCTTCAATTTTACCATCCACAGGAATTTTGTCTCCCGGTTTAACCCTTAATAAATCACCAACTTTAATATCGTCTATGGAAATTTCCTGTTCTTCCCCATTAACAATTTTAATCGCTTTGTTAGGAGCTAATTTTAATAACTCTTTTACCGCATTATTTGTCTTGCTATGAGCTTTTGCCTCTAATAGTTGTCCTAGTAAGACAAGCGTTAAGATTACAGTTGCAGCCTCAAAATACACATGAACGGTTCCTGATTCTGTTTTAAAATCTTCTGGGAAGATTGAAGGAAATAATATTGCTCCCAAACTAAATAGCCAAGCTGCACCTGCTCCTATACCAATTAAGGTAAACATATTCAGATTCATTGTTCGAATAGAACTATATGCTCGTCTAAAAAACATCCAAGTAGCATAGAATACCACAGGTATAGATAAGATTAACTGAACCCAATTCCAATCCTTCATAGCTAGCAAGTCATATAAAGGATTATTTGGAATCATCTCTGACATGGCAATGATAAAAATGGGCAATGTAAAGGCTACTGCAATCCAAAACTTTTTAAGCAATGTCTTGTACTGTTTTTCTTCAGCACTTTCATCAGCTTCCATTGGAACGAGATCCATTCCACATTTTGGGCATGATCCCATTTCGTCTTTAACTACTTCTGGGTGCATTGGACAAGTATATTTTTGCGAACTTGTTTTGAGCTTAGCTTCAGGGACTAAATCCATTCCACACACAGGACAATCCCTAGGTTCGTCATACGTCTTATTACCTTCGCAATGCATAGGACAATAATACTTAGCTCCTTTTATGGGGTCAGGTTTACTTTTTTGTACAACCTTTTCATCCATTGTATGAATCATATAGTTTGATCCTTCAAAAAGCTTCTTTAACTCTTCAAAGTTGACATGCTTATCAAATTCTATATCAGCTTCACCTGATTCTAAGTCTATTTTTACTTCTTTTATTGACTCATGTGATTTGAGTGTTTTCTCGACATGACTCTTACAACCACCGCAGGTCATTCCCGATATTTTATATGTATGTTTCATTATTTTATTTATTAGTGATTAATAATTAGTTAATCGTTCAATTTTAGCTTTTGAAATA
The DNA here is from genome assembly GCA_964219255.1 of Henriciella pelagia. Lineage (GTDB taxonomy): Bacteria > Bacteroidota > Bacteroidia > Flavobacteriales_D > Crocinitomicaceae > UBA4466. The sequence goes on from CAXPPC010000005.1 coordinate 430,790, forward strand.
GCCATGTTTAATTCACTGAAATCTGATTTCAGTTTAAGATTTATTAATTCATTTTGAGTAGATAATAACTCTTCAATCTTTTTACCATCTGCACTATAACTACCCAATAGAATCTCATACGCACTGGAAATTTTTTCTATCTGTGATTTTGCAAGGTCAAAGTTCAATTTAGCATTGTCATATTCAGCCTTATAAGAAATAATATTGCTTATCATTTGGTCTGTTAGGTTCTCTTTTCGAAAATTAATTGACTCCTGATATAACTGCTCTTCTTTAACTGAACTGGTATAACTTTTTCGGTAAATTGGAATACTGACCATAACCTTAGGAACTAAAATATCTCTCCCATTATTTAGTGGATCTGCATCCGTTCTTTGATTTACTAAACTGTAGTCAACCCCAATTCCAATTGTAGGTAGATTATTTTTCTGATCTTCAATAATTCTACTTTCAGAAGCAGCAATTTGATAATTCAATTTATTTAGTAGTGGATGATGATTCTCTATTTTAATCCGATAACTTTCTAAATCATAAGAAATCAAATCGGAATCAAGACTATCTTTTATTATCACCTCCTGATCTAATGGTTGATTAGTGATATTATTTATTTGACTATATAAACCCGTCTTCTCATTTTCAATTTGCTTCATTAAATTAGTGTATTCTTCAACTTTTGTTTGAATTCGTAAAACGTCTGCTAATGTTGCTTGACCAGATTCTACTTTAGCTAAGGCAATAGACTCGATTGTTTTATAATTCGAAATAGCCTCTTCATAGAGGTGTTCTTTTTGAGATAAAAATTGAATCTTAAAATATGCCACCTTAATTTGATAGAACAAATCAAGCTTAATAGCTGAAAGCTCTTCATATTTTGCTTTAGACATTTGTAGAACAACCTCTTTTTTTGCGTCAAAAGTTCCAAACCACGGAAACATTTGTGTTGCACTCACCATCATAACTTGAGGTCCTAACCGAGTTTCAGGACGAAGAATTGGCACTCCAACCCCAATTTGAGGATTAGGCAATTGACTCACTTGGTCTTGTTTCAGTAAAATTGATTGAAACTCTGAATTAACTGCCTTTAACTCTGAATTATTTTCAACTGCCAATTGAAATAAAGAATCCAGAGTTTGAGCATTTACTCCAAATTGAAATAACAAAGTGAGGGTAAATGTGAGTATGATTTTATATGTATTCTTCATAATTCTCATTGTTTATTTTTTTTTTCGATTTCCACCCCATTTATATGCTCCTGCCTTCCAAGTGTAATAAAGAACAGGTACAGTAAACATGGTTATCATATTTAACACCATCCCCCCAAAAGAAGGTATTGCCATTGGCAACATAATATCAGATCCTTTTCCAGTAGATGTGAGAACAGGGAGTAATGCCAGTATTGTTGTGGCTGTCGTCATCATTGCAGGTTTAACTCTTCTTAAACCGCCTTCAACGACCGCATCTTCAATCTCACCTAGGTTTTTTGGTTTATTGTCCTTAAAGCTATCCTTCAGGAATGTTGCGACTAAAACTCCATCATCTGTAGCAATACCGAATAGAGCAAGAAAACCTACCCAAACTGCTACGCTCAAATTAATCGTATCCATCTGGAAAAGTTCACGCATATTCGCTCCAAAAAAATCAAAGTCCATGAACCATCCTTGCCCATAGAGCCAAATCATAATAAATCCACCTGAGAAGGCAACAAAAACACCTGAAAAGACAAATAATGAGGTGATAACCGATTTAAATTGAAAGTAAAGGATTAAAAAGATCAATATGAGCGCTATTGGAATAACAATACCCAAACGTTTATTTGCCCTTAATTGCTGCTCATAATTTCCTGCAAACTGGTAAGTAATTCCATTTGGTACTTTCAAAACCCCAGACTCAATCTTGTCATTAAGGTAATTCTGAGCTTTATTAACCAATTCAACTTCAGAATATCCATCTTCTTTATCGAACAGTACGTAACCGACTAAAAATCCATCCTCACTTTTTATTGATTGTGGACCTTGTTCATATTCAATTTCAACTAAATCTCCAAGCGGAATTTGTGTCCCATTAGAACTAGCCACATATATGTTTTTTATTTTTTCAGGATCATTTCTAAGTTCCAAAGGGTATCTTACACGAATTCCATATCTTTCTCTACCTTCCACTGTAGATGTCATAACCATACCACCGATAGCTGCCTGAATTTGATTCTGAACTTCCTGAATACTTAACCCATGTTTACTAATTACATCTCTGTTTATGTTAAGCATTAGGTAAGGTTTACCCACAATTCTCTCTGCAAAAACTGCTGACGCTTTAACTCCATCAACTTCCTTTAAAAACATTTCCAGCTTCAACCCGAACTCTTCAATTGTTTTTAAATCATTACCCTTGACTTTAATTCCCATTGGAGCTCGCATTCCCGTTTGGAGCATTACTAATCTCGTCTCAATTGGTTGTAGTTTTGGAGCAGAGGTTATGCCGGGTAATTTAGTAGCTTTTACAATTTCTTCCCAGATATCGTCTGGAGATTGAATGTGGTCTCTCCATTGTCTGAAATACTGACCATTTTTATCAGGAATTAATTCATCCTTTTCGTTATATACGTAATTCCCATTTTCATCAACCTTAAATCGAATTTTATGACCATTCTCATCCAACTTATATTCAGATTTATATGAAATGATATTTTCGTACATAGACATTGGAGCAGGATCAAGGGAACTTTCAACTCTTCCTGCTTTACCAACCACCATTTCAACTTCAGGAATAGAGTTTACAGACATATCGAGCAACCTCAAATTAGCCTCATTCATCTCCATTCCTGCGTGAGGCATAGATGTTGGCATTAACAAGAAAGACCCTTCGTTTAGGGATGGCATAAATTCTTGCCCCGTATTTTTAAAGATGGAATACCCTGCGAATAAAAGGAGAATTAGTAACCCAATGAATACCGCACGAATCTTAATAAGGAATCGTAATATTTTCTCATAGTAATGTATGATTACATAAAAAGATCCTATTAATACGCCAATCACAATTACTACGAATAAAAAGTTTTGTAATTCGCTTTTCGAAACACCGAGAGGCATCCATATTTTGGCTAGTAACCATGCTACTAAAATCGCATAGGTGATATTTTTTACATACTCAAAACGAAGATTCCATAATTCTGACTTTTCATCTTTAGCGTATGTTGTAATTATTCCACCCAATCCTATTATAACTCCAAAAAATCCAATGAAAGAATAATCAGTAAAAAGCAGTACAATTGATAAAATAACCAAGCCACCATTTGTGAAATACTGCGAAATTTTTCCCCTACTTTTAAAACTGAACAATTTGGTAGCAAGCGCAGGCAAAATGGTAATTGCTAAGATGATTGATGCAAGTAAAGCAAATGACTTTGTAAATGCCAAAGGACGGAAAAGCTTCCCCTCAGCTGCTTCCATAGTGAAAACAGGTAAAAAACTAACAATTGTTGTTGCTACAGCTGTAATAACAGCTGATGCTACATCAGTTGTAGCCAAGTAAACGGTTTTCTGAATAGACTGTTCAGGTGGTGCTACTTTCATTTGAGCAATCATACTCTCCGTTAAAACAATACCCATATCTACCATTGTACCAACCGCAATGGCTATACCTGAAAGTGCAACTATATTTGCATCAATCCCTGTATATCGCATAGCAATAAAGCACATCAACACAGCCACTGGTAGTGATGCAGAAATCAATAAAGAAGACTTTAGATTTAAAAGCATCAAAATCACTACAATAATTGTAATAAGTACTTCTAGTGTTAGTGCTTCCTCCAGAGTACCAATCGTTTCATTAATTAATTGTGTTCTATCATAAAAAGGGACGATTGTTACTTTTGAGACTGTTCCATCATCTAGTGTTTTTGAGGGTAAACCATTTTCTATTTCAAGTATTTTGGTTTTGACATTATTTATTACTTCCAATGGGTTTGCACCATATCTAGCTACAACCACACCACCAACAGCAGGTGCTCCTGACTTGTCAAGAATCCCTCTTCTTGTTTTCGGTCCAAGATGCACAACTGCGACATCCTTAATTCTTATAGGTACGTTTTCAGAGACCTTAACAACAGCCTGTTCAATATCGCTCAATGATTTTACATACCCCAGTCCACGCACAAAATACTCTGCCATGTTTATCTCAAGGGTCTGTGCTCCAATATCCAAGTTGCTTTCCTTTGCAGCTTTCATAACTTGAGCAAGACTCACATCATAAGCTTTCATCTTATCTGGATCGACATCAATTTGATACTCTTGGACAAAGCCTCCGATTGAAGCAACTTCCGAAACACCACCTGACGATTGCAGGGCATTTTTCACATAGAAATCTTGGATGCTTCTTAGCTCATGTAAATCCCAACCTCCTGTGGGTTGTCCATTATTATCCCGTCCTTCTAACGTGTACCAATAAATTTGACCCAGTGCTGTTGCATCAGGCCCCAGAGAAGGCTGTACCCCATCAGGTAACAAATTGGCTGGAAGGGAATTAAGTTTTTCTAGTATCCTACTTCTACTCCAGTAGAATTCAATATCCTCTTCAAATATTAAATAAATACTTGAAAATCCGAACATTGAATTACTACGGACACTTTTAACTCCTGGAATCCCTAATAGAGCAGAAGTTAATGGATAAGTAATTTGATCTTCTACATCTTGTGGAGATCGACCCATCCATTGAGTGAAAACTATTTGCTGATTTTCACCTATATCAGGAATTGCGTCCACAGAAACGGGATCTCTGGGTAACCAATCAGAATCGAAATTAAAAGGAGCTGTAACTAAACCCCAAATGACAAATAAACCTAGTAATATCCATGCTACTAATTTATTGTCAAGGAAAAATTTTATGATATTATTTAACATGACTTTATTTTTTTTGACAAACACAAAAAGCCCAAACATCTATAAGATGCTGAGCGTTATCAAAAAATAAAATCAAATTCTAAAGACTTGAAACAGAACCTGAACGTCCTGATCCAAAGGAGGGGGGTGATAATAATGGAAGTAATCTAATTCACTTTTGAAATCAGAGAAAGTGAATTGAGTATTAAAACTATGAGAAGTAAAAACTAAAGAATGATTTAAGTTCAAAGTGAACTGATCTCCTTCGTAAGAATCAGAAACATCAATACTAAAAGTTTCATTATGACAGCAATTGCCTTTTACCTCAGAGCTATGATTACATTTCTTAGTTTCTTGAATTTTAGTACTCTCTTCAGACTGACAACAGGCGTGCTTTGACGACTTTTTCTCTATTTTTGCTTCAGACATTTCGCATTTTTCAGCTTGTCCAAAGAAACTGAAGCTTTTAATCTCCCCTCCGCAAAAGTGAACGTCCATAGACAAGCCAAAAGAAGAGCTTAGCATTAAAACCGCAAGAAGTGCAGCTGATATTCTATGTCCGAATCTAATTTTCATTTTACACTTATAGTGTAACGCAAAGTTACATGAAATATTTTGTGCTTACAATTATTAATAAATCCCACTCTTAATCAATCTCAAAATATGCTCGTAATCTTGCATTACATGGGAGCTTGAAATTAACTCTTCAAATTCTTTGGAAAAGTTCGACCCAAGCCCTATGTTTGACCCAAAGACCTTAGTAAAACGCTAAGGTCTTTTTTTGTCCTATTATTTAGTGAAGAATGAACCAACGACCAAGGTCGTCGTACCTCTTGTCTTGACCTTCCCGGTCTGACAATCGTCTTCACAAGCTAACGCTTGCTCTTGAGACCGATCTTCCACCAGAAAAAACGGTAGTTTTTGAAGACTGAAGCTGTGAATGGAAAATTCACATAGCGAAAGGATAACCTTAGTAAAATGCTAAGGTCTTTTTTTTTGTCCTATTATTTAGTGAAGAATGAACCAACGACCTAGGTCGTCGTACCTCTTGTCTTGACCTTCCCGGTCTGACAATCGTCTTCACAAGCTAACGCTTGCTCTTGAGACCCATCTTCCACCCGATAAAAGTAAAAAGCCTTGAATTCATTAGTGATTCAAGGCTTTTTTGTTTGTCTTATGTTTTAAATAAAAATACGACAATTCCTAATGTACCATTGATTAACAAAGGGTTTCCGAACTTTTTAAAAGTTCGACTCCCATCTAGTTAAATGACTAAGAAATCAATTTTTCCAATGTTTTCCAAAGCAGTTCACCTTCTTTTCTCAAGTTATTGGAATAGTTGTTTAATCTCCATTGTAGTATTGTGAAACGCATACTCCCCATGAATACTGAAGCTAATTGATTAGGGTCTACATCTGAACGAATAGAGCCATCTTTCTGTCCTTGTTGAATAATGCTAACAACTCTCTCTTTTTTATTCGTTAGTATGTTGTGAACTGCACTTGACAGTTTCTCTTCATACTGAAAACTAGTTTCTGCGAAAATAACCATCACAATGGCAGGATGATCAGAGAAATGTTCAAACTGAAAATCAATGATCTGCTTTAACTTTTCTATTCCTTTATCTTCACTTTGAATCAATTCGGTCATCTTTGTTTTTAACCCCATTCCAAAGTAATTCAAGACGGATGATAAAATATCCGTCTTGTTTTTGAAGTGACGATAAATTGCAGGTTCACTAAACCCCATTTTTTCAGCTAAAGCTTTGGTGGTTAGTTGTTGAATCCCTCCCTGATTAATCAGTTCGGTTGCTGCATTGATTATCTCTATTTGTCGTGCTGTGTACTCCATATTACAAAGGTAAGTTAGTGTGATTAACTTGTTACTGTTTTACAAGTGTTTTTTTACTTGTAAAGCGCTCTTTAATTGAATCAACTACATAGTACACAACTGGAACTAAGTAAACTGTTAGAATGAGTGATGATGTTACTCCTCCAATAATTACCCATGCCAATCCATTTTTCCATTCGCTTGCTGTTCCTTGCGCCATGGCAATTGGTAACATACCTACAATCATAGAAATACTGGTCATTAAAATGGGACGCAGACGACCTTTTCCTGCTTCAATTAGAGCATCCTTGTAATGCATTCCTTGTGCTTTTAGCTGATTGGTAAAATCGACAATTAAAATGGCATTTTTTACCACTAACCCCATCAACATAATCATTCCTAATAGGGCAAATAAGCTTAAGTGACTTTGCGAAAGATTCAATGCTAAGAAAGCTCCAATAACTGCAACTGGAATAGAAAACAATACCACAAATGGATAAATGAAGCTATCATACAGTGCAACCATAATGAGGTAAATAAGAATGAATGAAATCAATAGAACAGAACCTAAAGCACCAAAACTATCGTTCTGTCTTTTAATATCACTTCCCCAAGTCATTTGCATTCCCTCTGGTAAAGGATTTTCATTGATATACGCTAAAACGTCATCCGCAACACTTCCTGAAGGACGACCTAGTGCATCTGCTGTAATCGTTACAGCAGGCTGTCTGTCTTTTCGCTCTAAAAGTGATGGGGACTCTTCTTGTACAACCTTAGCAAACTGAGAAACTTTAACAGGAATTCCCTTTGGATTAATAATGGTCATGTTTTTCAGATCATCATAATCGTTTCGATTGAACTCATCAAAATAGATTCTTATCGGATATTCTGTCCCTTCTTGGGTTAACACTGCATCATCATTTCCAGTTAGTGCATTTCTGATACTCATTCCTACATAAGCTGCTGTTAAGCCGTATTTCTGCATCAATATATCATCTGGAATAACTCGGTATTCTGGTGCGCCATTTTCTACGGATAATTGCACATTATCTGCTCCAGGAATCTCTTGTATGGCATTTTGTAAATTGGTCGATACTTTCAGAACTTCTTCAAAACTAGCTCCACTAATGGTTAATTCAATCGGCGCAGAGCGTGGAATTAAACCTAATCCTGCCATGGAGAAATTAATTCCTGTAAACTGATTTTGAAGCTCAACTCTAAGATCCTTCATGTAAGTCTCTGTTGGTTGAAAATCTCGATCCTCTTTTGGCTTCAGTTGAATGGTGAATTCTGTAATATTTGGTGAACCAACTCCCAAACTTCCAATTCCTGTACTTGGACCTCCAACATTACTGAATACTGTTGAAATATCCGGTTGACTTAACAAGAACTGTTCTACTTGATAGGAAACAATGTTATTTTGTTTTAATGAAGTCGTTTTATCGTATTCAAGCGATAGACGGAATTTTCCTTGATCTCCTGTGGCAATCAATTCTTTTCCTATGATATTTTGTTTTAGCATTACTCCCGTGAGGGCAAACAGAGCCAAAAGAATTCCTGTAAAAATGAGCTTATGATTCAGTACCCATTTTAACTGGTTTCCATACCAATTGGTAAAATTGTCTAGTTGAACTTCAAACCAAATCAAGAACTTATTAAAGAAATTCGTGGGCTTTAAGTCTTCTGATTTACCAATTCTGGAAGCCATCCAAGGTGTTAATGTAAATCCAACCAACAAACTGGTGAGAGTTGAAGTTATTACAACTACTGAGAATTGTTTCAGCATATCTGCTACGAATACTTGCAAAAAGAGAATCGGTAGAAAAACCACAATATCAACTAGGGTTATGGATAGGGCTGAAAAACCAATTTCCATACGTCCATCCATAGATGCTGTTCGTTTATCTTTCCCCATATCAAGATGACGTTGGATATTTTCTAATACTACGGTTGCATCATCTACCAAAATCCCAATAATTAACGACATGGCTAAAAGTGTCATTAGATTCAGTGTGTATCCAAGCATCCACATTACCGCAAAAGCGGTTACCAAAGAAGTAGGAATAGCGACCAATACGATCAAGGAGTTTCTAAAACTACGCAAGAACAGTAGCATAACTAGAGACACCAATAACACAGCCATAATCAAATCCACAACAACCGAATTAACGGCAGCAATTGTATTGTCTGTACTATCATCTGCCACAATGAATTTGACATTACTTTCCTTGTTTTGATCTTCAATCCACTGTAATTTCTCTTTTACTTTTGTTGATACATCAACTGCATTGGCATCCCCTTGTTTTTTGAGTAGAATACCAATACCATTTTTACCATTGTAACGACTGACAGAAGTAATTTCTTTAATTCCATCTTTAACAACTGCCAAATCCTTAATGTAAATAGAAGTGCTTGGAGGAAAAATAGCTACCTGAATATTCTCTATGTCTTCTACTGTATTGTACTTAGATGAAATTTTAACAGAGTTGGATTGACTTCCATTTTCAATTTTACCTGCTGGAATATCCAAACCAGATCTATTGATCGCTTCTACTATTTGGAGCATTGGAATCTTGTAGTATTCCAATTTGTTTTCATCTACAAGTACCTGAATTTCTCTTTCTTCACCGCCTAATATTGTTAATTCCGCAACTCCTTTAATTTGTTGAATTTGCGGTAAGTATTCATCCTGCATTTTTTGATAGAATTCGGTCGCAGGCAAATCACTGGTTGCACTAATCGACATTATCGGTAAGTCGTTCGGAGAAACCTTACTCATTTCTGGACTCAAAACATCATCAGGCAAATCTTTACTGATGTTATCAATGTATCTCTGAGCATCTTGCATGGTCTTGTCCAAATCAGTTCCATACTCCAAATTGGCAATAATGACGGAAGCATTGGGCAATGATTTTGTCACCAAATAATCAACTCCTTCAAGGTTAGAAAGTGCATCTTCAATTTTGCGAGACACAGATGTTTCCACTTCTTGAGGTTCTGCACCCGGATAGACCGTTTTAATTACCACAACTGGCTGATTAAAATCGGGCATTAACTCATAACTCAAATTTTTAAACCCAATGTATCCTAAAAGGATAAATACACTGAAAAGCACAATTATCAGTGAGGGTCTTTTTATTGAAATTTCGGTAATATTCATGGCGCTTGGATTATTGATTCACAATTACATTAGCGTTATCAAAAAGATTGATAAATCCTCCTGTTACAATCGTATCTCCTTTTTTGATTTCACCCTTTATGGATAGATAATCTCCATTTCTTGATAGAATTGAAATTGGCGTTCTAACCGCTTTACCATTGGATACAACATATATTTCTGGATTTGATTCAGATCCAATGATTGCCTTGGAGGAAATGGTTAATGCATCAGTCAAGTTTTGATTGGTTACGAATTTTAACTCACCATTCATTTTAGGTTTTATTCCATTTGAATTGTTTAGAGCAAACTCTACTTTGAAACTGTTTCCCATACCACCTTTGCTGCTTACTTGGCTTAAACTTGCCGTAATAGAATTAGTGGATATACCCGTTGATATAGAATAAAATTGATTCTCTGTAAAAAGATGGAGGTCTTCTTCAGGAACATTAATGACAAACTTTAATTCGGTTTGATTGATTAATTCAAACAAAGGCACGGCAGGTGAAGCAAACCCACCCACTTCACAAAACTTCATAGAGACCACTCCATTAAATGGAGCACGGACAGTCGATTTATTGATTTGCTCAAGGATTGTTTTCTTCTCTGCTTCAATGGTAGCAATTGCGTTTTGCGTTTTTTCCAAAGTGATAGCAGGAACGGCATCTTCATTGGATAAAGTCTGATAGCGGGCTTCATCCTTTTTTAAACCATCTAATTTGGTTTCAAGAACATTCAATTGAAGTTGAAGCATTTGGTCGTCCATTTTCAGTAAGGCTTGTCCCTTGGAAACTTTTTGACCTTCTTTCACAAAGATTTGGGTGATTTTGCCTTGTATATCAGCACTCACTTTTACTTCATTCATAGATTCAAACAAACCACTAAATGTCTTGTTTTGTGTTTCGTTTTTATCTTTTATTACTTCACCAAATACTTTTACTGGAGCTTCTTTATCGTATTGGTAAACTCGATTTTCTGCTTCTTTTTTGTTTTGAGCTAATTGGATAACAACTATGGCAAGCAAGCCCACAATTATTAATATGCTTATGATTCTTTTCATGATCCTAATTATTTGAAATGTTGTTGGTTAATTTTTTTAGTTCTAAATCAGCTGCAAGGAATTCAGCTATACTTTGGAGATAGTTTTGCTGATTCTGAATAAGCTCGTTTTGTGCGATCATTAAATCGTTCACAGAAATTAGCCCTTGTTTATGTTTCTTTTCCTCCTGCTCATAGATAGACTGAGCCAGATCGACTTGTTGTTCGCTTAGCGTAACATTATTGAAAGCATTTTCTAATTGCAAAACAGCATTTTCAATTTCAACTTGTTGCGCATCCATAGTTAATTCCTCCTTTAACTTTAAGTTTTCCAACTCTAAGTTCTTTTGATCTATCTTTTTATTCGTAACAGTTCCATTGAATATTGGATAAGAGAATCTTATTCCTGCATATCCGATTGGGTAAAAGTTTAGAAACTGATTTGGACTCTGATCATATCCAAAACCTTGGGTTCCGTATGTTGCCACAAATCCAACCTCTGGTATGTATTTAGATTGTTTCAGTGACTTTAAATCTATATTGATAATCTCTTGTTGCAATTGAATGATTTCTATATCCTTATTACCATTGTCTTCATACTGCATAAGGTCAATCATTAATATATTGTCCTCTACCTCAATAGTTGAAGCACTTCCTGTAAGCAATTGAAGTGCATTATAGATTTGCTGTAATTTGACATCAAGATTGGCGTGATACGATTGTAGTGTAGATACTTTTAATTCCAACTTCTTCACATCATTTTGATTCGCTAACTTTTGTTCGGCTAATAATTCAATATTTTGCTTTACTCTTTCTGTATTTGAAATGGTCGAATCAATAAAAACCATCTGGCTCTTTAATAGCTGAGCATTTCGATAAATGTTTGAGACTTCAAAATAAATTTGGTCATAAGTCTTTTGGACTTCAAGCTCTACTATTTTTTGAGAGGTTTCCAACTTATTAATGTTGCCCATCAGCCCAGACGAATAAATAGGAACTTGTAACAGTACATTCGCATTAATGTTATGAGGCACTCCAAATTGAGCTTCTTTAAATTGTCCTTCTGGTCCACCGAAAACCGATAATGGCATGAGCTGATATGGGAGTTCAATGAAGTATTTATACTCTCCATTAATACTGAGTTTTGGTAAAAGGTTAGATTTAACTTCCTTTTGTTTCAGAGCTGATAATTCTTGAGTATTCTCAGCAATGGCAATTCTCTGATTGTTCGCATAAGCGCTATCAATACATTGCTCTAGTGTCCATGTTTGTCCGTATAGATTTACACTACTTAAGAATAAAATCAATACGTTAGTAATTACTAACTTCATAACGCAAAAAATTTTATTTCAATAACATGAGTTGACTGGTTTCTATTCCATCCACCCAATGCTTTACCATTGGTTCAATTAAAACACAGTCACCACTCTTAAGATCGTGTGTTTCTCCTTTCTCATTTCCAAATCGAGCAGAACCGCTTACGCAAATTAAAAAAGCTTCCGTTTTAGTAATATGCTCTTTCAGTTGTTCCCCTTTTTGGATTTGTATTGCGGCTGCGCTCCCCTCAACTCCTTTGAATAAAGGGTATGCGGAAACGACTTTGTCTGAGTGCTTGTCTTTTATATTCATTTGAAATACGTATTAAATTCATTCATTGATTCTTGTATTGCTTCAAAAGATTTCTCTTGTTTTTCTTTTGAATCTGCAGCATTGAGTTCTTTTACCAAATCAATAAAAGGAAGTAGCCATTTATGAAGTTCATCATGCGCTTTTCCAGTCATTGTGCAATTAGATGTTAGAAGACCAATATTTTCACCCAACTTAGATCCAAGTTCCTCATAATTTGGACTGGATTGGTTTGATACATCCTCTATATTTGACTCCATATTTTTAATATGAACCATCATTTCCTTGTTCACTTCCCATTTCTCATTGTTCACCAATTCTATATTGTAGGTATTCTTATTAGGTTCAGAATTTTCCTTGGAATCTGATTGGTTCGCACAGCTAGTAATTAGCAAAAGAAGAATAATACTTGTTAAAATTGCTTTCATTATGATTTAATTTTAAAAAATGAAACACCTAAAATTAGAACTGATGCCGTCATAGCAATAGCTCCCAATAGAACAAAAACAGGAGGCAAGCCTAAATAGACTTCACCAAGTATTCCCAAAGGCATTAATAAGCCCGTTAAACCAAGTATGGAAATCAGTTTTATGTTTTTTAATTTATCCGCAAACTGAAGTAACAAATATCCAATCACAATATTTAGAAATGCAAATAAGTTACCATGTACGTGCGCTAAACGTGATTCAAAATGCTTTCCTATTGGATAAGATTCAGCCCATTCCTTTGCATTTGGAGCAAAGTCTCTAAGGTATATTAAGATGAATCCATACAGCATGAAAACACCCATTGTTATTAACCCGATTGATATATTGTTTTTTCCGTTCACATTCTTGTTGGTTAGTATTCACTAACAAAGATATGATAAATTATTCATTTGAGTAAAAATTTCGTAATTAATATTTCTAGCCGTTCAAATTCCCTCCCTTAATCAACCTCAAAATATGCTCGTAATCCTGCATTACATGGGAGCTTGAAATTAACTCTTCAAATTCTTTGGAAAAGTTCGACCCAAGCCCTATGTTTGACCCAAAGACCTTAGTTAAATGCTAAGGTCTTTTTTTTGTCCTATTATTTAGTGAAGAATGAACCAACGACCAAGGTCGTCGTACCTCTTGTCTTGACCTTCCCGGTCTAACAATCGTCTTCACAAGCTAACGTTTGTTCTTGAGACCGATATTCCACGAAAAAGAAGTTTAATACCTAACACTTTATGACATAAATCACATTCTAACCTGACTTACATATGGCATTCAGAAAATGCAAGATCAGTACTTTTAATTCACATCAAAAAACAATGAATTATGTTTGCATTATCATCAGCGCTTAACGCATCGGTTGTGACATTGGCTTTCTTAGTGATTATTCCAATTTTCATTATTTCAGTGGTCGTGATCATGTCGAAAAAGAAGAGAAAACAATAACTCGATTAACGAAACGGAATCGATAAAAATACGTCCAGAAAGAATCCATTTCTTCTGAAAGATATCCTCGAGAAATTCCTGCATCCTCGGCTAGATTTGTAGTACATCTATTACAAAAACCGAGTAAATGAATTTAAAAATCTTCGTTGTAGGACTCAATTTATTGTTGTTTGGATTCGTCCAAGCTCAAGATCTTACAGCACATCAAAATCAATTAGAAACTGTCCTTAAAAGTTTGGAATTATCTCCTAATTGGGCTGCAGACAAAAAAAGTTTAACTGTCAACTATAAAGGGGCTGAATATTCGATGACTTTTTATGCCAATCGACAAAGTGAAGCTGATGACTACACCGTTTTTCTCTCTTGTCAATCGAAAACTGGGGTAAAAGCTCCATATCTTGATGGAATCTACGCCATAAACGCAGCTTGCACGCAATATTACACAGCAAAAGGTTATTTGGATAATTTCGATCCAGAAAAGACTAAAAATAGTGATGTGTATGAAATTGTAACATCAGCTGATATTCTTATGACTAAGCCAACTTCTCTTAGTACCGAATCGCTTAAATGGACTTTGATGGTGATGAATAATTTCTCAAATCGAGTTCGAAAAGAAATTAATGAAAACGTGAATAAAGTTGAAGAGCCAAAGAAAAAGAAAGAGGTGGCTCCATCAACTCCAGTTGAAGAAACAAATCAATCAAGTAACGAAACTGAAAGCCAACCAACTGAAAAAGAAGACAAGAAAGCTGCTCGAAAAAGAAAAGCTAAAAGCACGTTCAACTCAATTATCAACTCATTATAATTTTCATCATGAAATTACTTACAATACTAATTAGCCTGCTTTTATTGAACACAGGATTCTCACAAGAAATCCCAGCAGGGAAAGCAGCTCGTCAGAAAAGACATATTGTTAACTTATTGAATGAGCTAGGAATCGAATTTATTTACGGTGATGACGAGTTTTTAATTGGAAACTACGATGAATTTGACATTGTTATCCTCGCAGATGTTTGGGAAGATGCACTTCAAGGAAGCATGTTAGTCATCAACACTGATAGTTATGTTGGTGAGGATTTCGACTTTATAGATATGTATGTTGTCGGAACAATTAAATCTATTTCTCCAGGTCAAGTTGAAGCTTTCAAAACGATTTCGATTGAGAATCAAGATAGATTTGTAAAACTTTACACGGATGGATATTATCGTCCAGCGTACGTTTATCGCTCACCAATTAGTAGTTATACAGCTTTAACTGCAGACGATTTAAAGTTTCTAGCCAACAATTTAGGTTTGGTTTGTGCGAACTTCTCGGTTGCAGATTAATCAAACAGTTTAACTTAATACTACTCAAAGGTCGATTCGAAAGAGTTGGCCTTTGTTATTCTGAAAATTTCAATTTCACCTTACTGAAACCAAGTGTGCTGACAACAACTCCTAAAATCGGTCCCACCATATAAACCGTAAAAAAACTAAATGGGACTTTTGGAAAAGCAGCACTTCCCCACCCTCCGAGATATGCCACAAGTCGTGGAGCAAAATCGCGCGCTGGATTAAAACCACCTTGAGTGTATGGCGCGATGAGCAGAATTAATGCTGTAACCGTTAAACCAATTAAAACAGGAATGATATTCGGATTGAAATCGCTTTTGATTAACTGAAAAATTACCGTCATCAACACGAAAGTTCCCGCAGCTTCAATGAGCATGGCATCAAATGTGTTTACTGTTAACTCAGGAAATCCTGGATTTGGATAAAATTCACCGAACATGACAGCCGACTGGAAAGAACCTTCTTCTCCTCGAATAATTCCGTGCGTAGATTCGAAAAGGTGAATTGCATCATCGAAGATTACGAGCAAGACCAAAGCAGCTAAAAAAGCTCCCAAAAACTGTGCGAAACTGAATTTGATTAATTGTTTAACGTTGATTTCTCCATTTAAAAAGAAAGCGAGACTAACAGCGGGATTTAAGTGAGATGGTGACATTTTTCTAGATGAATAAATTCCCAATGAAACTCCAGCGCCAAAGACGATAGCAACACCCAATAAATTCAACCAACCGAAAATCACCGCGACAGTCACGGCACCACACCCGATTAAAACGAGGACAAAAGTTCCAATTAGTTCACCTAAAAATCCTTTCATTTTTGAATCTCAGAAAAAACATACATCATTTCTGTCGCAATTTGAAATGAACGAACATCATAAAATGCTTCTTCGAGAGGTGAATCATCAAAGGCTTTCGGGTCGTTGTAACGAATTGGAATACGACTTTCGCAACCAGCCACAAACGGACAATTTTCATCTGCATGAGCACATGTCATGATAGCAGCGAAGTTCGATTTCGGGTTCTGTTCATCATCGTATAGTTTTGAAAACATCACCAAAGGATCGACTCCTCCTCTCCAATTAATTGAATATTTTGGATTTATCGACCCTTCAGAATCGACTTCAAAACCAAATCTTCTCAGAGACTCTACTGCACGTTCGTTAAAAGCCGTTTCTTCCGTTCCTCCACTGTATGAATTGATTGAGATATCAAAATAATCTGCAGCCACCTTCGCCCACAGCTGTCCAAATTGACTTCTACGAGAATTGTGTGTACAAATAAAATTGAGATTTATCTCATCGTTATTATCGACTTTCAATTGAATAAAATCGATCAAAACTTGAAGCTCAGACTTTCGTTCAGAAGAAATGGAGTCGAACTGAATCAACTCCATTATCTGATTTACTTTTGGAAAAAACTCTTTCATTAGCAGCATCCTGAACCAGGCACACACGCCGATTCCTTTTTATTTAAATCCGACAATGAAACTTTTAATTTTTCTGGTGGAATTCCACATTTATCTTTTGCAAGACAATCCGTTGTAAGCGAAGTCAACATAAATTCATCTCCACGGACATCCATTCCATATTTTCCGATTGTCGCTCCTTGATACTCCACTTCAATCTCTTCATCTGAAAGTCCCAATTGCTTTTCGGACAATTCAATGATCGAAATTAATTTCTCAGGATGCAATCTATGATCGTAATCGTTCGCTTCCCACAACTGAAAATTCACGCGTTTTTCGTTACGAACAGTTCCACCACAGTCGATGAAATGTTTTGTAACACTGCCAACTTCAGTCACGTGAAAATGAGTTGGTACCAATTCTCCTGTTGGAAGAACGAAGCTTATTTGCTCCAATCCCTTTAATTTCTCTTTGAATGCACTTAGTTTCATTCTGCTTCTATTTAGTTATTGCAATATTGCGATGATTCATTATAAATTTTTTTAACAGCACGATTTACCAGAACAACAAGCGTGTTGATCGAAGAAAGTTTCAAAAGCCGACTTAAATTCCTGCCATTTTTCTTCATTAATACAGTAGCTCATTGAAACACCTTCAATTGTTCCTTGAATAATTCCAATCGATTTTAATTCTTTCAAATGCTGACTGATTGTTGCTTGAGCCAAACCAAGTTCTTGCACCAAATCAGAATTAATGCATGCATTTGCTTGAACGAGATGTTGCAAAATAGCCACACGAGCTGGGTGAGAAAATACTTTCCCCATTTGTGCGAACATATTTTGTTCCTCTGTAAATAAATCTGTTTTTGTCAACCCCATAATTACATTGCAATATTACGATTAATAATTAATAAAAAAAAGATCCTAAACGCTATTAGTATCTTTCTTTTGGTTGAACTTTTTAAACGATATCCGCTTATTTCATCAGTAGTAATTGACTGGTTTCTATTCCATTTACCCAGTGCTTAACAAAAGGAGTAATCTTTACAAAATCACCACTTATCAATTTCTTACTGAAGCCTTTTTCATCCTCAAACACAACTTTACCATTTACACAAACTAATAAAGCTGGAATCTGTGTCATATGCTCCTTAAATTGCTTTCCTTCTAATATTTCGATTGCAATTGTTTTACCCTCATTTGATTTAAACATGGTAAATGCAGAAACATCATTTTTAGTATCGTGAAACTCTTTAATATTCATAACTAACCGTGTTTGAGGTTAATGTTTATTCTTCGCCGTGCTCCTCTTCCATGTGTTTATCGAACCAATTTGGTTTAGGCATATCATTATTGTACATGTAACTGGCAATAGCTCTTACCTCATCCTCATTAAAATTCTGTTTCGGCATCACATTGAAGCGTTTTACAGCACCTGGCATTCTAGTATTCTCCTCTTTTGGATCTTTTACCCAATCAACTATTGCGGTGACAAACTCTTCTTCCGACATTCCATCTTCCAAATAGTGCATTTTTACACCTCTCATCGGTGGGGCCAATATTGTTTCGTGTGAGTCGCCATTACCGTGACAAGTAAGACAGTTGTTTTGCATCAATAATTCTCCGTCGTAGTCAAACTCAGCTACAGGTTCTGGAGCTATTACTTCCTCCACTTCAGGAGCTTGATTACACGAGACCAAACCTCCAACTAAAGCAACTCCAACTAATAACGAACTTTTCATAATCTCTAGTTTGGACTAAACTAGATAACTAAACAATGGTTAGAAGTAACCTCTGTTACACAAACTAATCAGTTTTAGTAATTTAGAATGAGTCTACGATTCTTTGTCAAAATGAAGAATTTCAGTTAATTTAGCTCACATGAATCGCCTACTTTTTACAGCACTTTTATTTGTGTATCTAATAGTTTATTCACCCACTCGTGCTCAGCTTTTTCAAGAAGATTTTGGGTCGAGCTTCGGTAATATTAGCACCGTAAAATGGCCAACAACATGTAGAAATGGCGCAAGTTCATTCAATACATCCTTAGGCTCTTGTTACGGAATTGGAGATTACAACTATTCCCTTTCTGGATTTGGATCGTATATTACAACACAATCAATTTCAATTCCCACAACAGGATTGTCACTTAGCTTCGAGTATTCATTTGATTATTTCTCTTTTGCTTCTCCAGAAGTCGAAATTCGTTCAGGTGCAACTTGTGGAACAACTTTACTTTTTACTGAAGTTCTGGCTCCAACTGCTGGTGTTTGTACTCCATATTCCATTGATTTAAGTGCGTATGTTGGACAGACAATTTACATTCGATTCGTTTCAAATACCTCATCGGAGCCAACTTTTATTGATGATATTCTTGTTAACGGAAGTGGTGGATCAGGTCCCTCTGGTGACTACAAATGGGCGGACAACTTCAACGATAATGATTTAACTATCGACTTTACAGGAAATGATGGAGATGAAGCTTGCACTGGTTGTGGAAATTGGACTTTATCAACTGGAGCAACTTTGGAATTAGTTCCAGCAGGAGGATGGCAAGGAAATTCAAATATGACCGAAGCTTTTCCAGATGACCAACCCAATGTTTATTACACAAAGTTAGACCGAAACGAATGGATTGAGTCGCCAACAATCGACATGAGCGGACAAGAATCAGTGAAGATCAGCTTTTATGCAAAGTCATCTTCAAGTGGATCTGGTGGTGGTGATTCATGGTCATCTTTTAGTGATCACCTACGACTTCAAATTTGGGATGGGTCAACTTGGATCACAGTAAAAGATATTACTGAAGGAGCATTCAATCAAGAAGATCAAATCTCGCCAGCATTACCCTTTAATTATTTCTGTTTTACAGCTTACAAATCGACCACCAGCCCAGGAAACTATTACTACAATACAACTCCAAATGTAAACTCGGCTTACTTTCATTCAAATTTCAAATTTAGAGTGGTTTTCGAGGGTGGATTCTCAGGAGCTCCTTTTGCTTGGGTGGATGACTTTACATTCCGAGCAGATGCAGACGGATACTCGACAATGGTTCCTTGTGGACTTTCATTTTGGAACGAGCCTACTGCAACATCTTACGGTCAGGATTTAGGTGTCAGTGGTAACAACAATGCCGAAAAAGGAGTTGAATTAGAATTGGATAATTCGATTAGCTTTCCACCAAATTGGACAACAGAAGCCAATGATGGTGACTTCGTAAACCAAATTTTCGGAAGCGGTGAAGCCGAACGTGTGGTCTTTTCCGTTATTTCTGAACAACGAATTCAGTTTGCCTTTCCACAAGTGTTCTACTACGCTCCTTCCATTGGATGGCAATCAACCACATTATCTATCGATAACAATTACACCGGTCCAGGTTGGAAATACTACGCAGTCGAATACGTGAGTTGTGATTTAGCCAGTGGTTCCATTGCTGAGCCGACAGACGACTTCAGGTATTACTATGTTTTCGAATATGGAAACGAATTCATTCCAGTTTTCTATCATTTAAACACTTCTGGAATTGAATCAGGAGGTGGAGCGACTTCAGTAACAGAAGTTTTTAATGCTCCTGACGTTATCTCGACGGATGAATGCGGAACGATACTGTCCGTAAATTGGTTGAATTTCGACGTTCTAAAAAGTGGGACTGATGTTGATTTAAGATGGACGACTGCAACAGAAAGAAACAACGATCATTTTGATGTGGAACGTTCAGTTGACGGATTGAATTTTGAAAAACTCTCTGAAATCAAAGGTCAAGGAAACAGTTCAATGCCTACGAGTTATCGCTGGACAGATTATGAAGTAACATCTCTTATCACCTATTACAGAATTAAGCAAGTTGATTTTGATGGAAATCACACTTTTAGTGAAACCAAAGTGGTTCATTCCCTAAATGCACTAGCGCTTTGGCCAAATCCCGTAGATAATGTATTGTTCATTCAATCAGAAAATGGCATAAAAAGTTGGAGGATTTTAAAAGCGGATGGAACTGAAGTAAAATCTAGCTCAAACAACAATACCAGTGATCTAAACATCGATGTTACAAGTTTGCCGAGTGGATTTTATTTAATTGAGATAGAATCAGAAAATTCAGTTCAACAAAAGCGATTTGTCAAAAATTAAGCGGATGAAATCAGCACTTCTGATCTTTTATATTTTACTCTCTGGAGTACTTTTTTCACAAAACAAAAAATTCCTATCTCTGGAAATAGCCGGGAGCGGTGGCTTTGGATCGATCAACTTCGAACATCAGTTTGGCAATTCAAACAAAGTTGACTTCTACGGTAGATACGGATTAAGTTATGCACCAATAGATCCAAACAATGGAAATGCATTTGTTTTTCCCGTTATGATTCACGGAGTTTTAGGAGAAAGCAATCACAAAGTTGATGTTGGAATCGGACAAACTTTCACAATTACTACGAGAAGAAACATTTTTGCACGACTCCCAATCGCTGCCGGATATCGCTTTCAACCTGAAAACAAAAGATATTACCTCAGAGCTAGCTATACACCTATTGTATCCTATATTTTTAATTTTCAGTGGGAACATTGGGTTGGATTTACTTACGGATTTCAAATCAACAAGTCATGAAAGAGATCCTTTTTATTATATCATTGGCCGTAATAATATTCGCTTGCAAGAAAAAGCAATTTGACGGTCCAAACAATTACAGTGACGACTTCGAAGCATATCAGAATATTGATGAAATCATCGATGGAGAAAATGAACAATGGTCCTTCTTCCAAAACACTATCGATGGAAATTCTGTAGAAATTGATACGACGATTACTCACTCTGGCAACAAGAGTGTAAAGTGCATCGCAGCAGCTAAAAATGGATCGGATATTACCTCGAAAGCAAGTATCAACAAACAATTTATGGCTTTCTGGGAAAAAGAAACGGTCAACATCGATTTTTGGATATACATTCCTGGTAACAATGATCTTGATTGGCTTTTTATCTTCGATCTTGAAGAAAAAGTTCCAATTGGAGCCGGGCCTGGGATGCGTTTAGCGATCGTGAATAATCAACTTTTGGTTGAACACAAATATCCTTATCCAAATATTGAGCAAAGCGGAAATGGAATTGATTTCCCAAGAAATGAATGGGTAAATGTTCGGATGGAAACTAAATTATCTCGAAAAAGAAAGGGTACGGTTAAAGTTTGGCAAAATGGTTCGCTAATACTCGAAGCTGACAACTGGCAGACATTACCAAAAGATATCCTTTTCGTCCAACAAGGAACTAAGGGAATGTACAATCAGATTGAATTTGGAGCTACCGCAAATGCTGATGATGATATAAATACAGTTTATATTGATGATGTTATCGTTTACACAAATTAATTTCCAAAAATTGCCTTAATCAAACTAACTAATTTCACGATTATCTTTCACTAAATCTGTTAACTTTGTTCACAATTAAAAACAAGATTTATGAAAAATGTAGCAGTTATTGGAGCAGGAACAATGGGTAACGGAATCGCCCACACTTTCGCTCAATTCGGATATAAAGTTTCTCTAATTGATATTTCGCAAGCGGGATTAGACAAAGGAATCGCAACGATTACTAAGAACTTAGATCGCATGGTTGCCAAAGAGAAAATTTCTGAAGACGATAAAAATGCAACATTGAATAATATTACCACTTTCACTTCGATGGAGGAAGGTGTAAAAGGAGTTGAGTTAGTTGTTGAAGCTGCTACTGAAAATGTTGATTTGAAATTGAACATTTTCCGTGATTTGGATAAAATGACAGACGAAAATGTGATTTTAGCGACAAACACTTCGTCAATTTCGATTACAAAAATCGCTTCGGTTACTGGTCGGCCTGACAAAGTAATCGGAATGCACTTCATGAACCCAGTTCCAATCATGAAATTGGTTGAAATTATCCGCGGTTACTCAACTTCAGATGAAGTAACAAACTTGATCATGGAGACTTCGAAAAAACTAAATAAGGTTCCAGTTGAAGTAAACGATTACCCGGGATTCGTAGCCAACCGTATTTTGATGCCAATGATCAACGAGGCGATTATTACACTTCACGAAGGTGTAGCTGGTGTTGAAGAAATCGATACGGTAATGAAATTAGGAATGGCTCATCCAATGGGACCGCTTCAATTAGCTGATTTTATCGGATTAGATGTTTGTCTAGCCATTTTGGAAGTACTTTACGAAGGATTCGGAAATCCAAAATACGCTCCATGTCCACTATTGGTAAACATGGTTACTGCAGGTAAAAAAGGAGTAAAAACTGGCGAAGGATTCTACTCATGGACGCACGGAACAAAAGATTTAATTGTTGCCGATAATTTCAAGAAATAAACTGATTTTTAATATCTTACAAGCGGAAGTTCAGCTTCCGCTTTTTTTATGCTAATGTAAATTTGAATATCATGCCAGCAACAAAAGTCATCAAGAAAATCGTAATCAATAAACCCGTTAGTGAGGTTTTTCCATTAATTAGTGATTTCAACCACTGGACTACATGGTCGCCTTGGATTATTATGGACCCGAAAGCTGAAACGAAAGTCTCGGAAGATTCCAAATATTATGAATGGTCAGGACCGAGAACTGGTGATGGGAATATGCAGATCACATCTGAAGTTGAAAATCAATCGGTTGATTCAGATTTAACCTTCTTGAAACCATGGAAATCGAAGTCGACTGTGCGATTTGAAACGAAAGAAGTTGATGGAGGAACTGAAGTTACGTGGATCATGAATGGTAAATTGCCATTCTTTATGTTCTGGATGAAAAGCATGATGGAGACATTTGTTGGGATGGATTTTGATCGTGGTTTGCGACTACTGAAAGACTTAGCTGAAGATGGAGAAACACATTCAAAGTTGAAATTCACAGGGAATAAGCAGTTAGATGGCTTCAAGTATATCGGAATTAAAACCGCTTGTTCATTTGATGAAATGGGCAAAAAAATGGGACAAGATATTCCAAAACTTTTCGAACTTGTTGAAAACGGGACTGTAGAATTGGCGGGTAATGCATTTACTCAATACCACAAATGGAACATGGGTAAAAAGCAGGCTGAGTATACATCAGGGATTCCGGTTAAGGAAATTCCTGCAAACTTACCGAGTGGTATAACGGCAGGTGAAATTCCTTCAACTCCGGTTTATTCCGTTGAACATTTAGGACCATACCATCATTTAGGAAATGCATGGACAACACTCTATACGATGCAACGCCAAAAAGAAATTAATGTCAACAAGAAAATTCACCCGATTGAGTTCTATACGAACAATCCGAGTGATACTCCCGAGAATGAGTTGGTCACTAGTTTACAATTTCCACTGAAGTAACAAATAACTATTTTCTTACTGACTAAGGGAATTTTGGAAACTTGTCGAAACCTGGTTTACGCTTTTCAAGGAAGGCATCTCTACCCTCTTTTGCTTCATCCGTTGCATAAGCTAATCGAGTGGCTTCTCCTGCAAATACTTGTTGACCAACCATTCCATCGTCAACTAAGTTAAAAGCAAACTTGAGCATTTTGATTGCGGTTGGACTTTTTGTAAGAATTCGTTGTCCCCATTCGTAACCAACTTGATCTAATTCATCATGCGGAACGACAGCATTCACCATTCCCATTTCGAACGCCTCTTGAGCAGAATATTCCATTTCTAAGAAGAAAATTTCTCTTGCTCTCTTTTGACCAACTTGGCGCGCCAGATAAGCGGAACCAAATCCCGCATCGAAACTAGCAACGTTGGCATCCGTTTGTCTAAATACAGCATGTTCTTTACTCGCAATAGTTAAGTCGCACACTACGTGTAAACTGTGACCTCCACCTACAGCCCAACCTGGAACTAAAGCGATTACCACTTTATTCATAAAACGAATTTGGCGTTGAACATCAAGAATATTGAATTTATTCACACCATCTAAGCCTTTGTATCCATGTGTTGATCGAACACGTTGATCCCCGCCAGAGCAGAATGCCCAACCACCATCTTTTGGCGAAGGTCCCTCACCAGTTAACAATACAACTCCGATTTCTTGACTTTCGTGACAGATTACCAAAGCTTCCAACAGTTCATCCACCGTTTTTGGACGAAATGCATTTCTAACTTCGGGACGGTTAAAAGCGATTCTCGCAACACCATCTGCGACTTTAAACGTGATATCTTCGTATTCTTTGACTGTTTTCCAGTCTGGTCGATTTGTATTCTGCTCCATACTTCAAAAATAGTGACTTTTTACGTCGGAACATTCGAAAAAATGAGGAAGATCAAATTAGTGTACCGTTAGTGTTCTTGACACAGCATCACTGAACTGATTTCGGACTACTACACGGTATCTACCTGGATTGAAATTTTTAATTGACAACTCCAACCGATTATAGCCATCACTCATTGGCATTGACTTCACCAACACCAAATCTCCCGCTGCATCGTATACATACATTTCTCCTTCAGAGTCAATCATCGACTCACAAGAAACAGTTACCATTTTGTGCACTCGCTTTGGGTCTGGAATCAATTTAAGATTGGAAAGAATTGGATGATTTATATCGACTTTGTCAAGTACTTGCACATTCCCGTTAACATCAACACGACTGATGCGAAAGATTTCTCTTGCCTCTTCAGCCATATTTATCTCGCTGATCTCATAAGTATGTCGTTCATTGTGATTTTCGACAGATTTTACCCGAGAAATCTCTCTCCATGTCTCCTCTCCATCTACAGACTTTTCGATGATGAAATATTTTCCATTCTGTTCCCATGCTACATCCCACTTAAAATGAACAATTCGAGCAGACGAAACGGCTTCTAGCTGAATAAACTCAATAGATCTAGCTTCTGACGAATCAACATCGAAAGGAACTTCAAAAGCAAGAAGTTGACCTGAAAAAGATACCAGAAGTAAACTTAGAAAAACGTGTAGGACTGTTTTCATAGCTAATTGGTTTAGTTGACTAAAATGCGCTAAATCGTTTAATTATTACGATACGTGACGCAGAACTCCAATTAAGTTATGAAATCTGATTCAATTATTTACTATGCAAGCACATTATTTTTATCCACAATCGTTTTGTGAATATTCACAGTCCGTAACCATTTGGATTTTCGTCTTTGATTCGAATCAATTTATCGACGATATACTGGCCTTTCTCGCCTTCATAGCTATCACCTCGCCATGGAAGAGGTCTATTGTAATAACTATAATGCAACTCTAATTCCATTCCCTGTGACTTCATTAACTTCTGAGCTAGTTCTTCATCTTGTACGGAAAATTGAAATAAGTTAGATGACATTCCCTCCTGAACACTTTTTGTTCGAATACCCGGAAGTACCATCTCTCCTTCATACGTTTTGAAAATCGTACCCTTCTTAGAGAATTTGTATAAGATCCCTACGCGTGTTCCTTCACTATAAACGAAATAATAACGGAAATAACCAAAAATTAGCAATGTCAACAAAAGTGTCGCTGATGAAATGATTATTATCTTTCTTCTAAGAGGATGTGCGCTTGATGCCATGAGATTAGTTTTCTCAAATGTACATAATTCAATCTAAGCTTGATTCAAAAAATTTTTGAGAATAGTAGTTAACGATTGAATTTGATCGGGTGTATTGAAGCTATGCATGCAAATCCGAAGTCCGGCATCTTCAGTTTTAACAGTTGGAGGTAGTATTTTTTTAACCGCCATATTTTGAGAAAGTAATTCGGATTCTATTTTCGCAAGAGTTTCCAATTTGATTCCAGTGATCATTTGAATTGGTGAATTTGGTTCAGAAGATAAATTAAAACCTTCCAACTGACTTCTAAACAACGCCAAGTTTTCCTGCAGTTGAACTCTTCGTTGAAACAAATCTTCTTTTTGCACGACTTCAATAATTCGCTTAAAATTGCCAACGGGAAGTGCTGTGGAATAAATAAATGATCGAGCGAAATTAATCAAGTACTGACGAACTGAATTAGAGCAAAGAACAACAGCTCCGTGTCCTCCATACGCTTTCCCAAACGTAACTAAGCGAATGAAAAGCTCGTTATTCGCAAATGTTTTGCCTACTCCAACTCCATCTTTACCGAATACTCCTGCTGAATGAGCTTCATCGAGAACAATGAACGCGTTGTATTCTTCAGCCAATTTTTCAATTTTTCGAATTGGGGCAAAATCCCCATTCATGGAGTAAAGCCCTTCGATCGCAATATAAATTGTAGCGTCTGAATTCTTTTTGATCAACCGCTCCAGATCGGCGACATTATTGTGTTTAAAACTGTATGATTTACCCAAGGTCAAACGGAGACCATCTCGAACGCTAGCATGAATGTGTTCATCATACAAGACAACATCTCCTTTTTGAGGAATAGAGCTAAAAATCCCTAGATTCGCATCGTAACCCGAATTAAACACAAGTCCGGCTTCTGCACCAAAGAAATGTGCAAGCCTCAGCTCCACTTGTTCCATCTCAAGTGTATTTCCAGAAATCAATCGTGAACCAGTCGCTCCTTTTTCGGGGTGAAAATTTACTTCACTCAAGCCTAAATAATCGTTCGAGACAAAATCAATCTTTCCTTCAAACGAAGAAAGGGAACGCAAGGTCCCCTTTTCAATTCTATCATTCAGTTTTTTATGAAGTTTGTCGTCCACTTTACTCGACTATCGTCACTTTACGTGGTTGGAAATTTTCATCTTTCGCTTTCAAACGTGCTGCAGCTAATTCAGCCTCACGTTCTTTCGCCTTACGTTTCTTCTCTTCGATGATCGGATCAGCTTTAGTTACTGGTTGCTCACCGTCAGCAAACGCTTCTTTTGGGATCAACCCAAGAATCTTAAACATTTCTGCATCCTCGTTGAATTCAGGATTTGGTGTCGTTAACAATTTATCTCCGGCAAAGATTGAACTTGCTCCTGCCATGAAACACAAAGCTTGACCTTCCATATTCATTTTCGTTCTACCAGCAGACAAACGAACCACGCTTTCTGGAAAAGCAATTCGAGTAGTCGCCACCATTCGAATCATTTCCCATTGCTCGATTGGCTTTTGTTCCGCCATTGGAGTTCCTTCTACAGCAACCAATGCGTTAATTGGAATTGATTCTGGAGGATTTTCCATTTGCATGTAGCTCATCAAAAGACCAATTCTATCTTCAACAGCCTCACCCATTCCTATAATTCCACCAGAACAAACTGAAATTCCAGCTTTGCGTGCGTTATCAATTGTATTCAAACGATCTTCATATTCACGAGTAGAAATTACATCATCGTAATAATCTTCAGAAGTATCCAAGTTGTGATTGTATGCGAACAATCCAGCATCTTTCAAACGTTTCGCTTGATTTTCGTTCATCATACCAAGTGTGCAACACACCTCCATTCCGAGGTTGTTTACCGCTTGAACCATTTCAACTACTTGATCGAAATCTTTGTTATCTCTAACTTCTCTCCAAGCAGCTCCCATACACAATCTTGACGAACCGTTTTCTTTCGCATTTTTCGCTTGTTCAATTACCGAATCAACGGTCATCAACTTATGTGTTTCAATATCCGTGTGATAACGAGCAGCCTGAGGACAATAACCACAATCTTCTGGACAACCACCAGACTTAATATTCAAAAGAGATGACATTTGTACCTCTCTTGGATTGTGATATTGTCTATGAATTGTTGCCGCCTCAAAAACCAATTCTAACAACGGTTTGTTGTACAATTCAAGTAACGCTTCTTTTGTATTGTATTGAGAATTTACTTTCATACTTCAAGTTTGAAAAGCAAAGATAAAAGAATAAAAAGACCAAAAAAGTATTCGACAAATCGAGTTGTCAAGAATCAAATGTGACTATTTCTTCAACAAGCAAGCTGCGTATGCCTTTACTGCTTCAGAATGACCGAAAGAATCCACTTTTTCGTGTGTAGTTGCTTTAATTGACACGGCATCTACATCAACCTTCAAAATTTCAGCTATTATCTTTTGCATTTGAGGAATATGTGGATTCAACTTTGGTCGTTCCATAATCACCGTAGAGTCAATATTGATTACAGAGTACCCTTTTTCACCAACGATTCGAACCACTTCTCTCAATAAAATCTTACTATCGATTCCTTTAAATTGTGGATCTGTATCCGAAAAATGGTATCCAATATCACGAAGATTCGCTGCTCCTAAAAGCGCATCACAAATGGCATGAAGAAGAACATCAGCATCAGAGTGACCTACAGCACCAATATCCGACGGAATTTCAAGTCCACCTATAAAAAGAGGTATTCCCTTCTCTAAACGATGCACATCAACTCCGTAACCAATGCGAATGTTCATAAATTAATCGTCTAGCGTGAATCGAAGAGTAAATCGAAGCGTGTTTGCTAATGGATTATTTCGAACAAGCGCCGCCAAATAAGAAATATCAATCCCGAATTTGTTGTATTTCAATCCAAGTCCCAAATTGATAAACTGACGATTTCCTTTCGTTGGGTGCTCATAGAAGAATCCACCACGAACTGCGAATACATTGTTATACCAGTATTCAACACCAGCACCGATATTAATTTCAGTAAGCTCTTCTTTCAAGCGAGAACCACTTTGAATTTCATATTCACCGTTTGATGTTTCAATAAAGTTACCCGATTCGTCTACTGCTAACTCACCAGGAGCATCGTAGAACGACTGAAGCATACCAGCGATAACACCAACATTGTTGTCATATCCGAAGAAATAATTTTCTCCATCAATTTTCTCCACTTTCATTGGCGAAGGAACGAGAAGTTTCTGCACATCTACCGAGAAAGTAACTTCGTTGTATTCGTCAAATTTAGCGATGAAAGAGTTACCAATTTTCAAATTCGTTGGTAAGAAGTCGCGTACATCATTACTAACATTTGAGTAAGCTATTTTATTACCAATATTATTAATCGTCGCTGCGAAAGCATACGTTCCTCTTGTGCTACCGATTTTAGCTTGATCATTCAAATAGGTAAACGAAAGATCCGATGCTCCAGCAATTCCCGGACGTGTATCAACTCCATTAATCGTAAGACCACCAGTAAGATTGGAATAAATGAACTTTCCATTCAATCCAACACTTAAGCGATCCGTAAGTTTGAATGCATATGCTCCAGTCAACTCAAATTCACTTGGACGATCGTCACGAATAATATTCCCTGAAGCATCCGTAAATGTGATTTCACCTAAATTGAAATAACGCAAAGCTCCACCTACAACGTGACGTTCATTTGGCTTGTAATAACCTGAAATGTATGAAAGGTGGATATCATTCGTTAATTGACGCAACCAAGGCGTGTAAGAAATTCCGATTTCTGACTTATCTTCTGCAAAGTTCAGCATAGAAGTATTCCAATAAGTTGAAGTACTATTCGGACTCAATGCAGTTCCAGCATCACCCATAGCTCCAGCTCTAGAATCTGGAGTGATTGCTACAAAAGGAACCGCTGTTGTGATTGTATTAAGTTGAAGATCGTTATCTGTAACACCACTTCCATTCGGCTGAGCAAACGCTGCAATACCAAGAAGTGAGAAACAAGTAGTATTTAATATTTTATTAAGCATTTTCTTTTCTAATATCTTAATCGACTCGCAAATATACGTTTTTGAGAAGCCTTTATTGTATTCTTACTTTAAAATCACCAATTTTTCTGTTTTTTCGGCGATTGTTCCATCTGGAGCTTTGACACTTACGCGATAAACATAAACCCCTTTGGCTAATTGATCTCCAAAGTCATCACGACCGTTCCATGCGATACCTTTTGATCTAAATCCATCACATTTAACATCTTCATTGATTGTCTTTACCAGTTTACCTGAAACAGTAAAAATTTGAATTTGAGCTTGAAGATCTACACACGCTTGATTGTGTTCAAAGAAAAACTCTGTGTACGTTGTGAATGGATTTGGATAATTCAATACGTGATCTAAAGTTAGCTCTTCTTTTTCAGTTACCACAAATTCTAAACTTGCCTCTGAAGAATTATTATTCACATCCCAAACCTTCACCGAAAGTGTATGTTCACCCGGCTCAAGTTCAGCAAAGTTGTAACGTATTTCTCCCGATTGGTACGAATCTAAATCCGACGAATAATAATCGTTCAAAATAATCGGATTATTCGTTTCTCCATCAACGACTGCTACAAGATCATGACCTATTCCATTTCCAACGGCATTAATTCCATTTTCATCGTACAACTTGGCTATTAAAATTGGTGTTTCATCAGTAATTCCGCCACTCACAAAAGTTTCCTCATTCAAATAAAGATCAATTTCCGGTCCTTGATTATCGTTCAGTCCATTTGGATCAATTCCACCCACAATGACACGCGTATCTGAACCGAGTGCATCGTAAGAACCATTTTCGGCATAATAACTTAACTTACCTTGTCCGTAAGAATAATTGATATCCTTTGGAACGATGAAAGTATACTCGAAATAGCCATTGTTAACGCTCGCTTTCCCTCTGTAAACCTTGTTGCTTTGTAATTCAAAATTAATCACTGGCGACTGCGTATCATTTCCTAAAGTTTGTTGAGCCTTTGGTTTGTCTAAAACAGATGGATAAACAACACCATTAAATCCTGAAAGTACATTTCCATTGAAATCTTCAAGATGTCCTTTGATTGTAACCTTACTTAATGCCTTCAGTGTATCCATTGAAATTGCTGGATCAAATCCATTTACACTATCAGTTACAATATTCATTTCTGGAAGTGCGATATGGAGAGCGGGATCACCAATCAACGTAAAGCTTCGCTTGTTATCTGATCCTCCAGATTCATTCTTTGTTTGACGCATTATTTCACCAAAAGTCAACGGTTTAAAATTAGCATCACGATCGAATACATTTCTTGAAAAACGATTAATTGTGATTGAGTTCACACCGAAGTAAACAGAACGTGTAGTTGTCATCAAAGCAATAGCACCTCCGTATGGATTCAGAGATGCCCATTCTCCCGCAGAAATTCTGTCGGGATCGTCATACTTTGTAAACTCACATGTAGCCGAAACAAGTAACGTCATCTTATCAATATTCTTCCAGCCTTGAATTTGAGGAACAGTGATCACTCTCTCCTCTGCCACACCAACTTCTCCACCGTGACCAACATAATTTACCACTAGAGCACCTCTTTCAATTCGATCGTTAATCGCCTCATAAACATCCGGGTATCTTTCTCCACCTGCTGTAGCAACTTGCTGATAAGCATCCAAATAAATTTTGTCAATATTTATATCAGGAAATGAATCCTTAATTATTGTTGCAGCTGGTTCACAGTCGATATTAATAAAATAACCACTCTCCTCATCATCTGCAATCTGCACATAACGAAGTCTCCAATCACCAAAAGTTGAAGAACCGTTATCAGAAGCGCAATTTGTAGTTGCTGTCGAATAAATATCTGAACCATTTTTCATGTAGTGTTCGATTTTATCAACTTGTTCTTTTCCGACCTGTGGTGATGAAACCAACAACCTTCCAACAGCAATATCCATTTGATCATTTGCCGAGATCGATTCATTATCATCCAATAATCCGAAGTAATCATCCGTAACTAATGCACTAATATGATTCTCCGAACTTGCCACTTGATAAGTCTGAACAAAATTCGCATTCGACACTTTATTTTTATGATCAAAAGTCCCATCACCGAAAAGCAACAAATACTTCGGACGAGTTTCAGGTGCACTCGCTCCTCGATCGTAGAACATTTTTGCAAACATTCGAATTGCCGTAGCGTCCACCATTCCAGAGCTAAATTCATTATAAACTTCATCAGTTGGCACAACATGAACCGTTAACCCCTCACTTTCATGCAACTGAGCTAAACGATTAGCCTCATTTATAAAATTTCGATTTGTAACAATCAAATAGTCCGCTTGAGGTAGCGCATGTAAATTTTGATATTGCACTTCACCAACTCTATTTGGTGTTAGAAAGTTAATTCCGTCTGAAGCAACATATTCGCGGATAGTATCTGCAGGAGCTCTAAAAATGAAATCGGTCCCAGAATTCGAACCTAGCTGATTATATGGTGCATGACGATCAGTAATATCCCAAATAAATCCGCTAGTTGGGAGATTTGAGAAAGTGTATTCTGCCACATTCCCGGCACCTACTGATACTAAGTCCCTGAAATTAAATTGAGTCCCAGTCATCACAAGTGATCTTCTCGCATTTAACTCAATGTAATCTAGATAAGCAATAACATCTGGAGCTGACCTGTTAATCGTCATCGTCAATGAAATAGAAGATGTCGGTGATGGTAGACTAAAAACAGCTGAATTTCGTGAATAATCAGAGCTCGCATAAGGAAGTGAGAATGTACCCAGCGTATTACCTCCAACTGAGTACACGTGTGTATTGGTCCCTCCATTTGCATTTGCGGCAACAAAGGTTTTAAAGTTAGCAGAAGCAGAGCTCACAATATTTGGTACTGTAAAAGTAAATGTACGTTGAAGCTCCGTATCAAATAGCTCACCATACCAGCGTTGACCACCTTTAACTAGATTGATTATGTCATTTTCATGACGATCGAAGTAAGAATATGCATTCACATTGTGAGTTACTGTTGCAGTAGAACTTGCCAAATCCTGAATCCTTAATGGCGTTTCAGTCTGGTTGATGTTAATAAAGTAACAAGACACGTCAGAGTACGGATTCTTATCCTGATACATTTCAACGGTACCATTAGCATAAATTCTATCAGGACCCCAGCCATAAAATAAAATGTAATCTGAAGCATCGAAGACTCCATCCGACTCACCTTCAATATAAATAGCATTCTTTGCTAAATCGTCCGTTCTTGGAACAGAGTTCAATTCTGGCAATCGACCATCCCCATTTCCGTAGATATTAATGTTCTGTGGATCGATAGTAGAAATATCCACACCCATAGGCTCAAAACACTGAGCGAGAAACTCACGATCAATTTTGTGAATCCCATCTTCTTTTACCGAAATTTTATACCAAAGTCCTGAACCCGTTTGCAAGACAGAATTTGCTGCGAAGGATTTCTTGTAAACTGTCGGCTGGCTAACCTTTTTACGGTAATTAATATTTATTTCCGTGATTCTATGGATCTCTTTACCCACAGAAATAAAAGGGAAGAGATTTAATACGACACTTTTTTGGGTATTGGCATTTGATATTGTTAATTGATAATCAGCATCTCCAACACGAATCCCTTCAAGTGCCAAGAAGTCAATTTCACTTTGTTCTGCTCTCTCAGTTGCTACAATTTCCAATTCTGGAACAATTGAAGGATTTCCACTTAACTCCTTTTTCCAATAAAAATTAGGTTTTCCTCCATCAAGAAATTGATTTTCAATTGTAGGAACTGTAATTGTTCTCTCCCCTTCAAATAATTGTGTAGGAGAAACCCAAGGAATTTGAATATTTTCTGAACGTTGTGAAAAAGAATTTCCACATGTTAAAATAAGAACAAACAGTGTAACAACGCCAGAGAGCGTATTAGAAAGAGAATTCGTTTTCATAGAGCAAAGATGCTGAGAGATTTTCATGCTTACAAAAAAACGCAACAAATCTTTGAATATTATATCCTATTTGTAATATTTGTAACTTTATTTTAATTCTGCCGTTATATTGGAATTAGAATAGTACCACAAGTTTAAACAGCTACATGAAAGGCTTAAAAAAAATAATATCAATTGGATTTGTTTGCTTATTAGCAAATAGTGCAGTTGCTCAGGACCCTACTTTCACTCAGTTCTATGCCAACCCACTTTATCTAAATCCAGCATTTGCAGGATCACACGGATGTCCGCGTTTCGCTTTAAACTATCGTAACCAGTGGCCGAGTTTAACGGGAAATTATGTTACATACAGTGCCTCGTACGATCAATACTTTAAAAACATTTCAGGTGGATTTGGGGTTATTGGAATGCACGATCAACAAGGTCAAGGAACAATTTACACTTCAATGCTTGGTCTAATATATTCCTACCATCTAAAAGTGAACCGTAAATTTTCCATGTTGTTCGGAGCCAGAGCTGCAATGTTCAATAAATATCTAGATTGGGATAAATTGACATTTGGAGATATGATTGACCCAAGAAGAGGGTTCATTTATCAAACAGGAGATGTACCTAGAGGTGGTAGTCGATATTTTTTCGATGCATCAGCCGGGTTTGTCGGATATAGTAAACATTTCTTCTTTGGAGGAGCCGTTCACCATTTGAACAGACCAAATGAATCTATGATTGTTGGTGAATCAAAATTACCAATGCGTTTTACAGGTCACATGGGAGCAGAAATCAAACTTGGTGGAAAATCTCAATACAACAATATTACATCAATTATGCCGAACATTATTTACCAATATCAAAATGGTTTCCAGGAAATCAATATTGGTACATATGTTAAGTATGGAGCATTTACCGCAGGTGCGTGGTTCAGAAATCGCGATGCCTTTATTTTATCAATTGGTGTGAATACAGGTAAATTTAAATTAGGATATAGCTACGACGTTACTGTATCCAAACTAAACAACGGAGTATCAGGTGGTTCACACGAAGTTTCACTTGGGTTAAACTTGAGTTGTAAGACGAAACCATTAACTTTCAGAACAATTTCTTGTCCTTCTTTTTAAGAAATGTGTAACGAAATTAAAATGGTGACGTTGTAAAGAGTAAATTTGTGAATTAGGAAATCATGAAAACCAAAAATAATAGTATGCGATTATTAAAGTTTGCTGCTTTTGCATTGGCCGGAGCGTTTATCGTTTCTTCTTGTTCGAGAGAGGCTTCTAATGCAACTGGTTGGGACTATAACAACCCAAATCAAGGGGGATTCCAAAAGGTTCCTTTTGTTGATCAAGAAACTGGTCCAGGATTATTACTTGTTGAAGGTGGAACATTTACCATGGGACGCGCAGAACAAGACGTAATGTATGACTGGAACAACCGTGCTGCACGTGTAACTGTTTCTTCATTCTATATGGACCAAACGGAGGTGACAAACTTCCACTGGTTAGAGTATTTATACTGGATTTCTCGTGCTTACAACGAAACGTATCCAATGGTATACAAAAATGCTTTACCAGATACGCTTGTGTGGAGATCTGAATTAGGATTCAACGAGAAATACGTAGATTATTACCTACGTCACCCTGCTTATCGTGACTATCCAGTTGTTGGAGTTTCATGGTTGCAAGCCAACGATTACTGTAAATGGAGAACTGATCGTGTGAATGAGTACATTCTTATTCGTGAAGGTGTTCTTGATTTCAATATCGAGCAGAGTGATGAGGCAACTTTCAATACAGAAGCTTATTACGCAGGTCAATACGAAGAAGGTGTTAAACAAAATCTACAAGATTTAAACCCATCTAATGTTAATGGTAAAAAATTAGGAACGCGTATCGTTCGTTTGGAAGATGGAATTCTTCTTCCTAGATACCGCCTACCAACTGAAGCTGAATGGGAATTCGCTGCAACTGGTTTGATTGGTAACTTACAAGAAGGTACAGAGAACATCAGCGAAAGAAGATTGTACCCTTGGAACGGTCACTGGGTTCGTCAAGACAACGCAGAGTTTACTGGACAAATCCGTGCTAACTTCGTTCGTGGTCGTGGTGACTACATGGGAGTTGCTGGAAATTTAAATGACGGTGCAGATGTAACTGCTCCAGTTGAGTCTTATTGGCCAAATGATTACGGTTTATACCACATGGCTGGTAACGTTTCTGAGTGGGTAATGGATGTTTACCGTCCACTTACTAGCGAGGATTACGATGAATTCCGTCCTTTCCGTGGAAATGTATTCAAAACAAAACTTCTTAACAATGAAGGAAGTATTGAATTGAAGAACTACCAAGTTCAATATGATGTTCACGGTATGAAAGAATACTTGAATGAGTTCGAGCGTATCCGTTACCAAAGAATTTCTGCGGATAATCACGATCCAAATGACACGATTATTCCAGTAGGATTGGCTGCAAATGTTAAGTCTAGAAATCCATCTAGAAATGGTTATGCTCCAGATCCATTCTACGTATCTCATGGAAAAGTTAAGGATTCTATCGAATTACAACTTCTTGCAAAAATCAACGAGGTAATTGATGTTGCTCTTGATATGAAAAACGAGAAGTATGATATTGAGGCTTCAACTTACATTCAAGACAACTTATTCGACGGAATTTTTGCTGATGATATCAGAACTGGTCCTGACGGTGAAGAATATGCATTCGAAATCATTTCGATGTTACGTGATGGATTCAACGATTATATCTTGAATACACCAGGTAAATTGAAGTACAGAAATGTAACTGAGGAAGAAAACATCGGTCGTTTGAACTACCGTAAGTCAGATTACATTGACCACTTAGATGGTGATATCGAGAGTTCAATTTACTATGCTAATGACGACCGTAAAAACGCAATCAACCAAGCGACACGTGACCCTAACTTGGTAATGTATCAAAATGAGCATGAAGAGTACGGATTAGATGGTCTACAAGTGAAACCTGGAGACAGAACATCTTGGCCAACTACTTTGATCTCTGATAAATCAAGAGTATACAAAGGAGGATCTTGGAAAGACCGTGCTTACTGGTTGGTAGCAAGTAACAGAAGATTCTTAGACGAAGATAAATCGACTGATGCTATTGGATTCAGATGTGCAATGGACCGTGTTGGATCACCAGTTGGATTTAATTACGGAAGAAAAGAAAAGAAAAAGAAGAAGAAATAACTTCTCTCTTAATATTGAAAAGGCTGCTTCAAACGAAGCAGCCTTTTTTCGTTTATTAAGTTCTGTTCATCCAATATTGTTCGATCGTTAATATTGATTTAACTAAGATCAGATTGCCCTACCCTATCTTTGCTGTATGAGTTCAAACGAAATCAATTCATACTCCAATCCGACATTAGATATCAATGATTATCTGCAGTATGGTCATGATGCAATGAAGAAAGGAAACATTCAAGACTCAGTAAAGTGGTACTACGAAGCTCTTTCTAAAGCAAAAGAATTAAAGGATCAATTTAAAGAGAAAGAAGTTAAAAAGTACTTAATTGCACTCTTATAAAATAGCAAATACCTAACACTAATAAGAAATCTCGAAAAGAGAAAGTCCCCTCGAAAGTTGGGACTTTTTTTGTGGAAATTCACTACTTAATCCCCAAGT
This sequence comes from Henriciella pelagia, assembly GCA_964219255.1. GTDB lineage: Bacteria > Bacteroidota > Bacteroidia > Flavobacteriales_D > Crocinitomicaceae > UBA4466. Next base: position 468,604 of record CAXPPC010000005.1, read on the forward strand.
TTCCAGCCTTCCACTCTTGAATTAACTTCGCCCAAGAATATGGATTTAATAAGTTATTTGCTGGAAGTTGATTTTGTGTATATATCGCAGTTTGAATTTGATTCTGTGCAAAGGTGTAGGAATAAGAAGCATCATTTTCTAATCGAGCAGCAGCAAAAGCTAGACTTTCACCCGATAATTGACGTTGCGCTCTTCTTAATGCATCATCATACGGTTGCATTTCAACAAATGCTCTCGCAAAATCTTCTCGTGAAGGCCAAGGATAAACATCAACTGCAGGAAATTGAATTGTATCCATTTGCATAACATGAATAATTGAGTATCTATTATCCGTAAGTGTGTCTGGAACAATAAATGTAGAACGCTTATGCCCGTAAAAAGAAAAATATAGCGTATCTCCGGGATAAGTAACCATAGAGAAATATCCAAAATAATCGGCTATAACTCCCCTACCATCCGTTTTATCGAAAACAGTTGTATAAGGTAACGGATCTAATGTTTCTTCATCCACAACTACTCCTGATAGTTGAATTAAATTCGAATCCTCTAACGCAACCTTTTCTTGTGACCATCCTGAGATCGTCAACATTAAAATCATACTTAAAATAATAGCCTTCTTCACGAATTTCTCTTATGATTCAACAAGTGTAGGTAATATAATCAATTTCCCAATAACATTTTCAATTCTTTAACAATTCCTTTACCGTTTAAGTCCACCGTTAAATGAAATATTTATGTTACTTTTGCAGGAATTTATTTCTTAAATAGGTTCATATGTCTCTTTCAAATCTTGCACAAATAAAAGAAGGTTTAACCTACGATGATGTACTTCTTGTACCGGGTTATTCAGAAGTTCTTCCAAAAGATGTAATTCTTAAAAGTAAATTTACTCGAAATATCGAGGTCAACACTCCGGTTATTGCTGCGGCAATGGATACAGTAACGGAATCTAATCTTGCAATTGCTATAGCGCAACAAGGAGGAATTGGTGTGATTCACAAGAATATGTCAATCGCTTCTCAGGCTTTGGAAGTTAGAAAAGTTAAGCGTTCTGAAAGTGGAATGATTTTGGACCCTGTTACTTTGAACGAATCTGCTTTGGTTTCGGATGCACTTCAACTAATGCGCGAGAACAAAATTGGTGGAATTCCCGTTGTTGATTCAGATAAAAAACTCAAAGGAATCGTAACTAATCGTGATTTGCGATTTGAGAAGAACCACAAACGTCCAATTGTTGAAGTAATGACCTCTGAAAAAGTCATCACTACTTCAGAACACACAGATTTAGCGACAGCAGAGGGAATCCTACAAGAAAATAAAATTGAAAAATTACCAGTAGTTAACGCTGATAATAAGCTTATTGGTTTAATTACTTTTCGTGATATTATTAAAGTAAAAGAACACCCTAATTCATGTAAAGATGAATACGGTCGTCTTAGAGTAGCCGCTGCTGTTGGTGTTACTTTTGATACGTTGGAAAGAGTAACTGCATTAGTTGATGCTGGAGTAGATGCAATTGTTATTGATACAGCTCACGGTCATACTAAAGGTGTGGTTACAAAATTGAAAGAGGTAAAAGAAAAATATCCTAATCTAGATGTAGTTGTTGGTAATATCGCTACACCTGAAGCGGCAAAATATTTAGTTGATGCTGGAGCAGATGCCGTAAAGGTTGGAATCGGACCAGGGTCGATTTGTACTACACGTGTAATTGCTGGAGTTGGTGTTCCACAATTAACAGCTGTAAACGATGTTTCTCTTGCTTTAGAAGGTACAGGAGTTCCAGTTATCGCCGATGGTGGTATTCGTTACACAGGAGACATTGTAAAGGCCATTGCAGCCGGAGCAGATACGATTATGCTTGGATCGATGTTCGCAGGAGTTGAAGAATCGCCAGGTGAAACTATCATTTATCAAGGTAGAAAATTCAAAACATACCGTGGAATGGGTTCTTTGGAAGCAATGCAAAAAGGATCGAAAGATCGTTACTTCCAAGATGCTGAGGACGATGTGAAAAAATTAGTTCCAGAAGGAATTTCAGGTCGCGTTCCTTTTAAAGGAAAGTTAGTTGAAGTAATGTACCAAATTATGGGTGGACTTCGATCTGGAATGGGATACTGTGGAGCTCCTGATATTGAATCACTTAAAGGTGCTAAATTCGTTAGAATCACTTCTGCTGGAGTGCACGAAAGTCACCCGCACGATGTAACAATTACACGTGAAGCACCAAACTATAGTTTAAAATAATTCGTTTAACACTTCGTAAATCAAAACGAACATCTATTTTTGACTTCGCTAAAAACAACAAAAACTATGAAAAAACTGATATCATTTGCTTTAACTTTAATGCTTGGGACTGCTGTTTACGCTCAAGATCCAGTAATCATGACCATTGATGGTAAGGAAATCACGAAATCAGAGTTTCTACAGATTTATTTAAAGAATAATGATAATCCAAAGTATGATAAAGCTTCTATGGACGAATACATGGAGCTTTTCAAGCGATTTAAATTAAAAGTTGCTGAAGCTGAGGATTTAGGTTACGACACAATTCCAAAATTAATGAAGGAATTGAAAGGGTATGAAAAGCAACTTGCTCGTCCGTATCTTATTGATTCTTCAAAAAATGAATCATTAATCAAAGAGGCATACGATCGCACAACAACTGAACTACGCGCTTCGCATATTCTTGTTCGAGTTGACCCTAAAGCGAGTCCTGAAGATACTTTGGCAGCTTACAAACGTTTGCTTGCATTGAAAAAACGTATTGAAAATGGAGAGCCATTTGCTTCTGTAGCGAAAGGAAAAGGTGGTTCTGAAGATCCAAGTGTGAAAAGCAATGGTGGAGATTTAGGATACTTCAATGCTTTTCAAATGGTGTACCCATTCGAGGATGCCGCATATAATACTCCTGTTGGAGAAGTATCTGATCCTTTCAGAACGCGATTTGGTTACCACATTGTTCAAGTTACTGATAAAAGAAAAGCTCAGGGAACAATTGAAACAGCACACTTGATGGTTGCAGTTGACCAGAATGCTGGAGACAATGTTCGTGCTGATGCATTGAAAAAAATCAACGAACTCTACGAAATGATCCAAAATGGAGAAAATTTCGAATCGCTCGTAGCTCAATATTCAGACGATCCTTCTTCAAGCAGAAAAGGTGGAGTACTTCCCAAATTTGGTACTGGATCTACAACTCGTATGGTACCTGAATTTACTGAGGCTGCTTTCCAGTTGAAAAATGATGGTGATTTCAGTAAGCCTGTTCGAACTGATTACGGTTACCACATTATCAAAAGAATTTCTTGGGAGCCAGTTCCTTCTTACGAAGAAATGTACAAGGAGCTTGAGGCGAAAGTTTCGAAAGATGTTCGTTCTGAGAAATCGCAAGCTTCATTCATCGCTAAGTTGAAAGACGAGTACAACTATAAAGACAAAAGTAAATGTGGCTTGAAATGGTTTAACAAGAACTTGGATTCAACGTTTGCTGAAGATAAATTCGATTTTGATCAGTTGACCTCAGACAAAACGATCTTTAAACTTGACGGTCAGAAATATGGTCAACAAGATTTCGCTGATTATCTTGAAAATTCATACAGAGGAAACAGAAAAGGTCCAATTAACGAAGTGGTAGAATTCTTCCATGAAAACTGGGAAAAAGAAACAATCTTAGCATACGAGCAAGAACAACTTCCTTCAAAATATCCAGCTTACAAGGCACTGATAACAGAATACCACGATGGAATTTTATTGTATGAAGTAATGTCTGACAAAGTTTGGAACAAAGCAATGAAAGATACTGTTGGTTTGAAGGCCTATCACGCTGAACATGCTGATGAGTACATGTGGGGGAAACGATTGGATGCTGATATTTTCGAATGTGCAACGGAAGAAATTGCCAACAAAACAAAAGAATTATTGGCAGTCGATACACTAACTTCAACAACTGTAACACGTATGATGAACGAATCATCAGCACTTAATGTGAAGCATAAACGAAGTAAATTTGATCTCGAAAAAACAGAATCGTTATCAAATGCTCCTTTTGAATTGAAAAAAGGTATGAATAAAGTTTACGCTTACAACGGAAAATATTACTTTGTAAGAGTTCATGAAGTGTTAGAACCTTCACAAAAAGAATTCAAAGAAGCGAAGGGGGCTATTACTTCAGACTACCAAAATTATCTTGAAGAGCAATGGTTGAAAGAACTTAAAGCTAAACATGAGATAACAGTTAACGAAGAAGTATTGTACAATCTTGGTAAATAAATCATTTACATATCTATTTCAGGCTAGCTTAATGGCTAGCCTGTTTTGTTTTGTCTTGGCTTCATGTGGACCGAAAGAAACAATTGTCGCGAGCGTTGATGATGTCGAGTTAACAGAAAATGATGCATTGCTGCTAATGGATCATTTAGGTTACGATAAAAATGATCCAGAAGAATATCAATCCTTTCTAGAACAGTGGACAGAGAATGAAATGTTCAAAGCAGAACTTTCTGAAATCAATCCGGATCAAGCTAAACTAGTTGAATTACGCGCATCATCCATTTCTGGTGAGTTGTCGAAGTACTATCTTCAAGAATCAATGGTTCGTTCTAAACTTGATACGCTCGTTCCTAAAGAAGAGATTGAATCGTACTACAATGAACACAAAGATGAGTTTGTACTGCATGACTATATTGTCAAAGCACTGTATTTAAAAATACCGAAAGAACTGGATTTCAAATCGAAGGACCTGCATAAAACCTTCCTGTTAAAAAATGATAAAGACCTTTCGAAAGTAAATTCTTATGCCAAACTTTACGCTGAGAACTATTATTTCAATGATTCGAGCTGGACATATTTTAACGATTTGGTAAAAGATATTCCACTAACGAACTATAATATCGATAATATCGTTCTAAACAGAAGTAAAACATATTTTTCGGATGATAATTACACGTACTTTTTAAATATTATCGATTTTAAATTGAAAGATGAAGCTCCCCCTCTCGAGTTTTTATCAGATCAAATCAAAGAAATCATTGTCCTTAACCGACTACAGCAACTGAAAGAAAAAAATGAATCTACTTTCATACAAACGATTAAAGAAAAGCATGAAATCAATATATATCCTTAGTATTTTCCTAGGAACATCCTTCTCCTTATTTAGTCAGCAAACAATTGACGAAATTGCCGCTCAAGTTGGGGACAACATCATTTTACTTTCAGACATTCAAGGTCAAAAATTACAAATGATTCAAGCCGGAATGACAGTTAACGACCAAACTGACTGTGGAATTTTAGAAGAGTTGATGTACCAAAACCTGTTGATTAATCAAGCAAAATTAGACAGTATAGAAATTAGCGATGAGCAAGTAGACGCCGATATGGAAAATCGCTTGAGAATGATTGAGCAACAAATCGGAAGTCGCCAAAAAATGGAAGAGTTCTACGGTAAAACTGTTGGCCAAATCAAAGCTGAATTCCGTCCAATTATCAAAGAACAAATGTTGGCTCAAGAAATGGAACGTCTAATCTCTGCAGATATGTCCATTACTCCACGTGAAGTCGAAAATTTCTACAAATCGATTCCAGTAGATAGTATTCCATTGATTAACTCACAGTTGAGTTTTCAGCAAATTGTAATTTACCCTGAGATCAACGCAACCGACAAAGAACGAGCATACAATCAGTTGGAAGAAATCAGAAAGAACATCGTAGAAAATGGAAAAACGTTCTCTACACAAGCGCGAATTCACTCAATGGACCCTGGTAGTGCTGGCAAAGGAGGTGAAATTCAAGCTTCAAAAGGTATGATGGTCCCTCCTTTTGAGGCTGCAGTTTTTAGCTTGAAAAAAGGGGAAGTTTCTAATGTATTTGAGTCGGAGTACGGATTTCACATCGTAAAACTAATAGAGCGCCGAGGTGATGACTACACATGTCAACACATTCTAATTACTCCCGAATTCTCCCCTACTGCATTAGAAAATGCAGCATTAAAAATGGATACGTGTTACAATCGTATTCAATCAGGTGAAATCACTTGGGAGCAGGCCGTACTGAAATACTCAAATGACGAATCAACGAAACAAAATAAGGGAATTATAACGAATCCAATCACTGGTGAACAAAAATGGGACATGGAAGACTTAAATCAAGTCGACCAACAAATCTATTTGCTTACTAACTCTCTGGAAGTTGGTGATGTTTCTGAGCCTAATTTGTACACGAACATGATGGAGCGTAAACAAGGTGTTCGTATTGTCCGTTTGATGGGTAGAACTGAGCCTCACAGAGCTAATTTGAAACAAGATTATTCCTTAATTACCAAAGCCGCTGAAAACGATAAGAAGCAAAAGTTGGTGAACGAATGGGTAAAATCAAAAATTCAAAATACTTACATCACTATTAAAGAGCCGTATAACCAATGTGATTTCGTAAATCCTTGGGTGAAATAGTAGAAAGTTTATCTTTAAAGTCTAAATCATCTTAAACTATGTCAGATAAAGCTGCAATCGATCAACTTGTTGTTCAATACAATCAACTAAAGAATGAAATCCACAAAGTAATTGTTGGACAAGATGACGTGGTTGATCAAGTGTTGATTTCAATCTTCTCAAAAGGACACTGTTTATTAGTAGGAGTACCTGGATTGGCAAAAACATTGTTGGTGAATACCATTTCTGACTGTTTAGGATTAAGCTTTAATCGCGTTCAGTTTACACCCGACTTGATGCCGTCGGACATTATTGGTTCGGAAGTATTGGATGAAAAACGCGAATTTAAATTCATTAAAGGACCATTGTTTTCGAATATTGTCCTTGCTGATGAGATTAACCGTACGCCACCAAAAACTCAATCTGCACTTTTGGAAGCGATGCAAGAGAGAGCCGTTACTGCTGCCGGAACGAATTACAAACTTCCTGCACCATTTTTTGTTTTGGCGACACAAAACCCAATCGAACAAGAAGGAACTTATCCACTTCCAGAGGCTCAGTTAGACCGTTTTATGTTCAATATTTGGGTCGATTATCCGACTTATGCGGAAGAAATGGCGATTGTTAAAGCAACGACATCAAACACATCAGTTGAGTTAAATCAGATTATTTCTGGTGAAGAAATCGTAAAGTATCAAGATTTAATTCGTAGAATTCCAGTCGCGGATAATGTGCTCGAATATGCGGTAAAATTAGTCGGAAAGACACGTGTCAACAGCGAATTTGCTCCAGAAATCACCAAGAACTTCATTACTTGGGGAGCAGGACCGAGAGCTTCGCAATATTTGATCGTTGGCGCTAAATGTCACGCTGCTCTAAACGGAAAATATTCTCCAGATATAGAAGATGTGAAAGCTGTTGCTAAACCAATTTTACGTCACCGCTTGGTTAGAAACTATCGTGCTGAAGCGGAAGGCTACTCAATGGATAAGATTATCGAAGAATTACTTTAATTACAATTCAATTTCTTCATTCTTCTCGAGAATATCCCAAGTATGATCAGCTAGCAGTCGAACTGTTGCGACAAATTCAAACGACTTTTTAGAACGTCCCCATTGATCAGGAGCGATGAGCGAGAGTAAAAAGCTATGATCTTCTTTGCGATACAAATGATAAATGTGATTGATTAACGGTTCGAACCGCATTTCAGCTCCATAAATCACCTCGGAAATTGATTTTCTATCATTAAGTTTCTTCGCTTGCTCGGCCAATAACTGCATCTGCTCGTAAATCTGACTTAATTGCATATCCGTTTGATGCTCCATCGCCGATAAAGCCCTCCCCTTCAACTTACCTTGATCTTCAGGTTTTACAACTGCAGACCCAGCATGGTGACCGTACTCAAGTGAATGAGGCGTCTCCGTAATTTTATCTGGATCAATCGGATTTTCAAATTTCTCTGACATATTATAAAAGTACAAAATAGACAGATCATGCCCTACTCTCTCAATCGAAATAAAGTTAACATCGATTTAATTTTGAGGAAATATTCAGTTGTTAATGAAAACGGATATTTGTTCAAAGTTCACTTTGGGTAGTAAAATAGACCGAACTTTAATAAGGTATCTTATTGGTCTTATTTTTCATAGAGTATGGTAGAAAGTGGCTAGATTTCCTTCAGCCACTTTTCTATTTCCATAAGAACTGTTTCTTTTTGTTCCAAATGTGGATGGTGACCACAATCCGAAATCAACTTAGTTGAACCCAACTTGAATTTAGATTTGATAAGTTCCAATTGTTTTGAGGTCCCATATTGATCATTTGTACCTTGAATAAAAAGTCCGGGATTGATATCGTTCTTAATTTCATCTACAATATTCCAATCTCTAAAAGAATCATCCTGCCAGATTTCAGCCCAAGCGTAGAACAAATCCTTTGTTTTTTCACCGTGATACTTTTTAAGTCCATCCAATTTCCCCATTTCGAATGCCTTCACAGCAGGGATTATTCCTTCAATGGTTTCCTTTTCATTAATAACATGCGCAGCCATTGTCACCACAGCCTTAACTCGTTCTGGAAATTTAGCAGCATACAACAGTGCCATTGTTCCACCATCTGAATGGCCTACCAAAATAATTTTCTTATCAGTCGGAATCAGTTGCTCGATCACTTTTGGCAACTCTTCCAAAGCATAATTATGCAGATAATCAGATTTTCGCTTTGCACTAAATCCACTGGACTTACCATGTCCTTGTCGCTCATACAACAGCCCTTGAATTTGCAAGTTCTCACACAATTGTGATGGGAAATCCTTCCACTGAGGAATACTACCCAATGCTTCGTGAAGAAAAACAATTACAGATTCTTCATTTTTATTGGATGTCGGGTTTATCCACTCGTAATTGAGCCTGATATTTGAAAAACTTAATTTCATTCAATAAAAAAGGGAACCTTTCGATTCCCTTCAAAAATATTTAGAGTTGGATTACTTTACGCGCTCTACGTACACTCCAGTTCTTGTATCAACTTTAATTGTTTCACCTGTATCGATGAATAAAGGAACACGTACTTCAGCACCTGTAGCGATAGTTGCTGGCTTCATTGTGTTAGTTGCCGTATCACCTTTAATTCCAGGCTCTGTGTAAGTTACTTCAGAGATAATGTGCATAGGCAATTCAAGCACCAACGGCATTTCTTCTTCTGCGTGGAAAAGGATGTTACAAACCATTCCTTCAGTCAAAAATTCTGGCTTCTCGATCATTGACTCTTCAATATGAACTTGCTCGAACGTCTCATTATTCATGAATACATAACGATCTCCTTCTTGATACAAATATTGGTACTCACGATTTTCAATACGAACGATATCAATCTTATGTCCAGCTGAAAATGTATGATCTAACAATCTCCCTGTATCAATTTGTCTAATCTTAGTACGTACAAACGCAGGTCCTTTACCTGGCTTAACGTGTTGAAATTCTTTGATTTGGAAAAGCTTATCATTGTGTTTAATACACAATCCGTTTTTAATGTCTGCTGTTGTTGCCATTTCTAAGTCTTTAGGTCGGCGAATATAGTGAATCATTGTCATTTTTCCATCAATTTGCCATTCAAATCGACTAGAAATTGAGATATTTACGGCATGAATTGGGACGATTTTTTGAATTATGAGCTTGTACGTATCGGAGACGTACGGTTGATGAGTGGGAAATTGTTTGTTGTTTTCCTAGTTGCAACTGGAACTTGGCTGACCCTCAATCTAATCCGAAGACCAATTCTAAACACCAAAGATGATATTACGGAAGCACAACGTTCGAAGCGACAAACTGCTTTTGTTATTGCAAAATATATCGTATGGATCATCAGTATTATTATCATGCTGGAGATTTTGGGAATTCCGGTCACTCCCCTACTTGTTGGTAGTACCGCATTGTTGGTGGGGATTGGACTTGGACTTCAGCGTATTGCCCGCGATTTCTTTTCTGGTTTATTTTTGCTATTCGACAGTACAATTAAAGTTGGTGATATCATCGAGGTAAATAATGAAGTCGGAAAGGTTGTCGAAATGAATCTGCGAAGCTCTGAGATACTTACACGTGATCAAGTAACGATTATCCTACCTAACTCTCAATTTATTGAAGAAAAGGTCATTAATTGGACGCGTGATCGACAAAAAGTACGATTTTCAGTAAAAGTGGGTGTTTCCTACGATGCAGATGCCGAAGAAGTTATGGCTCTTCTCAAAGAAGCGATGATCGAACAATCAAGTATTCATAAAAAACCAGAACCGTTTGTTTGGTTGACCAATTTCGGTGACTCAGCTATTGAATATGAATTACATTTCTGGTCGAAATATGCTTTTGAAATCGAAAAGGTGAAGTCTGATTTACGTGTTGCGGTCTACAAAAAATTAAAGGAGAATAATATTAAAATTCCATATCCTCAGCGAGATCTTCACATTACTGGAATGGAGCAAATGATTGAATCAAAAAAATAGTATCATGAAAGAATATTGGCAAAATCTAACATCGGCACAAAAGTTTAAATACATCGTAAGTGGTATTATCGGGATTCTAGTGTTGATCTTCGCGATTTTAAATTGGGAAACAACTGAAGTTCACTTCATTATTGCCAAAATCAGAATTTCGAAGACACTACTTATTTTATTGAGTTTAGCTGGTGGATTCGGACTAGCTACATTATTCGATTATCGCAAGTTCAGAAAGAAGGACAAAATCATTAAAGACCTAAAGGCGAAGTTCGACGAATTAGCGCAAGGTAAAGAATAGACTTCCTATCAGCTTCAAATCAGCTTACTAACGTTAAGCCTAAATTTTAGAAGAAAAAAGAGTTGACTGACATTGGCTTTTTCCATACATTAGCATCATGATAACGCCCACAAAGGTGGGTAAGGGTATCAACTCGAAAGAGGGCCCGTGCAGATACATTGAAGCTTAAAATTTTACCTTAAGGAGAGACTCAGAGGTAGTATGAGAGGCCGCATCCTTTTTGGAATCGTAAGATCAGCGGAACTCAGATCACCTCAGCAATCCTAAACGTGTTGACTGAGGCTTCGGTTAACCCACTGCATGGGTTTTTTCTATCTTACCTCAAGTATTTTCACTTCAGTTCTTCGGTTTTCTTGGTGTTCATCTTCAGTACATTGAACTCCATTCGAACACTTATTCACCAATTGAGATTCACCATAACCTTTTGCTTTAATATTCCACGGTTTCACTCCTTTCTTCAACAAATAATCCACACAACTTTGAGCTCTCGCCTGAGAAAGACGTTGGTTATAACTGTTCGATCCACGTGAGTCAGTGTGAGCACTCAACTCAATTTTAAGATCATTTTTTAATAAAAAGTCTGCTAATTTATCCAAAGAGGCCATACTTTCAGGGCGTAAACTCGATTTATTCAGGTCATAAAAAATATTCTCCAACTTAAACTTCTCCCCTTTTCTAATTGGAGAAAGTGCTAATGGAATGTCGATCACTTTTCCATCCTCATTTGAGGTGTTGAACGAAATATCCGCATCGATGTAACCTTTTTTAGCACCGTGTGCCCAAAACACTTTATTTCGATCGACCGTTAATGTCACCGTCCCATCTGAGTTCGTAATCATCGTTGTATCCCAATCAATCGCGTAATCTCGCACAGATGTCGTTGCTTCCGGAATGATTTTACCTGTTTCTTTCTCAATAACGCGAAGGTGAACATCAATCTTTGTCGGTTTTAAAACAAGCTCACAAGTTAAAGTCGAGTCTTTTCGAATATCGTTAGTTGACCTTGAGACTTCCTTCAACAAAATAAAGTCCTTTTTCTTCGTATAGATTTGATAATTCTGATCGATTTCCAACGAATATTTCAAAGTACCATCAGCGCCAGTTGAAACAGTATCTAACTGCTGAGCAGTCATATTTTGGATATACACCAATTGATTAGCAACACTTTCAAGTTCATCATATTTCTCAAAAACACTACAAATTAGGTCAACAGTAATCGTTTCTCTCTTCACATGGTAAATACGATCGATGTTATCTCCGCGATTACTTGAAAGAAATCCAATTCTCCCCGTTTGATCAAAAATCAGTGAAAAATCATCGTGCGGAGAGTTAATCGGGTAACCCAAATTAATTGGATCACTATCTCCACTTAGTTTTGCCTCGAAAATATCCAATCCCCCTAAACCAAAATGACCGTCAGAAGCGAAGAACAATTTATCTTCCTGAACAAATGGAAAGAACTCATTCATTGACGTGTTAATGGTATTTCCTAAGTTTTGTGGTTCCATCCATTCGCCATTTACTCGCTTCGAAACATACAAATCAGCCTCTCCATATCCACCTGGTTTATCGCTCGCAAAGTACAACGTATTCTCGTCAGCAAAAACACCATGACCAACATTATATCCATCGTTATTGAAAGGAAAAGGTTTTAATTCTGACCAACCCTCATTTGATTTTGTTGCAAAATATAAGGCAAGTACGACAATTTCCTTTCCTTTATTTTTTCCATGGACATTAGATGTCACCACCATTTCTTGAAAGTCAGGGGAAAAGCTAACAGGTCCATCGTGAGCACGTGTCAACAATTCATCTCGCATTAATTCAGGTTCGGCTAAAGATGAATCAGAATTTAACGAAGATGACATCATATTGATAAAGTAATCGTCATCCCACGCATATTTGCCATTTAAAAAACCAGTATTCTTTGCTTTCGAAGCGAAAACAATCCCATTTTCAGAATAACTTGCTGCAAAATCTCCTTTTCCTGAATTGATACTTGCCTCCCAAACAGAAATGAATGAAGAATCCTTAAACAGGCTCTCAAAAGAGCGCTGATGATTCTTTAAGTGATTGAAAAATTCATTATTCGGAAATAAATTGGCACTTTCTCTCAACAATTCATTGCTTTGCTCATACTCCTCCGAATAACGCAATGCTTCAATATACCATTCACGATCGTGCTCAGTGAGCATATTCTTTCCATTCAGAAGCGAATAATAATGTACAGCTTCATCCATATTGAACAGATGATAATTCGACTCTGCAGCCTTGCGTACATTTTCCCAATTGGCATTTTTCTTTTGTAACACACATTTCTTTGCCAACTCCTCGTACATTTCAACGCACTTCGAATACTCTAGTCGAGCGAACAAATCGTCAGCTATTTTTTGTTTGTACTGAGCCGAGGCAATAAGAGCACTTAAGACGAAAATCGTTAATAAAACTATTCGCATAATTAGAAGTATCGAGGTGAGGTAATTGTTTGTTTTTTCGGTGTAAAGTCGTAGCGCAAAAAGATTTCATGTGAGCCCGACTGATAAGTTCTAAGCCCATTTATCGGGAAATCATACACATATCCAATCGACAAAGCATCCTTGATAGTATACACAGCATTCACACCCATCGCTTCATGAAAACGATACATCAATCCGAACCAAATTTGATCATACATTAATAAACTCGCATTGACATCCACTGTAATTGGTGCATTTGGTGTGTATTTCGCTAAGATTGATGGTTGCAATTTAAAAACTGAGTTCAAGTCAAACACATATCCTGTTGAGAAAAACAAGTGTCGCGTATTCAGTAATTGCGTAATTGAATCGATTGTAATAGCAGGATTATCCGTCTTGGCTTCTAGCAGTCTTGGACTAGACAAACTCACATAATGTTTGTCCGAATAATAGTAAATTCCGGCACCAACATTCGGTCGAGTTACATTGTAACTTGATCCATAATAAGGATCTTTAGGATTTACCACATTCACACTAGAAAAATCATATCCGATCATATCAAATCCACCAGAAACTCCTACAGCCAATCGACTTGACTTGTTATTCAGTGCAATACTAGAACTAAAATCAGCATAAGCTGCCGTTCTTGAACGATTTCCAATTTGATCATTCACGGCATGCAAGCCAACTCCAAGCGATTTATTCATCAACGGAGCATGAACACTGAACCATTGCGTATTTGGAGCTCCATCAAAACTTACCCATTGAAAACGAGCGATTGCAATTGCACTTAAAGCATTTCTACTTCCCGCATAAGCTGGGTTGTAATACAACTTATTGTACATGTACAAGGAAAGCTGTTCATCTTGTTGACCAAATGAAGTAGATGTCAAAGTCAACATAAAAATTATCACTATTCTTTTCATCATCTTCAATTAGTATTGAACTTCAAGATATCCTTTGTAAGGCGGTTTATCTCCTTCATTCAATCGAATGATATAGAAATATGTTCCAACTGGAACTTTACCGTTATTTCCATCGATTACCGCTCCTTGATTCACCGAACCATCCCAGTCATTATTATAAGGTGACGAACTGTATACTAAGTTCCCCCAACGATTGTAGATTTCAACTTCAGCTTCAGGATATTTTTCTAATCCATTGATTACCCATGTATCATTCATTAAGTCACCATCTGGTGTTGTTAAATTCGGAATGAACAAACAATCAGCATTATTAGAAACCACCACAATCGTTGAATCATATCCTAAACAACCATCTGCATCAACCACAGTTAAAATATAGATTCCGGCATCTTCAAAAGCAGCACTATTCGTCACAAGTGGATCCTGATCATTTGACGTAAATCCATTTGGCCCACTCCATGTATAGCTTGAACCTCCACTACCTTCAAGATCAATTTGATCACCCGGACAAACTTCAATATCATCGGATGAAGTCGCTGGCACATCCGTTACAACGTTAATCATCAAACTATCCGAATTCATGCACCCTTCGGCATCCGTTCCAGTCACCACATAATATCCAACTGAAGCCGCTGATAGATTCAGTAAGCTGATAGGATTTGCCGTATTTGAGTAATTATTCGGTCCTGACCAAATATAAGTGGAAGCACCAGAAGCTGTCAACGTCGCGATTCCACCACCACAGTATGTGTTATTGCTATCATCAGCAGAAAGAGTAATCGTTGGTAACGGAACCAAAGAAACCAGCATTGAATCTGAAGATGAACATCCATTAGCGTCTGTCCCCGTTATTACATAATAACCTTGATTAGCTGTTGTAGCATTATTTACAGTTGCGGAAGATGAGTTAGCTGTGAATCCATTTGGACCCGACCAAGCGTATGTTACAGCGCCAGAACCTTGTAGATCTATTGATCCATTTTCACAAATAGTAGAATCATTCCCGGCTATTGAAACATCGACAGTTGGTGGAGCGTCAAACAGGATATTAATACAAGCAGACGGTCCCGTACAACCAGCTACCGTTGAAGAAACACAATACGTTCCTTGCTCATTTGCTGTAACAGAAGGAAGGTTCACCGTAGAACCAGTCGCTGTAAATCCATTAGGGCCTGTCCACGAATAACTCACTCCTGCCATTGTATTTGTTGCATTCAATTGAGATCCAAAACCAAAACAAGGAGTCTCATCAGTTGCGGTAACAGAAGGTGCCGGTGGCGCTCCGGGATTAGAAACACTAAATGGACCAAAGGTTGCCGAACACAAGTTAGCATCGGTAACTGTTAATGTATATGTTCCAGCTGGAATTCCCGTTAAATTGACATTTGTTCCAACAACTGTGCTTCCATTCGACCAGCTATAAGTAAACGGGCCATTACCACTGATTACCGTTCCTGTTAGAGAACCATCTGAAAGTCCACAACCCGCATCATTTGAAGTTGGAGCTGCTGCTAAAGTCGGTAAAGGATTAATTACAACATTCACATTTGCTGAATTCTCACAACCATTTGCATCTGTTCCAATTACAGAGTATGTTGTGTTCGAAGTTGGTGAAACTGTGATTGAAGTTCCAGTTTGCGTCGTGCTCCACAAATATGATTGGGCACCTGAAGCGATTAATGTTTCACTTGATCCATCACAAATCGCCACTGAAGATCCATTTGTCACTTGCACATTAGGAAGTTGATTTACTTGAACTGTGACATCCAATGTTTGTTTGTAGTCACATAACCCTGTCACTTCACACACATACGTTTGCGTGTTTGATGGTGTTACTGTTACTGTTTGTCCTGTTGAATTATCGTGTTGCCATTCATACGAAGTGGCTCCAGGAGGTGCAGTTAGAGTTACACTTTCTCCAATACAGATTGGCGGTACATCTGCGATATCAGGAAATTGAACTCCTGAATTGGCAGTGATTGTATAGTTACAAATATCACCAGCATAACCGTCTACCATTAAGTAGTAATCGTTTCCAACGGTTAGTCCATTTGCAGTGATTTGGAATCCAGTACTACTTTCTTCGAAGTTTGATACCGGAACAAAATTCGTACAATTCGTTCCTTCGAAAATTTGCATTTGAACTCCACCTGAAGGATAATTTCCTACCCAACAATCGTAAATATTAACATCCAAAACTGCTGAAGTAGAAGCTGCTGTAAATTTGATCCAACTGTTATTATTAATGATCACATCGAAAGCTGGTGCCCCAGTTCCCCAAGGACCTCCTTGACCAAAAATTCCACCAGTATTAACACCATCAGGCATGTTAGTACCGTTGACGTCCTCATTATTCCCTCTCATATTATCCGGACGATCTGGAGTATACGAAGCACTCGTTGAAGCACTGTACCCATTGATGTCACAGATATACAAAGCATTGGCACAATCATCATTTTCAGTAGTCGAAACACAAATACCAAACGAACCTGTTGAAGTTCCAAATCCCCAATATCTCAAATAAACTGTATCACCAGGAGTTAATCCACTTTCTGAAATAAATGGAAGTAAGTCGTTTGAACTACCTGGATAAGTTGGATTATCATCTGAACACGCAATTTGTGTCAAAGAAGAACAGTTTGGCGCAGAATAAAGTGCCATAACTCCATCCGTAATCGCTCCTGCTCCACCATTAGGCTGTGCAGTTACATCAACACTTCCTGATTGTGGAACGATAATTTTAAACCAAATATCACTTGAACTTGTTGAATAACCACCAATTGCAGCTCCACTTCCACCAGCACAAGTTGAAGGAGTTGGAGCATCTCCAGAAGAAGTTGCTGTCGCTCCAACAGTAGTAAATTGCGAATACTGACAAGTAGCAGTTACTTCAGGAAGTAAAATTGCAGAACAAGGGTCGTCGTTAGAAGGAACCGGCGTTGGATCGCCGACTACACAGATTTCAAAATCACCTGTGTTTCCTCCGTAGTAGTCGTACACTCGAACAAAGTAAGTCTGACCAGCAACTAAACCAACAACATCCGTTTGTTCAGCCTGAGCAGTGAAAGTATTATCAATACAAGCTAATGAACTCAGAGAACCACATGACCCTGAGAATACTTGAAAAACAAGATCAATATTACTTAATGGATTCACTTGAATAGTCTGTAATGAATTTGTTGCCACGAAGCTATACCACACATCATCATCAGCATTTCCAGCACAACCCGCTTGCGATTGTGAAGCACCGTTTGTCGTCCCTAGTGTTGAAACACAAGTGCTGTTCACATTCAGTGGAGTTGCTCCAGCACAATCGTCATTTGAGGGAGCAATTGGAGCATCAGCCACACATATTGTAAACGTTCCACTTCCTGCTCCAGTTCCATAGTGATAAACACGAATTGTGTAGACATTTCCGATTGTCAAACCAGAATAGTTGATCGTTTCAGTCGTACCATTTGCCCCATTATCTTTACAAACAAGAGAAACTAATGAAGCACAAGGTCCTGAAAACAACTGAACTACAGGATCCATTGAAGCACTCGGAACAACTGTGATCTCGTGCGCCGTTGCTGTTGCCGTAAACTGATACCAAACATCATCATCCGCTGTACCAGAACAACCTGGAATGGATTGTGTCGCTCCGATAGTCGTTCCTGAAACAGGAGAAGAACAAGCTGCCGTTGGGGTGATAACAGTTGCTGAACTACAATTATCTGATTGTGCCCAAATTCCTATTGAAATAAACAGGAATAGAGCACTTAAAAATTGCTTTTTCATCGAGTAGGTTTTAATTCGGTAAATTGATTAGGTTGTAATCCACTTTCAATTAGAATCTTTTTCACTTCTACAGGCGAGAATCCATCTTGATTTTCAGGACTTGATTTCTTTCTTCCAAGATAGAATAGTATTTCACCAACTTTCTGATCTTCTTTTATTCTGAACTTAACCGTCTCAACTTCAGGCAAAGCCAATAAAGAAGATTCAATCGATTCAAAATCAGAAATTTCACCTTGAAAAGAGTAAGAATAATCTTGGGCACCCGCTTTTAATACAGCGAAAGCGAATGCTCCCAGTAGTAGGATTTTTTTCATAGTAGAAGTGTAAACAATAAGTTATGTCTGCGAAAATAACGAATTCCTAAGTTTCTGTCAAGAAACAAACAGTTGACAAACTGCTTTTTAACACAATTGAGGTGCTATTTTCTGTACTTATCGTTCAAGCCAATTCCTTCCAAAATCATAGGAACTATTTTCTCCAAACGATCCATTTTGGTCGACTCCCTTTTCGCTGAATCGATATACTCGGCGTATTCACGCTTTTTGAAGTTTGTTAGAGAATTGAATTTATCTGATAAATCGGGCGACTTATCCAGGCGATTTTGAAGTAATGTTGGAATGTAGAGATTTTTTTTCTCTGGGAGGACTTTTCTATCGTTTTTGAAGTTTTCTATCGACTCGAAGACATATTCTTTGATTGCTTCCGCTTTAATATCATCCTTTGAATTCATTCGATATTGCCTCAAAGCCTTGGTGACTCCTTCTTGAGCATTTATCAAAAGATTGTATGAATCGTTCAGTAAACTGCCCTGATAAAACCAGATTCCGAAATAAGACTTAAATGCTGCTACGCCAACAACATTATCTTTTCCAAGAGTATAAACTGGAATTCCCCACTTGATTGTTTCTTGTAGACCAGTTTCAAGTAAAATTCCGCGAATAGACTCCAGCTCAGTCTTAAAAGATGTAAGATTCTGATAGTACTGGTCTGGAGTCTTCGAGGATTTCATTTAGTATTGTTCTTCTTTATTTGGGAAATCACCTGACTTCACATCTTCGATGTAGCGGTGAAAAGAGCCCAACATTTCCTGATACAAGTTATGATATTTTCTTAAGAAACGTGGATTAAACTCGTTGTTAATTCCCAACATATCATGAACAACTAACACTTGTCCATCCACACCGTTTCCTGCACCAATACCAATTACTGGAATTTCAATTTCTTTTGCCACGCGCTCTGCCAACTTAGCCGGAATTTTCTCCAACACTAAAGCAAAACACCCAGCTTCTTCCAACAATTTAGCATCTTCGATGAGTCGCTTCGCCTCCTCATCTTCTTTGGCACGAACGACGTAGGTTCCGAATTTATAGATCGACTGAGGAGTCAATCCAAGATGTCCCATTACAGGGATTCCAGCTGTTAAAATACGATTGATCGACTCAATTATTTCCCGACCACCTTCAAGTTTCACAGCATGTCCACCAGATTCTTTCATTATTCTAATTGCACTAGAAAGCGCTTCACGAGAATTCCCTTGATAACTACCAAACGGAAGATCCACCACAACCAAAGCACGTTCTACCGCACGAACGACCGAAGATGCATGATAAATCATTTGATCAAGTGTGATTGGTAAAGTCGTTTCATGTCCTGCCATCACATTAGAAGCCGAATCACCCACTAAAATAACATCAATTCCAGCCGTATCAATAATACGCGCCATTGTATAATCGTACCCAGTGAGCATAGAAATCTTCTCTCCATCATGTTTCATTTGTTGCAAAACATGGGTAGTAACTTTTTTCACATTCTTATGTACCGACATAATCGTTTGTTTTATTTATCAAAACTACACAATTCAGCTGCAAATGATTCGAAAAAAACCAATGAATTCACAGTAAAAACGAGTCACTCACAAAAAAAGAAGTATTTTTCCTAAAATTTTTCGATCAGCATTGCACTGTATCGGAATTTATTCGTAATATTGCACCCCGTTTCGGCGGACGAATTTGAAATAAAGCGACATGGATTTTATAAAAGAACTTGAAAAAGAATTAGTTGAGGCGAATAACCTTCCTGAATTCAAGAGTGGAGATACAATTACAGTATCTTACAAAATTAAAGAGGGAAACAAAGAGCGTATTCAGCAATTCCAAGGAGTAGTTTTACAACGCAAAGGAAGCGGAGCTACTGAGACATTTACAATTCGTAAAATGTCAGGAAACGTTGGTGTTGAGCGTATCTTCCCAGTGAACTCTCCATTTATTGAGAGCATCAAGATTAACAAGAAAGGTCACGTTCGTCGCGCACGTATTTTCTACTTCCGCGAAAGAACTGGAAAATCTGCTCGTATCAAAGAAAAACGTTCTTTCACTCACTAAGAGTAAAGTACTTAGATATTCGATCCCGATTTCCTTGGAAGTCGGGATTTTCTTGTTTGATATATTCTCGTTTTTTCTTTTAACTTAGAATGTGTCAAAACGAAACCGAACCATACAACGAAGCTGGCTAATTGCCATATCCTTGCTGATTATCCTATTTAGCACAGCTGTATATTTCACTTCTCGACCAAAAAAATCAGTTGAACTGGTACCACCTTCTACCCCATTTGTTTCTATAGGATTGGATGTCTCTCATCATCAGGGGAAAATTGATTGGGATCAGGTAATAGAATCTACTGATAGCTTACTTTCTTTCGTTTATTTTAAATCAACTGAAGGAACTCGATTTATTGATCCATCAGCTCTCTCGAATCAACAAGCATTACATCGACGAGAAATTCCAAATGGAGCCTATCATTTCTTTTCACCACACCAAGATGCCATCGCACAAGCTGAACACTTCTTGAACAACTACAACCCAACATTTAGTTCTCTCCCACCCGTTCTTGATGTTGAAACTGAAGGAGCGAGTGATCAGAATTTAATTGGTAAAATGAAACTTTGGTTAGATCACGTGCAAAATGAGCTCGGCATACGACCAATCATTTATACAAATTATCACTTCTATAACACTAAATTCAAAGAAGCACTGAAAGATGAAAAATTTTGGATTGCTCATTATACATCAAACTCGAATCATTTAAGCAGCGAGAACATCATTCACTGGCAATACAGCGAGTTCGGAAAAGTGGACGGAATTAATGGATTTGTCGATCTCAACTATTCGAAAGTTCTTATTCCAGTTAGAGCAAATGATCTTACGATTTCCTCCGCAAGGGATTGAAAGGAATTGACCAATTGTATTTGATAGAAAGCAGGCGAATTGTAATCACCGAAGCAATTGCAATTGGCATTTTAACCGCATCATACACTTGGAAATAACCCAGCGCGACATAAACGATCGCTCCGAATAAGCAAGCAAAAGCATACACCTCTTTTTGGAAAATCAACGGGACTTCATTTGATAAAACATCTCGGATAATTCCTCCAAAAACCGCTGATGCAACTCCCATCATAATCGACATGAGCACACTGATATCATTTTCCAATGCGATTTCGAGTCCCAAGATTGTAAAGAGTCCAATTCCAAGCGTATCGAAAATCCAAAATGCTCTTCGAACGACTTTAAAGTAATCGTATAGCAAATAACTAATGGGCACAGCTGATAAAATAATCAATACATGAATATTGCTTGTGATCCAAGAAACCGGATTAATTCCTATTAATAAATCTCGAATTGTACCACCACCGATTGCAGTAACAAAGGCCAGAATTATTGCACCAAAGAAATCGAACTTCTTATCCACGGCCATCATGATTCCAGAGACCGCAAATACGAATGTTCCAGTATAGTCAATTATATTTATTGCGTTAAATTCCACTTCAACAAAAGTAAGTCTCTGAACCAAACCCACCAATTGAAATAGAAGAAGTTTTCATTCACGAGAACTCTATAAATAAATTCGATGGTGGATTAAATATTATTGATAAGAATTATTTGAATTCAGATATTAACTTTGCACCATAACTAACAATAAAAAAACAAAAACATGGCATTCGTAGGAAAACAATTCCCATCAATTGAAGTAAACGCAATCGACGAAATGGGAGATACATTTGGATTAAACATCGTAGAGAAAGCGAAATCAGAGAAGAAAAAAATCTTGTTATTCTGGTATCCAAAAGACTTTACTTTCGTTTGTCCAACAGAAATTCACGCTTTCCAAGAAGCATCTGCAAAATTTGCTGATAAAAATACATTGGTAGTAGGAGCATCTTGTGATACTGCTGAAGTTCACTTTGCTTGGTTGAACACATCAAAAGACAACGGAGGAATCGAAGGAGTTCAATTCCCACTTATCGCTGATACAACTCGTCAATTGGCTGAAACTTTAGATATTTTGGACTTCGATCCATTTGAAGAAGGAAGCACAGGAGATTACGTAACATACCGTGCAACTTACTTGATCGATGAGGACGGAAAAGTATTCCACGAGTCAATCAACGACATGCCATTAGGACGTAATGTAAACGAATACCTTCGTTTGATCGATGCATACTCACACGTTCAAAAACATGGTGAAGTTTGTCCAGCGAACTGGGAAGAAGGTAAAGATGCAATGAATGCTAACCGTGATGGTGTAGCAGACTATCTTTCAAAACACTAAAAAATTATGTTTTACGAATTAACAGAAGATACGCTTGACCAAGTCCTAAAGGACAACGCAAAAGTGATGGTACAATACGGAGCTTCTTGGTGTGGTAACTGTAAAATTACCAAGCCAAAGTTCAAGCGATTTGCAAGTCAGAATGAGGACGTAACATTTGTATACGTTGATGCTGAAAAGCTTCCAAACTCACGCAAATTTGCTGACGTATCGAACTTACCAACCTTTGCGGGATTCGTAGACGGAAAATTGGTTAATGAAGCGCAAGGAAACAAAGTTGAAACAATAGAAGCTGTATTAAATGAGGTTACCGGTAATTAAACACATGGTCGGATTCATTGAGGAAAACGACGAAGATTACGTTGTTGAGACAATGGAAACCTTAGAGCACTTGATTGATGCTCCAGGAATCACAGATGAAGAATTGGACGCCATTGGTGAAATCCTTTCGAATCTTTCTGGTGCGATTGAAGTGAGTCAGGCTATTGCTTCAGGAAAAGAAAAGCGTACCGCGTTGAATGAATTTATGAAACGTGTTACAGGATCTATAGACTAGTAGTGTAGTTTTGGTTAGGTGAATCGGCATTTTATTTGAACAATAAAATGCCGATTTTTTTTGTCTTGTAGTCAAACTAAGACTAGATAATAATATCCGAGCTAGTTACTTCACCTTGCACTCTGCGTTAGTGATGGGAAGCGTACCGTGTAAAGCGGACAGCACGACCGAAGGGAACGCTCCAATTACATTCCTTCAATTACGAAGTCCGTTCTACGGTTTTTAGCGCGATTAGCTTCTGAATTGTTCTCCACTTTCGGCATCGTTTCTCCGTAACCTTTCGCTTTTAATCGTTTCGCATCTACTCCAAGTGACACCAGGTAATCTTTCACGCCTTGTGCTCTTTCTTCGGATAATTCTAGGTTGCGTTGATCGTCACCAACATCATCGGTGTGACCTTGAATAAGGACCGTAATCGTTGGATTTTCTTGTAAGAAACGTGCAAATCCTTTCAAGATGAACTTCGATTTCTGGTTCATTACCGCTGAGCTCGTCGAATAAAGGATGTCGTTAATAGTGTAAGCTTCCCCTACTTTCAGTTCTTTCACGCTTAGGTCGTTATTTTTAATCGCGACTGTTTCTTTGGCCAGATCTTTCTTTTCGATCACTTTCGAATCGAACGCGTGTCCTTCTTTTTTCACCGTCACCATAACATCTCCAGGCGTGTCTTTCTTGACGATGGTTGCGTACTTTCCGTCATTTCCGTTGACTTTCACTTGTGTTACTTCATCCGAACCTTCGTACATCACTTCGATTGTTGCATCTTCCACAGGTTGACCGTTTTCATCTTTCAATTCACCTTTCAAAATGGCCACCGATTTTGGTCGTGCTTCTTCATACAATTCGAACGAATAAATATTCCAGTCGCCCCCAACACGTGATGAATAGTATGCCACTTCTCCATCGATTGAAACGAAAAGCCCTAATTCATCTGCTTCAGAGTTAATTGGATAACCGATATTTTTTGGCTTTGTCCATTGCCCATTTTCCTTTCGGATATAATAAATATCTAATCCACCTACTCCTGGTCGATCTTTGGTCGCCTCGGAAACGAAGTATAAAGTCTCACTATCTTGGTGTAAGAACGGACTTTTATCTTTTCCAGCTGTGTTAATCTCGTTAAATGGACGGGCTTTTCCCCATGTACCATCTGGATTTCTTTGAGAAACAAAAATGTCGTTATCTCGAGTATTTGGACCGTTAACCGTGTAATACAAAGTATTACCATCTGCCGACAACGAAGGTTGAGCATCCCAGCGACCTTTTCCGTTGATATTCTCACCCAAATTCTCTAGAGGCGTCCACTGATAGTCATTCCCTCCAGTTCCTGTTCGTTCGTACGTTGTACTGTAGAGATCACAGTTCATGTAATTCTGACCGGAAATCTCAATTGGATTACACGCACAAATAATCATTTCTTTGTTATCCACAGAAAGTGTTGCGGCACCATAGCTTTTGAATGAACCATCGTTGAAAGGATATTTGAATGGCGTTCCACCATCGAATGGCGCTTTCATGTCACGACGCTGAGAAACCGTGAATTCCTCTACAATATTCGATTTGATATCACCAAGATTTCTACGATCTAATTTTCGCGTGTAGAACATCAACTCATTATCTGGCGAAATCATTGGGAAATATTCATCCTTCGTTGAACTTACATTTCGCACCAATTGAGGCTCGAAAGGCACTTTTTCAGATTTTACAGCTAATTCTTTCTCTAGATCATTTAAAACCTCTGTTACATCAGCTAATTTCTTTGTGAAATCGCTAGGATATCTTTCAGTGTCAGAACTTTGAAATTGTTTGAATCGTTTGAACCACAAAATGGCCTTATCCATGTCCTTCTGAGTATAATTAATCACTCCTAAATAGTAGGTGACATTTCCATGAAAATCTGGACATTTATCATAGGTTTCTTCGAACATCTCCTCTGCCTTGAGGAAACTTTTATCACCCATTGCCGGATTTGGATTCTGATCGTAATAATCCAGTCCGCGCTGATAGGCATACATTGCATATTCATAATAGGCAGTTGCGTTGTCTTCGTCTAATCGGATGGCTTCATTAAAGTTTTCGACAGCAGAAGCAGCATCTTTTGCGTTTACAGCCGCACTGATGAGTTTCATTACCTTTTTTGAAGGATCAACGCACGATTCATCCTCTTCTTGAGCAAAAGTTAGTGATGAAAACCCTAGAATTATCAAGGAGAAATAAAGTATCTTCATTCAGTTCGATTTTTCATAATTCGCACTTGGAAATCAAATTCCATACCTAAATTATAGTATACCGTTAATTCTCGGAAAATGTTTCGTAGGAGGAATATTAATTGCTGGAACTTGTGATAATGTTGTAAACAGCATTCTCTAATCTAGGAAAACGAAATTCAAATCCAGCTTTTTCTAATTTTTCAGGAACAACATACCTACTTTTTAGGATCAATTCGGTTTCTGTTTTGATTATGCGTGCACCA
The DNA here is from genome assembly GCA_964219255.1 of Henriciella pelagia. Classification (GTDB taxonomy): domain Bacteria; phylum Bacteroidota; class Bacteroidia; order Flavobacteriales_D; family Crocinitomicaceae; genus UBA4466. The sequence goes on from CAXPPC010000005.1 coordinate 494,118, forward strand.
AATTCCAGCAAGGTTTTATTGAGAGGGATTCCGATTGGCATTTTTAACGCTTTTCGGATATCCTTCATCAACGTTCCGTTTCTCTCAGGAAAAGGCGCTGCGATATTGATTGGTCCTGAAAGTGATTCATTCACTAGGATAAATTGCACTGCACGATTAAAGTCTTCAATATGAATCCAACTAAATTGTTGATTTCCCTTACCTTGTTTTCCTCCTAAACCAAATTTTGCCAAACGAACTAAAGCTGGAAATGCTCCGCCATCTTTTCCCAATACAATAGTCGTCCTTAACGCGACTTGTCGAACATCAGCATAGGTATGCTCGAAGAAAGTAGCTTCCCATTGCTTACAAACATCCACACTGAAACCCTCTCCAATAACTCCATTTTCTTCCGTGTTTGGTGTGTGTAATTCATGTCGGTAGATCGTAGCACTCGCTGCATTCAACCACACTTTTGGTTTATTTTTGCATAAATCAATCGCTTCGCCAATCACCTTTGTACTTTCTAGTCGTGATGAATAAATAAGCTTTTTGTTCTTCGGAGTATATCGACAATCGACTGACTTTCCTGCTAAATTGATTACAGCGAAAGCATCTTCAAATTCTGCACACCAGCCATCAAGCGTTTTTCCATCCCAAATTCGGTAGCGAACACCATTAACTGGACTTTTTATTTCCTTTCGAACAAGTCCAACAATTTCATATTCTTCTTTAAGAAATTCACTTAGTGCTTTTCCCATTAATCCGTTCGCCGCTGCAATAATAACCTTCTTTTTCATAGCTCAAAAACAATAGGATAAATAAGCATTCTGTAGAGCATCCAAGTCACCGTTAACCATTTAGTGTGACCTAAAATTTTGATTCTTCTTGTGTGCTCGAGTAACATAATTCCAATAACAATTCCGTATCCAGCTTTGTATAATAATTCAACATCGAAGCCCCATGAAGCCATTAGTCCTAACCCCAATTGCATCACTCCAAGTGTTACTGCTCCAATGATACTAATCACTGCAATTTGTCCAGCGTAGGTTAGAAAATCATGTTCTTTGAAAAGTCGAAACATCATCCATTGAAATAAAATCTGACCTGAAAACAGTATCATATCCATGAATGGGAAATACGTTCGAAGATGATCTGAAAGTGCCGCTTGAAAATAATTTCCGACAAAGAAGTTGACAATAAAAGCGGACAATAGAATAAATGTTACTCTCCAAAATCGGTTGAAAGTTGGAACACAAAGTCCGCTTTTGTTACAATCAACTGGTGCAATTACTTTTCGGTTAAAACTGACCAATTTGTATAGCATTTCCAGCAAAAAGTTGACTGGTTTCCATGAGCCTACGACTTCAACCAATTTCCAACGATTACCGAGAACGGAAAGCAAACTATTAATTCCGTAGGTCACCTCCTTCGTTTCTTTATTCACCAGTGCGATTTCATTTTTGGCCCTTTCTTCATCAAGGGCATAGCTTTTTTCTCTAATCACTTGATTATAGGAGATGAGTTCGTCGCTTTTCAAGAAATTAAAACGAATAAACTGACGTGTATACCATCTACAAAGGGAACAATCTTCGTCATAAAGCAGGTATTGAGTCGCTGTTTTCATAATTTACAATTTTTAGTATTTTCAATATTTTCTGAAAGTTTGAGTTAAATTTTTTATTTGAGTAATCGAATAATGCTTCCAAAGAATGCACTCTCTTCAGCTCTCATGAGCGTCTCAGAAACAGTATCAAGTCGACCTACCATGCGCTCGATATCTGAAATTAATGTGGTAAATGATTCCGTTTTATTTCCTTCTACTTCTTTTAGTCGCTTCAAGTGCATCATTAGCGGTTCAATCTCTCTTCTTTTTCGTTCTCGCGTAATTCGCTTTGCCACCTCCCAAATATCTTTCTCAGCTTGAAAGAATTCTTTTCTATCTCCTGGCTTTGAAACTTTGTAGATTAAGTTCCATACCATTAATTCACGAAGATTAGTGTTCGCCCCACCTCTTGAAATTGAAAGTGCCTCCATAACATCATCAGTACTTAATACTTCATCTGATGTAAGCAACAAAGCGTGCACTTGCGCCATGGTCTTATTGATTCCCCATTGAGTACCAAAATTTCCCCATAACTGAATAAATTCTTCTTGTGCTTCTTTTAATTTCATATCACAAATATATAATATTTTCAATAATTACTGAAAATTATGAAGTTTTATTTATAGAATTCCAACATCATCATGAATATTTTCCGTTCAGCAACATTTCCATCGTTCAATCCACCTTAGTTTCACTATTTTGCGATCTCTAAAATTACTTTATGAAAAAAATCGTCGTTTTATTATTCGCGTTTGCTGCAGTTTCACCTGTATTTGCTCAGAAAAAAGGTAAGAAGGATCAAAAAGATGAAGTAAAATCTGCTGTTGAAGCTTCAACTGTAGGTGGACTAAAATTTCGTTTGGTTGGACCCGCATTAACTTCAGGTAGGATAGCCGACATTGCAGTTGATCCAAGAAACGAACATACTTGGTATGTCGCAGCGGCATCTGGTGGTGTATGGAAAACAACGAATCATGGAACGACATTCTCTCCTATTTTTGATAACTACGGATCTTATTCAATTGGTTGTGTGACTTTAGCTCCATCAAATCCAAATACAGTTTGGGTAGGAACTGGTGAGAATAACAATCAGCGTTCTGTTGCTTTTGGAGATGGTGTTTACAAATCACTTGATGGCGGAAAGTCCTTCAAAAATATGGGACTTAAAACTTCGGAACACATTGGAAAAATTATAGTTCACCCGACGAATGAAAATATTATTTGGGTTGCTGCTTATGGTCCTGTTTGGAGTGCTGGTGGTGAACGTGGAGTCTATAAATCTACGGATGGAGGTGAAACGTGGAATAGAACCTTAGAGATTTCGGAACATACAGGAATTGCTGAAATTCAAATCGACCCGTCGAACCCAAATACCTTGTATGCTTCAGCTCACCAGCGACGAAGAAGAGAATGGACGTACATTGGTGGTGGTCCTGAATCTGGTCTATGGAAGTCGACTGATGGTGGAGAAACTTGGAAGGAAATCAATAATGGACTTCCAAAAGGTGAAATGGGACGAATTGGAATGGCAGTTTCACCAGTTGACCCAAATTACGTGTATGCAATCGCTGAAGCTCGAGGCGATAAAGGTGGATTTTTCCGCTCTACAAATGGTGGTGAATCTTGGAGCAAAATGTCTGGCTATAAAACAAGTGGAAACTACTATCAAGAAATTATTTGTGATTTAACCGATAAAGATAAGGTCTTCTCGATGAACACTTGGCTGCATCATACGGAAGATGGTGGAAAAACCTTCAAACAGACAGGCGAGGATAAAAAACACGTGGACAATCACTGTATTTGGATCGACCCTAGAAATCCTGAACACTGGATCGTTGGTTGTGATGGAGGAATTTACGAGACATACAATCACGCGCAGGACTGGAAATACTACAGTAATCTACCAATTATTCAGTTCTACAAAGTAGCGACTGACAATGCAGAACCATTCTACAACATTTATGGAGGAACACAAGACAACAACTCAATGGGCGGACCATCAGCGACGATTAACAATGCTGGAATTTTGAATTCAGACTGGTTCATTACCAATGGTGGAGATGGTTTTGAGTCTGCAATTGACCCTATCGATCCAAATATTGCCTACGCACAAGCACAATACGGATGGTTGATTCGCTACGATAAAACTTCGGGAGAGAAAACACCTATTCAACCGATGCCTGGAAAAGGCGAAGCGGCTTATCGATGGAACTGGGATGCACCATTATTGATCTCTCCTCACGACAACAAAACATTGTACTTCGCAGCAAACAAAGTCTTCAAAAGCACCAATCGCGGTGATGATTGGGACGTAATTTCTCCAGATTTATCTCGTCAATTAGATCGAAATAAGTTGCCAGTAATGGGACAGGTTTGGTCTATTGATGCCGTAATGAAGAACAAGTCAACGACGATTTATGGAAACGTTGTTGCTTTGGATGAATCGCCTGTGAAGCAAGGATTACTCTATGCTGGAACGGACGATGGACTAATTCAAATTTCTACTGATGGTGGTAACAACTGGACAAAAGTGAGTCAGTTTAGCGGAGTTCCAGATCAAACGCGTGTAAATATGATTTGCGCAAGTCAGCATGATGAAAATGAAGTTTTCGCTGTGTTCAACAATCACCGTTCAGGAGACTTCAAACCTTACGTTTATCGCAGTGGTGACAAAGGAAAAACATGGACTTCAATTTCTGGAAACCTACCAGATCGCGGCGCTGCTTTCGTTATTCGTCAAGATCATGTTGATCCAAACTTGTTGTTTGTTGGAACAGAATTCGGTGCTTACTTCAGTAACGATAAAGGAAAAACGTGGACGAAATTAGCGGGACTTCCAACGATTGCGATTTACGATTTAGAAATCCAACAAAGAGAGAATGATTTGGTTGCAGCGAGCTTCGGTCGTGGATTCTACGTGTTGGACAACTACACACCACTTCGCAATTTATCAAAAGAAACATTGGATAAAAAAGCACATTTATTCTCTGTTAAAGATGCCTTGTTGTACGTTCCTTCTGCTCCACTCGGACTTTCAGGGACTGGTTCTCAAGGAGCTGATTTGTGGAATGCTGAGAATCCAAGTTTTGGTGCAGTATTCAGTCTTTACATTGGTGAAACAGAAAAATCGCTGAAAGACCAACGACATGAGAAGGAGAAAGAATTGGAAAAAGACAAAAAACCAGTCGACTACCCTACTTTTGACGATTTAAAAGCCGAAAAATTAGAAGGAAAAACGAAATTGATTTATATCATTCGTGATGCTGAAGGAAAGGAGGTCAACCGAATTATGACTTCGCCGAAGAAGGGAATTTCTCGTGTAGCATGGAATTTAAGAGCTGCAACGACTTCACCGATCAGAATCAACAAACCAAAACCAGGTCGCTATTCGAACCCAGACGATGGATTCTTAGTAACGGCAGGAACTTATTCCGTTGAGATTATCCAAGAAAAAGACGGTGTCATCGAAACATTGATTCCAGTGACGAACTTCAAAGTAGTTGAATTGAACAACCGCGCATTACCCGCTCAAAATACAGAAGAATTATCGGCATTGCGAGATGAAGTTTCTGAGTTGAAAAGAAGCATTGATGGAGCAAGTCGACTTATGGGCGAAACAAACGACAAGTTAGAACTGATGGAACATGCCATTCGCACATATCCAGGAACTGATTTGTCTTTGTTAACTGAAATCGAAGCGTTGAAAAACTTGTATTATGAGTGTACCGTAGCTCTTTGGGGTGATGGCCTTAAATCAAGTCATGAATTTGAAACAACACCAAGTATTGCGAGCCGAATTGGAATTGTAGAATACCAACTGTTTGCGAATCGTTCAGGGGCAACTAAAACACAGCGTAGAAATTACGAGATAGCGAAGGAAGATTATGCTGAATTCCGTGTTAAGTTGAACGATTTGATTAAACGAGCGAAGGCTATCGAAGATAAACTTGATGCAACTGGAATTCCTTACATCAAAGGGAAAGATGAAAATTGGAAAAAGGATTAAATTTACAGTAAACAACTTAAAATGAAATCATTAATCACACTTCTATTTGTTTGTTCATTCGGATTTTTGAATGCGCAAAACATCTTATTTGTCAATGATAACGACAATATTCTCGAGAACACCGACTCCATGATTGTTGCTTTGCAGTCGAGTGGATACAACTTTGACATCTTCTCCATTCCAGATTCGGGATTTGTACCAGACATTGGTGTATTGGAATCGTACGATTTAACCATTTGGTATGCTTCCACAGATGGTGTTGGACTAGGCTTGTGGACAGACGGAAACACAGGTGAATCGAATTTGACTTCGCACTTAGGAGGTGGTGGTGATGTTTGGTTGATTGGATCCGATATTCTTTTCGCAGGAGGATATGGAGCACCAAACACCTTTACCGCAGGAAGCTTTGCGTACGACTATATGGGATTAGAATCATACAACGTTCAATCTTATGGAGACGACGGAGGAACAGGATTACCTCAAGTTGATCTTCTAACGGGAGTTCCGACACCATTTCCAGATAGTTTGACGTGGATTTTCTCAACTTTTTGGTGGGCCGACGGCGTAACGCCAAGAACAGGAAGTATTGATATTTATGAAATGGGACCAAGTTCTTACGCTTTAGCTGGAGAAATTACGATGACGCATTATTTCAGTCCTACAACGAATGTGTTGTCCACCTTTTTTGACCCGGCATTGATTGCTACACCAGCTGAAAGAGATGACTTTGTTCTATCATCTATTAACTACATGTTGAATTTCGCAAGTGTGGACGAGAAGGAACTGAGCACTTTGGTTGTCTACCCGAACCCAGTTAATACGGAATTAATTATTGAATTAGATAAAACTTCTGATTATCAGATTTACAGTCTAGAAGGAAAATTACAAACTAATGGAACTGCAGAAATGAATGGTTCTATTGATGTTTCAGCCATAGAAAATGGCATTTACTTGCTTCAAATTGGTGAACGTACTGTTCGCTTTGTGAAGAATTAATTAAGACAACAAGTGTCGCGTTAAGGACAGCAGCGATATCCTTTTTGAAAAAAAGATTTAGCGAATGGCCTGACCCGAAGGGAAACGCCCAAAAATTAAAAAGTATAGACTAATTCTGAGAGATTGTTGCGTGACAAATACTGTTGCGCGACATCTTTTAGTTCTGCGAGATCAATTTCATCGATTTGGTCGTAAATCTCCTGCATAGAATCGATTTTACCATATAAAAGAACCGTTTTAGCGAGACTGAACATCAATTCGATATTACTGTCCATCGAGAGTGCAATGTGTCCCTTTAGCTGTTCTTTGGCCAATTTCAACTCGGATTCCGTCAAATTTTCTTCGCAGATTACCTGCAATTCTTGGTAGATTAAATCGAGTGCTTTTTTCAGATATTTTTTATCCGTCCCGACGTAAATCATCCAGAAACCGACATCCGAATACGGTGTGTAATTTGCTTCGATATTGTAAGCGTAACCGTATTTCTCGCGGACCAACAAGGTCAATCGAGCGTTAAGTGCCGGTCCACCCAACACATTCGTTAACAAGGTCATTGCACGACGTGAAGTCTCATTCCCCGAAGGAGCCTGACCACCAATTATGGTATGCGTTTGGAAGTTCGATTTTTTCTCAGAAAGGTTGAACGATTTAAAATTCGGGTGTTCGAACGGAGTGATCACATCTTCCTTTCGCGGAATACTACCAAAATCATTTTCGAGGACTTCCATCACCTCATCCAACGGAATATTTCCAACGAAGGAGATCACCATGTTTGATGGGCGGAAATTGCGATCGATGTAATTCAACAAGTCCTGTCGTGAAAAACCGCGTACCGACTCTTTCGTCCCTAAAATATTGTACCCCAAAGAATTTCCTTCGAATAAAAGTGCTTCGAAATCGTCGTAAATACGCTCCGAAGGACTATCCATATAGGAGATAATCTCGTCGAGTACAACCTCCTTCTCCTTTTCCATTTCATCTTCAGGGAAGGTTGCATTTTGAACGATATCGCCCAATAATTCCGATGCAATATTGAAGTGCGTTTTTCGAAACGAAGCATGCACACAAATCTCTTCTTTATTCGTGTAGGCATTCAACTCCCCTCCTACTGAATCGAGATCCGTAAAAATATCGAGAGCCTTGCGCTTTTCAGTTCCTTTGAAGATACAGTGTTCTATAAAGTGCGCCAAACCTTGTTCGTGCGGCAACTCAAAACGAGACCCAGCAAGGATCATCACACCAAGGTGCGCAACGTAAGCTTCACGCTTTGCGTACACCAGTCGAATACCGTTCGACAGTTCAACAATGGTTGGATTTACTTCAAACATGCTATGGATTCAGGCGACCAATTTTCCAGTCAGAATCAACTTTTGTAAATACTAAACGATCGTGCAGACGTGAAGGTCGACCTTGCCAGAATTCGATTAATGTAGGATTGATTTTGTACCCTCCCCAATGCGGTGGACGAGGCACTTCGTCTGTAAACTTCTCTTCGTATTCTTTTACGCGATTTTCGAGTTCTTCTCTACTTTCTAGTCCCTCACTTTGGTGAGAAGCCCACGCTCCTACTTGGCTTCCACGTGGACGAGAATTAAAATACTCATCACTCACTTCAGCAGGAACTTTCGTACAAATTCCCTCCACACGCACTTGTCGCGACAATTGAGGCCAGAAAAACAGCATCGAAACCTTGGGATTCTCCGCTATATCACGTCCTTTGTGACTATCGTAATTGGTGTAGAAAACAAATTCCTTTTCGAAAACCTCCTTGAGATAGACAATACGCGCACTCGATTGAAGTGATTTATTAGCAGTTGTTAAAGTAAACGCATTCGCCTCGCGCTCATTTTCCGCTGCTTCTTCGAACCAAGCACCGAAGAGTGCGAATGGATCGTTCGCATTCAAATCTCCGCCCTCCACGGTAAATTCGTGGTGACTATCTCTGTATTTCGAAAGGATATCTTCCATACTTTATTCTTCGTCGAATTCGTCTTCTACTTCACTTGTTTCAGTGTCCATATCTTCTTCATCCTCGTCATCTTCATCAGATCCTGCGGCTGAGAAAACAGCTCCTGAAGCAGCTGGCACTTCTTCATCCTCTTCTAACGGACGACGTGAAATCTCACGATCCAACTCCTCATTGTAAGGGAAAATCTCTACAATAGGAGAAACAGTGATCGAAGGAATTTCGAAATCCACTAATAAAGTCGATAAACTCTCTTGGATGCGCTCGAATGCTTGTTTAACCGATCCAGCAGAAACCAAGAAGTTTTGCGTCACTTTACGCGTTTTTTCAGAATCACCATCTACATTTTCGTACTTCACTTTGCATTTGTACCATACATCTGCATCATCGTACATGAAAATATCGTGAATCTCCGTACGCGCAATTCCAACCACATTAAACTCGCCACGAATCACAGAACCAAGTTCTTCGTAAATACGTGCTTCAGCATCCGTGAAGGTCATTGCTGCTAACAAATAAGGCTCAGAAACACGTTTTAATGCTCCGTTATCTAATTGCTTTGTATATTTTACTTTGACTGTAAACCAGTTGTTCATCTTATAAAATTTTGGATTACAAAGATAACCATTGAATTTGGATTCCCCATTAAAAGTTGAAGATATCCGCCACTATTTAACCTACCAATTCGATAGGGTTAATTAGCATTTCTATACATGAGCGTACTTTGTAATTTTTGTGACTTTCGGATTCAATCCTTAAGTTTACTTTTGACTAACTAACGAACTGATATGGAAACGTACTTTGCGAAATTTCGAAAGAACATCATTGGTATTGATCAAACTATTGATACGCCGTACAACTCTGAATTGCCCATTGTTTATGCCGATTGGACGGCCAGCGGGAGAAGCTATTCAATTATCGAAGATAAAATCAAAGATGAGTTACTTCCATTCGTAGCCAATACGCATACAGAGACGAGCACAACAGGGATGACTATGACCTATGCTTATCATGAAGCACGTACCATTATTCGCGACCACGTTAACGCTTCCAAAGAAGACATTTTGGTTTCGTGTGGGTCTGGAATGACGGGAGCAGTCAACAAATTCCAACGCATTTTGGGAATAAAAATCCACGAATCGTTAGAAAAACAAGTTGAGATTCCAGAAGAAGATCGTCCGGTGATTTTCATCACGCATATGGAACACCATTCCAATCAAACGAGTTGGTTAGAAACAATTTCTGATGTTGTTGTGGTACCACCAGCAGAGGACGGATTGGTTTCTCTTGATAATTTCAGAAAAGCAATAGCTGAATACAGCGATCGAAACAATATTATGGCAGCAGTTACCGCTTGTTCAAACGTAACTGGAATCGTAACGCCTTATCATGAAATAGCAAAAATAGTGCATGAGGCAGGCGGAGTTTGTTTGGTTGACTTCGCTTGTTCCGCACCATACGTAGAAATCGACATGCATCCTAAGGAAGAAGGTGCACATTTGGACGCCATTGTTTTCTCTCCACACAAGTTTCTAGGCGGACCTGGAAGTGCTGGAGTTTTAATTTTCAATAAGAATTTTTACCACAATACGGTACCTGACAATCCTGGTGGAGGTACGGTTGATTGGACCAATCCATGGGGAGAGCACAAATATGTTGATGATATCGAATCGCGTGAAGACGGTGGAACACCTGCTTTTCTTCAAACGATAAAAACAGCCTTGGCCATCAAGCTAAAAGAAACGATGACCGTTCCAAAAATAATGGCTCGAGAGGAAGAAATTCTCGATCAAATTTGGGCAGGACTTGAAAACATTCCGAATGTTCATATTCTTGCAGGAGAACACAAGCATCGTTTAGGTGTAATTTCGTTTTATATAGATGGATTGTTGCATGCGCATGGAGTTCAAATGTTAAACGATCGATTTGGGATCCAAACACGAGGAGGATGTTCTTGTGCAGGAACTTACGGTCATTACTTGCTAAACGTAACCAAAGAAAAATCTGCCGAAATCGTTCAAAAAATTGCAAAAGGAAAATGTAAGCAGAAACCAGGATGGATCAGAATGAGTATTCACCCGACAATGACGGATGAAGAAATTCAGTACATCTTGAAGGGAATCAAAGAGCTCGCTGAAAACTTTGAGACGTGGATTCTTGATTACGAAATCGATCCAGAAACAAACGGGATGACGCACAAATCAAACGATCGTAACGTTGAGAGCAAGAAGAAGATTAAATCAGTTTTTGAAGTTGACTTTTATTAATTCGTAAACGTCCTTCCATTTTGGTAAACTAAAAAGCTTGAATTAAAAAGCTTAACTAGAACAGAGTTGCCATAAATTTCGAAGGTTGCATCCATTTGATTGGTGAGGGTTTTCAGTTTACCGTCAACAAGTGCGTCTACTCCACCCACCACATTTTTAAATGCAATCACTCCATTTTTAAGAACGAATTCATCAACATCGTAGCGAGCTAATTCTACGCGGTTTCCGTTATAGTAACCATAAGTGATACCATTCTCATTCCATAAAACGACATCATCCTTCACCCTATAATAGGTCGCTCCAAAATTTGTCAACTTTTTACGGATTCCGTTTCCGTAGTACATGAGGTCGTGATTCTGATTTTCGTAAACAATAAATCCCCTTCCAGCCTGATACGACGTCATATAAAAATCCTCTACATCCAAAAATTCTCCATTCTCGAAGATTGCAAAAGTACCATGAGTAGGATCATTAAATGCTAAAACATCTGTACCTCCAGAAAAATCAATTCTATCGTGCCACACCCCGAGATTGTAGATATTACCTCTCCAAAATACCTTGTAGTAATTTCCATTATCGCGAAAAGCTACGATGTTTTCTCCAATGAAATCAGGCATGGATAAGTCGCCAACCATGGTATACAATGAATATGATTCACCATTATAGTATACCATGACAGAATTTGTTTGCGTATGCTGATAAACGATTATGCTGTCGCGCACTTCGTATTCATTCGCCCAATAAGTGAGTGTTTTTACCTCACCAGCATCCCACATATTTAATGTCGAGCCAATTTTCCATGTCAACAAGTGATCAGAGACAACATATTCCGAATTGATATTTGATAAATTTTGAGGCTTTGTCCCATTATAAACGACTAGATTACTTCTGTTATCAATGTAAGCGACCAATTCATCCCCTGCTTCCATTCCTCTAATTGGCTGAAAGTCAATCTGACGAAAAAATCCATCTTGAAAAGTCTTGAAATATCCGTTAAAATCAACAAAAGGAATAATTTCCTGAGAGAAGGATACTGTTGAAAAGGTTAAGGCGAGGAAAAGAATTAATTTCTGCATTTCTCAAAAATATCAAAATTTGAGCCACAATATCCTAGTTTAACAATCCTTTCACTCATCACGATAGTTTTCCGCTCAACCAAAAGATATTTCCTTTGACGCAGAATGTTCGTAATTTGGCGTTTCAAATATTCAATCTATGAAACAAATAACACTTGCAGTACTCTCTTTATTGTTGGGTTCAACTGCATTTGCTCAACGAAAAATCGATTATGTGGAGTATGATCTCCCGAACGGATTACACGTTATTCTTCATGAAGAACACGCAACACCAATTGTGGCTGTTTCCGTTTTATATCATGTAGGGTCAAAAAACGAAAACCCAGACAGAACAGGATTTGCTCACTTTTTTGAACATTTACTATTCGAAGGATCAGCAAACATTGATCGCGGAGAATACAGTGAATTAGTTGAGAAAAATGGTGGTACATTGAATGCCAATACAAGTCAAGATAGAACTTTCTATTACGAAATATTACCATCAAATCAATTGGAATTAGGAATCTGGTTGGAAAGCGAGCGCATGCTTCATGCTAGAGTTGATAGTACAGGTATTGAGACTCAAAGAAGCGTTGTAAAGGAAGAAAAACGTCAACGAGTTGACAACCAGCCATACGCATCGTTTATTACTGAAACATTCATGCGTATGTTTAAGGAGCACCCATACAACTGGGTTCCAATCGGAAGTATGGATCACCTTGATGCAGCTCAAGAGGCGGATTACGTTAATTTCTACAGAACTTTCTACGTTCCAGCAAATGCTACATTGTCAATTGCAGGAGATATTGATGTTGAAGAAACAAAAAAATGGATCGATAAATACTTTGCATCTATTCCAAAAGGAGAAGCAATTAACTTATACCGCGATTACGAAAATTTAACGGCTGAAGAATTCTCTGCTAAATACGGTGTTGAAAAATCGAACTTCAAAAAAGAGAGCTTCACTACTCCAACTGATGCGAAAGCCAAAGCTTTGATCAAGAAGCTTTCTAACACAGCGATTGATATTCCGCGTCCAGAAAAGACAGATGAACGACCTGACGGAGTAATTCAAGATGTTGTTTACGACAATATCCAGCTTCCGGCTATCTTTATGTCGTACCGATTCCCGGATCAGACTCATGAAGACATGTATGCACTTCAAATGATGAACGATGTATTATCGGGAGGAAGCAGTTCGCGTATCAATAAAAACCTTGTTGAAAAACAACAGATTGCACAATTCGCTTTCTCTTTTGCTTATGGTTTGGAGGATGCAGGAATGGGGATTTTCGCGGCGATTGCTGCAAAAGATCAAAGTTTGGAGGATATCCAAAAAGCATTCGACGAGCAAATTGAAAGAATCAGTAACGAGTTGATTACACAGGAGGAATTTGAGAAAATCCGCAATCAATATGAGAACAACTTTATTTCATCTAATTCGACAATTGCGGGTATTGCTGAAAACTTAGCTGATTACCATGTTTATTACGGAGATGCTGATTTAGTAAATACAGAGCTTCAAAAATATTTAAGCGTAACACGAGAAGATATTCAACGTGTGGCTAAAAAATATTTAACGCAAGATTCTCGCATTATCCTTCACTATTTACCAAAAGAATCTGACGATTCAGAACAAGATAAAAACTAAGAAAATGAAAGCATACTTTTTTGCAATCGCTTTGTTGTTGCCGGCAATTTCCTTTGCTCAAGATCGTTCTATTCGACCACAAGCAAAAGCTGCTCCAACAATCAACATAGAAGACTCTGAAGTTTTCAAATCAGACAATGGAATCACGATTATTCTATCAGAAAACCATAAACTTCCACGCGTTTCTTTCAACGCAGTAATGGGGTCAACTCCAGAGGCTGAAGGAAGTTTAGCAGGACTTTCGGAAATTACAGGTTCATTAATTCTTTCCGGTACAGATAAAAGAACAAAAGATGAACTTGATAATGAAAAGGACTATATAGGAGCTTCATTGTCTGCTGACCATAATTCGGTTTACATGTCCTGTTTAACGAAGCATTTAGAAACTGGGCTTTCTTTAATGTCTGATGCCTTAATGAATGCTAATTTTCCTCAAGAAGAGGTAGATCGTATTATTAAGCAAAATGAGTCGGCATTAATTTCGGCAAAATCAGACGCAGGTACAATGGCGGCAAATGCACGTTCGGTAGCAAACTTCCCAAAAGGTCATCCTTACGGAGAAGTAATGACTGAAGAAACACTTGCGAACATTAATCGCGATGCTATCGTTGAATACTACAAGAAAACTTTTACTCCTGAAGGAAGTTATTTAGTTGTAGTTGGAGATATCACAAAAGAAGAAGTTAAAGCAATTGTAGAGAAATATTTCGCTTCTTGGCAAGGTCCTGCATCAAACAAAGTAGAGTTAGGTTCAGGTCAGTTCAACAAAGGAAATCGCGTGATTTTCGTTAAAAAACCAGGTGCCGTTCAGTCAGTTATTTCAGTTACTTTCCCGATGAATGTAAAACCAGGTGATCCAGATTATTTGAAATTAACTGTGTTGAATGAAATTCTTGGTGGTGGAGTTTTCGGTTCACGTTTGATGCAAAATTTACGTGAGGACAAAGCATACACTTACGGATGTCGTTCTTCTGTTCGAATTACAGAAAACGGAAGTTATTTCGCGGCTGGAGGAAACTTTAGAAATGAAGTAACGGACAGTGCAATAACAGAAATCTTATACGAGATTGAGCAAATAACTGATGATTATGTAAAAGATGCCGAGCTAAACCTGACAAAATCATCAATGGCAGGTGGATTTGCACGTTCACTTGAGCGCCCTTCAACTGTAGCTCGTTTTGCATTGAATATCATTAAAAATGATCTCCCAAAAGATTATTATCAAACTTACTTAAAGCAATTAGAAGCGATCACGAAAGATGACTTGCTAATGGTAGCTCAAAAGTACTTCACTCCGAAAAACTGCAACATTATTGTTGTTGGAAACGAGGAGGTAATTGATCGATTGAAGCAATTTGATGCAGACGGAGAAATTGAAAAACTTGACGCATTTGGTAGAGCGATCAAAGAAACAATTCCAGCGGACATAACTGCAGATCAATTGATCGAAAATCACGTTTTGGCCATGACTCAAATGCCAAATATGAAAAAAGCGAAAAAGGCTTTGAAAAAAATTAAAACGATGAAACAAACGATGGAAATGACGATGGCTCAAATGCCTTTCCCAATGAAATCGACTCGTATTTGGACGGCAGCAGGTGTTCAAGCCGAAAAAATGGAAGCACAGGGAATGAAAATTCAATCTTCTTACTTTGATGGTAATGCCGGTTATACATCTAACATGCAAACTGGTAAAAAAGAATTAACCGAAGAGGAAATCTCAGCAAAAAAGAAAACCGCGGGATTAATTCCAGAGTTGAACTATGCTGAAACAGGAATGGAATACGAAATCATCGGAATTGAAATGAAAAATGGCGTTGAATGCTATGTGATGAAAACCAATGACGGTGAATCAGAAAGTTACGATTACTACTCAAAAGAGGACTTCAAAAAAGTAGCAGTACTTACCATCTCACAAACTGAAGAAGGAACACAAGAAGTTTCAACGACGATTTCTAATTACACGGAGTCAAATGGAATTTTATTCCCATCAGAAATGAATATTTCAGTTGGACAAGCAGCATTTGATGTGAAGGTAACTTCGATTGAATTAAATGCAAAAATAGATACAGCTTTGTATAAATAGTTTCTATACAACTAAACCCAATCCCCGGAATCTATTTTCGGGGATTTTTTGTTTCTAACAATATTAAAATCATTTTTATCTTGTGGTATGATTTCATCATGGAGAAGAAATGTTGATTATTTATTGAACCATCGGCTAAAGCTGATGTTTTTTATTGGTCTATTTCTGCTTTCAACTAATGCGATTTCATCTCCGAGTGATAGTACCTTCATCCCATTTAAATATCAATTAATGTACTCTGGTGAGAGTGTCCGAATCGATCAGAATTATCGCTACATCATGGAGCACTTAGTGGAGATTTTAAAGAAAGATACAGCGATCCAAATTCATATTCGTGGTCACGTTTGTTGTGGACCAGGAAATAAAATCAGTCGCAAAAGGGCAAAAAATGTCTATCGATTTTTAAAAAGAAACGGAATTGCAAAAGAGCGAATCACCTATAAAGGATATAGCAACGAAATACCATTAATTTTTCCAGAAAAAACAGAAGAAGATGAAGCTCGAAATCGTCGCGTTGACTTCATTTTATTTAAAAGAACTGAATAATGGCTAGAATAAAGAAAGAAAATCTCGACTTTTTAATCGACCTGAAAGCAAACAACAATCGCGATTGGTTTACGGAGAATAAATCGCTGTATCTAAAAAATCATGAAGATCTTATTGCCTTTGCTGACGATTTATTGATAAAGATGAATGAACATGATACAATTGAAACTCCCTCTGGTAAAAAAAGTTTGTACCGGATCTATCGTGATGTTCGTTTCTCAAAGGACAAGTCGCCCTACAAAACGCATTGGAGTGGATCATTTTCACGAGCAACTAAATTACTTCGCGGAGGATACTATTTTCATATTGAACCAGGAAATTCATTCATTGGAGGAGGTTTTTGGGGACCAAATAAAGAAGACTTACTTCGAATTCGAGAAGATATTGCGACCGATGATGAGGAATTGAGAGCAATTTTAAGCAGTCCCGAATTTGTTGAGGCATTTGGTGGACTTTCGAAATTTGGAGATCAATTGAAAACAGCACCTAAGGGGTTTGATAAAGATCATCCAGCGATTGATTTACTGCGTTTCAAGCAGTTTATTGTAGGTAAGCATTTTTCCGATGAAGAGGTATTATCTGAAAATTTCAGTGAAAGAGCTAACTCCACCTTTAAACTGATGCGACCATTCTTTGATTACATGAGTGAAGTTTTAACAACAGATGCCAACGGAGAGTCGTTGTACTAATGAACTTTAACAGTGTTCGCTTTCCTGCTGCTTCCTAATTCTGTCTCTATTCATTGACCAGAAAAAACGAATCGCATTTTTAGACGGACCTACTTGAGATGCACAATACTGAACACATTTTGCAGTACACCCAAGTACTTTCGCAAACTCCTCCACTTCTGTTTTGGAAGATAAGTTGATCATATCGTCTTCTCTGCGATTATTCATTTTTACGTATTATTCTAGTAGTAGTATAACAAAGTAACGAGGTATTGATGAAGAAAACTATACGGATTCTACTAATTTTCAATGCGGAATTCCGCACTTTTATCAATTCTCTCTAACCATGTCAAACGTATAAAGTATTGATTTTAATCATATTATGCAATAGCAGTCATTAATTGATATTCAATCTAAATTGCATTTCCGCCAGAAAAAAAACATTTTTTCTATCTTCAACGAGGAATAATCCACTAAAACACTAAAAGAATAAAATTATGTCATTTGATGGTTCAGAGGGATCAGAAATCTCCCTAACAACTGGAAGTAATTACACTTCAAACTACAGAAAAAACAACCCAGGAGGTAAAAATGGGTTTTTCATGGGGAAGGATATTCTCCAGCAAATATTAGATCAAGATGGATGCATGGGAATCCGCGTTTATTACGGTGAAAACGATGATGCCGAACAAAAATTGGTTTTCGTTGGAGCTGATTCAAACGAAGATGATATGACGGATTTCGTGGCAGACAACGGAATTGGTACACCACCGCAATCAGGAAACTCAAACCCACTAAATAGTTAATGGTTTTTACACTATTTTCTATATCAACTATTTTACTCCCGGTCTTAATATTAATATTTCGACCGGGAATTTTCGCCTCACCATTTAAACCATTGGCATACATGGTTCTCATATCTATGATTGCTGACATTGGTAATATTGCAATATTTTATGGAGTCAAAGACGGAAATAATCTATTTATTTGGCATACTTACACGCTTTTAGAAGGCCTGTTAATAACACTCTTCTTCTATAAAGTGTTATTTTCTAGTTTTAGTAAAAAGGCGGTTTTAATTGGTGGTATTGGATTCATATTGTTTTCAATATTAAATGTGATATTCTGGGAATCTATATTCTCATATAACAATATCCAAAAATACGTTGAACATTCCCTTGTACTGGTAATTACACTTTTATACTATTATGACGTATTCAAATACAGTGAAATTGAAAAACTGGAAAGGGACGCTATTTTTATCATTGCTTCAACTTTACTCATTTTTTGTTCTGGAACGATAATGCTGTACATAGCCAATAACTTCATGAATGTTGAAAAGCAAGTTTTTTATTATTACAAAATTCACTCAACACTTCATATTTTTTTTAATATTGGAATTGCTGTGTCATTTTGGAAAAGCTCGAAATATTTCAATGCTTCGAAGTCTTTTACCCAATAAGCCAACTACTTTTTTTAATGCTTTTTACACATATCTCTGTTTGGTCTATTATTATTCCAATTATCATCTTTCTTTTTAATCGAAAGATTTTCAAAACAGAATTGAAGTACTTTGTATTACTTGTATTTGCTTCATTTATCGCTGATATCTTCAACGTTGTCATTTATTACAATAGACTGAATACTCAACCAGTTTCTTATTTGTATTCGCTGATATCCTTTTTACTGATCTTCATTTATTATTATAGAATAACTAAGAATGCGAAAATTAAACGCGTTTTCCAGATTCAAGCATGGTCTTTCGTTATATACTGGATTGTGAATCTCCTTATTTTCAACTCAATTTTAGCTCATAATTCTACACTTCATTATGTAT
Source organism: Henriciella pelagia (assembly GCA_964219255.1). Lineage (GTDB taxonomy): Bacteria > Bacteroidota > Bacteroidia > Flavobacteriales_D > Crocinitomicaceae > UBA4466. Next base: position 512,781 of record CAXPPC010000005.1, read on the forward strand.
TAGGTATTCTGATCGTTGTAATTCTTTTCTTTCATTATTATGAACTTTTCTATCGCCAAGAAGTAGACCGACTTAGTAAAGAACCTAGTTTTATTATCACTTCCACACTTCTCTTATACTATTCAGGAACTTTGTTCATCCATATCACCAGAGACATAATAACTGATGAAGATTTTATTTATTATTACTACAAGATTCACTCTGCCCTTCATCTCTTCTTAAATTTCGGACTAGCATGGGTATTTTGGCTTGGAGCTAAAAAAATGATGAAATCAGTATAGATCAAATGGCATTTACACTCTTTTCAATAGCGACTATTTTAATTCCTTTTTCGATCGGTGCTTTTAAGTTTAATTTTCTAGATAAAAAATTAAAGATCTTATTTCTATTGGTTCTAGCCAGTATGATCGCAGACATTTTCAACATTGTTTTATATTATATTGAGTCGAATAGCAGACCCGTTAAACACGCCTATTCTATTATTGAAATCGTTCTGATCGGCTTATTTTACTACAAAATTTTCTCCAACACTCTGGCAAAACGTTATATAGTGATCAGCTCAATACTCTTTCTCATTTTTTCTATAATCAATCTGATTGTATGGGAATCAATACTTGAGCCTAACGATAATCAAAGTTACTTTGCTCATATTTTGATCGTTTCATTGGTACTCATTTACTTTTATGAGATCTTTAAAAATCAGAGCTTTAGTAGACTTGAAAAAGAACCGAGTTTTATTATTTCTGCTTCCTTTTTAATTTACTTTGCTGGAACGTTGTTCATACACATCACAAGAGACATTATGACTGCTGAAGATTTTGTTTATTACTATTACAAAATACATTCAACGCTCCACATTTTCTTTAATCTGGGAATTGCACTAGCTTTTTGGCTTGGAGCTAAACAACTTATCCCTAAAAACTAATTTAAAATCTGCTAACACAATTATTTTTTTTAATATTACATACTCACTGACTTATTACTACCAACCAATCACGAGGTTCTCAATATGGAATGGAAACAAATTGACTATATCATAGTTCTTGGAACGGCCGCAATGTTATTGCTATCCACAGGAATAATTGTCTTTATGATCTCATATCAAAGGCGATTATATCAGAAAAAACAAGAAATGGCCGAACTTGAGTTAAATGCTCAAAAGGAACTAATGGATGCTGTTATCTTAACAAAGGAAAAAGAACAAAAAAGAATCGCCCAAGAACTGCATGATGGAATTGGCTCCGCGCTTACAGCATTAAAAGTTCGTTTGATTCAAACAGAACTTAGTCCAGAAGAAAAACAGTGGATCGGTGACAGTATTAAGGCAATTGGAAATGATGTTAGAAGGATTTCGAATGAGTTAATGCCGTCCATTTTAGAGGACATGGGATTAAAAATTGCCATGGGTAAACTGACGGAAAATATTGAAATTGCTTCCAACATTAAAATCACGGTAATTAACACTAATGAAGAGGGATTTTCACTAGAACCTCAAGAAGAATTAGCAATTTATCGCGTGATTCAAGAAATTCTCAATAATATTGTAAAATATGCGAATGCAACAAGTGTTGTAATTCGCGAAACACATACTACAGAAAAATACTTACTCGAAATTTCCGATGATGGTGACGGATTCTCCCCTACTCAATCCGACCTGTCTAAAGTTGGTTCACTTGGATTGAAAAATATCAAAAGTAGAGTCCAGCAGATTAAAGGAACAATCGACTACCAAAAGCTGGAGCCGAAAGGAACTAAAGTGATCATTGAAAAAATAAAAAATGAGTAAGATTAAAGTTGGTATTGCTGAAGACCAAGAAATTTTCAGAAAAGCATTAACCCATTTGTTGGGTAGCTTCAAAGGAATAGAAGTTATTTCTGAAGCTGAGAACGGAAAAATTCTTCTAGATAGTCGAGAGATCGATGAAATTGACATCGCAATTCTTGACTATAAAATGCCAATTATGGGTGGAATTGAAACTAGTCGTGAGATTCGAAAAAACCACCCTAACATCAAAATCATCATACTATCAATGTTCGACGATGAAAGTTTCGTTGAGAAAGCAATTGAAAATGGAGCAAATGCGTATTTATCAAAAGATGATGACCTTGAAGAATTAGAATTCGCCATCCAAGGAGTTTTGGATAATCAATATTACTTCAACGATCGTGTTTCTAAGCTTTTCATCAAATCGATGATCAACAAAGGAAAAATCACTCCAACTTTCTCTAATAACGATGTGGAATTGAGTCAAACTGAAGTTGAAATTCTTGAATTGATGTCAAAAGAATTCACAACTCAAGAAATCGCTGATAAACTGTACCGTAGTACTAGAACGATTGATAAGCATCGAACAGAGATGATGAAAAAAACAAAAACCAAAAATGCAATCGGACTCGTGATGTTTGGTGTTAAAAACGGAATTCTCAAGCCGTAGTTGAAATAGCAATTTATATAATTAAAAAGCCCCATCTTATTTTTAAGATGGGGCTTTTAACTACTAGAATTTGATCTCACAAGTTCAAAACTTGCCCGAAATCCGGTCTGGAGATAAACTCCCAAATAAATCTTCCAGCCCTTAGTGGTTTCGTATTACAAATCTATGGAATGTTCTATTTCCACACAATGCGGAAAACTCTATTTTTTCATTCGGAATCAACTAAAAAACATACATTTTCCCATTATTTTGACGATTTTTGGTCATTTTCCGTAAAAACTTGAAATGAGCGAAGAATTTTTATCTGGTCAACATCGAAAAAATGTTCACGTGGATGATTTAGTGGAAATTGTCCAAAAACATCATCAAAGAACAGGGGAATTAACCGAGGGAATAGTTGAACGTATTTTGACGAACTCAAAGTTTCATCCACATGGAATCAAAGTCCGATTAATAACCGGAGAGGTTGGTCGTGTTAAACACGTTATTCCTGAAGATTAAAGCAATCTCATCTAATTTATGTAACTTCATCAACAATGAAATTTACAGAACTCGGGCTAAAAGACGAATTGTTAGAAGCCATCGGATATATGGGCTTTGAAAACGCCACACCTATTCAAGAACAAGCTATTCCTATCGTTTTAGAAAACCGCGACTTAATTGCGTGTGCGCAAACAGGAACCGGTAAAACTGGTGCTTTCCTACTTCCGATATTAAATAAACTTGTTGGTAAGGAAGATCCACACATCAATACGCTAATCATTGCTCCTACGCGAGAATTAGCCATTCAAATTGAACAGCAAATTCAAGGACTTGCCTATTTTGTTTCTGTTGGATCTCAAACTGTATACGGTGGTGGAGACGGAAAAGACTGGGCGATTCAAAAAGAAGCTTTATCAAAAGGAACCGATATCATCGTTGCAACTCCAGGGAAATTACTTTCTCATCTAAAATTGGGTTACGTAAACTTTAAACACGTAAAACACCTCGTACTCGATGAAGCAGACCGCATGCTAGATATGGGATTCATTGATGATCTCAAGGAAATCATTTCATATTTACCGAAACAACACCAAACATTGCTTTTTAGTGCAACTATGCCGAAATCAATTCGACAGTTGGCACAGAAGATTTTACATAATCCAGCGGAGATTAGCTTGGCAATTTCTAAACCAGCTGCAGGTGTTGATCAAAAAGTTTATTTGACCTTCGATAATCAGAAAATTCCGACACTCGCCCAAATTCTGTCCGAACGCAAGGATTATGACGCGATTATCGTATTTACTTCAACAAAAAGTAAAGTATTTGATATCGTGAGAGGACTTCGACAAAATGGATTTAAAGCGCAGGGAATCTCGTCCAATTTAGAGCAAGACCGACGTGAAGAGGTTTTACTTGGATTTAGATCAAAACGAATTCGAATTCTGGTAGCAACCGACGTTATGAGTCGCGGAATTGATATTAAAGAAATCAATATGGTCATCAATTTCGATGTTCCACATGATGCCGAGGATTACGTTCACAGAGTTGGAAGAACCGCACGCGCAAACACGAAAGGAGAAGCGATTACTTTTGTCAATCCAAAAGACATGGTGAAGTTTCATCGAATAGAGCAATTGATTGAGTCCGAAATCGAGAAATTAAGTCCACCAGAAACTCTAGGTGAAGGTCCTGAATGGAAGGTTGATCCACCTCGAAAAAAGAAACGGCGCAACTATCGAAATAAGAAAAAACCTTATAGAAAACCACAAAAAAAGTCCACCGATTAAGTGGACTTTTTTTTTATTGCGTTTATATGCAATCTATTTCATTTTCGACCACTCTTCGATTGAAGTAGTATTCATTTTAATATATCCTTGGTGACCTGCCTTTTCAGCCCCAGCCAAAGAAAGCTTAGCCGTTTCGATAGCACCTTTGTAATCTTTAAGCCCAGCTTGAATCAGTGATTTTCTTCTCAACATCCAAAATGGAGCTTCATCTTGAGCATCAATTGCTTTATTTATCCACTCTAAGGCCTGCTCATAATTTTTACCCTCATTCAAATAGTAATCAGCAGCGCGATAATAATCACCTCCAGTTGGACCAGCCATAACTGATGAAATCATTTTATCCATTTTCTCATCGGTTGGAACTGTAAAATTGAATCCAACAATAACCTTATCCCAAGCTAAAGTAAGCGTACCACTCTTGGTAGTTACATTATCAAATCCAATTGTGAAAGACTCAACAGCACTACCCGCAGTTCTCGATTTAGATGTAACTGTCAATACTACATTTTCTTCCTTCCACTCATCTGGATTTCCCCAATTATCGGTCGTTGCATAAAAAATCAATTCCCAAGTCGACTTCGAAGGTTTCGTATAAAGCGAATACTCTCCTGCTGGCAAAGTATCTTTTCCAAAAACAACAAAATCAGAACACGAGAAAATCGTATTTTCATTTGCACCCGTTCTCCACACCTCATCAAAAGGAACGAGGTTGCCAAACACTTCTCTTCCTCTCATCGCTGGACGCGAATAGTTAACTTCGAGATTTGTTAATCCCACCGTCTGTTTAATTTCTGCCTTCGGGCTTAACTTCGGAGCTGTTATCTGTCCAAATAAAGTCGTTGTTAACAACGTTACCCCTACTACCAATGTCATTTTCATATTTTCTATTTTAAGTTGTTTCCTAATAATTCAAATCGCTTCGAAGCCATTCTAAACTCAATTTTCAGATTATCTTTTCCATGGTACAAAACAGCACTCATTCCGTTTGAAATTTGATTATTTTCTTCAAATGTAGTAGCCAATTCATCCACACTCTCACCAGACTCCATTACTCCAGTTAAATTCTCTGAAAAAGAAGTGCCGTTCTCATCAGTGTACATGCAAGAAAGTGAGAATTTACCTTTTCCATCAGAAAAATCATCAATAACTAATAATCCTTCTGCTTTGAAATAGCTATCAAATCCCTGAGCATCGATTTTTTTGAATTGATAAATGTCCCAGCTTCCCGCCAAATCATTTTGAAAGCGACTAGATTTGTTACATGCGAACAAAACAAAGAGGGACAAAAAGAATAGACTTACTTTAAGCATATAATTAGATCATGTCAAATATACAGAATCGAGTGTTTAAAGTGGATGTAGTTGAGTGTAAATCTCAGAAAACTTAAATCATTTGTTGTATTATCAATTTTGAATTCAAGAAAAGTCAACTCATATCATTGAACTTATATTAAGAAGTCTTGGCTGCCTTACGCCCTTCAGCTGCTAGTTCCCTCCAAACTTTTAAGTTGTGTAATTTTGTGCGGGTGCTACCGCAGCCACCAAAAACACGTGCTAAACAGTTTGTACGGCAAGCTATTCGCATACGTGCGGGCAGGGTGTGTGGTTATTGATTGAAATTTTGTTTTAGAAAACAAGACCGTAGCAGTACAACTGTAGCGGAGAGAAGGGCTCATCCCTTTAAAATTTAATGCAAAAAAAAAGAGCCTTGCGTGGTCTGCAAGACTCCTGTTCTCCTTAGAGCGGAGAAAGAGGGATTAGTTCCGCTTCGCTCCATGCTTTCGTCGCAAGCTCCTCAGGTCGACCCCGGGTTCTCATCCCAGTAAAATTTAGTGCAAAAAAAAGAGTCTTGCGTGGTCTGCAAGACTCCTGTTCTCCTTAGAGCGGAGAAAGAGGGATTCGAACCCCCGGTACCTCGCGGTACGCCGGTTTTCAAGACCGGTGCATTCGACCACTCTGCCATTTCTCCGCGGCAAAAGTACGCAACTTTTGCTATTCCGCAAGCACAAATCTGACTTTTTTTTGAAAAAAATTAATCTTTTCTTAATTCTTCCACCATTAACTTTCGATTAAATACCGTTCACAGAAATTGAACCACCTAAGAATCAACAACTTTACCAAAACACCTTGCAAATTCAAGATTTCGTATCTTTACTGAACATTTTTTTTGCTTATGCGTGTATTTCTAATTTCAATCGTATCAATCCTTCTATCATTTTCTGTTTTTTCAGCTGAAAAGAACCTCCGAGCATATCTTGATACCAAACAATTTTACGCTCCGGGAATAGGAAATTATGTTGAATTCCATTTGCAGTTTGTTGGTTACTCCGTTCAGTATAGACCTCTAGACAATGGTTTAATCGGAGACATTGGTGTTAAACTGGAAATCACACAGTACGGTAAAACCGTTCAGTCTTCTGCGTATAGATTGGAGACGCCTTTTATGAAAGATAGTATTGTAGAGGACTTCTACGATTTGAAAAGAATCGCCTTGACACCTGGCGAGTATGAATACACACTTGAGTTATTTGACGTGAACAGTGAAGCAGATCCATTAAGTGTAACTCAATCGATCGTTGTGGATGACTTTTCGAATGCTCTTTCAATTTCAGATATTGAAGTAGCTGAATTTGCTTCCAAGGGAGATGAAAGTTCACCATTTTACAAATCGGGATACAATCTTATACCACGACTTTCGACATTTTACCCACAAGAGTTAAATACACTGCCTGTTTACTTTGAAATCTACAATTCTACAGATTTGGAGGATCAAGTATTTGGGATCAAACAAACTGTCACAAATGCTGATACAGGAAATGAGGTTGAAGAGTTAACCGTTTTCTCGAAACACGATGCAGGGGATGTTGTTCCATTCCTTCGGAAAATTGACTTGACGAATGTTGGTACAGGTAAATATATTCTTGAATACACCATCATCAATCGAAATATGATTGAGTTGTCTAAACAATCGTACGAGTTTGAAAGAAGTAACGACCTCCAACAAAATTATTCTACAACTGATATTATTCTAGATCCTCAGTTTCAGTCGTCCATAACAAATGATAGTATCGGTTTCTACCTTGAATCACTCATTCCAATTTCTAAAGCAAATGGCGTTCGAAATATCATTGCTATTTCTAAATCAAGAAACGAAGAAGAGGCGCGCAGATATATTCAAATGTTTTGGAATATGACCGCACCGGATAATCCGTATGAGGCTTGGATGAGCTATAAAGCTCAAGTCCTATTGGTGGAAAGACAGTTTGCTAATAATTTCCAAGAGGGATTTGAAACAGATCGTGGCCGTGTATACTTACAGTACGGTTCACCAAGTAATATGATTCAAAATTTGAATTCACCAAATGAATATCCTTACGAGATTTGGCGATACGATAAAATCGGTCGATTTAGTAATAAGCGATTCGTTTTCTATAATCCTGATTTGACGAACAACGCATTCCGTTTACTGCATTCCGACATGGTTGGTGAATTAAAAAATCCAGCGTGGCCAAGAGAACTCACAAAAAGAACTTCAACAAACGGGAATGTTGATGACCCTAATGCAGGATCTAGCGATAGTTGGGGAGGAAATGCGGACGACATGATGAAACAATTCTAGATTAAACCATTATTTTTGGCGCGTGAGAAATGAAGTCGCGATCGTAATTCTTAACTGGAATGGTAAAAAGTACCTGGAGGACTTTCTTCCTTCTGTAATTGAACATTCTGAGGGTGCACGAATTATTGTGGCTGACAATGCTTCTACTGACGATTCCATTCAATTCTTAAAATCTACTTATCCGGAAGTAGAAATCATTCAAAATGATCAAAACGGAGGATTTGCAAAAGGATATAATGATGCGTTAGTTCATGTTGAATCAAAATATTATCTACTATTAAATAGTGATATTGAAGTGACACCAAATTGGTTAGATCCTCTTTTAGAGCAGATGTCTGATGAAACAATTGCTGGTTGTCAACCAAAGGTTTTAAGCTATCAGGATAAATCGAAATTCGAACATGCAGGAGCTTCAGGTGGATTTATCGATTACAACTACTTTCCTTTTTGTCGCGGTAGAATCTTAAGTGAAACAGAGACAGATGAAGGTCAGTACGAAGGCGAAAAAGAGATTTTCTGGGCGACTGGTGCTTGTATGTTGATTCGATCTAAACTTTTTCATAAAGCTGGCGGATTTGACGAGGATTTCTTTGCACACATGGAAGAAATTGATCTTTGTTGGCGACTGAAAAAGCAAAACTATCGTTTCATAGCTTGTCCAAAGTCGGTCGTTTATCACGTTGGTGGCGGTACTCTCCCCTATTCTTCACCTAGAAAAACGTATCTGAATTTCCGAAATAGTCTTTTCATGATCACTAAAAATCACGCTGGACTTTTATTTCCCAAATTATTTTGGCGAATGTCCATCGATGGTGTTGCCGCTGTAATGTTCTTAGTGAAAGGTGAATTCAATCAGTTTGGTGCTGTTTTCAAAGCACACATGGCATTCTACGGAAAACTAGGGCGATTTTTAAAGAAACGAAAAGCTGTAAAAGCACAATCGACCACTTTCAATCCAACGGGAATGTTTGGAGGAAATCTTTTGTGGAATCGTTACATCAAAGGTGTTCGTGAATACAAACGATTGAATCAGCGCTTATTTAAATAATGTTGAATCGCTAGTTCATACGATTCTAATCCAAATCCAAAAATACATCCTTCGCAAACTGGAGAAATCAGACTGGTGTGTCGAAACTCTTCCCTTGCTGTGATATTACTGATATGCACCTCCACCACTGGAACTTTTATTGCTTTGATACAATCCCGAATCGCCACACTCGTATGTGTGTAACCACCTGCGTTCAAAATAATTCCATCGTGGTCTGAAGCTTGAAGCTGATTAATTAGCTCTCCCTCCACATTTGATTGATAGTAATCCAATTCAACATCAAAACGATTTTTCAGCTGCAAAAAGTAGTCATCGAAAGAACTACTTCCATAAATTTCTTGCTCTCGTTGACCAATTAAATTTAAATTTGGTCCATTAACTATCAATAATCGCATACGTGTCATCTTGGGAACGCTATATTAAGGAATTTGTCGCATACATAAAAATCGAAAAGGGTTTGGCCGAGAATTCGATTTTTGCGTATCAAAATGACGTTCGAAAATTAGCTGAGTTTGCTCAAGAAAAAGGAATTGAAAGTCCGACAGGAATTACGTTCAACCACCTCAAAAAGTTTGTTCAGGAACTCTACGATCTAGGACTTGGCGCTCGATCTCAATCGCGAATTATCAGTGGAGTGAAGCAATTCTTTTTGTTTTTAATGTTGGAAGGAGAAATTAAGTCCGACCCAAGTGAATTGCTCGAAATGCCAAAGATCGGTCGAAAACTACCTGAAGTTTTATCGATAGAGGAGATTGACCAAATGATAGATGAAATCGACTTGAGCACAAAAGAAGGCCACCGAAACAAAGCTATTTTGGAAACTTTATACAGTTGTGGACTTCGTGTTTCTGAGTTAGTTAATCTACGATTTGAAGATTTGTTTTTTGATGAAGGATTTATTCGCGTGATTGGTAAGGGAAATAAACAACGTCTCGTTCCAGTGAGTCCATCGGTTGAGAAAGAAATTGGCATCTACAATGATCACATTCGCCGTCACATGAAGATTCAACCAGGCAACGAAAAGTACGTTTTTCTAAATCGCAGAGGTGCAAAATTGACGCGAGTAATGATTTTCACAATCATCAAAAACTTAGCCGAGCGAATTGGCTTGAAAAAAAATGTCTCGCCACATACATTCCGGCATTCATTTGCGACACATTTATTAGAAGGAGGAGCCAATTTACGTGCGATTCAAGAGATGTTGGGACACGAATCCATTACAACGACAGAAATCTATACACATTTAGATCAGCAGTTCTTAAAAGAAGCGATTGAGTCCTACCACCCAAGAAGTAAGAATTAACGAGCGATTAGAATTTCATCGCCGTCCTTCACATAGCGTGCATTTTTGAAAATTGGCTGTGCTTCAGTTTCGTGTTCAGATCCATTTTCATAGCGTGCACTTAGATGTCCCATTAACAATTCACCAACTTCAGCCATTTTTGCGATCGTAGCTGCTTCTTTTGCTGTGGAATGTTTGGTTGCATGCGCACGATCAATCATGTGTTCAGTGAAAGTCGCTTCGTGATAGAGAAAATCAACTTTTGAAATGAATGGAACGATGTCTTCAAAATAACCTGTATCCGAACAAAATGCATAAGACTTTGGTTCATCAGCAGCGACTGTATAATCTTCGAAGCGAATTTCTTTTCCGTCTTCATCGATGACATTTTCACTTTTCTTCAGTCGATGATAATGTTCTATTTTAACACCATCTCTTTGTGCTTTTTCAGCTAGAAGTCGTCTCTCTTTTGGTTTCTGATCAATTCTAAATCCACTCGTTGGAATTTTATGTCGCAGAGGGAAATAGTTGATTATAATTTTGTCATCTTCGAACAAAACACCATTTGAATTCGGTTCAACCTCAGTAATGTTTACGTCAAAAGCCAATCGTGAACCAGCTGCATTTAGTTGAACTTCTACAATTTCTTTCAATCCTTTCGGTCCGTAAACATCAATTGATTGTGTTCTTCCCATCAAGTGCATGGTACTTAACAAGCCAACTAGTCCAAAATAATGGTCACCATGAAGATGCGAGATTAAAATTCGATCGATGCGTTGAAATTTGATGCCGTACTTACGGATTTGCATTTGTGTTCCCTCCCCACAATCGATAAGAATGCTACGTCCATTGCATTCAACATACTGACTGGTAGGATTACGCAATTGAGTGGGCACCGCAGAGCCACTTCCCAATATTGTTACTTTAAAATTCACGATTAAATTGTTGCTAAAGCTTCTTCTTCGTTACTTGTGATCGTAAACACTTTATCCAACTGAGCGATTTGGATCAATTTCTCCACATTTGGTTGCAATCCGCAAAGAACAAACTTTCCATTCGTGTCTTTACACAAACGATTTGCAACAAGGATGGCACTCAAACCAGATGAATCACAATACTGTGTTTTCGACATATCAATTACAATGTTATTGATACTTCCTTTGCTCAATAAAACCAATTCCGCTTTTAATCCAGATGCATTACCTGCATTCAGCTTATCAACATTTGTATGTACAACCGCGGTTCCGTTTTTTTGAGATACAGTAAAGTCCATTTAGCTTGATTTGATTTCCTCAAATGTAATAAAATTTATTGTCGCTTAATTTTGGATGCTAGCAAATAAATAACAGCCATTCGAACCGCTACCCCATTCTCTACTTGATTGAGGATGATCGCTTGTTTCGAGTCGGCCACATCACTTGTAATCTCCACTCCTCTGTTAATCGGACCTGGGTGCATTACAACGATTTCTTTATCGAGACTGTCCAAAATTTCTTTCGTTAAACCGTATTGCATTGAATACTCACGCAATGATGGGAAGTATTTGATATCCTGTCGCTCTAATTGAATACGAAGCATGTTTGCAACGTCACACCACTCAAGTGCTTTACGCAGATTATGTTCCACTTTCACTCCTAATTCGTGAATGTATTTGGGAATCAAAGTTGTCGGCCCACAAACCATCACCTCCGCACCTTGTTTTTGAAGGGCATAAATGTTCGACAAAGCCACGCGCGAGTGAAGAATATCACCAACGATTACCACTTTTTTTCCCTTTACCGAACCGAGTCGCTCGCGAATAGAATATGAATCTAGCAATGCCTGCGTTGGATGCTCATGCGTTCCATCTCCAGCATTTACTACTCTTGCGTTCACTCTTTCAGATAGGAATTTAGCCGCTCCTGGGTTTGGGTGACGCATCACTACCATATCCACCTTCATTGAAAGGATATTGTTCACCGTATCGATAAGCGTTTCTCCTTTTTTCACCGAGCTACTCGCCGCAGAGAAATTGACTACATCTGAAGAAAGGCGTTTTTCTGCCAATTCGAATGACAAGCGCGTTCTAGTTGAATTTTCGAAAAACAGGTTCGCGATGGTAATATCACGAAGTGAAGGCACCTTTTTGATCGGGCGATTGATCACTTCTTTAAAACTATCAGCGGTTTTGAAAATCAATTCGATATCCTTCTCCGTCAGGTCCTTAATTCCAATTAAATGATCTACACTTAAACTATCCATTTACTTCTGGTGTAAAAAGTACAACTTTATCTTCCCCTTCGATTTCCTTCCATTCTACCGAAACACGTTCAGAAACCAAAGTATCTACGGTCTTTCCAACATAATCCGCCTGAATTGGCAAATCGCGTTTAAACCTTCTATCGATTAGCGATAACAACTCCACTTTTTCTGGTCGACCAAAAGCTAATAAAGCGTCGAGACCTGAACGAATGGTACGCCCTGTGAACAACACATCATCGATGAGGACCACTTTTTTATTTTCGATAACAAAATCGATGTTAGTGGCGCTTGGAATAAGTGGAATTTCTCTTCTACGAAAATCATCTCGATAGAACGTAATGTCCAAATTTCCACACACGACTTCTTTTCCGAGGATTTTTTCCAATCGCGATTTAATGCGTGTGAGCACATTGATCCCTCTTGGTTGAAGTCCAATTAAAACTGTTTCAGAAAAGTCGTTGTGAGCTTCGATGAGTTGATAACAAAGTCGATTAATCGTCAGTTCAAAGTGTTTTGAATTAAGAATGACCTGTTTTTCCATCGAAGCAAAGATACGTTAAATACAACATGAAAATGCACCTCGACGAAAGATTTTTTCAACCAAATAACCAATTAATTAACCGTTTTACTGTTCACTCAATAAAGTATACCGTTCACTCTATTGACCTGAATTTAACATTCTAATATCCGTAACTTTATGATGTAGTTAGGTTAGTAGAATTGAAGACTTCTCAAAAGTTTTCGTTTGTTTTTGGTTTAGGTTGCCTGGTTTTATGCATTTTTCATTTTTCTATCGAACAGTTGGTTGACTTCGATTTTCGCATAAGATCAGGCAGTCTTATTTTATAAGTGTACCGTATAAATCGTAATGATCTGCGCTTGTAATCTTTACATCAGCAAAATCACCAATTCGGATATACACATCTTCTCCTTTTTTCACCAAGACTTCGTTATCCACTTCAGGTGAATCGAATTCCGTTCTACCGATAAAGTAATCACCTTCGATGCGATCAAAAAGAACTTTAAAGGTCTGACCGATTTTCTCCTGATTTAACTCGTAACTAATTCCCGATTGAAGCTCCATGATTTTGTCCGCGCGTTCTTTCTTCACTTCTTCAGGAACATCATCTTCGAAATTGTAAGCATGTGTATTTTCTTCATGCGAATAAGTGAAGATTCCCAGTCTCTCAAAACGAGAGCGCTCTACCCAGTCGTACATTTCTTGGAAGTCCTCTTCTGTTTCTCCCGGATAACCAGAAATCAACGTTGTACGAATAGCAATTCCAGGAACTTTTTCACGGATTTGTTCGATAAGTTCTTCCGTTTTCTCGCGTGTGATTCCTCTTCTCATCGCTTTCAACATGCGCGTTGAACCATGTTGCAATGGAATATCCAAGTATTTACAAACATTATCTCGCTCATTCATTACATCCAGCACGTCCATTGGGAAACCTGCAGGGAAAGCATAGTGCAATTTAATCCACTCGATACCTTCTACATCCGAAAGAGCACGCAACAAATCTGCCAGTGCGCGTTTTTTGTAGATATCCAATCCGTAATACGTTAAATCCTGCGCGATCAACATCAATTCCTTCACGCCCTTAGCAGCCAAACCTTTAGCTTGTTCCACTAATGCTTCAATTGGCGTAGAAACATGTTTTCCACGCATGATTGGAATTGCACAGAAAGAACATGGACGGTCGCAACCTTCAGCGATTTTGAAATACGCATAATGCGAAGGTGTTGTCAACAAACGCTCTCCTACCAACTCGTGTTTGTAATCAGCTTTAAGTGTTTTTAGCAATCGCGGTAATTCTCTTGTACCAAAAAACGCATCTACCTCAGGGATTTCAGCTTCTAAATCCTCTTTGTAGCGCTCAGAAAGACAACCAGTGACGTACACTTTCTCTACCAATCCTTCATTTTTTGCATCCGCATAACGAAGAATAGTATCGATCGATTCTTGTTTCGCATTATCGATAAAACCACATGTATTGATGATAACAATTTCAGAATCATCCTGCTGTGCTTCGTGCTCCACCTCGAACTTATTTGCCTTTAATTGTGCCATCATCACTTCCGAATCGAAAATGTTTTTAGAACAACCAAGGGTAACAACATTCACCTTATTCTTTTTGAGCGTCTTTGTTTTCATGCTGCAAAGTTACGCAAAGGTTCATCTATTCCATTCAAATCGACCATGAATATTTCGCGAATGGTATTATATTTGGACTAGAACCAAGAACTCAAAAAATCAAAGACAATGAAATTACTAGCGATTTTATCAATCTCAACTATCCTTTTTTCTTGTGGTGTATTTAAAAAGAACCACAACGATGAAGAAAATACAGAACAAGCACAAATTGAGAAAGCTGTTGTTGCAAAAGAAATTCCGGAGGGTGATTTCGTAACCATTTCCAATGCAACATTGGATGGTAACGTGTTATCTATTGAAGTTTCATATTCAGGTGGATGTGAAGAACACGATTTTCAATTGTACGGAAGCATGGCTGTTATGAAGTCAATGCCACCAAAGCGTGCCATAAAATTAGTACACAATGCAAATGGTGACAGTTGTAGAGAGTTGAAAGAAGAAACTCTAATGTTTGATATTTCAGATTTGGCTATGAGTCAAACTGCAGGCAGTGAAATAGTACTTTTATTAGACGGTTACAAAGAGCCGATTAACTATAAATACGAATAAGATGAAAATTGGAGTACTTCTATCAGGAAGTGGTGTTTACGACGGATCAGAGATTCAAGAAGCAGTATTAACTTTACTAGCCATCGATGAAATTGGAGCGCAGCCAGTTTGCATAAGTGTAAACAAGGATCAGCACCATGTGATCAATCACCTAAACGGTGAAGAGATGAATGAATCTAGAAACATGCTGATCGAGTCGGCGCGAATTGCACGTGGAGAAGTAACCGACATCATGGAGATCGATCCCGTTGACATTGACGCCTTAATCATTCCAGGTGGATTTGGGAACGCGAAGAACTTAACCAAATGGGCTTTTTCCGGTCCAGAAGGAGAAATTCTTCCAGAAGTAAAGTTGTTATTGGTTAACATGATGAATGTTGGTAAGCCAATCGCTGCATTGTGTGTAAGTCCTGTTGTACTTGCCAAAGCCTTGGAAGATTCGAACTATCATGTGAATATGACCATTGGTAGTGACAAAGAGCCTTCTCCTTACGATATTCCAGGATTTTCTGGTGGATTGCAACAAACTGGAGCAACAACAGAAATGAAAACGGTAAGAGAAATCTTAGTAGACACTGAAAACAAGATTGTTACAGCGCCATGTTACATGATGGAAGCATCGATTAATGATGTTAGAAAGAACATTCGTTCTGCTGTTGAAGCACTACGTGATCTAATTTAAATTGATTCTAATTTTCGCGTTAGGGATAGCAGTGAAAAGCCCGGAACGAAGTGAGGACTTGCAACGAAAAGCCCGCCCGAACGCCCATACAGAATACAAAATCGATTTAGAGAAGAAAAAATGTTAACATTATTTTCATGGAATTGTGGGAAACTCCTCACAGATTTTTTTCGAAATGCATTATAATGCTTTAATTTTGTTATTCTAAAATAAAAGCCACGGCTTAAAAATAAATTCTATGAACGTATTTGGTAAGAGAGGAAACAATACCAATTTAGACGAATCAATCGGATTAAAACATCTTGGAAACCAGTTTTGGAACCTGTCTCCATCAGAATTAATGGAGGACGCCATCATTAATGGACAGGGAATGTTAACAGATTCAGGAGCAATTGCAATTGAAACTGGAGAATTTACAGGACGTTCGCCGAAGGATCGTTTCGTTGTGTGTGATGAGAAAACTGAAGATGCGGTTTGGTGGGGAGACATTAACATTAAATTTACGCCGGAAAAATTTGACGCTTTATACAACCGTATGAAGGCTTATTTGAATGGTAAAGATGTTTATGTACGTGATGCATATGCTTGTGCAGACGACAATTTCCGTTTGAATTTGCGCGTGGTAACTGAGCTTCCATGGTCGAATCAATTTGCTTACAACATGTTCTTACGTCCAACTGACGAAGAAATTGAAAACTTCGATCCAGAGTGGCACGTAATCAACGCACCTGGTTTCATGGCAGATCCAGAAATCGACGGAACGCGTCAACACAACTTCGCGGTGATTAATTTCACTAAGAAGATGATTATTATCGGTGGTACAGGATACACGGGAGAAATCAAAAAAGGAATCTTCTCTGTATTGAACTTCATTTTACCACACGAGAAGAACGTACTTTCAATGCACTGTTCTGCTAACATTGGTGAAGATGGAGATACTGCAGTATTCTTCGGACTTTCAGGAACAGGAAAAACGACTTTATCATCTGATCCAAATCGCCGTTTGATTGGTGATGACGAGCACGGTTGGTCGAACGACACTGTCTTCAACTTTGAAGGTGGATGTTATGCAAAAACAATCGATTTATCTGCGGAGAAAGAGCCACAGATCTACAACGCAATTAAATACGGAGCTATTTTAGAGAACATTGGTTTCATTGACGGAACTTCAACTCCAGATTATACAGACGGATCGATCACACAAAATACACGTGTATCTTATCCAATTCACCATATTGATAACATTGTAACACCATCTATTGGTTCATCACCTAAGAATATTTTCTTCTTAACAGCTGATGCATTTGGTGTTTTACCTCCAATCTCAAAATTGACGAAGGAGCAAGCAATGTACCACTTCATGTCGGGTTACACAGCCAAAGTTGCTGGAACTGAAATGGGTGTTACAGAGCCACAAACGACTTTCTCTGCTTGTTTTGGAGCAGCTTTCTTACCTCTTCACCCAGCGAAATATGCGGAGTTACTTGGAGAGAAGTTAGATGGTACAGATATCAATGTATGGTTGATCAATACAGGATGGTCTGGTGGATCGTACGGTGTTGGAAGTAGAATGAAGCTTTCGTACACACGTGCAATGATTACCGCAGCAATGAATGGTAAACTTGACAATGTTGAGTACCAAACACAACCAATCTTCGAATTGCAAATCCCAACTTCATGCGAGGGTGTTCCTTCGGAAATTTTAAATCCGAAAGATACTTGGGCTGACAAAGCTGCGTTCGATGAAACAGCCAATAATCTTGCAGCTCAGTTCGTTAAGAACTTTGAGAAGTTTGAGGCTGAAACAAGTGAGGCTATCTTATCTGCCGCACCAAAGGTGATGGTTTAAGATAATTGACTTATAGCATGGAAAGCTGTCTCTTTGAGGCAGCTTTTTTTTGTGGATGGAAGTATGGCTGATGTTGATAAGAAGTGTTGGTTGGTATCTTGAGTAAATTGCACAATCTTCATTATTGCAATTCTACCAATTTGCTAATTTGCAATATTGCGAATTAACAAATCAACGTTTTCAGTACTTTCAGAAAAAACACCCTAAATTTTCGGCTGTATACACACAACACATCGTTGTAATCCTACAACCTACTTCAATGACGGAGTATACCAATCCATCATTTCCAGTACTTTCATCGTTGCATTCGTTCTAGCAGATGGAAATTCATCTTCGGAACAATTAGAATTAGGTGAAACATTCGTTGCGAAGTAATAAAAGCTTCCCTCCTTTTCGACAAACCCTACAAACCAACCGTTGCTATAATCGTCTCCAAGCGCCCATCCTGTTTTACCGTAGAGCCTAGCGCCGTTATTTTCTTCTAGCAACAACATTTTCTGGACGATTTTCATAGATCGATTTTTCACCATTAACTCTCTATTCACCAGCTGATTTAGAAATGAAATTTGTTCAAACTGATTAATAACAGATCCATCCACTAACCAGAAAATATCTAGCGTAGAATCTGTTACATGCATATCACCAAATTCTAGAACTTGCAGCATACTATCCATTCGTTCAACTCCAACTTTTCGAGCAATATCTTGATAACAAGGAACACATGATAGCTTTAGAGCCTCTTCGAAAGTCATGTCTATTTCCCAACGATCCATCATTCTATCCTTACCATCCCATTCAAACATTGAGTTTTCATCTTCAACAATTCCTAATTCTAAAGCGATAATCGAATTAGGAATTTTGAACGTTGACGCTGGAATTCGTTGCTCATTCGCCCAATTAAAATCGTTACTGTAATACACATCAGACTTGGGATCAAACAACAATATCGAACCTTCCACATTGAAGCTATCTAAAATAGTTTGGAACTCATCCTTTTTAATTTCAACTGGTGAGATCTCCGCTATTTCATCAGGTATTAATTCGCAAGATTGACACTCTGGCTCTTCACAGGATAAAAACGTTAGAATTGGAATCAGGTATAAGATTGAAAAGATTTTCATGTAGTTAGTTTAAAGATGATTCATTAAATATCGATATAATTCTACCATTGTCATAATGTCGTACTTAAAGACTTTTTCATTAGGTGAGTGAACTTTATCCTCAGGAGCACCGATAAAACACCAGTCAATTGGCAAATCAGATTTTTGAAGCATTCCACCATCGCTTCCCCCAGAAGACTCAACTTCCAATTGAAACTTCACCCCTGATTCCTTTGCTAAATCAATAATTCGATTCAGATAAGAACGACGAGGAAGGCCACTATCTCGCATTGAGATTGCTACTCCACCACCATGTTTTACACCAGGTGTCACCCAAGTGATATCAGAAATCAAGGCCTGATAAACATCATATTTCTCCATCAAATATTTCGCACAGAATGCAACAGAGTTCCCTCCATGCTCTTCATAGGTCGAAAATACTATCGCTCCATTCTCTAATGTTTCTGCCACCTTCAATGCATTCCAAACCCCCAAACGGTTATCCATGTAGGGGGACTGCACATACTCTTCCGTCTCACGGAAATTTGGTTTAAAAGTTAAAATTGTACCGCGATCAAACTCTCTATCTGAGACATATTGAATTGTTTTATGGTCGTCATGCTCGATTACCATCAATTCCGTTTCAATCTCCCCTTGGCTATCGCTACCAACTAATTCGGTACCATCAATCGTTCTTGGTCCTCCAATTTTGATCAACTCTTTATTATATCCAGTTGAAAACCCAATACTATCCATGTGCGCATAAATAGCTGTTTTCGGTTTTCCAAAAACTAAAATGACACAATCTTGAAAACCACGACCTTCAACTATTTCAGGTTGGACCTTCCAGTTCTCCTTCTTGTTATTTACATAGTCGATAATAAAACCTTTCATTGGCCCCTCATCTCCAGATGCCGCGCGCACTTCAACTAATTTCTTTAATAGTTCCATTTAGTATTCTCCTAAACTTTTAATTTCTAATGTCTCAAATTCATCAAGTTCTGTCTTAATTGACTCGGCTTGATTTAGTGGTAAGTTAGTTTTCAATGAACAGCTCAATTCGAATACCTGATCCGTTTGTTCCAAATTATGCTTTTTCAAACAATTCATAACTGCTGGCATGTCGGGATATTCGAAAGTTATTTCAATCCACTCGAAAACTTCTTTCGTTACAATTTTACCTGCTTCAATAGCTTCTTTCGCGGCAGTACGGTAAGCGTTAATCAATCCACCAACACCCAATTTAGTCCCTCCATAATATCGAACTACACCGATCAAAGTGTTTGTCAATTCATACGATTGCAACTGACCTAAAATGGGAGCTCCAGCCGAA
The DNA here is from genome assembly GCA_964219255.1 of Henriciella pelagia. Taxonomy (GTDB): domain Bacteria; phylum Bacteroidota; class Bacteroidia; order Flavobacteriales_D; family Crocinitomicaceae; genus UBA4466. Next base: position 532,842 of record CAXPPC010000005.1, read on the forward strand.
TTATTTGGCTCTCCATCATCATTTGCTCGATAGATATCTCCCTCTATTCCAAATCGATAAGCATAACATAAATGTCTGGCCTGATGATGTTCTTTGTGCCAATCATCCAAATAACTCTTTGCCTCATCTTCAGAATAACAAGAGACCGCAATTCCGATAAACTTTGACCCCTTCTCTTTATACAGACCTTCCGAACGATTAGCTAAAGTTTGATATGTATCTTTTCGTTTCATTTTCATATCTTGCAAAAAAAATTGACAATGAAATCTGCCACATTCTTTTTTGCTCTTGCAATGTTAGTGATTTTTTCTGCTTGTACTAAAGATGAGCCAACTAGTGTCGACAAGTGCTCTAATGGATTTATTGATCCGGGAGAGACGGGAGTTGATTGTGGCGGTAATTGTCCACCATGTAATAATACATATCCACCATTTTTGAGTGTCATCGTAAACGGGCAAACATCGCCAATGACAAACAAAGTACTACATTATGACCAAGGATACTGGTCATTACAAATGTCGAACGACTCAATTGACATCCAGTTAGCCTTGGGTAACGATGGATCAGTTGGTGCTCACCCGATTCAGATGACTGGATCTTATGCTTATTACAATGGCGTTCAATATCAGCAGTTTGCTGGTGGAACATGCTCTATAATCAGCCATAATACAACAGATCAAGAGATGAGCGGTTTCTTCGGTGCTGAGTTTTTGCTTCAAACTTCAACTAACCCATCTGTTTACGACACACTTACTCTCACAAACGGTCAGTTTGAATACATGACATACTGATATATAACTAAAATGTATCTAATGTTACTATTTGTATCTGCAAAATAGTATATATTTGCGCGCTTAAAAAATTTCTCTTCAACAGAGAAATGACTAGAATTATTTAACTATGCGTCTCCTACAACTAATGAAACTTGTTGCATTTTTAATACTTTCAAATGCGCTGTTTTCACAGACTGATTCTTTACCTCAAACTATAGAGTCAAAAGAATCAATGAACTACCCAACAAACTCTATTGAGTACTTATTTCAAAATGACTCGGTAACAAAAAATAACCTGGAGTCTTATGGAATTGAATATGTAATAATTAACTACGATTTTCAAGGTGACTCTACCATTTTGTTGGAACTGAATATGACTCCTTTCTATAAAAATCGATTGATTGATGAGGACAGAACATTCCACCAAATTGATCTAGGTTTAGAGATTCTTGTGTATTCATACAGAAAGAGTTTAGCTCTTCGATCTGAAGAAATTGACGCAGAATAAAATATTACTACTAGAAGTTTAACACTCTCCCTATGAAAAATATAGTATTTGCAATTATAATAATTGCCTTTCAGATTAACACAGCTGTTTGGTCTCAATCGTTAATCTCTAACCCTTGTACGTTTCCGTATCCTCCAGGTTCAGAATGGATAATTAACGGAGGCTGTATTAGTGCTTCAACAAGTGGAATGAATGCTCTTTACAATCCAAGCACTTGCGGATCAGGTAACAACGACGATGGATGGGCATGGTTTGTCGGAGACGGAAATATTGTAACTGTTAGTTATAATGCAACGAATAGAGACCCTATTTTACATGTTTTCTCAGTTATCACAACACCTTGTTCTATCGCACAAGTTGATTGTGCAAACAATACTGGAACCAACGGTACAGAATCAGTTACTTTTACCTCAACACTGGGAACTTATTATTTAGTTCGAATTCAGGCTTCTGGAACCAATTCCACAATGAGCGGATGCTTAGAAGTTTCATCTGTTCCAGTTATACCCGGAGATTACATGCAACCAACTAATTATACAAATAGCGAAAAAGTTGGAGCTTGTGTTGTAAACGATTGTGGTCCTTTTACTTTTACCGATAACGGCGGTACTAATGGGAATTACACAAATAACATCCCAGGTGTTTACAGTCCGAACAACGCAATCTATCGTGTTTTCTGTCCAGATGCAGCAGGACAATGTATGCAAGCCACTTTCAATGAATTTAACACCGCTAACATTAACGATGTACTTTTCGTAAGGAATGGTCCAACGGAATTCAGTCCAAACTTTACAAATCCACCTATTCAAACAACGGCATTTACTGGTGCAGCAGCATTTACAACAGGACTCTACGGAAACTTAAATTCCTCAACACCTTTCAGTTTCACTTCAACTGATGCGAGTGGTTGTTTGACATTTGCATTTATTTCCAATAGTACCAATAGTGCATCAGGTTGGAACGCTACATTACAGTGTATTCCCTGTGCTGGTGGTCCAAACGGAACAGATAATAATGACTGTCAAAATTTGACCCCTTTATGTTCAGGAACGGCTGTAACATCAAATTCCTCTGGTCCAGGAATAGTATCTGAAGGATGTGATGGTGTCAATTGTCCAGCTGGTGGAGAAAATCATTCAAACTGGTTTAAAATTTCAATTTTTACTGGTGGGACTTTCAACATAACTTTAACTCCAGCAACCAG
>CAXPPC010000006.1:0-472850 GCA_964219255.1 Henriciella pelagia
AGTTCAATGTCGCTGTTGAATCACATCCAGCTGCGTTTGTTAAAGTCGCCGTGTATGTTCCAGAAGTTGAATATGTTGTTCCATTCCACGAGTATGATCCACAAGCTGAAACAGACTCACCACCAGATGTCGGCTGATTGATCGTTAAGTTCAATGTTGCTGTTGAATCACATCCAGCTGCGTTTGTTAAAGTCGCCGTGTATGTTCCAGAAGTCGAATATGTTGTTCCATTCCACGTGTACGATCCACAAGCTGAAACAGACTCACTTCCTGATGTTGGTTGACCGATTGTTAAGTTCAATGTTGCTGTTGAATCACATCCAGCTGCGTTTGTTAAAGTCGCCGTGTATGTTCCAGAAGTAGAATATGTTGTTCCATTCCACGTGTACGATCCACAAGCTGAAACGGACTCACTTCCTGATGTTGGAGTACAGGGAGAAGGTGATAATTGCGAACAACTATTCCCTAATGCATCCCCCCAAATATATCCTATGTATTGTGGATTATCGATAAATGGATTTCGGTTACCTTGAATACTATAAACAGCATTGTTTCGATCAATTTCTTTTTGACTAACAGGGTCTGCTGCATGCCACTGAAGAAGCAGATCCATCAGCCAAGGCTCATAAGGCGTATAACTATCTCCTGAAAGAGCACAGTCCCCGGTTGCATTTAATGTTTCCCAGCTTGCAATTTGCGATTCATATCGAGTTGCCATATAGAAATACATTCTTGCATAGTCACCTTTGTAAGTATCGATAGGCTCGAAATACTGCATTGAGCTGCATGGATAAGATGGGTTTGTACCAACTTTAAAACCATTTGTCCCAGTTGTCGTTGCGGTAATCACCTCACCTGGAGGATAGTTTAGTTTGGCTGAATTCATTTCTCGATCTGAGGGGACTAAATGATGTAGGTCTGTGTACATCGTGTCAGTTGGATACGTTGTTCCGCCTCCCCACCATGATTTAGGGAGGGAATGTTCACGATTATAACAGTTCCCTTCACCACCAGGACAGCTACCATTATCTCTATTGGAACAATGATCAAATTCAAATTCCCCAGTTGTTGTAGGATAGTCGGTAAACATATCCCAAACGATGGTCGCATTTCCAGCATCGTTTAATCGAGTATCAGTGTGCAAATATGAATCCCACACATCATAACTCGATGATGTATAGTAAATAACATCTGCTTGTTTTATTTGGTTGAAAATTTCTGTTTTCAGTGCCTGACAGTTGATTCCTAATTGAATAGCAGTTTCTATTCCGCCATAGTATTCAGCTTCAATTCGCACGTTGTCAATTCGGTAACGTTTAGCTGATCCTGAAAGTCCAGTATACTTAAATGCAAAATATACAGACGTACCATTCACTGTGCTTATATCAATTGCTGGGTGTCTCTGAAATAATGTGTTAAAGCAAGAAGTTCCATTTATATCAAGTACTTCAAGTGGGATATTGTTCCATGTTGCGGCTGCCACACTTGCTGGACTTCCGGTCCCTGCGTAATCCGTAGAGTAATATAATTCAATCAATCCACCTACATAGAGATCATTGTAGTCAAACATAAAATATTCATCTTCTTGGGCATCCATGTTGATTGCAGGTGATATGAGCCAATCTTCATCATCGCTGCCACCATATCCATTTACTTCCATATAGCCTGATGTGGCGGTCCATATATCTGTTGGGTCAGTTATATCAACTTGTGTCCAAGCTCCGATTCCAGAAGCAAAGTCTTCGTTATGTACAGTAATTTGAGAATTTATTAAAAATGGGGTTATAGCAATGACTGCTAATATAAGTAGCCTTGGGAGTTTCATAATTCTTGGTTTAGCTTCTTAAATGTAAAGAATTGTCAAGAAGAATCTTAAGAAACGTCAATGTTTAAATCGAAGGAAAATCAGTGTTTATCGACTAAAACGAATTAGTTCTTTTTTACAGAGGGAGTTTTTTTTTGAAAAAAAAGGCCACATCGAAAGATGCAGCCTTCACAAATTGTTTTTTTCAAAGAACTATCTAGCAGCGATATTGACATAATCACGCTCCGTAGCTCCAGTATAGATTTGACGTGGACGACCGATTGGATCTCCATTTTCAATCATTTCTTTCCATTGTGCAATCCATCCAGGAAGACGTCCTAAAGCAAACATTACTGTAAACATTTCAGTTGGAATTCCAATTGCTTTATAGATAATTCCAGAGTAGAAGTCTACGTTTGGATATAAGTTTCTTGCAACAAAGTAATCATCTTCTAATGCTACTTTTTCAAGTTTCTTAGCGATTTCTAACATTGGATCATCAATTCCTAATTTCGCCAATACTTCATCACATGCTTTTTTGATGATCGTTGCGCGTGGATCGAAGTTTTTATATACTCTATGTCCGAATCCCATTAAACGGAATGGATCATTTTTATCTTTTGCTTTAGCAACCCATTTATCAACATCACCTCCATCGTTAGCAATTTTCTCAAGCATTTCAACAACAGCTTGGTTTGCTCCACCGTGTAGTGGTCCCCAGAGCGCACAAATTCCCGCTGATATTGACGCATACAAGTTCGCGTGAGAAGAACCAACGATTCTTACAGTTGATGCAGAACAGTTTTGCTCATGATCAGCATGAAGAATTAATAATTTATTCAATGCCGAAACAATAACTGGGTCGATGTTCGAATCTTCAGTTGGCATCGCAAACATCATGTGTAAGAAGTTCGCAGTGTAGTCCAAATCATTCTTAGGATACATAAATGGGTGACGCATTGCGTTTTTGTACGACCAAGCAGCAAGTGTTGGAAGTTTAGCAAGCAATCTATGGATTGTTAAGTCAACCGCACCTTTATCACGATTTGGATCTAGTGATTCAGGGTAAAAAGTTGACAATGAACATACCATTGAGGAAAGTACTCCCATCGGATGCGCTTTCGCAGGGTATGCTTCAAAGAATTGTTTCATGTCCTCATGAACTAATGTGTGCTTCGTAATACTGTTTTGGAATGCATCCAATTCAGATTGTGTAGGAAGCTCACCATAGATCAAAAGGTATGCTACTTCTAAGAAAGAAGCTTTATCGGCTAATTGCTCAATTGGATATCCTCTGTATCGAAGAATACCTTTCTCACCATCCAAGAACGTGATCGCACTTTTCGTACTTCCTGTGTTCTTGTATCCTGGGTCTAAAGTGATGTAACCACCAGTACCCGCGCGAAGCTTACTGATATCGATTCCTTTTTCATTCTCAGTTCCTTCGATGACTGGTAACTCATACGAGTTTCCGTCCAATTCTATTTTTGCAATTTCGCTCATTTGTTCTTTAAGGTGTTTGGTAAAACAATTCGGTCGCCTAAATTAATACATAGGTTTGTTTCTATCAAGTACTTCAAATAAAATTCCTTGCTAATTTATTATAGATTTTCAAGGGTGTAATTAAACATCATGTTGAAAAGATGGTTTCTAGTGTTTCCACCGTAGATACCATGATTCTTATTTGGATAGATAAATAAGTCGAACTGTTTATTTGATTTAACCAGGGCGTTTACCATCTCCATAGTGTTCTGGTAGTGGACATTGTCGTCACCAGAACCGTGAATAAGAAGGTACTTTCCTTTCAATAAATCAGTATAATTGATAGGTGAGTTTTGATCATACCCATCTGCATTTTCTGCAGGTGTCCGCATAAATCGCTCTGTGTAAATATTATCATAATACCTCCAGTTTGTTACAGGTGCAACAGCAATTGCCATTTTAAATTGATCCGCTCCTTTTGTGATTGCCAATGAAGACATGAATCCACCGTAACTCCAACCCATAATACCAATGCGTTCAGGGTCTACATAATCAAAAGTTTGAAGTTCCTTTGCAACCTCAATGACATCCTCAGTTTCTAATTTACCTAGATTCAAATAAGTCATCTTTTTAAAGTCAGCTCCTCGATACATTGTTCCTCTTGGGTCGACCGAAACAACGATGTAACCATTTTGGGCTAAAAGTTGGTGGTACATGTAATTAACACTTCCCCATTCGTCGGCTACCATATTTGAACCTGGACCTGCGTATACATTCATGTACACAGGATATTTCTTTGTTGGATCGAAGTTAGTCGGTTTGATAATCCATCCATTTAACTCTATTTCGGCTCCTTTGAAAGTAACAAACTCTTTTGTCGATAGTTCATATTGAGACAAAGTCTTGTTCAGTCGACTGTTGTCCTCTAATACCTTAATCTCTTTTCCGTTATTATCACAAAGTGAGTACACAGGAGGGGTATTTGCATTCGAAAATGTCTTGATGAAATATTTCATACCATTTGAGAAATCGGCGTCACTAGTACCCGTCGCTGAACTGATTCGTTTTTTCCCTGAACCGTCAATTTTTATCTTGTATATCGTCTTATAAATGGCCCCTTCCTCAGCGGATGTGTAATAGATCATTGATTTGCTCTCGTCAATTCCAAGGAACTGAATAACATCCCATTCTCCATTCGTAATTTGAGTCGACTCCCCATCAAATGATAATTTGTAAATGTGGTTATATCCATCTTTTTCACTTGTTCGAAGAATTGTTTTTCCATCTTTTAGAATCAATAAATTGTCGTCAATTTCAACATATGTATCCGATTTTTCTTCGAAGAATTCTTTCACGTTGATATCCTTCTTTCCAACAGAGATTAAGTGGTATTTTACATGATTTTGGTGTCTATTTAATGTTTGAACGATCAGATTATTGTCACTTTTAGACCATTTTAATCGAGGGATGTATTCATAATCTCCCAGATCGATATCTTTTTTATCTCCAGTCGAAGGACAAGCTAAATGAAGAGTTACTTTCGAATTGTCCTCGCCAGCTTTTGGGTATTTGAAAGTGTATAGATCAGGATATAGATCAAAAAAATACATCATATTGAACTCATGAACTTCACTTTCATTAAATTTTAAAAAAGCAATATGTTTACTATCTGGTGACCATCCGTAGGCTTTCGTAATGGCAAACTCCTCCTCATAAACCCAGTCTGTAGTTCCGTTGATGATTTTATTTAGTTCTCCATCAGTTGTGATTTGCTTTACTTCACCAGATTCAATGTTTTTGACATAAATATTATTTTCAAAAATGTAGGAAACCTGCTTTCCATCTGGGGAATACTCAGCCAACGTTTGTGGTTGATGGTCTTGGTCTAATGGTTGTAGTTTTTTCGTTTTGAGGTCGTACAAATAATAAACAGCAGTGAAGCTTCTTCTGTAAATTGGTTTAGATTCAGTCATAATCAGCGCTTTCGACTCGTCCGAGTTAAAAGCATAATCATCCATATGAATTCCTTTCAGTGAGCTACTTGGAATTAAGACTTCACCGGCACCCTCGTAATTGGCAAATTCATGTTTAGTAACAGAGTTTCCATTGGTGATTTTTGAGAAATAATTACCATCATTCATTGATCGGAAACCGTTAACGGATGACCCGAAAAAAAGATAATCTTTCCAGATCTTTTCAACAGTTAAATCTTGTCCAAAAGAAGATGAAAAAATCAGGATAAAAAATATCGAAAGTACGTTTGCTCGCTTCATATAAGTGTTTGAAAAAAATGTGCGACTAAGTTAAAAAATCTTGCAAACATCACTTAACCGATTTACTATCAAAAATGATTACCTTTTGTTAATATTTAGATGATAATTGGAGGGTTAAAATGTCGTACATTTGCATTGAAATTCGATTGTGTTATCCTTGATGCCAAATTTGAGGCTGAAACCACAATCGAAAATGAACACTACGATTAATGGAGTAATGTCACGTTTATCAATAAAAATGCAACCGAATCGGGTTCATTTTAGACGCTTAGATAGAGCGTCCAACCTTGATAGTGCTTCTTTCGTCTTATCATTAAGTAAATTCTCTAAACATCCATAAATTTTTTTTCATGAAAAAATCATTACTATTTCTAGGTACTATGTTCGCGACAATGTCGTTCGCACAAGACTGTACTGATCTATTTATTTCAGAATACGTTGAGGGTTGGTCAAACAACAAGGCGTTGGAAATCTACAACCCAACTGCAAACGCAATTGATTTAAGTCAGTATATGGTGATCCGTTACTCAAATGGTTCAACTACGGCTACTGCTGCAAATGCAGTTCAATTGTCGGGTACAGTTGCATCTCACGATGTATTCGTTGGGGTTCTTGAAAAATTAGATCCAAATGGAACTGGACAAGAAGCTCCAATTTGGGATTCTCTTCAAGCGCGTGCGGATGGGTATTTTTGTCCTGACTACGGCGTGTCTAATGCATTCTACTGGAACGGAAACGATGCAGTTGTATTAGCAAAAGGTGATATCAATAACATCGCTTCGGCAATTCCAGTTGACATCTTCGGGAAAATTGGTGAAGATCCAGGGACAGGTTGGACAACTCAATTCCCTTATACTTCAGGTGGAGTTGTTGTAACAGCAGATCATTCATTGATTCGTAAAGCATCTGTTTTGAAAGGGGTGACAAATCCAACAATTTCTTTCTTTGATGCGTTGGCTGAGTATGATTCTATTCCAGCAGTAGTAGAAATCGGTGGACAAACTTATGGAAACTGGTTTACTCTAGGAGAGCACACTTGTAACTGTGAAAACCTTTCAGTTGAAAACAATGAAGTAGCAACTAGCGTTTCTATCTTCCCTAACCCAACGAACGGTCAGTTCTTTGTTAAGGGTGAGTTCACTGAAGTAACGGTTGTAAATGCTTTAGGACAAGTTGTTGCACACCTTGAAAATAACAATAAAGCAATCGTTGAATTCAATATGGGCGACAAGCGAGGAGTATACTTTGTTAAAGTAAAAACTGCTAACGACGAATTGACTAAACGAGTTATCGTTAAATAAGAATAAAAATTGAGAGAGGCCGGAATTTATTTCGGCCTCTTTTTGCGAAAAGCACCTTCAAAATCATGCAAAGGATTTTAGTAATAGCACTTCTTTTCTTCTCATTCGGAGTTAGTGCACAAAAGTCAACTGTTACTGGTACAATCAGTGATAATTTGAATAACATGCCTGTTATAGGAGCCAAAGTAGAACTTAAACCATCTGCAACTCCATTAAGAGCAAAAACAAACGAAATTGGTCAGTTTACAATCTCAGATGTGCCTTATGGTTACTATGAAATTGTGATTTCTATGATCAACATGGATACCTTAGTTCAAGAAATCAATATTGATCGACCAACTGTTGATTTGAAGCTAGGGTTCGGAAAAACTCTTGAGCAAGAAGAGGTTCAGGTAATCGGAAACTTGGTTCAAGATCGTGAAACACCAGTTGCCGTAACTAATATTGGAACAAAGGAGATCAATGAAGAATTAGGTTCTCAAGATTTGCCAATGATTTTGAACTCGAAGCCTGGTGTGCACGCAACGCAGCAAGGTGGAGGTGACGGAGATGCTAGAATTACAATCCGTGGTTTCGATCAACGTAATGTTGGTGTAATGATCGACGGAGTACCAGTGAACGACATGGAAAACGGTTGGGTTTATTGGTCAAATTGGTTTGGACTAGATGCCATAACTGGTCAGATTCAGGTTCAAAGAGGACTTGGAGCTACAAAATTGGCAATGCCTTCAGTTGGAGGTACAATGAATATTATCACACAGTCAACAGGTGGTAAAAGAGTTATCAGAGCTCAACAAGAGTATGGTACAGGAAATTTCTTGAGAACTTCACTTTCTTACAAATCCGGAAACCTTAAAAATGGATGGGGAATTTTATTCTCTGGTTCATACAAGCAAGGTGATGGTTGGGTAGACGGATTGAATACTCAAGGTGCTTTCTACTATTTGAAAGTGCAAAAAAGAATAAAGAATCACGTAATATCTCTAAGTGGATTTGGGGCACCGCAACAGCACGGACAGCGATCATACACACAACCAATTGAGTATTGGGATTCAGAATATGCAAAGCAAGTTGGCATTCCAGATTCACTGTTAGATGCAGTGAGAGATCGTGGAATTCAATATAATCCACATTGGGGATATAGAACAGTCGATGGAAAACAAGTTATCCAGAATGAAAGAAGAAACTTCTATCATAAGCCTCAAATTACTTTGAAAGACTTCTGGAAGATTAACAAAAAACTTTCATGGTCTAACATGGCATACTTGTCAATCGGTAAAGGTGGTGGACAACGCTACTTCAATTCATCTTCATCAATTATTTTCGATGAGAATAATCAAATTGATTGGGATACGATTATTTATGCAAATCAATACAAAACACTGTTCGGAACGACGTACACAACTGCAGATGCATTGTACGACCCAGTTAAATTAAAATCTTCTCAAATTTTGTCAGCCTCAATGAACAACCATTTCTGGGTAGGTGGCCTTTCTCAGTTCGATTATGAAATGAATGAGAAATGGAAATTTGCTGGTGGACTTGATTACAGATATTATAAAGGAACTCACTTTACAGAAGTTGTTGACCTTCTTGGAGGGGATTACTTTATTAATGAGTCGGATTTAAATGCTGAAACATCAATGAAAGTTGTTGGTGATAAAATCGCTCGTGAAGACAGACCTTATCAAAATCATAGAGATGGTTTAGTACAATGGGCAGGTGGATTCGGTCAAGCTGAATATTCTCATGGAAGATGGTCTGCCTTTGCAAATGCTTCAGTTGTTTCAAATTTCTATAAAGGAATTGACTATTTCAGAAAACGTCAGTTGACAGTTGGTGATACAATTTTGGAAATTGGATACGCCGATACTGTGATGTACGATGGTCAACAGTATACCAGAGATTCAGAAGGACTTGAATACAATCAAACTGCTTGGGTCAATAAAACTGGATTTACAATCAAAACAGGAGCAAACTTCAACGTTACTGAAAAATCGAATGTGTTTGTTAATGTTGGATTCTTAAGCAGAACACCACAGTTTAGTAATGTGATCGATAATACGAGAAATAGAATTTTTGATACACTCGTTAATGAAAACATTATTGCTTTTGAAGCAGGATATGGTTTCCGTTCGAAAAAAGTAAGTGTTAATGTTAATGCATACTACACACAATGGAAAAATAGACCGCTTCCTTTCGGACTTTCTATTCCAGATCCAAATGACCCTACAGAATACATTTCCGTGAATGTTCCAGGAATGGATGCTCTTCACATGGGGGCTGAAGTGGATGCAGCTTATGCTATCAATAAAAAGTTAACATTGGAAGGTATGTTGAGTTTAGGAGATTGGACATGGCAATCGACGGAAACAGTTCAAATTCCAGGTGGAAATAAAGTTACATTCTATGCAAATGGAGTACATGTTGGTAACTCAGCACAGTCGACTTATGCAGCAAGCTTGAGATATGGATTTGTGAAAAATGGTTACATCAAAGTGAAGTACACTTTCTTCGATCGTTACTACAGTAACTTTGATCCAATCAGTTTGACTGTTCCAGATAAAACGAAATACGAATTGATCGACGAGAATAATCCAGATGCTGGATATCAAGATATGAATGGAAACCCTGTTGCTTTTGAAGATTTGACCGGTCAGGACTCATGGAGAATCCCTGGGTACGGATTGTTAAGTGTGCACGCAGGTTACCGCGTTCGATTTGAAAACAGTAGTTTGAATTTCAGAGCAAACGTATTCAACGCGTTAAATACGATTTACATTTCAGATGCAACTAACAACTATCACCAAGATGGTTCAGATAATTTTGATGCGAACTCAGCGACTGTGTTTATTGGTCAAGGACTTCGTTTCAACTTATCAGTTGGATTTGAATTTTAATTAGCATAAAAAGTAAAATAAATAGAATGAAAAAAGTACTAATATCAGCATTCGCATTATTGGTTGCGGGATTTAGCTTCTCTCAAACCGATGTGGCCGATGCAAGAACGTACAGCTTAGGATCTACAGTTACTGTTACTGCAGTAGCAACAAACGGATCTGAACTTGGAAGTATCCGATACATGCAGGATAACACTGCAGGTATCGCAGGATATGGTGGGCCAATTACAGGAGTGAATCGTTATGATTCTATCACAGTTACAGGTCCATTAATCGAGTTTGCTGGATTGTTGGAGATTTCTACGGTAACGAATGTAGTGAACCATGGACCAGCTACGGTTATTCCAACTCCATTGCAAGTTCCTTTAACTTCAGTAAATGAGCCGTTAGAGTCACAATTGATCCAAATCGATAACGTTACTTTCGTTCAAACTGGAAACTTTGCAACAGGTAACGGAACTTATCAGGTAACAGATGGTACTAACACACTAGATGTACGTATTAATGGTACTACTGATATTGATGGTACTCCAATTCCAACTGGACCAGTTTCTATCGTTGGATTAACTGGACAATACAACACAAACTATCAAATTGTTCCTCGCGACCTTAATGATATCTTTACTTATGTTGCTCCTGCTACCGAAATTAATGTTTTGGTAAATGGAAATACGGAGTTGAGCGGTTCTACAGTGTTTATTGGTAACGCTACAACAACCAATATCACCATTGAAAATTATGGTTCTGGAAACTTGACAATTACTGGTGCAAGCTTCACAGGTGCTAATGCTGGAGATTTTGTTTCAACAATTGTTCCTGGAACGGTTGGTGCAACTTCGAACAATGCTTACACTATGACTTTCACTCCTGCTGGAACAGGTTCTCGTTTTGCTACTTTGGAAATCGGAAATGATGATTCAGATGAAAATCCATATATAATCCATTTTGAAGGAGTTGGTACTGATAACTTGGCAACTGAGCCAACAGCAAATCCTTCTGGATTAACTTTCCCAGTACTTGAGCCTTATACGGTTGCTGGTCAGTACACAGCTGGAACGGGTGCTTCTAAGTACCTAGTTTTATGGAAAAATGGTTCTCCAATTACAGGAGTTCCTACTGATGGTACAACTTACCTTCGTGGTGATGTTGTAGGTGATGCTCGTGTTGCATACATGGGACCAGGAACTACTTTCACTCCACGTGGTGTGATTGCTAATCAAGATTACTATTTCGCAGTTTATGCTTTCAATGGTCAAGGTGGATTTGAAAACTATTTAACTACTTCACCTCTGACAGGAAACGTAACTTCTCCAGGTGAAAATATCGGTTCATACTATGCAGGAATTGATAAGAATGCTTCAACTTTTGTAACAGATTTGGGAACATTGATTAATCCTCATACAATGATCACTTACTTCCAGTATAAGCAAACTATTATGAGTGAATTCGAAGTAAGAGATACTATTGGTGGTCAATCATTTGTTGAATGTGCACTTTCTGGAGATCGTGTAGTATTTGACGATCCATTTGATTGGACAGCAACTGGGTATAGTCGTGAGCACACTTTTGCGCATTCATGGATGTCGACTTTCCCAGCTGATAATCCAGAGAAACCAGAGTATAATGACCAGCATAACTTATACCCAGCAAACTTGGATAATGCGAACACTCCACGTAGTAACTTGCCTTTAGATGATATTGATGGTACGGTTGTTTTCAACTATTTAGGAGGAAGTGTTGGGTACAAAGGTTCTCAATTGGTTTACGAGCCAAGAGCTCAACAAAAAGGTAATGCCGCTCGTGCAATTATGTACATGGCAGTAACATATGGGTTTAACTTGACAGGAAATGTGAACTCTGATAAGCAAAGTAAAGAGACGTTGTTAAACTGGCACTTTAATGATTTACCAGATAACTACGAAATTGCTCGTCACGAATATATTTTCGACCTACAAGGAAACCGTAATCCATTTATTGATTCAGTAGACTATGCATGTTACATCGATTTCGATGCTAATACGCACAAACCTGAAGGGTGTGACTCTACAAACAGCATTCAAGAAGAGTTAATGGCGAACTTCGTAGTTTACCCAGTGCCTTCAAATGATAAAGTTTACGTTCAAGTAAATGGAACAGAAATTGTATCTTACCAATTAATTGACATGCAAGGAAGAACGGTTCAAGCTGAATCTAATGTAAATCTTCCTCTTGTAATTATCGAAGGAGCAAATCTTCAATCTGGTACTTATATCATGAATGTTGAGACTCCTTTTGGAAGTGCACAAAGAAAAGTAGTTATTGAATAATGATAAAATATTTCATATTCGCAGTAATTGGAGCAGGTCTTTGGGCCTGCTCTTCTGTTTCTACAATTTCCGTAGAGAATAATTCTGCACCGGTAGTGGAGACAAGTGAGTCGCCTAACAAGATTGATAGCATTGTACAGCCTTATAAAACGGAGTTGGAAAAGGAGATGTTAGAAGTGATCGCAAAGGCTGAAATGGACTTTGTTAAAGGTCGACCTTCCGGTTCTCTTAATAATTGGGCTGCTGATGCACTTTTGAATTCACAAACTCGAAATGCACGATTGAAAGGACCGACTTTCGCTTTACTAAATGTGGGAGGATTACGAAATACAATCAATAAAGGAGATGTTACGCTAGGTGATATCTTCAAAGTGATGCCTTTTGATAACGAAGTGGTTTGGGTAGAATTACCTGCGGATGTTGTGAAAGAAATAGCAGCTTACCTAGTCGCTTCTGGAGGGGAGCCTATTGCTGGTGCTCGATTAGAAAATGGAGAGCTGAAAGTAAATGGAATGAATACTAAGACAGAATCAGTTTGGGTACTTACTTCCGATTATTTGATGAATGGAGGGGATAAAATGACCTTCTTCGAAAAGAAAATCAGTGTAGCTCACACCAATGTATTATTGCGTGACGTATTCATCGAAGAAGCAAAATTTCAAGGAACGCTTATCTGGAATGATGAAAACCGAATTGTTTTGTAATGGAAAGAAGAACCTTTGTACGTAATTCGATCTTAATTTCTGGTGGTGCAATTGTAGCTCCATCGTTAATTGCTCAAGAGTCTGGTGTAAAACCGAAGAATAAATTGACTATTCTTCATACCAACGATACACATTCTAATATTGATCCGTTTCCTGAAAATCACGCTAAATACCCAGGGAAAGGTGGTGTTGCTCGTCGTTTTGAAATGATCCAAAAAGTGCGTCAAGAAGAAGAGAATGTTCTCCTAATTGATGCGGGTGATATTTTCCAGGGGACTCCTTATTTCAATAAGTATGGTGGTGTCCTTGAAATGAAGTTGATGTCCGAATTAGGATACGAAGCAGCGACTATGGGGAATCACGACTTCGATGCTGGACTGGATGGTTTCGTAAAGGCTGTAGAGTATGCTAACTTCCCATTTCTTTGTTCGAACTACGACTTCAAAAACACACCGATCGATGGTTTGACTCAAGATACTATGATCATCAAGAAAGGTGGAATTAAAGTTGGTCTTTTTGGTGTTGGAGTTGAATTAGACGGACTCGTTCCAGCTGGAAAATTTGGTGAAACACAATACATCGATCCAATTGAAATAGCAAATGATAAGGCCGAACAACTACAAAAACAAGGTTGTGATTTGGTCATCTGTCTTTCTCACTTAGGATATGAGTATGATACGGATAAAGTATCGGATTTAGTTTTAGCAGAAAAAACAGAAGGAATCCACTTAATTATTGGCGGTCACACGCACACTTTCCTCGAAAAACCTACTGAAGTAAAAAATCGAATAGGGGAGACTGTGTTAATCAATCAAGTTGGTTGGGCTGGTGTTAATTTAGGTCGATTGGATTTTGAATTTGACAAGAAAATCTTTGCGAAACAAGATGTGATAGTGGTACAATAATTTTAGGTTTTTTGAGTTAGTAAATAACTAAATTACGTACCATTATGAAAAAAACAGTCTTAACCACAATTGTTGCCCTTTTTGGTGTTTTAAGTGTATTCAGTCAGGATGAATACATTGTTATTGAAAAAAGTAAAAAACCAAGAAAGGAAAAAACAATACGATTTAACAATAACATTGGAGAGATTAAGTTTACCCCGACTCAGTTAGTAGTTGGAGAAATAAACTTTTCCTATGAAAGGAGGGTATCAGATAAAACGAGTATAGAGCTAAGTGCAGGACCTACAATCTCCAATATTTCAGTTGGCTCAAGAGATTTTTATTATTATCAGGATCCTTTTTATGGAGGCGGGTATGCTTATCAAACCACCGGTGTTGGTGCGTTTGTTGAATTAGGATATAGATTTTATCCACTTGATAAAACTGAAGCGTTAAATAGATTTTATCTTTCACCAGTTCTAAAATACAGATTAAAGAATTTTGGTGTAAAAGATGGCGCAGGAATTTTGCAGGATAGAATAGGTAAAGATGAAGTTGTAAGCTTCGCGTTTAATGTTGGGTATCAACTTTGGATGTCAGAGAAGTTTTCGATGGATTTCTTTACTGGTTTGGGTATAGGCTATCAAAAGAACAAAGATTATTCAATCGGGACGTATTATGAGCCGAATATTCAAGATTATGTGAATTATTGGAATGACATTTCAGCATCTTATGCACGATATGTTTTCAACTTTGGATTTAAAGTTGGTATTGGTCATGAATAGGTCAGTTTCAACTCTATAAAAACCAAGCATTTTTTCCGATGTCAAATCCTTTTTGATTGATGAATTGAATAAATTCTTCTAGATGTGGAGGGTAAACAGCAATCAAAAGTTGTTCGCCAATGATCTCTTTGTAGTTTCGAATTTGTTGACCAAAAATAGGAGCTCCGTATTTTTCAAACTGGAAATCGTGCCATTTGAACTCAATGTTTTTTTCAATTAGTTGCTTGGCGACTTTCTTGCCTTTTGTTCCGGCGCCAAGTAGAACTAGGTTATTGGTTGATTCAGATCGTAAAAACCAATCGATTTTAAGCTTGAAAAATGAATCTTGCTGATAGATTTCTGAATTTCTCGAAGTTCGTTTTGGGTGTTCTCTCCAAAACAAGGTAACTTCTTCAATTGCCTCGATGTTATATCCATTTTCTCTCCACTGAAATACCATATCATAATCTTCTGGGTAGTGAAGCTTTGAGAAAATTTGATCTTCCATTATGTCCTGCTTTTTGACTAACCAATTGGGAGAAGCAATTACACATTCTCGGTAAATCTGATTGTAAAAGTCATTCTTTTCTACGCGATCGTTCAACCATTTTTCATATTTCAAATATCCGTCTGATATTGGTTCATTTCCAAAATACTTCACCTTTCCTGTAACCACCGTTTTAGACTCAGAGGATAGAATTCTATCCAGCATGAGTTGAAGTCGATTTTCAGGCATGAGATCATCTGCATCCATTCTCGTAATAAACTCGCCTTTTGAAATCGAGAGTCCTAATTGAAGTGCTGGAATGATTCCCTCATCTTTATTTTGTATCAAGGTAATTCGTGAATCAGCCTTTTGAATTTCAGTAACAATTTCAGCGCTATTATCAGTTGAGTGATCATTGATTAAAATCATTTCCCAATCACTAAACGACTGCTTTTGAACAGAAAGAATGGTTTCTTCTATCCATGGAGCAGCGTTTTTAAATGGAGTGATAATAGAAATTCGAGGTTGCATAATTGAGGGCATAAAAAAAGCGCCGAAGAACGACGCTTTCCAATTTATTTATTCTACTTACAAGTGAATTACTTCATCGTATGCAGCAGCTGCCGCCTCCATAATTGCTTCAGACATTGTTGGGTGCGGGTGAACTGTTTTAATTAATTCGTGTCCAGTTGTTTCAAGTTTGCGAATTGCAACTATTTCAGCGATCATTTCAGTTACGTTAGCACCAATCATGTGCCCTCCAAGCAACTCTCCATATTTCGCATCGAAGATTAATTTCACAAATCCGTCTTTTGCTCCAGCTGCACTTGCTTTACCAGAGGCAGAGAATGGGAATTTTCCAACTTTAATTTCGTGACCAGCATCCTTAGCTGCTTTTTCTGTCATTCCAACAGATGCAACTTCAGGAGAACAGTACGTACATCCTGGGATGTTTCCGTAATCCAATGGATCTGGATTCTCACCAGCAATCTTCTCAACACAGATAATTCCCTCAGCTGAAGCTACGTGGGCTAACGCTTGAGTTGGAAGTACATCTCCAATTGCGTAGTATCCTGGGATATTTGTTTGGTAGAAATCGTTAACAAGGATTCTTCCTTTGTCAGTTACAATTCCTAAATCTTCTAATCCAATATTTTCGATGTTTGCTGTAATTCCAACTGCTGAAAGAACAACATCACATTCGATTTTCTCTTCTCCTTTTGCTGTTTTTACAGAAACAACACATCCTTTTCCTTTAGTATCAACCGACTCAACAGAAGAACCTGTCATTACTTTGATACCTGCTTTCTTGAATGATTTTTCTAATTGTTTCGAAACATCAGCGTCCTCAACAGGAACAATGTTAGGAAGGTATTCTACAACCGTAACTTCTGTTCCGATAGCATTGTAGAAATAGGCGAACTCAACTCCGATTGCTCCAGAACCAACAACTACCATTTTCTTCGGTTGTTTTGGTAAAGTCAACGCTTGACGGTAACCAATAATTTTCTCACCATCTTGTGGTAAGTTTGGTAATTCGCGAGAACGTGCTCCGGTTGCGATGATGATTCCTTTGTCAGCAGCATATTCTGTTGCTTTTCCATCTTCACCAACTACTGATACTTTTTTACCAGCTTTCAAAGTTCCAGTTCCTTTAAGAACATCAATTTTGTTCTTTTTCATAAGGAATTGGATACCGTTACTCATTCCGTTAGCAACATCTCTTGAACGAGAAACCATCGCTCCGAAGTCAGCTTCTGCATCTTTCACAGTGATTCCGTAATCGCTTGCATGTGTTAAATATTCGAAAACATTAGCGCTTTTCAATAACGCTTTTGTTGGGATACATCCCCAGTTCAAACAAATTCCACCAAGTGATTCACGCTCAACAATGGCAGTTTTAAGTCCTAGTTGAGAAGCACGGATCGCTGCAACATATCCTCCAGGTCCACTTCCAACAACAATAATATCGTAACTCATAATCTTCAAAAATTGGTAGTGCGAAGGTAATGATTTATTCGAAAATGATTGGCGGATTTTAGTTCATACTTCTTGTTTGAATAATGAGTGGTCTAAAATATTGGTTCACAGTGCTGAATGACGTAAATTATAAAGAAAAGTATGAGAGATAGAGATTACACATTAAGGTATGCTGTATATATGTTTCTTTCGATTGCTGGGTTTTTCATTTTAATGGATTTCATGGGATGGGGACATATTTCAGAGTTGAGATTGATCAACATTATTTTTATCATTTACTTCACAAACAAATTAGCGCAAAAGAATGTCATCGAATTTGATAACATTGGTTACCTGCAGAATTTATCTTCTTTATTCGTAGCGAATGTTATTAATGTGGTATTATCGCTTATTGGTTTTGTCGTATTTGTCAAACTAATTCAACCGGATTACTTAGAAGTAGTAAACACCACATTTGCTTTTGGAGCTTTTGATCGCTTATTTGAAGTTTGTGTTGCGCTGTTTATGGAGGGAATGTCGGGAGCTGCAGTTATTTCTTTCGGATTGATGCAGTATTGGAAGAATCACAAACGCGTGAGAAGAACTCTTCCGTCCTGATAATTTTGAAAATCGGTTAAGTAACTGTGAAAAACGTGTTGAATAAATGGTGAACTTGGGTCACTTAGGAACTTTATTATGCTTATTTTTGCGGCATAGAATTGAACTATGGAAAGCACAACAACGCAGGCAGCAACACTAGAACAAGCAGTTGAACTTGGACTCCGTCCTGAAGAGTTCGAAATGATCAAAGAAATTCTTGGTAGAACACCAAACTTCACAGAAACAGCAGTATACTCTGTTATGTGGTCGGAACACTGTTCGTACAAGAACTCTATTTATTGGTTGAAACAATTACCGAAAGATGGTCCACACATGTTGGTAAAGGCAGGTGAGGAAAATGCGGGACTTGTTGATATCGGTGATGGTCAAGGGTGTGTGTTCAAAATTGAATCGCACAACCACCCAAGTGCTTTGGAACCGTATCAAGGTGCGGCGACTGGTGTTGGAGGAATTAACCGTGATATCTTTACAATGGGTGCACGACCAATTGCTCAATTAAATTCATTGCGTTTTGGTAATATCGAAAACGACCGTACAAAATGGTTGGTGAAAGGTGTTACTAAAGGAATTGGTGACTACGGAAACTCATTTGGAATTCCAATCGTTGGAGGAGAAGTTTTCTTTGATGATTCATACAATCAAAATCCACTCGTGAATGCATTCTCAGCTGGAATTATTGATACGAAAAAAGTTATTTCAGCTACTTCAGCTGGACCAGGAAACCCAGTATTCATTGTAGGTTCTTCTACAGGTAAAGATGGAATTGCCGGAGCGGCATTTGCTTCAAAAGATATTACTGAAGATTCAGCGGACGATTTACCATCAGTTCAAGTTGGTGACCCGTTCATGGAGAAATTGTTGTTAGAAGCTACAATGGAATTAGCTGAAACAGATGCAATTGTTGGAATGCAAGATATGGGAGCTGCCGGAATTACATGTTCATCATGTGAGATGAGTGCCGCTGGTGATAATGTTGGAATGGATATCCATTTGGATAAAGTACCAACTCGCCAAGACAATATGTTGCCTTACGAAATCCTGTTGTCGGAGTCGCAAGAGCGCATGTTGGTGGTAGTTCACAAAGGAAAAGAACAAATTGTAAAAGATATTTTTGATAAGTGGGACTTACACGCCGAAGAAATTGGTGTGGTAACTGAAGGTGGTCAAGTTCGCTACTTTATGAACGGTGAAATCGTTGGTGATGTACCAGCTGAATCACTTGTTTTAGGTGGTGGAGCTCCAGTTTACCAAAGAGAGTACACTGAGCCTGCTTATTACCAAGAATACAAGAAATTTACTATCGATCAGGTTGAGCAACCTGAAGACTTGAAGGAAGTTGCGTTCAAATTGTTGCAACATCCAAATATCGCTTCTAAGCGTTGGGTTTACGAACAGTACGACTCAATGGTTGGAACGAAAAACATGATTACAAACAAACCTTCAGATGCAGGTGTTGTGAACATAAAAGGTTCTAACAAAGCATTGGCAATGACGGTTGACTGTAATTCGCGTTACGTGAACGCTGATCCAGAAGTAGGAACAATGATCGCTGTAACAGAAGCAGCAAGAAATATTACATGTGCAGGAGGGATTCCAAGTGCGATTACAAACTGTTTGAATTTCGGTAATCCTTACAATCCAGAGTCGTTCTGGCAATTTGTTGGAGCCATCAAAGGAATGTCTGCTGCATGTAAGAAGTTTGAAACTCCAGTTACTGGTGGAAACGTTTCGTTCTACAACCAATCAGTTATTGATGGTAAGGAGATTCCTGTTTTCCCAACGCCAACTATCGGTATGATCGGGATTTTGGAGGATAAGAGCAAAATGATGACGCTTGACTTCAAACATAAGGGAGACTTGATCTTCATTTTGGGTGAGTCACACAACGACATTAATTCATCTGAATATTTAGCTTCGATTCACGGGATTAAAGCTTCAGGAGCACCATACTTCAATCTAGAAGAAGAGTTTGAAACGCATAAAGCATTGCAAGGATTAATCAAAGATGAGTTAATCAACGCAGCACACGACGTTTCAGACGGTGGATTGTTCGTTACTTTAGCAGAAATGGCAATGCCACGTGAGCTAGGGTTTGATATTGTAACTGATTCAGAAGTACGTGAAGATGCCTTCTTATTTGGAGAAGGTCAAGGTCGAATTGTTGTAACAGTTAGTGAAGACAATGAAGACGACTTTATCGAGCGTATGGCTTCATCGAATGTGAACTTTACTTTGTTAGGTCACGTTACAAAAGGAAAGATGATGGTAGACGACGAGCACTTTGGTTTCATTCAAGAAGCAAAAAGCTTGTTCGACAACGCACTTGCGAAGCACCTTGAAAATTAGTAGCTTCGGGAGGAATTTAAAATTCATACATGGAATACAATACAGCGAGAGGGAAGTTATTGCTACCTGAATACGGGAGAAATGTACAAAACATGATCATGCACGCAATGGAAATTGCGGATCGTGAAGAGCGTAACCGTGCAGCACAAGCAATTATTGAGGTGATGGGACAATTAAATCCGCATTTACGTGATGTGGACGATTACCGTCATAAATTGTGGACACATTTATTTATTATGTCCGACTTTCAACTTGATGTAGATTCTCCATTTGAAATTCCAGAGAAAGAAAGTTTGAATAAGAAGCCAAATCTGATGGAGTACCCAAAAAGTAAAATCAGATACGGTCATTACGGTCAGTACACACAAAAGATTCTGGAGAAATCGAAAGAGATCACCAACGAGGAAGAACGAGAGTATATGACGAAAGCGATGGGTAACTTCATGAAGAAGCAATTCCTTATTCACAACAACAATGCTGTTGAAAACCACGTGATTTCAGAGCAGTTGAATGAGCTTTCTCACGGTCAATTGAATATGAAAAATCCAGATGAGGAATTAACTGGGACAAATCAATTGCTTCGCACACTCGGAATTAACCAAAACAACAACCGCCGTCCTCAAGGAAGGAAAAAGAAGAAAAAACGTTAGTTTTTGAAGACCGAGAGCCGACCGGGTAGGTCGATAGCTCGAGGGAAAAAACGTTAGTTTTTGAAGACTGAGAGCCGACCGGAAGAGCAGCTTTAGCTGTGAAGAATTGAAAGCAAAACGGGAAGTTGAAGTTTTCAAGTAGTCGATAGCTCGAGGGAGAAACGTTAGTTTTTAACCGCCGCAGCAGACGCGTTTCGAACCCGAGAGCCGAGCAGGAAGGGTCGGAAATCTGTTTCTCAAACAAAATCTCAAAATATTCAAAAAGGTTCTAGCGCAGCTGGAACCTTTTTATTTACAACCCAGCGCAGCTGTGGTTGAATACATGGCAGCGCAGCTGCCTCCAATAGAATAGCATCCTTCATAAATAACCACCCCCCCCCTCAAATCAACCAAGAACCACCAGTCCCAACCATTTCCCCGCGCCACGGCGAAGGCGAATAGCTTGCTTGCAACTAGCAGCCGCAGACGGACCTGAGCAGGTTTCTGTGAGGGAGGCGCCCAGATAAAAAGTGTAATCGACAAGTTTTTTGTACATTCATTGCAATGGAAAATAGCAACGAACTTTTTTTACAGAATAGCTCTTTGATCTCATACTCAGAGGAAGAACATTCACGTACAGTTATTGAGGATATTAAACTGGTACAACTCGGAAAAACGAGTGGTAAAATCGATTGGTTCAATACGTACGGAATTAATTATCGTGATTCATTTAGAACGGTTATCAAGCAGAATGGATTGGATGATTTTTTGATTAAACTGATGATGGACGATGAGCATTTCACCAAGGTAATCGAATTAGATGATGTGCTATTTATTGCCGTACGTGTGCTTAAAACGGAATCTCTCGAGTTTGATTCCGAGCAAATGTTGTTCATGGTTTCTCCCGATTTTGTGTGGAGTATTCAAGAAAAAAAAGGCGACTACTTTCAATGGATTCGAGAGCGTTTAGAAAATGGAATTGGAATTGTTCGAAAGCGTAAAACAGATTATTTGCTGTTCCTTTTATTAGAATCAATAGTTGATAATTACGCCGCAACTTTCCGTCGATACGCTGAAGAAGTTCTAGATGAATTGGACGCACTAGATGTTAATCCAACACCCGAATTTACAATGAAGGTGGAAGAGCGTAAGCAAGACTTGGTGAAGTTCAAAAAAGCTTCGGGGAATTTGCGAGAGGCCATTCTCAAATTGGAAAAAGTGGAGATTTATGGTAAGCGAGCGCGTTACTTTGGCGAATTGAAGGAAGAAATTGGGAACTTAATTGGTGATATCGATTTCGAGTTGCAGGACTTAGAAAGTAAAATCAATTTGATTTTCAGCTTGCAAGGACATCGATTGAATGAAGTGATGAAAACGCTAACAATTATTTCGGTGATTTTCATTCCACTCACTTTTCTAGCCGGAATCTACGGTATGAACTTTAAGTATATTCCAGAATTAGACAATCCAAATGGATATTTCATACTCCTAGGAGTGATGCTGGTCATAACTGGACTTTTATTCTGGTATTTTAAACGTAAGAAGTGGTTCTGATTAATCGGTTTATATCCAATATTTCGAACCGATGAACGTTTGTAAGTGGATAACTTTTAAATCGATTTTCCGAGCAAGGGCATGATTTTTATAGCTTCACGGGAACGAACAAATCAAACAATTCAATGGCATCTTTTGAAATTCACGGAGGTAAACCACTTAAAGGAGAATTAATCCCACAAGGAGCAAAAAACGAGGCACTTCAGGTGTTGTGTGCTCCATTGCTAACAGCTGAAAAAGTTACAATCTCGAACATTCCAGATATTGTAGATGTGAACAAGTTGATTGGACTTTTGCAAGCCATGGGAGTGAAGATCGAGAAAGTAGAGAAAGGAACGTACATGTTCCAAGCGAAAGATGTCAACTTAGAATATTTACAATCAGAAGACTTTAAAAATCGTGCGAGTTCATTGCGTGGATCGGTAATGATTGTAGGTCCACTTTTAGCTCGTTTTGGAGTTGGATACTTACCAAAACCAGGTGGAGATAAAATAGGTCGTAGAAGATTAGACACACACTTCGTAGGGATGCAGATGTTGGGTGCCAAATTTAATTACGATGCTGGAGAGCACTTCTATGCCATTGAAGGAAAGAAATTAAAAGGAACATACATTCACATGGATGAAGCTTCGGTTACTGGTACTGCCAACATTTTGATGGCTGCCGTAATGGCTGAAGGTGAAACAACGATTTACAATGCAGCTTGTGAGCCATATTTGCAACAACTCTGCAGAATGTTGAATTCCATGGGAGCGAAGATCGAAGGAATTGGATCAAATATGTTGAAGGTAACTGGAGTGAAGTCACTTGGCGGCTGTTATCACCGAATTCTTCCAGATATGATCGAGATTGGTTCATTTATCGGATTAGCGGCGATGACGCAATCTGAAATCACGATTAAAGACGTCAGCTGGGAGAACTTAGGAATTATTCCAACTATTTTCCGTCGTTTAGGAATCAAATTGGAACGAAGAGGAGATGATATTTTCGTGCCTGCTCAAGAAAGTTATGAGATTGAAACGTTTATTGATGGTTCTATCATGACAATCGCCGATGCGCCTTGGCCTGGATTTACACCGGATTTATTGTCAATCGTTTTGGTAGTCGCAACGCAAGCAAAAGGAAGTGTGTTGATTCACCAAAAAATGTTTGAGTCACGTTTATTCTTCGTGGACAAACTTATCGATATGGGAGCGCAAATAATTTTGTGTGATCCGCATAGAGCTACGGTAATTGGTTTAGATCGTAAATACGACTTAAGAGGAATTCAAATGACTTCACCTGATATTCGTGCTGGGGTTTCCTTATTGATTGCTGCACTTTCTGCTAAAGGAAAGAGTGTGATTCATAACATCGAACAAATCGACCGTGGATATCAAGACATCGATATTCGTTTGAACAACCTAGGTGCTGATATCAGAAGAATAGGATAATGAGAAAATTTGCTTTCATTTTATTGCTTGGATTCATTGTCTTCGGATTTACCATCGATTCGATGCCTCAAAAAGGGGAGAAGGTCGAATATTTTGAATTAGTTGGTCCGAATGGAAAAACGATGAAGTTATCTAAGCTGAAAGGTAAAATGGTGCTTATCGACTTCTGGGCTTCGTGGTGTGGACCATGCAGAAGAGAAAATCCAAATGTTGTTTAGGCTTACGAAAAATACAAGAAGGTCAAATTCAAAGAAGGAAAAGGCTTTGAAGTATACTCCGTTTCATTAGATCGCGATAAAGATAAGTGGCGTTCAGCTATTGAAACCGACGGACTTACTTGGAAGTATCATGGATTCGATGAAGGTGGTAAAATTGCAACGAAGTTTGGTGTTCGATCTATTCCAACTGCATTTCTAATCAATGGTGAAGGTGAAATAATCGCATCAGGCAATGAAATTCGTGGATTGAACCTACACATGGTTCTAGATGGATTACGGAAATAAATAAAATTCTAGGAAAAATTTTGGCATCTCAAATCGGTTGAGGTGCCTTTTTTTTGGTCGTTACCCTTCGGGTCAGGCTGTACGCGTTACATGGTAACTTGCTGCCATCCTTAATGCGGATAGTTTTTGGTTGATAAATAAATTAACCGTAACTAAAACAAAGTTTTAGATATAGTTGGTGTTGTTTTTTACTCAAAATTTTTCTTTCGTGGAACGTTTATCTTTTTACACTTCCAAATCCGAAGATAATTCCACTTTGAAAATATGTTCCTGAAGAAAACGACTCCTTGTATCCCGGTAGAATACCAAGTTCCAAATTAACAGACATACAAACTTTCATATAGGGATCTGACCAATAACGATAGTTAAAACCACCTGCTACTCCAATTGCGCCTCTTTTTACTTGCTCAAAAGGTTGAAGGACACGCGTTTCATTGACTGTATTGTTTCCATCAAAATACCTATACGAAATTGTAAGTTCTTCATTTGGATTGTTGAGCATAATTAGAGCATCAGCATAAAAACTTAGTTTTCTACTTAAAATTCCATCAAAATTGTATCCTTCAGCTCTGGCTTTGAATGATGTGCCAAATGTTTGGGAAAAAGAGACTCCGATTCGCGTGGATAATACATTTTGTCGGGTTCTTAGCCTGTTATCGAGAGAACCATCCATTTGAACATTCTCATATTGATTAGAAAGCTCATTGTATAAATAATTTTCATTTGTAGCTCGGAAGTGATTCGTCCCCATTCCACCCCTTATGTTTAATGCATACCTGTAAACAGCTTCGTAAATTGTTTTAAATTGTTGGTTGGCGTGTGCTTTATCCGCTAATAATATGGGAGCCTCCTCTTTTGTACCCCAGATTTGAAATACTGGATAATTGTACATGAATGTAATATTTGGAGCAAATTTCGAATCATTTATTCCATAATAGTAGCTGGTTGATTCCGATGGATCAATAAAGCTGGTGGCTTTCAGTGAGAATTCTCCATATGTTGGATTAAAGTGATTGGCAAAAATCCCAAGATCAAGTCCACCTGTTTCTGAAAAATCAAATCCTAGATTCGCTCCAACATCGGTAAATTTTGTTGATTCTTCTAATTGGTGAACATCGCTAATTCCGACTGTGCCATCTGCTTCTTGCTTTTTAAGGTGCACGAGCTGAGCATTCATCATACAGCTTGTTAGAAAACTAGAAATGGCTATTAAATAAAGAAATTTCATTGGTTAAGTTTTGTACAAAAATAGGAATTTATTGTATTTAGGAAAGTTAGGGAGTTGCCTGGCTTGTCGAGTCTTGTCGAAGTGCAAACACTAACCATGTTGAAAATGAAACCATAAAAAAAAGCGCCTTCTTTCGAAGACGCTTCTTTAACCAAAATTAATCGATATTATCTTTTAATTATACGATGTACGGTTTGACCGAATTCATTTGTAATAGTCAATAAGTAAACACCCGATTCAAAATTTTGAGTGTCCACATTCAATTGATCTTTACTATTGAATGTTCCAACAATTCTTCCTCTGGCGTCATTGATGATTATATCAAATTCACCTTTTAGTTCAATCGTTAATACATCCTCAACTGGATTCGGATAGATTTCTAAACCAGTAATCGTTGTTTCATCAATACTTGCACATCCATCAACCAAAATATCAGTTGAACTTGTGTTTGTACATCCATTCGCATCAGTGTAACTGTAAGTAATTGTGTGAGTTCCTAATCCTGCAGTTGCTGGATCGAAAGTTGTTCCTGTTACTCCAGTTCCTGAATATGTTCCACCGGCTGGTGAACCTCCTGCCAAAGTAATAGCTGGAGTGTAATCACAAACCGTTGAAAGTGGACTTATTGTCACCGTAGGTAATGCATTTACAATTACATCAACTTGATCCGTATTTGTACATCCGTTGGCATCTGTACCTGTTACAGTGTACGTGGTAGTTCCGACTGATGGTGTAAACGCTGTTCCATCTGTAATTCCATTATCCCAGGCATAAGTTGAAGCTCCAGATCCCGATAGAGTAACCATATCACCTTCACATACTGTTTGGTCAGATCCTCCATCAACCGTTGGTAAAGCATTAACAGAAACAGTAGTCGGTGCAGAGGTCGCTGAACAACCATTGGCATCCGTGTAAATTACTGAGTAACTTCCAGCTGTTGATACTGTAATAGTTGCAGTTGTTTCTGTAGTCGACCATTCATTTCCTGTTGCTTGTGATGATGTTAAATCAACCGTTTGTCCTTGACAGATTGTTGTTGATCCACTCGTCGAAATTGTTGGTGGAGTTGGATTTGCATTTACAGTCACGGTAATTGGAGATGAAGTTGCTGAACATCCATTTCCATCTGTATAAGTCACATCGTATGTTCCACTGGTTGTAACTGTAATAGTTTGACTTGTAGCGGAATTTGACCATGCATTTCCACTTCCTTGTGAAGAAGATAAATCCACCGATCCACCATCACAGAATGTCAATGCTCCACTTGGAGTAATTGTTGGAGACGTAGGAGTTGGATTAACCGTAACAACAACTGGAGCTGAAGTAGAAGAACATCCAGATCCATCAGTATAAGTCACGGAATACGATCCTGAACTAGTAACAGTAATTGAGTTGGTTGTAGCTGCATTCGACCAGCTATTTCCTGATCCGTATGAAGATGTCAAAACAACATTTCCGCCATTACAGAATGTAGTAGCGCCGCTTGTACTAACCGTAGGTGTTGCCGGCGGCGTTGGATCGTTTAGAGCGACACTAAGTAGGTTCGAAGTACAACCATTTCCATCTGTAAACGTTACGTTATATGAACCTGCTGGTAGACTGTTAATCGTGTATGGAAGTGTAATTCCAGTTGGATTTCCAGTTGTTGTACCTGTCCAAGAAATATCTCCACTCCCAGAACCACTTACTTGAATCGAACCTGTAGATGATGCACAAGCCGTTGGATCAGAAGTCCCTGCTCCCGAACTAATTGTTGGAGAAGCTACAACTGTAACTACTGTTGGTGCTGATGTCGATGTACACCCATTTCCATCAGTATATGTTACTGAATATGATCCGCTTGAGTTCACTGTAATTGTTGAACTCGTTTCTGCTGTTGACCAACTATTTCCTGTAGGATAAGATGAAGTCAAATCGACAGAAGTTCCAGAACAGATTGTTGTGCTTCCTGATGCTGATATTGTTGGAGTTGTTGGAGCATTGTATAGAGAAACCGTTGTGAACACCGTTGACTGACAGCCAGCACCATCTGTAACAACACATGAGTATTGAGTTGTGGCCGCTGGCGTTACTGTAGTTGAAGCAGTTGCCGCAATTGATGTAGCACCATCAAACCATTGATATGTTGTTCCTCCAGATGCTGTTATTGTTGCTGATCCACCAGGACAAACCGATGAATTCGCGCTAACTCCTGCAGTAAATGAAGTTGAGCTATTGACAGTAACTGAGTATACCGCTTCACAATTGTCACCTTCTGATCTTACATAGACATCGTATGTGCCAGATGGCAACCCCGTAAACGTTGATGTAGACACATAATTTATTCCATCAAGACTGTATTCATAAGTCGCTGGATCTCCACCTGTAACTCCCGTAATGTCAATTTGACCGTTGTTATTTCCACACGTGGTACCAGTTGGCGTCACTGTTGCTGAAATTGTTGGATTTACCGTGATGCTTTGTGCGGTAGCGGCATCAGTCATACAAGAACCATCGGCAAATAGGAAAACTAAATAGTCTCCCGCTGTCATTGGAGAGTATGTATTACTTGGTGCACCTGATTCATCAATAATTGTCGTAACAGGATCATCAGTTAGATACCAGTAATAATTTGTTACGTTAGTAGATCCTGATCCATTTACTGTAACAGAACCACCATCACAAAGTAAGGTGTCTGAAATAGTATAAGAGGCAACCGGAGCTGGTCCGTTTGAAAGAAGTACATCCATTACTAAAGATTCTGTAATTCCAAGTAAAGTAGCATCTAGCCATCCGTAAGTATCCATTTCCATATGGAAACCTGAAGTTCCTGATGGATCAGAATCAGTGAGAACCATGAGTACAGTATCTTGAGGAGTTCCATAGTTTAATTCAACTCCAGCCCAGAATGGTCCAGTAACTGTAGCTGGTGTAGTGAAATCAATTTCGTTCCATGCGTTAAGTGTCAAGTCGGCAATGTTGACTGTCTCACTTGCAATGACTGTTCCTGGTGCACTTGTACCATTTTGATAAATTCTAAATTCAACAGTACCTGGCGTCCCTGCATCAGCTTGGAATATAGGAAGTCGTATTCTTCTAACTTCTGCCGTACCAGTGTAATTGAAATACTCTGCGTATTGAAGTGTATTTTCGACTGATGATCCATTTCCATAAAGATCAATCGCGTTATGTGAAGGAATTACTCCCCAAGCTCCATTTGTTGTTCCTGCTCCATAAATAAACCATGAAGAGTCAACATGATAATTTCTCAACGTGTCACATGCAGTACCAGTGGCTGGTGAAACAACTTGAACATATCCGATTTCGGATGCTGGAGTTGCATCTGTTCCATAACTGTTTGATGCTGCTAGTGAAATGTCATAAAGCCCTGGCGTATAGAATTCTACTTGTGGGTCTTGTGAAGTTCCGCTTGTTCCACCAATATAATTCCAATCTGTACCCTGAGTTCCTGAGATTGTCCAGTTCCAGCCAGTAGGTACATTGGTAGATGCATCGAAAAAGTCGACACTACCATTAACTGGAATAACAACTGGAGAAGGTCCTGCAGGTAGACTTGTAAACGCAGAGTTTGGTGGTGTATTTGTTGGGTCACAACCAGGAGATAATAACAGCGAAGAACGAATTCCTTGTAAAATAGTCAGCATATAGTTTGCTTGAGCTTGTGTAAACATGACCGTACAGTTCGAGTAATCCATGTAGTTCTCATATTGCGTATATGTTCCAGAACACGTTTGTTGAGTACCACCACATGAACCAGGGTAGCTTGATGATGGACCAGCTGTAATTGGCGTGTCATTAAATCCATCATCGTTTCCACATCCACCTGAACCACCCCAAGTGTGATCCAACCCAAGGTAATGCCCAACCTCGTGCGTTAGAATATTGTCGTTATTTACACCAAGGTTGTAATCAATGACGATTCCATCAATACTCGCTGATGGCAAGTAACTGGTAGTTGGTCGATATGCATAACCTGCAACTCCTGAAGTGGCTCCATTAGAAATGTCACAGATCCATACATTTAAATAATTGTTGCGATTCCAAATGTCGGCACCTCCAGTGGCTGAAGATTTCATTTTATTTTCCTCACCGTTGTTGGAGTCATACCAAACTTCATTCGTAAATGTTCTTGTCACTCCAACTTCTGGTAATGGATTACCGCTTGGGTCTTGAGTTGCCAAACAAAAATTGATGTTAGGATTAGCTGGAACATAGTTAAAAGGAGCTCCAGTTCTTGCATTCGCTGCATCAGAATTTAACAACAGGAAGTCTTCAACTAAGTCGTTGTAAACATTCATAATTGCGGCATTCGATACATTCTCAGATGCATTATTATAAACGACATGGAAAATGATAGAAATTTCATTTGTTCCAGATGTTTCTAGTAAAGATGCATTTTCAGCATTCGAAGCACCTTGTAAGTAATCTTGATTGAATTGCTGTAAAATTCCTCTACTTTGATAATGCGCTTCATTTAACTCGTGCGATCGACAGACATGCTGACCAGCTGGAGTAATTTGACTTCCTCCAATTGTATTAATGCTGGTTTGTTTTACGCTGTAATTTTGATTTGTGCCTTGATTTGAAGGACTTGGAGAATTCCCCGTTGGTTGAATTTGACCAAACGAGAATCCGGTGAGCAATGTCGCCACTGCTAACAGATAGGTTTTCATAGTCTTGTAGTTTAGTTCTTATTGAGTCAACAAAATACAAATTCACTTCATTAATGACAAATTTCAACTCTAATTGTGACAACTTATCACGCGTTTGCTGTCAAACTATGACAGGTTGTCTTATTTAAAAGAATGGCAGTATCTTTGTCCTCCCGAAAACAGCAAATTTTGAGTTATGTCAGAAGAGAAAGAGGTAAAAGACCAAGAAATAAATACAAACGAAGCGGAAAATCAGGAAGTAGAGCAAGAACAAGAAGCGCCAAAGGAGCCAACTTGGGAAGAGAAGTACGCTGAACTTAATGATAAATACATCCGAATTCACGCTGAGTTTGATAATTATAGAAAGCGCACAAATAAAGAGAAATTAGATATTATCAGCACAGCGAATGCTGGCGTATTGAAGGATTTACTTCCTGTAATTGATGATTTCGAACGTGCGATTGCCAACAATGAAAAGGCGGAAGATTTAGCGAGTGTGAAAGAGGGATTTAACCTGATTTTCAACAAGCTTAAAAGTACTCTAGAACAGAAGGGATTAAAGCCTATGGAAGCAGATGGAGTTGATTTTGATAGTGAACTTCACGAAGCGATAGCAAATATCCCAGCTCCAACTAAAAAACTGAAAGGTAAAGTAGTTGAGGCGGTAGAAAAAGGGTACTACTTGAATGATAAAGTGATCCGATACGCGAAAGTAGTTGTCGGACAATAATAAAAGCTTTAGTTAAGGATGAGTGATAAAAGAGATTTTTACGAGGTACTAGGTGTTTCAAAAGGAGCATCGGAAGCGGAGATTAAAAAAGCTTACCGTAAACTTGCTCTGAAGTATCACCCGGATAAAAATCCAGATGATGCATCGGCAGAAGAAAAGTTTAAGGAGGCTGCAGAGGCGTACGAAGTACTGAGTGATCCAGAAAAGAAATCGAGATACGATCAATTCGGTCATGCTGGACTTGGCGGAGGCGGAGGCTTCGGCGGAGGTGGTATGAACATGGATGATATCTTCTCGCAATTTGGTGACATCTTTGGTGGTGCCTTCGGCGGTGGAGGTAGCTTCGGAGGTAGTCGCGGTGGAGCACGACGTGTTCGAGGAACAAATCTCCGTGTTAAAATGAAATTGACACTTCAGGAAGTAGCTGAAGGCGTTCAAAAGAAAATAAAGGTAAACAAGCTGGTTAAAGCAGATGGTGTTACCTACAAAACATGTCAAACGTGTAACGGAACTGGTCGCATCACGCGTGTTTCTCAGACGTTCTTGGGAGCGATGCAGACTCAGTCGACTTGTGGTACTTGTCAAGGTGCTGGGAAAATGATCGATAAAAAGCCTGCTGATGCTGATGCCAGTGGATTAACGCGAAAAGAAGAAGTAATCGAAATTGATATTCCAGCTGGTGTAATGGAGGGAATGCAATTGAGTGTCACAGGAAAAGGTAATGCTGGTCCTTTCGATGGTGTGCCGGGTGATCTAATCGTTGTTATCGAAGAAGTTCCAGATGAAAATCTTCGCCGCGATGGTGAACATTTACATTTCGATGCTTACGTGAATTTTGCTGACGCAGCCTTGGGAAGTTCAATCGAGATTCCTACTGTTACTGGTAAAGGTAAGATCAAAGTAGAAGCTGGAACACAAAGTGGGAAAGTACTTCGCTTGAAAGGAAAAGGTTTACCAGTGCTTCAAGGTTATGGAACGGGAGATATGTTCGTGCATATCAATGTGTGGACACCGAAAAAATTAAATAAAGAAGAGAAGGAAATCCTGGAGAAACTTCGCGAAAGTGAAAATTTCCAACCAAGTCCTGATCATCATGATAAAGGATTCTTTCAACGAATGAAGGACATGTTCCACTAGCGAATGGAATTTATCAATCAACACACTAAAGGGAAAGAGAACTGGGGGACATATTTGTTAACCATTTCGATTTCCCTTTTTTCATTTCTCATAGGGAATTTTATTGCAGTGGCCCTTTTAATGTCACTCGGTTTGAATCCTGCAAACCCATCGGTTGGCGGAAATAAACATTTAACCCTAGCAATAATGATCTTGCCATTTTTCTTTTTTCTGGCAGGTGTATTCATCGGGATAAAGTTCATTCATAAACGACCAATTTTATCTGTGCTAACCTCGCGCTCTAAATTCGACTGGAAACGTTATGCTTTCGGATTTGGAGTATGGTTCACAATTATGTTGGTGTTACTTTTTGTAAGTAAGGCACTCGGTGCAGATATACGATGGAATTTCAACAATGAAACTTTCGCTACTTTACTTTTGATCGTGCTTATTTTACCTTTTCAGACGGCAGCTGAAGATGTTTTCTTTAGAGGATTCTTGTTTCAAGCTTTTGGGAAATGGTGGAAACACGGAGGAATCAGTTTGTTAGTTCCAGCTATTTTATTCGGACTAATGCACGCTGGGAATCCCGAAGTGGAATTGCTTGGGCTTCAGTTACTCGTTTTTTATATCGGGTCAGGTATTTTTCTTGGTTTGATTTCTCACATGGATGATGGTCTCGAATTAGGTATGGGATATCATGCTGCGAATAATATTTTTGCGGCCTTAATTTTGACTAATAACTGGCAAGTTTTTCAAACAGATGCATTGTACATGGACCATACTCCACCGGGATTTGGGTGGGATGCCATTCTGACTCTTTTGATACTACAACCTTTGATGATTTTGTTGTTCGCGAGGGTATATAAGTGGAAAAATTGGAAAGAAAAACTATTTAATCGAACAGAATTGTAAGAGCTGTTCGTTAACTTCGTCTAAAACCAAAATCTTAAAATAAACATACTTATGGAGACCTATTACGATCCGGAAGACCTTAAAAAATTTGGAAAAATCACTGAATTCCAAGAAGAATACGGGAAGAAATTTTTCGCATACTATGGTGCTGTATTTAAAGAAGGTGCTTTAACGGCTCGTGAAAAATCACTTATTGGTTTGGCCGTAGCTCACGCAATTCAATGTCCATATTGTATTGACGCCTACACGGAAGATGCGATGGAAAAAGGATGTGATGAAGAGCAATTGATGGAGGCTGTCCATGTTGCTGGAGCTGTTCGCGGTGGAGCTTCTTTAGTTCATGGTGTTCAGATGATGAATAAATACAAAGACCTTTCAATGTAATGGCAGTTCAAACGCATAAATCGCTTGCTGCACAAAATCACGAGTTTTCTGAAGTGGATCGTCAGTTGGAATTGCTTCGCGAAGCAAATTTGACGCCTTTTCAAGAGAAATTAAGCGAATCTGGTTTGTTTCCACTAAAACCTGTTGATATGGATATTTTCCAAATCAATATTGGTAAGATGTGTAATCAGGTTTGTAAGCATTGTCATGTTGATGCCGGACCGGATCGAAAGGAAATTATGACGAAGGAGACAATGCAGCTTTGTCTAGATGCTATCGATAAAACAAATTGTTCAACGGTCGATTTGACGGGAGGTGCTCCTGAAATGAATCCGAACTTTAGATGGTTTGTTGAGGAGCTTTCAGCGAAAGGAAAACACATTATAGTTCGTTGTAATTTGACGATCATTTTGGCGAACAAAAAGTATCACGATCTACCCGAATTCTATAAGAAACATAACATTGAATTGGTGTCTTCACTTCCTTATTTTACAGCAACAAAAACGGATGCACAAAGAGGTGATGGTGTCTTCGAAAAAAGTATTGAGGCACTGAAAATGTTGAATGCAGTTGGTTATGGAAAAGAAGGAACAGGTTTGGAATTGAATTTAGTATACAATCCTTCAGGTGCTTTTCTTCCACCAGATCAAAATGCATTGCAGGTCGATTTTAAACGTCGTCTGAAGCAAAAATATGAAATCGAGTTTAACAGTCTTTTTGCGATTACCAACTTACCGATCAGTCGCTACCTAGAGTATTTAGTGGCTAGCGATAATTATCAGGGATACATGGAGAAATTGGTAAACGCCTACAATCCAGTAGCTGCTGCAAATGTTATGTGTAGAAATACGATTTCAATCAGCTGGGATGGTTATATTTATGATTGTGATTTTAATCAAATGTTAGATTTAAAAGTGGCGACTAAAGGGCAACATTTATCAGAATTTGACATGGCAGGATTGAATGATCGATCAATTATTGTAAATCAACATTGTTATGGTTGTACAGCTGGAGCGGGTTCTAGTTGCGGAGGTACAACTGCTTAAATAAAAATTATGGGATCATACTTAAATGAAACGGTTAATGTCTACAGAGATGCTGCATTAACACCAGATGTGGGATTGTGTTGTACAACTACACCTGTTTGGGCACTTCCAGGATTGGATATGCCTTCAATTATGTTGGAAATGAACTATGGATGTGGTAGCACAGTGAATCCTCGTGATTTAGTGAATGAGCCAACGGTTCTTTATGTTGGAGTAGGTGGTGGAATGGAAGTTTTCCAGTTTTCTTATTTCAGTCGAAAGAAAAATGGTGTGATTGGTATCGATGTTGTTGATGAAATGATCGATGCTTGTAAAAAGAATTTAAAGGATGCAGAGGCGACTAACCCGTGGTTTAAGTCAGAGTACGTTGATGTTCGTAAAGGTGATGCGTTAAATCTTCCTGTTGAAGATAATTCTATTGATGTTGCTGCACAAAATTGCCTATTTAACATCTTTACAAAGGAGGATTTGAAGAAGGCTTTGGCAGAAATGTATCGTGTATTGAAACCACATGGTCGCTTAGTTTTGTCAGATCCTGTTGCGGAAGATCCAATGCCAGAATCGCTTAAGAATGACGATCGTTTACGTGCACTTTGTTTGAGTGGATCTCTTCCTTTGAAAGAATACATTCAGATGATTGCCGATGCTGGATTTGGTACAATCGAAATTCGTGCGAAACGTCCTTATCGTATTCTTGATCCAAAACATTATGACACAGATAAAAACATCTATTTAGAAAGTGTTGAAGTGTGTGCGATCAAAGATCCTATGCCAGAAGATGGACCTTGCGTCTTCACTGGGAAAACTGGAATTTACTACGGTGATGAAGACTTTTTTGATGATCATAAAGGCCATACACTGTTGAAGAATCAGCCGTTGGCAATTTGTGACAAAACTGCTGGTGCTTTGGCTTCGTTAGGTCGTGATGATATTTATATTTCCGAGTCGACTTACTTCTATGATGGAGGTGGTTGCTGCTAAAATGAAATATGTTTTTTTAAATCGCTGGGTCTTTGATCTGGCGATTTTTGTTTTATACAACTTCTCATCTCCATTCTAAATCAATAGATCATCGTTTTTATTATCTTCACAAATCAAGAAATTGATTATGCTGGAACTTCGAAATATAAGCAAGTCCTTTTTCCGAAAAGAAGCACTCAACGATGTCTCACTTAAAGTAAATGATGGTGAGATATTTGGACTTCTCGGACCGAATGGTGCTGGAAAAACGACATTGATTCGTGTGATTAACCAAATAGTGGAAGCCGATAGTGGTTCTGTTCGTTTTAAGGGTGACTTAATGACGGAAAATGATCTCGCGAAGATTGGTTATTTACCTGAAGAACGTGGACTTTATCGTGGAATGACGGTGGAAGCTCATGCACTTTTTCTAGCACGATTGCGTGGACTTTCAAAGAAAGATGCAGAGACTAAAATCGATTATTGGTTTGATCGATTCGAGATCAATGATTGGCGAAAGAAGCGCATCGAAGAACTTTCGAAGGGAATGGCACAGAAAGTACAGTTCATATGTGCTGTTTTACACGAACCAAGTTTGTTGATTTTGGATGAACCATTTAGTGGTTTTGATCCGGTGAATGTTGAGTTGATCAAGCAGGAGCTTCTCGAAATGAAAATGAAAGGAAAGACAATTTTGCTTTCAACGCATAATATGAACA
Organism: Henriciella pelagia; assembly: GCA_964219255.1. Classification (GTDB taxonomy): domain Bacteria; phylum Bacteroidota; class Bacteroidia; order Flavobacteriales_D; family Crocinitomicaceae; genus UBA4466. Next base: position 35,701 of record CAXPPC010000006.1, read on the forward strand.
GCGTTGAAGAAATTTGTGATCGCGCAGCATTAATTCACAATGCTAAAAAAATTGCAGAGGGAACGATTTCAGAATTACGAGAGATTCCTGGAAACGTCAGTTATCTAGTTCGATTCAAAGGAAATATGATCGCCTTCGTTAATGCACTTTGGACAGGCTACGATGTAGTAGATAAGCAAGTTCTTGGAGATGACCGCTTCGAAGTGGAACTCCAAATGAGAGGTGATAGCACATTTAACGATTTATTGAAAGTTTTAATGTCGTCTGTGGAAATTGAAGGAGCGTGGAAAAAACAAGCTTCGATGCAAGATGTATTCATTCAATTAGTTCAACCTAAAACTGAAGCGCATGAAGAATAGTTGGTTAGTCGCAATGCGCGAATTCAAAGAGAGAATTGGAGCGAGATCGTTCATCTTGTTTTCTGTGATCGGACCATTGTTAATTCTTGGTCTCGTATACATTTTATTTGCTTTAGGGGGAAACTCAAAACAACACTGGAACGTGCTAATTGCGGATCCAGCAGGCATAATGGACAATAAAATTATGGCTGGAGTGGATGAGAATGTCAGTTATTCATTTGCGGATGGTTACATTGAATTAGAAGAATTTAAGGATGCGAAAAAATATCAGCAATTCGATGCATTATTAGAGGTGAATGAAAAAGTCCTTTCGAATAAAACGGGTTTCTTGTTCTATCGAAATAAACCTTCAGTTCGCATGCAAACGCGGATTCAATATCAGTACGAGCGTAGGTTGGAAGAAGTTTTGGTTAAAGAATTTACGGACTTATCTGTGAAGGAGTTTAGAAAGATTAAGCAGCCAATTAATGTTTCTTTCAGAGATGTAAATGACCCGAAAGGTGAAGCGTCAAACTTAAATGGTTGGGCGGGACTCTTTTTTGGAGCACTGATATTTATTTTCATTTTCTTGTTTGGAATGACGATCCTTCGCTCGGTTTCAAGAGAAAAGAGTAATCGAATCGTAGAGGTCTTGTTGGCTTCGGTTTCTCCTCGTCAATTGATGATGGGAAAATTAATTGGAATTGGTTTTGCTGCGTTTTTGCAGTTTGCAGTCTGGATGTTGATTATCGGTGCAGGACTTTATTTTATGCGTGAAGCCCTCTTTCCCGACATGCTCGATGCTGCAAAAATGAATATTCAAGAATTGACGTTGAGTGCAAATGATCAATCGTATCAAGAACAATATTTTGCAGCTAGAGAATACAATCAGTTTGTGGAATTAGTATTTAATCAAATGCAATTCGGTAATACCATTTTATTCTTCTTGCTTTTCTTTATCGGAGGATATCTATTTTACGGTTCTTTCTTCGCAGCTGTAGGAGCGACTATGGGATCAGAAAGTGACGGACAACAATTCGTTATTCCAATTGTTCTTTTGCTAATTCTTTCACTTTATTCTGGTTATTATGTGATGAATTATCCAGACAGCGATCTAGCTTCGATACTTCATTATTTGCCATTTACATCGCCTGTTGTGACGATGGTGAAGTTACACATGGGATACGAAGCTGGACATGCATACGAGATCATTCTTTCGTTTTTAGTCCTCATTATTTCGTCTTTCTTAATGCTGATGATTGCCTCTCGATTGTACAAGAATGGAATTCTGCAGTTCGGTCACAGATTGAAGTTTAAACATTTATTGAAGTGGTTGAAAAACACGTAAATTATGGTTCGCGCGATAATTGATTTAGGAACGAATACATTCAATTTACTCATTGCTGAGGTGAGTGAGCGTGATTTTAAATTGCTTTATAACAGTCGAGAAGCTGTAATGCTCGGAATGGGTGGCATCAACGAAGGTTTTATTTCAGATGATGCGATGGAACGAGCAATTGATGCAATCGGTCGTTTTGCAATAACAGCGAGTGAATTTGATGTAGATGAAATCGTCTGCTTTGGAACTTCGGCTTTACGTGGAGCAAGAAACGCAAAGGATTTAGTTGAGCAATCAAAATCCCTCTACGGAATAGATGTCAACATTATTTCTGGTGAAGAAGAGGCGAACTTAATCTATAAAGGGACAAAACTCGTTTATCCATTCGAAGATGAAGGAGTAATTATGGATATTGGAGGTGGAAGCACAGAATTCATCAAGGCCAACAAAGCAGGGGTTCAGCATATGTTGAGTTTGAATATTGGTGTTTCTCGAATTTATCAGCAATTAGGTAAACCAAAAGAATTTTCTGATCAACAAATGAATCAGGTTTTTAAGTTCGTTGAAGATGAGGTGGGAACTTTAATGCACTCTTTTAAGTCGGATGTTTTAGTTGGTTCTTCGGGCAGTTTTGAAACGCTTTATGAGTTGATCTATGAGTCTGATTTTACCTCTGAAAGCAGCGTTCATCAATTGCCAATGGAAGAATTAATTCCATTATTGGAAAAGGTGATTAAGTCGACTTACGAAGAGCGATTGAATAATCCATGGATTTCTCCAGTTCGAAAAACTATGTTGCCAATTGCAGCGGCTAAAGTTCTCTGGATTATCAAGCATTTGGATGTCCAGAAAGTTTATGTTTCGCCTTTTTCACTGAAAGAAGGAGCTTTGTTTCACGGTATTTAATCAACTTTAACTTCTATTTTCGAACACATTATTATCTTCGTAAAAATCCAATTTTATTATGAGCAAAATTCTAATCATTGACGACGAAAGAGCGATCCGTAGAGCTTTAAGAGAAATTCTTGAATTCGAAGAATTCGAAGTGGATGAAGCTGAGAATGGAAAAGTTGGATTAGAAAAAGCGAAGAATGGTGGCTATGATATCATTTTCTGTGATATCAAAATGCCAGAGATGGATGGGATGGAAGTGCTAGAAGAAGTACTTAAGGCTGATATTGATTCCCCAATGATTATGATTAGTGGTCATGGAAATATCGAAACCGCCGTTCAAGCAATTAAAAAAGGAGCTTTCGATTTCATAGAAAAACCACTTGATCTCAATAGAATTTTGGTAACGATTCGAAATGCCCGCGATAAAACCGTGTTGATTGAAGAGAAAAAAGTGCTCAAGAAGACGGTAAATCGTTTCAAAGGATCATCAATTATTGGTGAAACGGAAGGAATCATGAAGATCAAAGAAATGATCGAGAAAGTGGCGCCGTCTGATGCACGCGTCTTGATTACCGGGGCAAACGGTACGGGAAAAGAATTAGTAGCTCGTTCTCTACACGATTTAAGCGAAAGAAAAGATCAGCCTTTTATCGAGGTGAACTGTGCTGCTATCCCAGCGGAGTTGATCGAAAGTGAATTGTTTGGTCACGAAAAAGGAGCATTTACTTCAGCTGTTAAACAGAAAAAAGGAAAGTTTGAATTGGCTTCTGGTGGAACATTGTTCCTTGATGAAATTGGCGATATGTCGGCTTCTGCGCAAGCGAAAGTGCTGAGAGCATTACAAGAGAATGTGATTCAACGCGTGGGTGGTGAAAAAGACATCAAAGTGAATGCACGTGTTGTTGCTGCGACGAATAAAGATCTCAGAAAGGAAATCGAAGAAGGTAATTTCCGCGAGGATTTATACCATCGTTTAGCTGTGATTTTAATTCATGTTCCTGCATTGAACGACAGAAGAGATGATATTCCATTGTTAGCAGAGCATTTCATGACGATGGTTTGTGCTGAACACGGAATTTCTCGAAAGCAATTCAGTAAAGACGCACTTCAAGAGTTGACAAAAACGGATTGGACTGGAAATATTCGTGAGTTAAGAAACATTGTCGAGCGACTAATTATTCTTGGTGGAGAAACTATTTCTGGTGCCGAAGTGAAGATGTTCGCAAACCCAGGGAAGTAAGTTAATCAGCAAATCCTTGAGAAACCAAATCTTGAACTGAGCTTGGCATCAAAATACATCCAGAAAACCAATCAACTTCGGTTGTGTCTTTCAGGATTGACTCTTGATAAGTCGCTTCGATTTCCATTTCGTTAGCGACTAAAGCTCGATAAGCATACACACGAACGATTGGAGAGTAGTGCGTCAACAAATCATTCAATTCCTCGGCTGTCGCAACTTCCATCAAGTGTTGAAATGCTAAATATTCCTTTGGAGTAGCTCCTGAAAATCCAACTTGCGCTTCCTTAACAACATTGGACTCCGATAAAATCAAGACCAAGCTATCGAATGTTGAAACAGGATTCAATAAGTCGTCATTGGTAAAACCAAGGTCAGGTTGATATACGGCAATTCGTCGCTCTTTATTGAGCTCATGCGCAGTCGTTTCGTAGGCTTTTATTGAAAGCACTAGGACCACTGAAAGCAATGACAATAAACGAAATTTCATATCCCTGATTCTGTACTTGTAACAAATATACAAAATTGTAATAACTCAGTTTACAGTTGAAAATGACAGTGTTTCGGTTCTGTTCGTGTAAGTTCAATATGAAATTATTCCGTTTTTTTAAGGGCATTAATTTGTGAAAAATTAAGGGATAGTCATTTAATCATTGGGAATGCTGATATACATATATTATTAACTTTGTTCAAATTTGACAACTATGAAATTTAAGTCATTCCTACAAAAGAATTGGATTCACTTCGTGGCATTAATCGTTATGCTTACTATTGTTAGCGTCTATTTTTCACCACAATTGGATGGTAATCTCGTTAAGCAACATGATACTGAGCAATGGAGGGGAATGGCGAACGAGGTAAACTCGTATAGAAATAAAACTGGCGAAGAACCGTTGTGGACCAACTCAATGTTTGGGGGAATGCCTTCTATTCAGATATCGGTAATTTATGCAGGTAACTTAGTGAAATCGGGATTGAATTTGTACTTCAAGATGTTTAATGGCCCGATGGGAATCACATTACTCCACATGATCGGGTTTTACATTTTTGCCTTGTTCTTGCGAATTAATCCGCTGATAGGATTGGCTGGAGCGATAGCATACAGTTTTGCTTCTTATGAAATAATAATAATTCAAGCTGGTCATACCACAAAGGCGATAGCTACGGCATTTCTAGCCCCAATTTTAGGTGCGTTTATTGCCAGTTACCGTTCTGATAAGAGGTGGATTCCAATTGCCTTAAGTGCTTTATTAATGTCGTTAGAGCTGGCTGCCAACCATGTTCAAGTAACTTATTATTTAGTACTATTATTGGTTATTGTTGGAATTTATTTCCTGATTGATGCTATTCTTAAAAAGAAAATCAAGCGTTTTGCGATTACATCTGTAGCCTTAATTGGGGCTTATGTTTTGGCGTTCTTTATTAACTCAGGGAATATCTTATTGACGAACGATTATGCGTCTGCAACAATTCGTGGTAAAAATGATGTTACGATTGCACCAGATGGAACCAAAGAGGTGAATCAGTCGGCTGGTTTAGATAAAGATTACATTACGCAGTGGTCGTACGGAAAAGGAGAAACATTTACTTTATTATCACCTAACATAAAAGGTGGTGGATCGTTCCCAATTGCTGATAGTCAATTCGAAGAAATTGTTCTTGATTCTGATTCGAGAATAAGTAAAGATGCACTTCGATTTGGCGCATATTGGGGAGAACAACCATTTACTTCTGGGCCAGTTTATATAGGTGTTGTAGTTGTCTTCCTTGCGTTCTTGGGATTGTTCTTTATCAAAAGCAAGATAAAATGGGCACTTTTCGTAGCGACAATACTGGCAATTATGTTGTCGTGGGGTAAGAACTTTATGGGATTAACTGATTTTATGATTGATTATTTCCCAGGATATAACAAGTTCAGAACAGTGACTATAATTCTTGTTTTGGTTGAGTTGACAATACCAGTACTTGGAGTTATGTTCTTGGATCGTTTGATAAAGGAGAAAGAAGCGATTAAAGAGAAGAAAGTAATTCTATTCTCTGCAATTGGATTCTTCATTGTTTTCCTTTACGCTGTGAAGCTTATTGGAATTGATGACAGCTACTTATCTGAAAGAGAATCTAATCAGTTGGCAGATGTGGAGTTAAATATTCGTGCTCAGATAGCTGAAATGAACCCACAGGAGTTAAAGACAAACTATAATCTTGATGTTAACAATTCCGTTCAAGTAGATCGATTTGTTGATGCTCAAATGGAAAGTTACGAAGCTAGTTTTCAAGATTTAAAAAGTGCAAGAAAAGCGATTTTCCACAACTCAATGTCGCGTTCAATTACGTTTACTTTCCTTAGCGCAATTTTCATCATCGCCTTTTTATACCTCTCTGTTCCAGGATACGTGCTTGGTGGAGTAATGGTTATTTTAATTGGATTCGATGTCATCCCTGTCGCGGCTGATTATTTAGGGAAGCAAGAAAATCCGAGAAAAAGAAGCGAACTTAAGTATTGGGTTGATGCTGGAGAATTTAAATATCCAGTTTCGGCAACTTCAGCTGATTATAGTATAATGGAGATGGAACTTGCTCAAAATAGTGAGTTGAAATCTAAAATCGATCGTGTTGAGAAGGAAGCGCGACAAGAAGCTAGTGAACTGAATTTATCTCCTTCTGCAAGACGAAACTATATCGATTCGAAGAAGTTTGCTGAATTAAACTTTTCTACAAATTACAGAGTCTTTGATGTTCAAGGTGCGTTCCAAAGTAGCAGGGCATCATACTTCCATAAATCACTAGGAGGTTACCATGGAGCGAAGTTGAGAAACATCAATAATTTGTTCAATTTCCATATTACATCGATGAATAATAAGGTGTTTAATATGTTAAATGTGAAGTACTTCCTCCAACCTGCTGAAAATGGAGCCATGGTAGTTAAGCCAAATCCAGGTGCTATGGGGAATGCATGGTTGGTGCAAACAGTGGAGACTTACGAAACACCAGACGATGAAATTCGAGCGCTAGGAACAACATTCTCTATTGAAAATATTGGAAATGGAATTTTGTTAGTTAATGGTGAAAACAAAGCTACTGAGAAAATTTATGGTAGAGAAGAGCTTAAATATGTTCGAATTGCTAGTGACACAATTAGCGTTAGAGTACCAAACGATTTACCAGATGGGGTCAATGCATATTTTGTGGTTGATGCCAAGGGACAAGCAAATTTTGTGTCTGAGGAAACATTTAATAATGAAGAACTTCAAGGTTCATTCAATGGTTTGATTAAAGTTTCAGTAGACAATACTTTCAAGCCAAACACTGAAGTAGTGATGTTGGAAAGTGAGGCTGATAAATTATCTAAGAAGATGTTTACCGGTAAAGGTGAAGTGAGAATGACTTCTTATGCGCCAAATAAAATAGAATATACTGCAAATGTGGAGGGTGATCAATTCGCTGTTTTCTCTGAAATCTATTACAAAGATGGATGGAAAGCATTTGTTGATGGAAAAGAGGTGCCTATCATCAAATCGAATTATTTGTTGAGAGGTGTCGAGCTACCTTCCGGAAAGCATAAAGTCGAAATGATATTTGATTTACCTAAGTTCCATACAGCGAATACAATTGCATTTATTGGTTCAATCGTATTGATCCTGTTCATTGGATGGGCGGTATATTACGAGAAGTTCAAAAAGGTTGCGAAGACGGAAATTGATCAGTAAGATTATTCGAAATCTTCCAAACTGATTCGTTCTCCAACTTCAAGTCGACGCTTGGCCTTTTTACCGACGATTTCATCGAAATGTTTTGGATGTAAACTCAACCCTGGTCGAACGGATTGGATGTTTTTCGCAGTTACAATTTCTCCCGGATTTATACTTTGGGAAACATAAAGACTTCGGGCTTTTTTGCGACTTTCTTTTTGTTTTTCTGATAAATCATAGGAAACTTGTCCGCTTACTTTTTCTGCAATTCGGACGTTTTGAACCATTTCTGTGAATTCTTTTTCATCTAACGAGAATGAAGCATCTGGCCCGCCAACTGATCGATCCAAAATGAAGTGTTTTTCAATAACTGTTGCTCCTAAAACTGTTGCTGCAATTGGCACAGTAACTCCTAAAGTGTGATCAGAAAGTCCGACTTTGACATCGAAATCTTCCGCGAATTGCTGAATCATGGATAGATTTGCCTCTTCAGGTGGTGCAGGATATGCAGTTGTGCATTTCAATATCGTTATATCATTATTACCAACGCTTCGGCAGGTGTCAACAGCAAGCTTAATATCGTCGTAATTGGCAATCCCCGTTGAAATAATCATCGGTTTACCTTTGGAAGCTGCATATTTGATGAGAGGAATATCGGTAATTTCAAAGGAGGCAATCTTGTAAATTGGACAGTTTAGCTCCTCCAAGAAATCAACTGCTGTTTTGTCGAATGGAGAAGAAAAACAAACGAGTCCGTTTTCTTTCGCAAGCTCAAATACTTTTCCATGCCATTCCCATGGGAGAGCCGCACCTTTGTACAAATCAAATAGTTTCGTTCCAGCCCAAATTCCGTTTGGATTAGCGTAAAAATCTTCATGATCAACATCGAGTGTCATCGTTTCTGGCTTGTACGTTTGCAGTTTAATTGCATCCGCACCTGCTCTCTTCGCAGCCTCAATTGTCTTCTTGATGATCTCCAAAGAATTGCCGTGGTTCGCAGATAATTCTGCTATTATAAAAACGTGATTTGCACTCATTCTTGTTGACTTTTACAGTTTACTGTAATCTAGATTTACTTTTGCATTCATTTCGTCTTCCGTTAATACAACCGGGAAATTATCTTGGTCACGTAAGAAGAACAATTCATCTTTACTGATAACAGTCGACTCATTTTTTCCAAGCACAACATTATCAATATAGAATTTGAACATATTATCCACGGAATTATTGAAAAGAGGCATGTTGTAATAAAAACGACCTAAGTTGAACTCTGTTATTTTTGGATTGCCTTTCGAGTCGTGTTTAATATCACAATTATAGATTCCGTGTGGTTTTGAATTCAATTTCAATGCGATATCTCGACAATACTTCTCTAATTTTTCCGAATAGAATTTTTTAATCCTGATGGGAGGCGACGATCCTGGTTCTCCTCTATAAGCTTGACGGTGAGCCATTGCCATGAATTTCAATTCGCCTTCAATCCACAAAGAGGTTACTAGACAATCAGCACCAGATAAAAATTCCGAAATCGTCACATCTTCAATTGCGACCGATTTGTTTTCTGTTATATCGGTGATGAATTTCTTAGCTTCTTCAACGGAGTGAACCTTTTTTGTGTTCTTCGATCCAGCCCCAAATCGTGTGCGAATCCAAAGTGGAAACTCTCCGTGCTTTTCAACAATATTGTCTATATCAGCAAAAGACTCAAGTTCGTAAGTTAAAGGAACATCAATTTTATTTTCAATGCAGAAATTATAGGTCAAAAACTTATCGTTGGAGATCTCCATTTCCCTCAAAGAATTCACAAAAACGCGACATTTTAGCTGGTCAATGTGCTTGGCAAGAATTTCTGCTTCTAAGTCACTATTTGGTATAATGAACTCAACGTTGTGTTTTTCAATAATACTATTTATTGCATCCAAGTAAGCTTGTTCTTCCGAAGCTCTAGGAACGAGGTAATTATATTTTAAAGAAGAAGCTGCTGCTACATGGAAATTCGAGTTAATACCAATAAATTCAATATCCGAGTTGGAGAATGTTTTCAAAATCCCATTCGTACCTCCTCCGCCAGCAGCTGTAATAAGTATTTTCATGTTTCTTCTTTCCTTATGCTTTTGTAATTTCTCGAATCAAATCGTCTAACTTACTTGAAAAATCACCTTTCAATTGTTTTACCTTTTGTGCTATTACTTTGTAATAGTTAAAGTCGGTTAGAATTTTTTGCAATTCATTTTCGATGGATTCGATTTCCTCCTTTCTAAATACAGGAAGTTGTTTCCTCAATAGAAAGTTATACATATTTATCTGATTATCGACCAAGGTAATCGCTAAAAAGGGAATTTCACTTAAAACCGACTCTGCGACAAGTGTACTTGATGAAATAATTGCAAATTCTGATATTTTCATCAATTCGGGAATATTGCCGTCGATGATTAGTTCCCCATTTTTTTGAAGCGACTTTTCTTTGAGCTGATCAATATGTTTGTTCGATGATGTTGTGGCAATTGTGATTTTGAAACTCGTCCACCTTTCTAGCAGATCAAAGAGTGTTGAGCTGAAGTTAAATGGATCGGCACCACCCATTACAATCAATACATTTTTGATTTCAGAAGGCGATTTTCGGGAATAATTGAATGCCGAATTTAACAAAGCATAATCTTCTCCTGCAAATAACTTCCCATCGATTTGCGTGTTTTTATAGAGATCTGGATGTGCACTGATATTGTGATTTAAAACAAAGTCACTTGCATGATCCACACACTTGTCGTCGAAAGAAAGGATTTTCAGATTGTCGATTTTAGATTTAATCTCCAGTTCATCGTTGTAATTGATGTCGTAATGGTCGATTACCAATAAAGAGGCTTGTTCCGATCTAATTAATTCGATCAATTCTGATATTTCAGCCGACGAAAGAAGAGCAATTTTGAATTCACTCTCTCTGATAAGTTGATTGTTATTTCCTTCTAAATCACGACATGCAAATAGAACTTCAGCTCCATTTTCCGAAAGTAAATTCGCTAATATTAGGTCTCTCTTAAGGTGTCCTAAACCAATTTGAGAACTACTATCTGATCGAATGATTACCTTCATTGCTGCTTAATGTGAGAAGAATCCTCTAATTGATCGACCTAATCCCATTTCTGCAAATTTCTCGTAGAAAGAAACAACTTGTGCCGTTTCGTAATTACTGTGTAAGAAATTTTCAAAAGTTACTTTCGATTCAAAACATGCTTTACCAACTGATTTATCTTTGATGTAATTGGTAAGTGGATTCAATAAGTTCAAATCGATCGGAAAGTCAGAAACCATCCGAACAGTTTTGTAACCAAGTGAATTAGTTAAATTTTGAAGCGTTTCTGTATTGAAGTAGGAGAGGTGATCCGGAAGTGCAATCCAGAACTTTCGATCAATCATTCCTTTTTCCTCTGCAAATTTTTGAATTATCGAGAAATCATTCGGTACTTGAACGACCAAAAGTCCATTTTCAGAAAGCGTTTGCTTTAACTTTTCCAATAAATTAACTGGATCAATAACATGTTCAAGGACGTGATTTAATAGAATTAGATCGTGTTTTTCACCTTTTTCAATGATTTTATCAAGATTGTGATAGATATTTCCTTCTACAAAATAGTCTGTAAGATGATCATTGAAATTTTTTAATCCAAAAATACTGAAATCCAGACCTTTGACATCCCATCCAGCTTTGTGGAAATAATTGAGACTCCATCCTTCGCCACAACCAACATCAAGCATTGATTTTTTGGAATCGTTAGATTGATGAGCGTTGCTAACAAACTCAATTTCCTTTATTTTATTGAATAGGTAATCAATCTCTTCTTGCGTTCGTGCGCGATCGTCTTTCTTTTTTACATCTTGAAAATACTTATCCGCGTAATACTCACTAAGCTCTTCTTCAGATGGCTTATTTCTCACGGTCCAGTAGCCGAGATCAACCTTGTCAATAATGTAATTATCTATTTTAATTGAGTCCATCTTATTTCTTGTTAATCAATTCGTATTTTAACTCTGCTAGTTTCCAATCGGTTTCGTTATCTATATCTTGAGCCACTGTTTCGTCGATTTCAAATCCGTGTTTATTCTGACCAAGGAGACAATCGTTCGCTTTCATCCAGTAAAACATTCCAGCATCGTGAAAAGCAGGTTCTAAATCCTGACTTCGGGTTCTGCTATATTCTGGATTTGCAAATTCGAGGTGACTTTCTCCAATGAGTTTGTAGGCACGCTGAATGGGATATGAAAAACGTATGATCGGGCGAACGGAATCAATAGTCGTATCATTTACCATTAAAGAATGTCCTTTTTTAAGCAAATCTATCGTTGTTAGACAAGCTGTGGGCAGAATGCAACAAACCAAATCAAATAATTTATTCTCTTTTTGATAGTTAGATGTTACCTCAGAAAGAACATCCGACAAGGTAGCGTGATCATCTGCATTTTCTGTGCTTCGAATAAATGGAACTTGCGCTCCATATTTTTTGGCTATTTCAGCTATTTCTTGATCGTCAGTAGAAACCATTACCTCATCAAAAAGTTGACTTTCAAGAGCGGCTTCTATCGCATAAGCAATTATCGGTTTTCCTAGAAAAAGTTTGATGTTTTTTCTTGGGATTCTTTTACTACCTCCTCTAGCTGGAATTATGCAAAGATTACCCATCGATAAAGTTTAAAACAGTTTCAATGACAAAATCTTGTTCTTCGTCGGTTAATGTTGGAAACATGGGTAGACTCAAACATTTGTCGTAATAATTTTCAGCATTTGTTAATTGCGCAGATCCATAACCAATCTCCTTGTAGTAAGGTAGGTGGTGAATTGGAATATAATGTATTTGCGAGAAAATGTTGTGTTCACGAAGCGTATCGTAGAGCTCTTTTCTGTTTTCTACTTCAATAACGAATAGGTGATAAGCATTGTAAACATTTTCAGGATTGCATTGAAATTTCAATTTTCCATCAAATGCCGCTTGATATTTTTGAGCGATTTCAAATCTTCTTTTAAGTCCCGCTGGTTGTTTCTTCAATTGAGAAATCCCTAAAGCACTTTGAATATCTGTCAAACGATAATTAAAACCTAATGTTTGCATTTCATAGTACCAATCGCCATCGTTTTGAGACATGTTTTCTTTGGTAATACCATGACTGCGAAGAAGCAATAACTTTTTGTATGTTTCTTCATTATTGGTAGTCACCATTCCACCTTCACCGCAAGCAATGTGTTTCACTGGGTGAAAAGAAAAAACACTGCATTCTGCGTAATTTCCATTACCTGAGAGTTGTTTTTGTCCTGATTCATCAATAAAATATCCACCAGGTGAGTGACAAGCATCTTCTATAATCCATAGGTTATGTTTGTCAGCTAATTTTCGGAAAGCACTCAAATCAACTGGAAGTCCAGCAAAATTGACAGGAATAATTCCTTTGAAATAACCACCAGGCTTTGATTCGATTAACTTTTTTGTTTCTTCCAAAGAAATCAAGTATGTGTCTGGATCGATGTCGGCTAACCATACTTCACCATCGCACATTCTCACACAATTTGCTGACGCAGCGAAAGTAATTGGTGTTGTGATCACTCGGTGACCTTTTTCAACCCCCATAGCTAAACAACTAATGTGAAGTCCAGCGGTTGCATTTGTAACTGCCACGGCATATTTTGCCCCAACATATTCAGCAAAACGATCTTCGAACTCCTTAATTGTCGGTCCCTGCGTCAAAAAATCAGATTGCAAAGCCTCAACTACGCCGTCAATATCTTCTTGAGTGATATTTTGTCGCCCGTACGGAATAATTGGGTTCTTTTTCATACTGTGAAGTCTGGATCTACGTGTTCTACAATCAGTTCTCTTAAACCTTCAACAGTTTCCCATTGTTCGTTTTTGTCTGAAGTATAGGAGAATCCTACAGGGACTTTCTCCGCATTAAAATGTTTGGTAAACTCATCGACTTTCCAAATAGGAGCTTGTGGTATAATTGCATAATATTTTCCGAGATCGTATGTAAAGAATGAGTCCGAAGCTGTGATCATTTCTTCGTGAATTTTTTCACCAGGTCGAATTCCGATTACATCTTTTTTACATTCAGGTCCGATGGCCTCGGCAACATCAGTGATTCGGTACGAAGGAATCTTTGGAACAAAAATTTCTCCACCCCAAGCATTATGTAGTGCATGCATAACCATGTCTACTCCTCCTTGCAAAGAGATATTGAAGCGTGTCATCGATGTTTCCGTAATTGGGAGAACACCTTCCTTCTTCTTCTTGATGAAAAATGGAATAACCGAACCATTTGATCCCATTACATTTCCATATCGAACAACCGAGAAGTTGATATTTCTTTTTCCTCTGATATTATTCGCTGAAACAAATAGTTTATCTGAAGTAAGCTTAGTTGCACCGTACAGGTTGATTGGAGCACAAGCTTTATCAGTAGAAAGCGCAACAACTTTTTCAACATCAGTTTTTAATGCAGCCTTGATAACATTTTCAGCACCACCAACATTTGTTTTTACACATTCATCTGGATTGTATTCGGCGATGTGAACATGCTTCATTGCAGCTGCGTGAATGACATAATTGATATCAGTAAAGGCTCTTTCAAGTCGTTCTAAATCACGAACATCACCAATGAAATAGCGAATTTGCGGATAAATCTTTTTGGGGAATTCTTGCTCCATCTCGAACTGTTTTTGTTCGTCACGAGAGAATATTACCAATCTTCTTATATCAGGGTATTTACCTAAAATATGTTTTGTTAATGCTTTTCCAAGTGATCCAGTACCACCAGTAATTAGAATCGATTTATCTTTCACTGAGTTGCTTTTTTTAGAGCACTAAAGATACAAAAAATCGCGACCTGAGTTACTTATGGCGTGCTCAGTTGAATTAATCATTTTAGAGATTAGCGAATAAAATTAAATGGATTTAATTCTAGTGCGAACTTCTTCTTTCTCGTAGAATTTATCCAAGTACGGTTTAAGACGATCTTTATCCGCTTTGATTTTCGAGAGCTTTCTGTTTTCGAACAACCAAACTGTCTTCTTGAATTTTGGGAGGACTGAAAAAATCGCCTTGTTGTAAAAGATTTTACCGAAATGAAGTAAAATATATCGTTTTAAGAAAGTTGAACTTGTTTGAGCTTTCTTGGTAGGAGGTGAGTATGCTCTTAGCAAAGGAATAAATGCCTCCATGCATCGAATGTGGTTAAGTCCGTCTTCAAAACCAATTGATTCGCTTATAATGTTTTGCCTTCTTTCAAGTACATCTTGAGGAGAAAAATAGGCGAGATTTTTATTTCGTAACTCATCGATAGCCTCGTGGAACTCTTCTTTTGACTTCGCGATTTTGGAACCTAAATAAGTATTTGCTCTTCGGAAATTAACATCTGGATTTAACATTAGTGTTGGACGATCGGTCAACCATGCTTCCATAATTGAAGTACTTTCAAATGCGGTCCATAAATCCGAAATATGAATCAATTCATTGATTTCTTCTTCATCTTTTAAATAGAGGACATTAGGATAATTGGTAATCTGATTGATTTCATTTCTAGAGTCAATACTTTCAGATTCAAAGTTTTCTCTTGGGTGCTTTTTAAGTATGAAAAGTGTGTCTGGATTGTTTTCAATGGCATACTTCAGCATTCCTTCAACGAGGTCTCTCTGTTCAATCATCCATTCTCTTCTTTCTTGAAAGTAAGGACTTAATTGATTGTTACTGTTTTTGTTATCTGAATTAAATATTTTTCCAAAAGCCCAGCCAGCATATCCGACTACAAGCTTATAGTCACTTTTGCCATATTTTGCCAAAATTGCCTTTTTATCGGGTGCTGGCAGATACTTATATCGATCAAAACCAGGTCCACCAGAAACTAAAATAGAATTTGGATCTAAATTGTATTTATCAACTAGGAAATCTTTCACTCTATGATTCCATGTAAATAAAATGGGACAAAAATTCTTTTTTGATAGGTTGAATCCCCAGTAATCGTAATTGATTTTCGTATTGAAATTACCTTCTGAATCGTGATTGAAGACAAGAATATCGTTATCAGAACAATACTTCCCAATTTCGTAATACAGATTGTGTCCCCGAACGTTCGGTAAAATAACCAACTCTGGACTTTCTTTCTTGATGAGGTGGGCGTCCCAAACAAATTTGAATTCTATTTTAAAGTTTTCAAATTTTTCGAGATAGTAGATTATTGGAAGGAGAATGTAAAAGTCTCTACTTTCGTTGCTAACCAAATAGCAATGTCCAATTCTAGTCTTACTTTGTGATTTCATCAAGATAGGTTGCGATCTTCTTAGTTAATTCCTTATTCGAAAACTGAGAGTAATTAGAGTCAGATGGGGTTTCAGAATTGGATTCAACGGCATCTAAAATGAAAGATTGGATTCTTGAATTTTCGTTGTATTCAAATGATTTACCTTGATCTATTGATTCAACAATTTTTTTCACATCACCATCAGATGGACCTAAAACAAGAATCTTTTTACCACTTCTGATCATTTCAAATAGTTTCCCCGGGATTCTTCCTTTTGCGTTAGCCGCTTTATTTATTGGGAGCAACAGTAATCCAGCTTTCGAGTATTCATCAAGCACATTTTTTCGAGGAATCATTCCCAAATATGTGGTGTTCTCAGTTAAACCGTATGAATCGATGGTTTCTTTCACGCTATGATCTACCTCACCAGCAAGTCGGATTTCAAGTTGCGATTTTAGCTCAGGTTTCGAGTGGAAGATGTCTTTCAAGGCTTGTAAAAATCCATCAGGATTTCTGTCTTCTCCTAATAATCCCCCATGAAAAATGGTGAATTTGTCGTTATCTACAGCATTGTAATCAGAAAAGTCATCTTCGTCATAACCGTAATAGATGACATCGACATTCTTAGCGCCAATGGATTCTAAATCTTCTTTCCATGATGGACTTGCAATCGTAATTTTGGAGGCGCTACTAAAAACCTCTTGCTCAAGTTTACGATGTTTTTTATCCGCTCTCTTTCCGATGTAGAGTTTGTCATAATAATCAACTTGCGTCCAAGGATCTTGAAAATCAGCTAACCACGGAATATTATGTTTTTGCGAAATACGCATACCTATTACAGTATTCGTATGAGGCGGTCCGTCTGTTAAAATAGCATCGATTTTATTCGTTTTAAGGAATTCATCAATGGCTTTAATAGATGGTTTAATCCATGCGCTTCTGGCGTCGGGAATAAAAAAGTTACCTCGAACCCACATGCCAAGTTTATCGATAGCACTCTTTTTCTTTGCAGAATTCGAAGTGATGTTTTGTAAAGGTTGTTGTTTTTTTCTCCCCGAAATTGACTTAAAAATGTTGATTGGTTCAAAAATTTTGGCTTTAAACACTTGAATTCCTTCTGGTATATCTTTCGAGTTGGAGTGGTCAATAAATTGATAAGATGGATTTTCAGCTGTAAATACAACAGGCTCCCAACCAAACTCTCTTAGGTACTTTACAAATTTTAGGCATCTTAATACCGTAATTCCCCCTGCAGGAGGCCAGTAGTATGTTATTACGAGAACTTTTTTCATTCAAAACAAAAGTAAAAAAATAATTGCCTTACAGTCTCGTTAGAGGATTATCTGTGGGAAAATGTATATTTGATTCTTCATGGGAATAGTACAGAAAGACGGCTTTAGAACAATGATAATTTCTTACCTAGGAATGGGGGTGGGATATCTCAATAAAGGGCTGTTGTTTTTGATCATCTTGACGCCTGAACAAATGGGGTTGATTTTCTTATTGACTACAATTGGAACGCTGTTTGCTCAACTTTCAAGCATGGGGATGATGGCGACTATTTGGCGGTTTTTTCCATTTTTTAAAAATGAATCCAATAACGATCATGGTTTTTTAAGCTTTTCATTACTGTTGACAATTGCAGGAATGACAATCGTAACTCTTTTGTCAATTTTGTTTAGAAGTCAAATTGAAGCTTATTACATAGAGAAATCACCACTTTTTGTTGATTATTATTTTTGGTTTATTCCAATAGGTACTTTTTATATACTCTATCAAATATTCGACACTTATTTGCGTGCAATGTACAAGAATATCGTGTCGGTTATTTCATATGAGATTTTCCTTAGGTTAGGGGTGTTAGTCTCTTTGCTATTGTTTTGGTACGAATGGATTGATTTTTCGACACTCGTAATTATTAACTCACTTGTTTATGCTATTCCCTGCCTTATTTTGGTAGTGTACATAATCAAGTTAAAAGGCGGACAATTCTTACTGAGTTCAATTGCTATTTCAAAACGATTTAGAAAAATCATTTTTAATTTCTCAATGTTTAATTATGTGAACTATTTGGGGAGTATTTTAGTGACATCACTTGATGTAATTATGATTGCGCAATTGATTGGATTGGATGGAACGGGAGTCTATACTTTTGTGATTTTCATGACAAGTGCAATGTTGATTCCCTATAGATCAATGATTAGAGTAAGTTCACCATTGGTTGCAGAGCATTGGAAGAACAGAGATACTGAAAAATTAGCTCAGTTATATTCAAATTTTAGTTCTGTTTCTTTGGTGATTGGATTGGGGCTTTTTTTGATCGTTTGGTTGAATATTGATTTCCTATTTAACTTAATCCCTGATGATAAATGGGAGGCTTTTCAACCTGGGATTTGGGTATTCTTGTTTCTCATGATCGGAAGGTTACTAGATATGTACACTGGATTAAATGGAGCGATTTTCGTCACGTCAAAAAAGTATAAATACAATATCTATTTCACTATTGGTCTCGTGATAGTTGTTTACTTTGGCAATTTAATCATGATCCCTGAGTGGGGGATAGCTGGAGCTGCAATTTCCACAGCAATAGCGCTAACTGTTTTCAATATTGGTCGTCTAATTTTTGTTTGGAAAGTTTATCGAATTCACCCTTTTCAAATGAATCAGTTAATGATTATTTTACTAGGAGGATTGACATTGGGTGCTAGCTTTCTTATTCATCCTTTTATTCTTAATCCAATATTAGGAGTCCTTGTACAGTTAGCTATCATTCTAATTGTTTATTGTGCCCCAATATATCTATTCAATATAGAACATAACACCGTTCAATATATCAAAAACGGTGTTGCTTTTGTGAAGAAGAAAATAGGAGTTAAAAATTAAGCTAGTTTTCCTTTTACTACTTGAATTGCCTCTTTCAATCCATCAGCATTTTTTCCTCCTGCGGTAGCAAAATTAGGCTGTCCACCTCCACCACCTTGGATTAATTTTGAAGCTTCGCGAACCATATTTCCAGCATGAAGATCTTTCTCCTTCGCTAAGTTGTCGGAAATAATAATGCTTAAGCTACACTTACCATCTGCTTTTCCGCCAATTACACCTGCGAAATTTTCAACTTCTCCTTTGAGATTAAATAAAATGTCTTTGATAGAACCAGCATCTAAATCTACGATTGCTTCAAGGAAATTGATGCCATTTTGCTCAACAATTTTACCTTTCAACTCCGATTTGATTTGCATTGCTCGTCCTTTCTTCAGTTGATCAATCTCTTTCTGAAGAAGTGAGTTTTTAGCTTGCAAGTCTGTTACAGCTTTCAAAATATCTTTTGGGTTTTTCAAAACACCTGCTACTTCCTCCAACTTGGAAGCTTTGTCTGCATAATATTGTTCTGCCGTTTCTGCTGTTATTGCTTCAATACGACGAACTCCTGCTGCTACAGCCGATTCAGATACAATTTTGAAAAGTCCGATTTCTCCTGTCGAACGAACGTGTGTTCCACCACAAAGTTCAACTGAATCCCCAAACTTAATTACGCGAACAGTATCTCCATATTTTTCACCAAATAGAGCCATTGCACCCATTTCTAGAGCCATCTCCATTGGTGTATTTCTTTTTTCTTCTAATTCGATATTTGCACGAATCTCCTCAGAAACTAAAGCTTGAATTTGAGCCAATTCCTCATCAGTAACTTTAGAAAAATGTGAGAAGTCGAAGCGTAAGTAATCCGGACTTACCAATGATCCTTTTTGCTCCACATGATCACCTAAAACAGTTCTCAATGCATGGTGCAATAAGTGTGTCGCCGAGTGATTGTTCGCTGTCTTCAATCGTTTATCCATGTCGATCTCAGCTTGGAAAGTCGCATTCACATCTTTTGGAAGTTCCTTCATAATGTGAATAATCAGATTGTTTTCCTTCTTCGTATCGATGATGTACGCTTTCTCACCATTGCTTTCGATGCAGCCTGTGTCTCCGACTTGTCCACCTCCTTCTGGATAAAATGGTGTTAAGTTAAATACGACTTGATAGAACGTCTTTTGTTTTTGAGTGACCTTTCTGTATTTCACAATTTTTACTCCAACGGCAAATACATCGTAACCTACAAATTCTTCAACGCTGTCCTCGCGAAGTACAACCCAGTCGTCTGTTTCAATTGCCGTAGCTGCTCTTGAACGATCTTTTTGTTGTTGTAATTCATTTTTGAATCCTTCTTCGTCGATTGAAAGTCCATTTTCTCTAGCAATTAACGAAGTTAAATCGTCTGGGAATCCGTAAGTATCGTATAATTCAAAAACTGTTTTACCATCAATTGTGGTTTTATTTTCAGCTTTTGTGTTGCTCATCACTAAATCCATGCGCTTCAATCCTTGCTCCAATGTGCGGAAGAATGAATTTTCTTCTTCCATGATCACTTTGTGAACTAACGATTGTTGTTGTTTCAACTCGTTGAAAGGATCGCTCATAAGGTCAACCAAAACAGTGGATAAATCAGCTAAGAATGATTCTTTTAATCCTAATGTTTGGTATCCGTAACGTACTGCACGACGTAAAATTCTTCGGATCACATAACCTGCTCCCGTGTTTGAAGGAAGTTGTCCATCTGCGATCGAGAATGCAATTGCTCTAACGTGGTCTGCGATTACGCGTAAAGCGATATCCGTTTCTTCGTTTTCTCCATATTTCTTATTCGACACTTTTTCCATATGGTGGATAAGTGCTTGGAACAAATCTGTATCGTAGTTCGATTGTTTTCCTTGCAACGCCATTGCCAATCGCTCCAATCCCATTCCTGTATCAACGTGCGTTTCTGGCAGAGGCTCAAGCGATCCATCGGCTTTACGGTTGAATTGCATAAATACGTTGTTCCAAATCTCAATTACTTGAGGGTGATCTTCGTTAACCAACGATTTTCCATCAATTTTTGAGCGCTCATCTTCAGATCTAAGGTCAACGTGAATTTCAGTACATGGTCCACATGGTCCCATATCACCCATTTCCCAGAAGTTATCCTTTTTTGAAGCCAGCAAAATTCGATCATCAGCGATGTACTTTTTCCAGATATCGATACTTTCTTGATCCTTTGGTACGTTGTCTTCAGCATCTCCTTCAAAAACCGTTACGTAAAGACGATCCTTTGGAATTTTGTACACATTCGTCAATAAATCCCACGCCCACTCAATCGCTTCTTCTTTGAAGTAATCACCAAACGACCAGTTTCCCAGCATTTCGAACATAGTATGGTGATAGGTGTCAACTCCAACTTCTTCCAAGTCGTTGTGCTTACCAGAAACACGTAAACATTTTTGAGAATTGGCCACTCGTCGATTTTTCGGAACAGCATTTCCTAGGAAATAATCTTTAAACTGATTCATTCCCGCGTTGATGAACATCAAAGTTGGATCGTCTTTTACAACCATTGGTGCACTTGGCACGATTTCATGTCCTTTCGATTCGAAATACTTAAAAAATGCTGATCTAATCTCAGAAAGTGTCATTTGCTCAAATAAAAATTAACGTCGACAAATTTAGTGAATTGTTGTCTCTATTGACAGACTTGAAGAGAACTTATTTAACTATGATTTTTTTAATCAAAACGCTATCGTTTAGATTGATTTTCAGCAAGTAAGTTCCTGATTCAACCTCAGTATCGTTTAGATTGATGGATTTTTTTGTTGTCTCAAGGATTCTTGTTCCATCAATTGAGTAAAGTGCTATGCTTGAAATGTTCAAATCCGAATCAACCGTGATTAAGCCATTTTGTTCGACTGGATTAGGGTAAACTGCTGCATCAATCTGATCTTTCGAGTCGATACCAGCATTTTCTTGGTGCATAACTGCTACCGCATCTAAATCAAATCCCCCCGGAGGAAATGGTGTTGAAAATGGATCGTTAATTAAGTTTCCATTCATGTCTGTTTGACCGTAAGCTGGGTCCACGCTTCCAACAACATCGATGATTTTAATGTGTGTAATTGCGTTAATATCTAACCCTGAAATTCCTGACAATTCAGCTAAATCGAATGGTGTTCCGTAGTTCGCACGATGTTTTCCCGCTAGATTATTAAGGTGAGTTGGGTCTGTTGTCGCCGAAAATGGACCGATTTGAACATCTGTTGGTGTGTTGGAAGTTGCTGGAAATCGAAAATAATTGACTCCATCACTGCTGACCTCAACAAAAGCTAATTCAAGAAAATTATCGGAGAATGAATTTTCGAAGACTGCGAAATCTGGACCTGGGCCATCATAAATTGGTGCCCAAAAAGTAACGATTGCCACACCGCTGTCACCAAGGCTGACAACGTTAGTGCCATCAGCGGGACCAGTACCATCAGCAGCTGTTCCAAAACTTACAAGTCCACTACTAGGATTAGAAATATCCAAATATCCTCTTGTTACATCACAACTAGACGCCCAACCAATGATAATAGAACTGTCCTTGTGAATAGCATCTGAACCAGATGTTCCCGCGGCACCTGAAAATTGACAAAAAGAATAGCTCGTCAATAAGCTAAAAAACAGTCCGAAAAATTTCATGGGACCAAAGTTAATGGCTTTTGATACTCTTCTTCAATTTTTTTAACAATCGCATAGCGTTGATTCTTCGTATCTTTGCGGCATGTCTAAACAACATTACAGATATAATCCGGAGACTTTAGCGTATGAGGAGGTAAATATTTCCTTCGGTCGCAGAGTGTTGCGCGCTGTACTGTGGATTGCTCCGAGTTTGTTGGTTGGACTTATCCTTTCTTTTTTTCTTACACGACAGTTTAATTCACCAAGTGAAAATCGTTTGAAGGCAGAACTTGCGAAAAACGAAGCTGAATTAAAGCGATTGTTGGCTGACATGAAAGCGAGCAATGAAGTCCTGGATGTAATTGAAGGTCGAGATGAAGATTTATACCGTGCAGCTCTTTATGCAGATGAGTTTCCAAAGGAATTGCGTCGAATGGGAGCGGGGGGGAGCGATAAATATGATTATCTAAAAGGCATTACCAACGCCGACTTAATCAAAGAAGCTTCTATTGAAATGGATAAACTTCAAAGGCGATTAAATGCACAAAGTATGTCGTTTCGTGAGTTGATCGACTTGGTGAAGAACAAAGAAAAGATGATGGCATGCATTCCATCCATTCAACCTGTTCGAAATGAAGATTTGAGAAAGGCAATTGGAGGTTACGGATGGCGAATCGATCCAATTTTCAAGACTAGACGAATGCATACTGGAATGGATTTTACCGCAGATCGAGGTGCAGATGTGTATGCAACTGGTGATGGAGTAGTGGAGGAAATTGAAAATAAACGCTGGGGTTATGGTAAATCTATTGTTATCAATCACGGTTATGGATATAAAACGCGTTATGCTCACTTGAAGGACTTCAAAGTGAAAAAAGGTGAAAAAATTAAACGGGGACAATTAATTGGTTTTGTTGGATCAACTGGTAAGTCAACCGGACCTCACTTGCATTACGAAGTAATAAAAAACGGGGAGAAAGTGAACCCTATTGGTTACTATCATAACGACCTCACGCCTGAACAATACGAGCAGTTATTAGAAATCAGTAACAACTCGCACAAGGCACTCGACTAACAACTTGGCGCATTTAAGAAGTAGTTTTCTGTCAGTCCTGCCAAATCGACACCCAAAATATTCAAATTCTGACAAGAATGTCATGTTTTTTCTGATGGCATAATCATTGACTAATGGAAAGTGGTTTTAAACAGAAAAAAGCAAATTAAGACATGGGAAAAATAATTGGAATCGACTTAGGAACTACAAACTCATGTGTTTCTGTAATGGAAGGAAGTGAGCCGGTAGTTATCGCGAACTCGGAAGGTAAAAGAACCACGCCTTCAGTAGTTGCGTTTGTTGATGGAGGAGAAAGAAAAGTGGGAGATCCGGCGAAGCGTCAAGCGATCACAAATCCAACCAAAACGATTTATTCGATCAAGCGTTTTATGGGGTCAACATACGATGACACTAAAAAAGAAGCTGATCGTGTACCGTATGAAGTAGTAAAAGGTGATAATAACACACCACGTGTAGTTATTGATGACCGTAAATATACGCCACAAGAAATTTCAGCAATGATTCTTCAAAAAATGAAGAAGACAGCTGAGGATTACCTTGGGCAAGAAGTTTCTGAAGCAGTTGTAACTGTACCAGCATACTTCAACGATTCTCAACGTCAAGCTACGAAAGAGGCAGGAGAAATCGCAGGTTTAACAATCAAGCGAATTATCAACGAGCCTACAGCAGCAGCCTTGGCGTACGGATTGGATAAAAAAGGTGTTGACCAAAAAATCGTAGTATTCGACTTCGGTGGTGGTACACACGACGTTTCTATCCTTGAATTAGGAGACGGAGTATTTGAAGTACTTTCAACTGATGGTGATACACACCTTGGTGGAGACGACGTGGATGAGGCAATCATCGAGTGGTTGGCACAAGAATTCAAAAACGATGAAGGAGTAGACTTGAGAAAAGATCCTATGGCACTTCAACGTTTGAAAGAAGCAGCTGAAAAAGCAAAGATCGAGTTGTCATCTACAACGTCAACTGAGATCAACTTGCCATACATCATGCCAGTGGATGGAGTTCCAAAACACTTGGTAAGAACTTTACAACGTTCGAAGTTTGAGCAATTGATTTCAAGCATCGTTGAAAGAACTATCGCACCTTGTCGTTCGGCATTGAAAAACGCTGGATTGTCAACGAGTGATATCGATGAAATCATCTTAGTTGGTGGATCGACTCGTATCCCAGTGATTCAAGATGCAGTGAAGAATTTCTTCGGAAAAGAGCCTTCGAAAGGAGTGAACCCTGATGAAGTAGTTGCAGTTGGAGCAGCAATCCAAGGTGGAGTTTTAACTGGAGAAGTGAAAGATGTATTACTTCTTGACGTAATTCCACTTTCATTAGGAATCGAAACAATGGGTGGTGTATTCACGAAATTAATTGATGCGAATACAACAATTCCAACGAAGAAATCAGAGACGTTCTCAACAGCTTCTGACAACCAACCTTCAGTAGACATTCACGTACTACAAGGTGAGCGTTCGATGGCAGCGGATAACAAGACTCTTGGAAGATTCCAATTGGCTGACATTCCACCAGCGCCACGTGGTGTTCCTCAAATTGAGGTGACTTTCGATATCGATGCGAATGGTATCATGAACATTTCTGCGAAAGATAAAGGAACTGGTAAAGAGCAATCAATTAAGATTGAATCATCTTCAGGATTATCTGACGAAGAAATCGAAAAAATGAAGGCAGAAGCGGAAGCGAATGCTGAAGCGGATAAAAAGAAAAAAGAAGAAGTGGAGTTATTGAACAAAGCGGATTCATTGATCTTCCAAACTGAGCGCCAGTTGAAAGAGTACGGAGACAAAATTCCTGCTGATAAAAAGCAACCAATCGAGGATGCATTGGCAGAGTTGAAGACTCAATTTGAAGCGAAGAACATGGAGAACTTGGAGCCAGCGATGGATAAACTGAATGAAGTATTCCAAGCGGCATCTCAAGAAATGTACAACGCGGCAAATGCTGAAGGTGGTGCTGAAGGAGCTTCTGAAGCTGGAGCAGGAAATCCAGAGGATGAGGTGACAGATGTTGACTTCGAAGAAGTAAATGAGAAATAATCGATCATCGATTAACTCAACTAGATAAAGAAAAACCCGAGTATTTCACTCGGGTTTTTTTATGCCATCTATTTTCTTTTTACCATAAATTCGGACAGGGGTAGGAGCGGCATCCTCTTCCCAACGGGAGAGATATAGCGGATGACCCGGCTGTACGCCAAATTCTCCTAATTGTTCAAGTCCCATGAATATTCCATGTACTCGATTTTTGGATTGTCGAGTTGTTCTGTGCGGTACTTGTTAATGAAATCAACCACGGTTCCATTCTTTGTAAAATCCTCTTTATACCAATCGAATAATTGCGAAATCTTGATCTTTTTCGGATTCGAGAAGTCGTTTTTGGTCGCATCTTTCATAAAACGTTTCGTTTGTGATGTCAACTGACTGTACAATTTCTCTGGTGTGTAGGCTGCATTCAATAAGACTGGACAAGATTTACTGGCACAATTGAGCGCGAAGTGAATGCGTGGTTCATTAAATTGCTTGCGAATAATGTCGTTTTCGATCGTGTTTAAGTCGTAGGTTTTTCCACCCAACTTTATGAATTTTTTCTCCCAAGGTTTCGCTGTGATTTTCGTGATCGATGAGGTTGGGTAATTGTCAGCGATGAGTTTTATCGTGTAGATATTGTAGGCGTTGATCCAATATGTCAACTTTTGCTTCGATGACCAGCTACTTTCTGGGTAGTTCGATTCAAATTCACCCAAAATCTCGTTGAGCTTAGACATGTTGCTTTTAATTCCTGCGTAATTCACTTTCCCTGCGCTTGAAACATATCTGTGAAGAAACACATCTAATGCAACGTATTCATGAAAATCATAATTGCTGATCGTTTCTGAAACTTTTTCCGTTACAACTTCTGCTTCACCAGTCATATTATTGTAGCGTTCCAAGCTCATTTCTCCAACGGCCTGACTATCATTATTTCCTACTTCAACTTTAGATGACTTACCTGATGCACTTGTCGTTTTTTCTGCGGAAGGAGAAACTTCAGCGTCCATAGATTCGGTATTCATTGTTGCTGATTCCTGCTGATCTGTTTCCGATTGAGTTTCTGTAGTGGTCTCGGAAGATATTTCTGTTGTCGTTGATGTATTATCTGCCGAAGCGATTGTGTTTTCTTCAGTTGATTTTTCTTCAGACTGACAACCAATAAAAGTTGCAAGAACAAAAATAGAAAAGGAAAATAGAGCGATTTTTTTCATGTTCAAACGAATAAAAGTTCGATCCAACTTACGGAAATTATTCTAAAGATCGATAATTGTAAATCCAATTGGTATCGATAACATCATGCAGTAGCAACCAAAAACTGGTGTCCATAAAAAAGTCGCCGTCTACTTGTCGAACTCCGTAGCGATCGAAAATAAACTTCTCTTGTTCTGGAGATGGTTTGTGCAATTTATTACTCCAACCCATTTCTGTCCTTCCGCGAAATGGATATGTGGCAAAACGAATTTTCCATAGTGAATCGAGTGGTACGCAATAGGGGAATTTTTGTCGTGTATCTGGATCAACAACCACATTGCAATCTAGGTTATGTTCTTCAAATAGATTTTTTCGCGTTGGGTTGTATGGACTTGGCCAGTAGCCAGATGCGATTTTAATGAAGGTTTCTTTGTCCACAATTCGCTTATTGGATAAAACGCGACCATTGTCTAAATAACATGCAAAAGTGGTGATTTGCGAGTTCGCGCCAATTGATACACGAACACCAAAAACGGCTCTACTACTTGGTTCGTAGTGAACAGAGGAGCAGATTAGCCAAATGAATATGAAACCGAAAACGATTCGCATATTCCTAATGTACGGTAAATGAGGTAGAAAGGTTTGATTTTCGTTTACTTGCGTAGCAAAATGTAGCTAACAACAGTGGCGATTAAAGCGATTATTGCCGGTACAATCCATGAATCAGCCAGAAAGGTGCTTACCAAGATTGCTGGAATAAAAAAGATGGTCAATAAATGAAATTTACCTTGATGTTTGTTCTTAGACAAAGCGGTGAATTTTGTTCGGTGTAATAACTGCGTTCAGTTTGATGTCGTGAAAATCTGTGTCCGAAATTGCTTCTTCGATATCATCAAAATGATGAAGACCAACAAAAACACATCTTGGATTACACTTCTTTAAAAAACGATCGTAAAATCCTTTTCCATAACCAACGCGATTTCCATTTTCGTCGATAGCCAAAAGCGGGACGAATACGATTTCGAAGTGCTCTGCAGCAATAACACGACCTCTTTTTGGTTCTGGAATTCCGTATGGAGAGATTTCCAATTGATCAGTCGATTCAAACAAAATTTGCCGCATTTCGTTCGACTTAAAATTGGCTTTTGGAACGGCCACTTGTGCATCAAACGATCGGGCCTTTTCCCAAATCAAATAGGTGTTGATTTCCTTTTTTCCCTCAATTGGTAAGAACAAACTCATTTTCTTTTTTTCCAATTGGTACTTACTGAAAACCATGTGACAAACCTTCTCAGAGATTTCTTCTAATTGTCGTGGTGAAAGCGCACGCCTTCTTTCCATGTATTTGTCGCGAAGTTCTTGCTTTGTCATACGCTTACATTCCAGGAAATAACGATTGAGCCGAAGACATCACTTCCTGCTCGTTCATTTCATTCACTTTGTCCAATACTTTTTCAAGTGCTACGCTGATCAAATCTTCTAAATCCTCTTTTTCAATCGAATTTAAGTCCGCATTGATCTCCAACGACTTCAACTTGCGATTTCCATTCATCGTAATTCTAACTAACCCACCACCAGCATCTTCTGTAATGGTAATAGCATCCAATCGCGATTTACTTTCATCCGCTTGCTTCTTCAAGTCCTGAAGTTTATTCAGCATATCCTTATTGAACATATCTTAGATTTTAGAAGGAAAGCAAAGATAATAAAAACGCTGTTAGTTGCCTAGAACCGAAATTGCTCTTGGAACTTAGGTTCAGATTTATGTATATTGCTGCCTAAATAAACTTAATTACTCTGTGCAACGACTTCTATTTATTGGTTTCTTAACCTTGATGACTGTTGGGATAACGTCTTCAGTGTTACGAGATAAAGGAAATACTGAATCGCTCCGAAAAGTGATCTTGAAATCGCGACCAATCGCTGAAATTCTTGAAGAGCTGGGGGACCAACCTCTGAATCATGCTATCGATAAAATCGACCCGGAAAAGGTGAAAATGGGAGAGGATTTAGTCTTTCTAGGTCAAACAACAATTAATGGAAGTGCATCAAAACGCATTTCGAGTTATTTCGTTTGTACTGACTGTCACAACACAACACGTGAATTCGAAAACATAGCGGATGATGATGCTGGAGATCGAT
The DNA here is from genome assembly GCA_964219255.1 of Henriciella pelagia. Lineage (GTDB taxonomy): Bacteria > Bacteroidota > Bacteroidia > Flavobacteriales_D > Crocinitomicaceae > UBA4466. The sequence continues at coordinate 64,444 of CAXPPC010000006.1, forward strand.
TGAGTTACGCGATCAACAATGGACTTCCATACCTTCCAGCATCTACTTTTTGGGGTATCTACAACCGTACATCATTCTACAATAAAGATTACGTGAAGAAATATGGTGATTTAGTTGTAAATGCACGTGACACACTAGAAAATGCAGTTCAATTGTGTGCCAAATATTGTTCTTCAGGTCGTTATTTGGAAGAATGGGAATTGGATGTAATCATGCATTATTACAAAAGCTTGGAGCTGAAACTGAGCGACATTCAAATCAAAGACAAAGAACTTAGTGGAATTGGTGATGTAAAATCTCTTTCAGCTGATCGTAAAGCGGAGTTGATCGACTTGATTAAATCAAAATATGCGCTTAAATACGATGCAACTTTCTTAGAAACGATGCCACGCGAAGAGCGAAAATACGGTGAAGGAGGAAACGTAAAGAATGGAGAAAAAATTTACGAGAAAGCATGTATGTTCTGTCACGAAAACAAACGTGTTACCTATCTCCATTTGGATAAAAGTAAACTCTCGGCACAATTGCTTTGGAGAAATAGAAAGAACTGGAAGGACAAGTCACCTTACCAGATTGTTCGTCACGGAACTTATTCAAAAGCAGGGAGAAAACAATACATGCCGCTTTACACGGAAGAAAAAATGAGCGATGAACAACTCAATGATCTTGTCGCCTACATAAAACAATTAGCTGGTAAATAATGAGAAATTTAATCGTAGCACTTTGTTGCACAATCGCTGTAACTGGATTTTCACAAGAAGTTCAGGAAACGTTTAATGGTACGCGCATTGTAAATGGTCATTCAACAGAAACGTTGAAAAGTCACATTCTTCAATTCCGAATTTCGCACCGCTTTGGTGATATGGCAGGAGAGTTTGGTGGTGTTCAGCAATGGTTTGGTCTGGATAACGCAGCTGATATTCGTTTTGCCTTTGAATATGGAATTACAGACAAATGGATGGTTGGAATCGGTCGTTCAAAAGGTACGGGTAACCCTTACTCTTCATTAGTTGATGGATTTACAAAATACCGTATTCTTTCTCAAACGAAGGACAATAAAATGCCTTTGAGCTTGGCAGTGATGGGTGCAACTACTGTTTCTTATATGAAAGCTTCTTCGGATTTAACACAAGTGAGTAGTTTTCCGGATTTCGCACACAGATTGGCTTATTCAACCCAAGTGTTGGTGGCGAGAAAGTTTGGTGAGCGCTTTAGTTTACAATTCGCACCAACGTATGTGCATAGAAATTACGTTAGTTTAAATGACGAGAATGGGATTTTTGCCTTAGGGACTGGTGCAAATTTGAAAATCACAAAAGGATTTGGTCTAATTGCTGAGTACTATCATGTGTTAAACGCAACGGAATTAAGAGAAAATCAAGGAAGTAAAAATAGTTTGTCTGTTGGTGGTGAGTTTGCAACGAATGGACATATTTTCCGAATCAATTTGACCAACTCAAAAGGATTCACGGAAACACAATTTATTCCACTTACTTTCTCAGACTGGATGGAGGGTCAGTTTAGATTAGGATTCAGCATTACAAGAAATTTTAAACTATGAGAAAATTCGCATTTTTCTTTGCGGGAGTTTTTACGCTCGGCTTGATGATTTCATTTCAGTCGTGTAGAAAAGATAAGGTTCCTGTGATTATCGCAGATCCAGGTGATTGTCCAGATACTATTTCTTTCGCTACCCAAGTGGAACCAATTATGGTTGCTAACTGTTCAACTTCAGGGTGTCACGATGCCGCTTCTCAGGCAAATGGATACAATTTGGAGGGACATGCTAATATTGCAACCAACGCAAACGACATTTTAACCGTTATTAAACATGAAGGTGGAATGACACCTATGCCTTACAACGCGCCAAAGCTTGCTGATAGCTTAATTCAGCAGTTTGAGTGTTGGACTGCACAAGGAAAATTGAATAACTAACCAAAAAATAATTAAATGAAGAAAAACTACTTTTTAGTTGGATTGGCAATTGCAACAGCAGGACTGTTCGCTTTTAGATCAAACTCATCACTGGAAATTGGACATTATACTGGGAAAAACGCTTCTGGTTTTATGACTGGAGTTACCGGAGCGCCGGGTGAAGGAAATTGTACACAATGCCACTCTGGGGCTGTTCAAGATGGTTCGTCTCAAAATAATTTGACGATAATGGATGGATCTACTCCAGTGTTAACATATCTACCTGGTCAGACTTACAATGTATGGTTAGTGTTGGCTTCTGACCCTGATAAGAAGGGGTTCTCAGCGACTGCTTTGGATGGTACAAACACAAAAGCAGGATCGTTCACAGGTATGACAGTTGGTGGAACCCAAAAAATAACTGCCGGTGGTCGTGATTATGCTTCGCATACTAGTTCTAGTAATACAAGCGCTACAAATTCCGTTTGGATTTGGGAGTGGACAGCACCAGCAACAGATGTTGGAAACGTAACTTTCTATGTAGCCTCAAATGAAGCTAACAATAATGGAGCAAACACAGGCGATTTAATCTACTTGTCACAACACATCGTTTCTATCGACCCTTCAGCTGGAATTGCCGAGGAAATTGAAGCGACGAATTTCATGGCTGGTTACAGTCCTGCAAATCACTCTATCGATGTTGACTTCTCGTACAAATCAGTTGGTGAAATGTACTTGAACTTGGTGGATATGAACGGACGTTCAGTTTATACGTTAAACATGGGTGAATCTCAAATTGGAGAAAACAAAGAATCAATTGCGCTTCCTTCTGAGATCGAAAATGGAATTTACGTAGTAAACTTCATGATTGGAAATAAAGCAATGTCATCAAAAGTGATGATTCAGAGATAATACAATCACACACGATTAGGAAAGTCTGCTTCTTTATGGAAGCAGGCTTTTTTTTATTTAAAATAATCGGTGTTCTACAATCGATTTTACTTTGTCGTAAAACTGATGTGGTAGATATGTTCGCCAATCGAGCTCTTCCATCTCACCTCCAAATACAAAATAGCTGTCGATACCACAATCTTGCATTTCGCGCAGTACATGTTCGTGGAAGTTAACCGCTGCGATCCAACCGTCTTCCAAGTCGTCCGTCCATTCGTCGTAATAACAATCGTCCGATCCGTGGAAGTTCAATACATTTTCGCCAATTAGAATGAATTTATCTATTCCCATTGGAATCATCTCATCAATTATGTCACGTTTTAACGTCATGACATCGTTTTCGATCGCATCATTCCATTCACCAATCATTTCGATAATCGCATAACCATCTTCATAATCGACATAAAGCACTTTCAAAAAAAGCGTATCAGATCCGATAGAATCCCACTGTGGATGAATGTAAAAATTGTACACGCGATTGTGGAACTCAAACTCGCTGTATTCCCTTCCATAAAAGGGAGACGAAGAATCTTCCGCCGCAACGTATAAGTTTCTCCAATGATAATATGGCTCTACAAGATGCATAGATTACAAATCTAGTTGGGATTATTTGATTATGGCACAATATCTGCTACAAAAATCATTAAATTTGATAACACAAAATAAATTATTTTGAACACCATGAAATACACACTCATCAGCTTATTAGCTATTGCTCTATTCTTCGTTTCGTGTAACAGTACAAGTACCGATCGTGAGTTAAAATCTTACATGTCTTCGTATTTGCACGATAATCCAAATGTGATTGCCTTTGGAAATGCAAAATTGAAGACGATTTTGACCAAAACCGATTACAAAAGCTTTGATAAATTCGGAGATGTTATCCAAAGTCAGCTGGATGAGTTAGAAGGAGCACTCGATCTAGATTCGCCTGTTTACTATACTGCAAATGGTCCTTTCGATGATAATGGTAGTCCACAGTCAATTACACTTTTGATGCATATCATGGATCAAGAGAAGTTGGATAAGAAATTACTTGAAATGGGGTACGATTTGTCAGAGGGTGATGGATTTAAGTACGCTGAAGATGGAGATATGATGTTGGGTGTTCGAGGGAACCTAGCAATGATCGTTGTTCAAGGTGGTGATGTAGATGCGAAAACAGAGTTAGCGAAGCATTTCAAGTTAGCTGATCAAGATGAAAGTGATGAGAAGATTGCTGAAATTCTCGGAGACGATGGAGATATCGTTTTGGGAATGAGTGTTTCAAATTTCTATAATTCATCGCCTGAAAAGAAGAAGTTGCCAGAAGCAAAGCAAAAGGAATTACAGAAGCTGGTTGAGAATTCGTATACAAGAACAAGTTTCCGTTTCGAAGATGGAGCTGCAATCATTGAATCGAAAAACATGTTTAACGATGAACTGAGTAAGAAGATGTTCATGAATCGACAGTCGAATGCAGAAATTTTGAAAGAATTAGGGACAGGAAAGCCACGAGTAGGATTTGCAATGAATCTTGACCTTAAGAAAATGGAATCGCTGTTGAATGAGTTTTCTCCTGAGATGATGGAAGAAATTGGCGGACCGCAATTAGGAATGGCAAAGATGATGGCTGGGGCTACAAACTTAGATGAATTGTTGACTGGTAAGGCTGGATTCTTGATTTTTGGAGAGCCAGATGAGTTTGGAGGAATGGAGCCTCAGTTCTCAGCTTTCGTTGGAATTCGTCCAAAAGCAGAAAATATGGCGAAAACTGGAACAGATTTTCTTGCAAGTGGGGATAATTCAATTGCCGTAGATAAAAATGGGATTTCTTTCTCTACTCAAAAAGAAAAAGGTACTAAGTTGACTTTGCCAAAAGGAGCGGAGGACTTCGGAAAGGCTGGAATTTCCTTCTTTATTGATTTGGATGGATTGAATCCAGATGATGTGGTTGAAATGACCAATGCAAGCGATCTTGAAGCAATCTTGAAGGTATCACGTTTTATTTCGTTCGAATATGGAAACGAAGGTGGACAGTTGAAAATCATCGCAAAAGAGGGAAAAGAAAACATCTTGAAACAATTGATCGAAGTTCATGTCGACGATCTAATGGAACAAATGAGTAACATTTCGCTTTAATGGCAAAGAAAAAAGAGGACTGGAATAAACTGGATGAATTTGAGTCGTTCGTGATTCTCAATAAAGGAACCGAACGACCATTCACAGGCGAGCTTAACGATCATAAAGTCGCTGGGACGTACATTTGTCGACAATGCGAAGCACCGTTATATAAATCGGAAGATAAATTTAGTTCTGGCTGCGGTTGGCCTTCTTTTGATGATGAAATTCCAGGTGCAGTAACACGCGTACGTGATGCAGATGGCCGAAGAATCGAAATTATCTGCTCAAACTGTAATGGTCACTTAGGACATGTATTCGAAGGGGAGCGTTTTACTCCAAAGAATACACGTCACTGCGTAAATTCTATCTCGCTTAAATTTGTTCCGGAGAAGTAGAAGAAGTGTCTTCTTTCTGTGCACAATCTAAAATGTAATCGGCATCTTGTCGAATGATTTCATCTAAAATCAACTGAGAAGCCAAAGCTAATTGTGTGTAATTCTGACTGTTGTTTCCAAACTGAGCTGCAGAATTCACCCACATGGCACGAATTAAATCTTGTCCACCATGTTCTGGGTTGATCTTGTTTACAACTGCCTGCACATTTAATGATCCAGCATGATATACGTGGAGGACAAATAAGCGGAACCAAAGATCATTTTCGTTGTATTCTAAATTATGTGCATCTAAAATTCGTTTTGCTTCAGGAATACAAACGCGTTTGATCAAACGTGATGCTCCGTACGCACTGCGCTCAAAATCTTCTCTTTCGTCGACGTAGCGATTGACTTTCAAACCTTGAGCTCGTGCAACACCTGGCATCAATTGGAAAGCTCCGTAAGCTCCAACGCGCGATTTCTTCATCTGTCCAGGACTTTCGATTAACAAAATTGCCTGAGCGTACCAAGGATCAACTTCGTGCATTTCAAATGCTTCAACACCATGTGAAAGAGAAGGGTAAACTTTATTGAATTTATAAAAATCGTTCTTTCCAGTCGTCATAAAAATACGAGCGTCTTCATCTAATCCGTATGCCACTCGAACGCTATCTCGGAACGCATCTTTTTCGCTGTCTGATTGTGCATTCCATTCGTCTTTGCTCATTTTTGCAACAATTTCTCGTGTCGCCGCAATATTGATTATACACGAATCTGGGGAAAGCTGCATAATTTGTTTCCAGAATTTCGGTTGTGCAAGTTCATGCCATCCTTCACTGTAAATTGGATCGGCGCTGAGGATCGTTGTTTGTTCAGTTCCCTTTTTAACTTCAATTTTTTCGTGATCCCAATTGACTAATTCTTGGGCCGATAAAGTTGCAGGAAATAAAGAAATAAGGAAAAGGTGTTTGAGCATAACTGGTTTAATTTTCTGCGTTTTGATAAATATAACACGAAAATCGTACCGTTCGTTACGCATTTAGAGGAAGAATTCACAAGAAAACGTTAAAATGATTTAATTTTAAGGTATGAAAGTGGTGAGAAAGATCGTGGGATTTCCCATTGTGCTGTTGGTTCGTATTTATCAATATATAATTAGTCCAATTTTTCCTCAGTCATGTCGTTATACACCTACGTGTTCTTCGTATATGATTGAAGCGGTGAATGTTTGGGGACCTTTTAAAGGAACCTATCTTGGTTTGAAGCGCATTGCTTCTTGTCACCCATGGGGAGGACATGGTCATGATCCAGTACCGGAACGACTGCCTAAAAAGAAGAAGTGATGAAGCAAATTCTATTGATTTTCAATTTATTGATGGTGTTTTTTAGTTTGAATGCTCAAGAGTATTCGGCGCCGAAACCCTTTGTTTTTGGAACACTACAGATTGAAAATTCATCCGAAAATGCTAGCGTGGCTTGGATTTATCCAAACGATCGAATTTTGGAGACAGGTCGATATGAAAAAATGGAAATTGGTTTGAAATTACCAGGTTCTGTTCAACATCACATGGACGCTTTTTTCAGACAAGACTCCAGAATCGATCAGATCAATCCGTTTAATCGCCACGATTTGAATATCCAAATGAAAATCTACCACAACGATAAAGTAGTACGAACGGTAGATGGTTTTTATTATGAGGAGTTTAAGCGCGATTTGAATCACAATATATGGTTGAAGGATACTACTTCATTTCCGATTAGATTGCGTTTCAGCCCGAAAGAAATTGGTGAATATCACGCTGAAATCTCTATAGAAACACCAGAATTGGATCTTTTTCCGAAGTCGACTTATTCCTTCAGTTTTAAAGTGATTGAGTCGGATAAATTAGGTCCAATCGAACAAGGGGAACACGCAAAAAATTACCGATACGAAAAATCGAAAGAATCGTTTGTAGGAGTTGGACAAGAAATTCCTTGGGCGATTTGGAATCGTTGGGATGAAATTGATGTGTCAGCAAATCCAGATCGTTTTATGCAATTATATCAGTCTGTGGATGCACTTGATAAAGCAGGTGGTAATTACACGCGATTCGTTGCAACACCATGGTCACTTCAATTTGAATGGGAGGCGCTAGGTAATTATCAACCGAAATTACCGCAAGCTTGGGAGTTTGACAGAATAAACGAAGACTGTGAAGCACGAGAAATTTACTTTTTGTATTGTGCTCTGTTGCATTCACCGTTGGAAAGTCGTTCTGACGAAGAAGCTAAATTTAATATGCCTGGTGTTCGTTGGGAAACTTTTTGTTACAATGATAATGACCAAACGACAGCACGAATCGCGAGTGAACCAAAGATTGGAATAACAAAACCCGTCGAATACTACTCGAACGAAATAGCCTTCGACCATCAACAAAATTATTTTCGTTATTTGATCGCTCGATGGGGATATTCGTCGGCAATTGCTGGTTGGCAAATCATGAGTGAAGCCGATCAAACATGTGATTATCGAGATGTGACGTTGGAAGATGGAACGGTGATAGATAATTCTTATGATCGTGAACAAGTCAATTTGTGGGCAGGGAAAATGGTGAAGTATCTGGAAGATGATTTAGGTGATGAGAAAATGAAAAGTATCGCTTTTATCACCGGAAAAAACTACTCTAGTTTCTTGTGGGATCCAGAAATCTACAAGTACGAAGAAATGGATTTTCTGGGCTTGCACGACTATGTTTTCGAGACAGAAGAATCGGGTCGTTTCATACGAAATAGAAACTTGATTACACGTCATGAAACGGTGACGAATCTAAATGTTGGAATCGAGTATGGAGGAATAGTGCATCCACAATTTCAAGAAAAAATGTTCATCTATGATGAGTTCGGTCACACGATTTCTATTCCAAAAGTTTGGCCAGATGATGCCGATCAAGATCCAACGGTTTATATGAATAGTTGTATGGATTTCAATTTCAAGCAGGATTTATGGTTCACCTTTGCTAGTGGGTGTGGGGTTGCAGGATTGGATTGGTGGAATCCAGAAGAACCCAAAAGGCAAAAGCAGTGGAAGCGGTATTTCCCTGGACTCGTTAGTTTTGCTTCGTCGATTGATTTTGAGAATGTCAATTATTCGGAAGTAAAGGACAAACGTGGAATCTACTATATTTCGCAGCGATGGCCTTTTGAGCGGGATGATATTGAACGAAGCAATTCAAAAGATTACAAAAAGTGGGATCTGTTGGAAGGATATACTTTGATCGACTCAACGCAAAGTCAAGGTTTTGGCTGGATGAATAACCGCTCGTTTCACTGGGGAAATCTCGTTGATAGCTTACCATGTTTGGATCTAATCGTGAATGGAAAAGAACCATTTTCACGTCCGTACATGTATCTTCCACAAGATGATGATTTAACAGAAAAGCCAATTCATATCAACGACGAAGATGCTTACATCAAAGTTTTTAACTTAAAGCGTCGTGGGAAATATCAGGTTGATTTTTATGATACTGAATCTGGTGAAATCATAAAGTCTGTTGTGGATCGAGCTAATTTAGGTGGAACATTGAAGATCTATTCTCCTGATTTAAATCCAGCTGTTCGTTACGATGTCGCTTACAAATTCTATTTAGTGGACGAAGGCTGGAAGTAATTATCCAATCTTAAGAAATCAAATCGACTTCCTTTAAATCGCCAATCTGACATAAATCCAAAGAATAAAAGCAGATATTCGACGGTGATTAACGTTCGAACTTCCCATGAAGATCCAGATCCGATAGAGTAGAAGAAGTACGAAAAGAAGATGAGAAAAGTCCACCAAACAGGGAAGGAGAAGTTAGTGAAAATCGATACTGTCAACAATGGTAAAATATACCACGGATGAAGCGTTCCGCTTAAAATCAAATAAATAAAAAAGGCGAAGAGTAATCTTTGGAAGAAATCCTTCCAATTGTTGATATATGACTTGAATGCCAATCGCAGAATTAATGACATTGAAATGAGGGATAAAATTGGTCCCATAAATCGAATTGGATTGTAAACAAAGAACAGTTTACCGATTTTCATCGTGTTGTAGAAAATGAAGGAATTAAACTCGAAAACGGAGAAGTAAAGAGCGAGACTCTCACCAAAATTTCTGATGTTCCCCAAATTGATTTGAGTCGCAGCAATTCCGACCACAATAATACCGATTGATACAAACCACTTGAAAGCCTCCTTCCAACCAATATATCGAATAAAGAAGGGTAAAAATAGGAGAGGAATCAGCTTCATTTGCACGGCGAGCGCGAAGAAGATACTTCCAATCAACCATTTTTGCTCATGTAAAAAGTAGAATGCAATGATGAGAAATGATAACATCACTCCTTCGAAATGAGTATTTCCAGTCGCTTCGATGATCCACAATGGATTTAGGTAGAGCAACCACATTCTATTTTCGTGTATGCCAAATTTCAACAACAACTTCCGAAGGTAAATCGCACCAACAATTTCGGTGAGAAAAATGAGTGACTTCATGATAAAAACACTGCCCCAAATAGACTCCGTGAAAGCGGTAGAAATCAAAAAGTAAAGCTGATTGAAAGGTGGGTAACACGAATAGTTTCTCGTCGAAAGAGTGCTCATCCCACTGTAAACATCTTGCATGTACTCGGAGCTCATGAACGACTGTGTTACCATTTCCTTTGGTGTGAAATCGAATGGATTGTAGCCTAACCAGGTTATTTCTCCGTCCCAGATAAATCGAAAGTGATCGACTGTTAGGTTAGGGAGAAAGATCATTGAAATTACTTGTGCAAAGATGGCAATCAATGCCAAAGACTTAAACGAAGTCGTTTTCGAAGCTTTTATCAGAAAAAGATAAGCAATGAAAGCAAGGGAATAACTGATCGAAATAAATCCAAAAGCCGTTCTATCCGACTGCCAATTGAGGGCGAAAAGGGCACTTAAAAATACCACTGCAGAAACAACCAACCATGTTGTTCCGCTTTTCATATTACGATTTATGAGCGCGGTTTACCTTGCGGATTTCATCAACTGAGAAATAGAACACAGCTCCATATCCAAATGCAAGCATTAAGTGGAAAGGAACCATTCCTAAATCACCATAAATAGCACGATTAATCGCCGTGTATGCAAAAAGAACAGTCAATAAACCTTCTCCAATATTGATCAATGAAAGTCGTTTTTTATCGTACTTGTTTCCTTTGAATTCGCTTTTCTTGTTGACGTTGAATTTAGGTGTTCGAACAAATGAACTTTTAATTCCCAAATAACCTTCAATCACCGCAACTGTGTTATTCAAAGCAAGTCCCATCGACATCATCAAGAATAAGAAGAATCGACCAACGAACTTAAAGAATGAAGCAAAGGTATTTTCTGTCTTATCACGGAAAGAATGCCAATAATAGAACATTAAGAATACGGTACTCAATAAGAAAATAGCTCCATACTGAAGAACATAGTTCAAATCTGAGAAACTATCCTTGATGTGTAGAATCGGAATACTCAACAACGAGATTATCAAGATAAAAACGAAAACCGATGAGTTAAACAAGTGTGAAAGTCCATGCACACGATCGCTAAATCGAACATTTTCTGCTTTTAACAGGCGTTTCCACATTTTGATAAAACACTCTGCTCCACCTTTCATCCAACGGTGTTGTTGAGATTTCAAAGCCGACATTGTAATTGGAAGCTCAGCAGGGGCCACAACATCTTCCAAATATTGGAATCTCCAACCTTTCATTTGGGCACGGTAGCTCAAGTCCAAGTCTTCTGTTAACGTATCATGTTCCCAACCACCAGCGTCTTCGATACACGTTTTGCGCCACAAACCACCAGTTCCATTGAAATTGATGTAGTGACCAGAAGCATTACGTCCACCTTGTTCGATCGCGAAGTGACCGTTTAATCCAAAAGCTTGAAGCTCAGTGAGTAAAGAATAATCTTTATTGATATGTCCCCAACGCGTTTGAACAACACCAACTTTTGGATCTTCGAAGTAAGGAACCGTTTTTTGCAACCAGTCTCTGTTTGGAACGAAGTCAGCATCGAAAATGGCAATAAATTCTCCTTCAACCTGATCCATCGCAGCATCAAGTGCACCAGCTTTGTAACCAGTTCGATCTACACGGTGAATGTGCTGAATATTGATTCCTCTTGCCGCAACTTCAGCAACTTTCTTAGCGATTACATCTTTCGTTTCGTCCGTTGAATCGTCCAGAACTTGGATTTGAAATTTATCTCTTGGGTAGTCAAACTCAGCAACTGTTTCAATAATTCTGTCTGCTACGTAGAGCTCGTTGAACATTGGTAACTGAACCGTAACTTTTGGTGCTGTATCCGGCTTGAAAATCGGTTTGTTATCTTCTGAATCGTTCGTTTTTTTCTTGCGCTTATTTTTAACGTAGGCGATCGCCAATGATAATTGAAGAACACTGTAGAAGAACACCAACATCAAGCAAGCGAAGTAAATAATCATGATTACTTTACTTAACCAGTGCGACCAGTAATGTTCGTAAGGACCGCTATCTCCCCAATTGAACATCCAAGAAACCTTTCTTCCGATCGAGAAATTAAGATCTGGAATGTGCGTTGCCGTTACTTCGAAATTGAATTTTTTCTCATTGAAATCTTTATCAATTACTTCTAATTCATATTTCCCTACAGGCGTATTTACAAATTCGAAATAACCATCATCATTGGTCTCTGCAACGTATTTAGCTCCCGTTTCAGCATTGGTAATTTGTACTTCGATTCCGTCTAGCTCACTTTCTGTCTTTTGATCTAAGATAGTTCCACCAAAAGTTTGCTTTTGACCCCACAAAGCCATTGGTAAAAGAAGAAGTGCGATAATGCTGAGCTGTTTAAGCATAAATTGTTTGTATTGATCGTCGATTCGTGTGTTCACTTTAAAAGCGGTACTTAAAAACCGCAAATATAATTTTTATTCCCGCAAGTACAGTACCTTTTACCGTTCCACTTACTTTAGAAACACCAATTCGTTTTTTGTAATTCACAGGAACTTCGCAGAAATTCATTTTTTGTTTAGCAGCCTTGATTTGCATTTCAATCGTCCAACCGTAAGTCTTGTCCGCCATTTTGAGCTTTTCTAGCGAGTCGGATTTAATTGCTCGAAACGGTCCTAAGTCAGTAAATTTTGCGCCATAAAAAATGCGCATGAGTTTGGTAGCTAACCAATTACCGAAAACTTGTTGAGGAGTTAACGAACCTTTTTCGCGTTCACCAAGTACTCTTGATCCAATGACCATATCCATGTTATCTTCCAAAATTGGTCGAATAACATCTGGAATTTCCTCAGGATAATCGGAGTAATCGCCATCGAGGAAGACCACCAATTCAGTATTTAGACTCTTACTGTGCTCAATTCCTTTCAGACAAGCCCAGCCGTATCCTTTCCGTGGTTCATCGAGTACGATTGCTCCAGCTTCTGAAGCAACTTTGACTGTGTTGTCCGTAGAATTATTATTAACGACGATTACGTGATCTACAATCGATCGAGGTATGTCCATTACGACTTTTCCAATCGACTGTTCTTCGTTAAATGCGGGAATGATTACCGTAGTAACTGGTTTCTTCATCTTGTAAAATCAGCTGCGAAATTACAGATTCAATTTGACTCCGTCTTTATCAATTACAAGAGGATTTGGTTCGAATCTTCCTTCTTCCGGTCCGTTTTCTAACTTCAATACTCCACGTGGACAAACAGCAGAACAAACTCCACAACCTACACAGCTTGCACGGACAATATTTTCTCCTTTTTGAGCATAAGCACGAACATCAATTCCTTGCTCGCAATACGTTGAACAGTTTCCACATGAAATGCATTGAGCTCCGTTCGTTGTAATTCTGAAACGGGATTTAAATCGTTGGAAAATTCCCATATATCCAGCCATTGGACAACCGAATCTACACCAAACACGATTTCCTAAAATGGGATAGAATCCAACTCCAATTACACCAGCAAATGCTGCTCCAACGAGAAATCCGTATACTTTTTTAATGCTTTTACTATTGATGACAAAAACATCTTTTAAATCAAAAATGTATGCTGCACCAACAAACAAAGAGATGATAAATAAGATGATTGCTCCCACCATCAACATAGAGTGATTGAATTTTCGGAAGAGTAAAAAAAGTCCGATTGAACTCAATAATGAAAGTCCGAATACAAAATAGAAATATCCACTTTGAGTGATTGTTGCAAAACCAATTTCGTAATCTTTTCCAGAAAAATATGGCCAGAGTGCAGCAACAGACATGATCAAAACGAAGACCATAACGAGGTGAATAACCCATCTTTCAATCTTCCATGCGACCATTTTTTTAGAGGATAATTGTCTGAATCCATCACCTGCAGTTTCAGCCAGTCCACCGCAACCGCAAACCCATGAACAATACCATCTTTTACCAACTAAATAAGTCAGAAATGGTGTGACTACTAAAAATAAAATGACACCCCAAATGAAGAAAAATGTTCCAGAAACACCGTTGTTTGCCATGGCATCCATTTGGTAACTCTCAACAAAACCATAGTTCAAGGGCCAAACATTTTTCAAATCCTTCTGGAAATATCCTTGATAGTCGTTAAACGATTCTAGAATATGCGGAACAGCATAGGCAAAAACGGCTTGAAAGAAGATTACCGAAAGTGTTCTAATTAATTGGTAGCGATTATGACGGTATTTGTAGATGAATTTAATTCCCAAAAAGATGATCAGAAATGTATAGACAGTTCCGTATACAAACCATTGACTCGCGGCGCTGCCTGTAATAAGGTATGAAACTGGATCAAAAAGTCGAATCAGGCCTTCTAAATACTCTGGAAACCAATAGATCTCGATGTAGAATAAGGTTAGAACGATACCAGCGATCCATCCTAAAATCCCTCTTCCTGTTAATGAATTGTGCCAAACATGATTGTTTTTTATTCCCGCAGGATGGTGTGCATAGCTTCCGTAAGTGTAACCCAAAATTCCTATGGACATACCACCTAATGTCAGCCACAAATAGAGCGTATGCATACTTGTAATAAATCCAAGCCAGGAAGCAACGAAAACACCAAATCCTGCCATGCCAATTGCAAGACTTATCTTTTGAATTCCGTTTAATTGTTTTCCATAGAAACTTCTAATCGAAAGGTGATTGTCTGAATAAGTAAACATAAAAACACCAATGATTTGGAGCAGAAATGATCCACTTATGTACCAAGCATAGGAATCGATTTTACTTACTGAAGTCTTTTCTAAAAATGAATTTGTGACGATTTGAATTAATCCAATCAGTCCAACGACAAAAACAAAAATCCCCATTTTTTGAAGAGAGGAAAGTCCTTGCGCTTCTTTTCCAACGATAGAGTAGTTTGATTCCATTTTATGCAGGGATTAGTTTTTGCCACCATTTTCCTTTGGATAGCGTGAGATTTTTGTTGAATTTGTGATTAAAAGCTTCGATTACTTGTGGTTCATATTTTTTATAGAACTCTGGATCGAAATTAGCTGAAGCGAGATTTGAAATCACTTCATCGATTGTAGCTTCGGTATTAAGCCATTCATTAAAAAGTGGATGACGGAGTCGAATTCCAAAATTGTTGATTCCAATGAACTTTTCAGTTTTCTTTTCGAAGACAAAATGCAGAAGGATTTCATTTTCTGAGTCTTCAAAAACAAATTCAGAGTGATTCTCATCAAGTTTATTTTTCACCAAGCCATATGTTTGGTATTCAATTTCGAAGAATTTTGCTGAATTGAACCAATGTCCAGGTTGATATTTGCGTTTTTCTCCGGTCAACGTATGTGCTACTGTTTCTCCCATGAATTTACCAGTGTACCATACTTGTTCGATGGGTCTTCTGCCTTCAATTGGCTGTCGAAATTCGGCACAATCTCCAATCGCATATACATCTTTTACTGACGTTTCTAAATATTCATTTACTAATATTCCGCGATTGATTTCAATACCAGCATCTTTTAAGAAGTCAACATTTGGTGATACACCCGCAGTTAATCCCACAAACTGACAATCGATTTTATTTCCAGATTTAGTTGTGATTGACTCAACTCTTCCATTTTGATCTGGATGAATTTCATCTAGCTCTGTGGAATAATGCATGGTTAATCCATGATGTTTTGTAAGGTGACGCATAATTAATTCGGCGTCTTGTTTAGGTAAAACACTATTCCAAAAATGGGATTCGCGGACTAAAAAATCGACTTTAATTCCACGAGTCAATAGCATTTCTGCCATTTCGATTCCAATAAGTCCACCACCCACAACTACAGCGTTCTTAATTCCGGTGGTGTTTCTCTCCATGAGTTCCAGGTCCTGTTTTGAATACAATCCTTGAACACCAATAGAATCTTGACCTTTCCAACCAAATTTATTCGGTTTCGATCCAGTTGCAATAATTAGTTTATCGTAATCGATTTTCTCTCCATTATCAGTGATGAGTTGCTTCTTTTCAGTATCGACTTTATTGATTCGTGCCTCTTTCAATTGGATTCGATTTTTATCCCAGAAATAAGGTTCGTATGGTTGCGTATGCTCGAATTTCATGTGTCCCATGTACACATACATCAAGGCTGTTCGCGAGAAAAAATACTTCGATTCAGCAGAAATAATCATGATTTCCTCATCACTTCGTTTCCGAATGTATCTTGCTGCGGTGACTCCAGAAATTCCGTTTCCAATGATAATGATCATAGTCGATTTTTTCAACAATATACAGCTTTTGACGAATTCTGCTTTTTTAGCTTACAGAAATAAAAAAAGCCGTCCAAAATTGAACGGCTTCTAAAAAAACATAAGTCAGTTACTTCCAAACTCCTCTTTTCGAGAAGGCATCAATACGATCATCAATGCGTTTATTAGGATCAACTGTTTTCAAATCTTTAATTGCTTTTTTGATGTATTTTTTAACTGCATCGAAAGCTCCTTCGTGATCTCTGTGTGCACCATTCATTGGTTCTTTAATCACATCGTCCACGATACCCAGCTTCTTCATATCTGTAGAAGTCAACTTTAGTGCATCAGCAGCTTGTTCTTTGAACTCCCATGATCTCCATAAGATAGAAGAACAAGATTCAGGAGAAATCACCGAATACCATGTGTTTTCTAACATCACTACACGGTCACCAACTCCAATTCCAAGTGCTCCACCAGAAGCCCCTTCACCAATGATTACACAAATTACTGGAACTTTCAATCGCATCATTTCATAAATGTTACGAGCGATAGCTTCACCTTGACCACGTTCTTCAGCTTCGAGACCAGGGAATGCACCAGGAGTGTCGATAAAAGTTACGATTGGCTTGTTGAACTTCTCAGCCATCTTCATCAATCGAAGCGCTTTTCTATAACCTTCTGGATTTGGCATTCCGAAATTACGGAATTGACGCATTTTCGTGTTTACACCTTTTTGTTGACCGATAAACATTACTGTCTCACCATCTAACAATCCGAATCCACCAACCATTGCTTTGTCATCTTTCACACTTCGGTCTCCGTGAAGTTCTTGGAAATTACCTTCTGTGATTGCTTCGATATAAGCTAGTGTATATGGTCGATCAGGGTGACGAGACAACTGAACGCGCTGCCATGGAGTCAATCCTGAAAAGATCTCCTTTGTTTTTTTCTTGAGTTTATCCTCTAGCTCTCCAACTTTGTCCGCCATGTCAACGTCGGTGTTCTCACCAATTTCTTTGGTTTGAGCTATTTGCTCCTCTAATTCTTTGATTGGTTCCTCAAAATCTAAGTAAGTCGCCATTTTTCTTTCAATTTTAGGGGGCGAAAGTTACAAAAATAGTTCGCTTCTTATAACTTTGATGCATGTTATTATTTCCTCCAGCAAAGATCAATCTCGGACTTTTAGTGCATGGTAAGCGCTCAGATGGTTACCATGAAATTGAGTCATGTATGATTGAAATCCCTCTTGAAGATGTTCTCGAAATCCATGATTCACAAGAGTTTGAATTTGTTCAGACAGGTTTAACTGTCGATGGTGACATCAATGATAATTTGTGTGTAAAAGCCTATCAATTGATGGTAGAAAATCACACAATTGCTCCAGTGAAAATGCATTTGCGGAAGAATATTCCCATGGGAGCAGGATTAGGTGGAGGATCTTCCGATGCAGCCTATGTTTTGTTAGGATTGAATCGTTTTTTTGATTTGAAGCTATCGAATGAGAAGTTAAGAGATTTGGCTGCTCAACTAGGAAGTGACTGTCCGTTTTTTATTGAAGGAAAACCACAAATTGCGAAAGGTAGAGGAGAAGTTTTAAGTCAAGTTAAGGTCGATTTGTCTGGTTACTTTTTGAAAATTATTAATCCAGGAATCCACGTTGGTACTGCCGAAGCGTATGCGGGAGTCAATTTTAGTGATGATTCGATTTCGATCGAGGAAATTTTAAGTCGACCGATTAGCAATTGGAAAGGATCTCTTAGAAACGATTTTGAACAATCAATTTTCAGTAAATATCCAGAGATTGCTTCAGTAAAGTCAAAATTATATGATGAAGGCGCAGTTTATGCTTCAATGTCTGGAAGCGGATCTACTGTATATGGAATTTTCAGTTCGCGACCAGAGATGACTTTTTCAACGTATTTCGAAAGAGTTGTGGAGCTTTAAAGTTTGATCCATTTTTTTTGAGAAGTAACTCCATTTTGAAATTCCACCTTAACGAAGTAGACTCCATTCGATAGGTCCTGTAGATCCAATTCAGATTTCAAATTTTCGGTGTTTTCGAAATGAACGAGTCCACCATCTGCACTTTGTATCGAAATAGAACGAATTTCGGCATCAATGGCATTCACAACAAGTTTTCCGCTTGATGGATTTGGATAAATTGCCCACTGTTGTATTGGCTCATTTTCGACTAGTCCAATTGTGCTATTCGGATCCGATTCGAAACGGTAAATCCCACCTAAATCTTGTCCAACGTACAACTCCAAATTCCCATCATTATCCATGTCTTCAATAGCGAATGAGCTGTATGCCTCTACATCAATTCCGAGGTAATTGAAAGAAGTCATTGTGAAGGAGTCGCCTACACCTAAATTATCGTCGATATCTTCAAAAAATGCAAGGGTTCCGTCTAGATTTCCAACAAATAGGAAAGTGGTATCATTTCGACGTGTAAAATGAGGAGCGGCATATCCATCAGGATTTCCACTTGTTCCAGTTACATCCACATTACCGAGATTTGCGTTATTTAGCTCAAAAGATGGATTTGTTGAGCTCCCAATATTTTTATAGAAAGCGATCTCACCATTTCGCTTACCGATTATTAAATCGAGCAAACCGTCTTTATCTAAATCAAATAGCTGCGGGAAGGAAAAAGTTCCTTCATTTATTGTTTGACCTAAATTATCGGTGAAATTTGGTACTGCCGTAATATAACTAGCTCCACTTCCTGTCGATTCGTTTTCGTAATATACAAGGCTTCCATTTTCTATACCAAGCAACAGATCGTCATCACCATCACCATCGAGATCTCCAAAAGTTGGTACGATATGTAAGCCATATCCAGCTGAAGAAAGATTCAGGAAGTCATCATCAATATAGGTTAATTCTGGGTTTGATGCTGTTCCTGTATTAAGGTAATAACGAAGGACACTTTCTTTATCCAGAATTGGTTTGTAACGATATAAATTCGATACGATTAAATCTTTAAGCCCATCTTCATTGATGTCCACAAAAACTGGAATACTTCCAACTCCAACTTCGATCATTTCATCTTGCAGAAAGTCATTTTGGACAAATGAGAAATTGGGTAAGTTATTACTTCCCATGTTTTTGTAAAAAAGTACACTTGTTTCATTTTCTGAAATATTTCTGGCATTCGGAGCGACGATTAAATCTTTGATACCATCAAAATCGACATCAACAAAATAAGAGGCAGGGAAAAGTTGAATATCTACTGGCGTAGTGTTCGAAGGAAAAGACGGGTCAACACTCGTCATTGGTGAGTCTGTATTTGGAGCAGAACCTCCATTTATCAGCAAGTTTAAATTCGGATAAGAAGCATCACCGATAACTAGATCCATTACTCCTGAATTATCAATGTCCAATGCCAATACTGTAGCTCCAAGATGCTTCTCGGATTTTTGAAGTCCCGACTCTGGATTCGGAATATCCCCACCAACACACGGGTAGTTTGGATCGTTTAAGTACAAGGTATTTGTGTTAATATCTTCACTGAACTTTCCCCAGCACTGATTCATTAAAACAAACTCTAAAGAATCTACCACACCATAATTTTCCATGGATTGATTCTGATGATACTCCATGTGGGTTCCACTTTGTCCAAAAGTTAAGATATCCACATCGCCATCACCATCAACATCAATTATAGCTGGGATATCGGAGCTATAAACAAGGAGGTTACTTGTGCCGTTTGGATAATCTGAATTGATAATATTTTTGAATAGCTCCCATTGAAGTCCATTTGTTCCATCACCAACATTTCGGAAAACTTTCAATCCACCTATTCCATATGTGAACAAATCTTTTCGTCCGTCATTATCATAATCTACCATTGTTGCACGATATCTCAAATCAGCTGGAAACAAGTTTTGTGCGTTGTAGACTATTTCATAGTATTGGTGTGGAGCCGTGCCTTTTTGTTCAAATAATCGCACGTTATTATTGCTACGATCAAAAACGAACAAGTCCATATCTCCATCGAAATCGAAATCGATATCTGAAAACTGAGCGTAATTTAGTCCACCACCCCATGGATTATCAAGTTGAACACCACCTCTGAAAACTGGAAGAGAGTCGTTGAACTCAAAATTGTATTGTGCTCGGACTAGAGAGGTTAGAATTAGAACTGAAAATAGGGCAAGATGGCGCATGAAAATCACTTTGTTACATAACGATGTTTTCTTAAACACCGTTGGTTAACCAAATATCATAAAGAAAACGGACAAAAAAAAGCGCCGAGTTTTTCTCGGCGCTTTTTTATCTAACTTCAAAAATTGATTCTTTTGACTTTCTCACTTTAGCTCGGTGTTGAGCTTCATCTTCTTGGTGGCGGTATCCAATTGGGCAAACAAGTGTTGCCTTTAGATTGGATTCACTCAAATTGAGAATTTCATCATAAGCTTTTGGATCGAATCCTTCCATTGGAGTTGCATCGATCCTCATTGTAGCACATGTGTGCATTAGTTGTCCAAGGGCAATATAGGCTTGCTTTTCAGTCCAAGTAACAACATCGTGAGTATTCATTTTCTCGATTGAACCCTTAATTGTGTTGCTAAAAAGTTGAAGCGAGTCAGTTTGTACATTTCTTGTATGTGCGATATTTTCCATGTATTCGTCGACATGTTTCTCTTCAACGTTGATTAGAGAACATAGGACTATTAAATGTGATGCATCTTTAACTTGCATTTGTCCATATGAAGCAGCGACTAATTGATCTCTTATTTCGGGAGACTCAATGAGTAAATATTTCAATGGTTGTAATCCATACGAGGATGGAACTAGGCGAAGCGATTCTTTTATCGTTTCAATGTCTTTATCACTAATTTTCTTTGTTGGATCGAATTTTTTAGTGGCATAGCGCCAGTTGAGATCCTCGATAATTTTGCTCATTTTAAAATTGTAAAGGTATTTCTATAACTAAAAGTTTAGCATCTGTTTTAGCTTGAAAATTAACAGATTTCTCATTCGCAATTCCGATAGCATCGCGCTTTTTTAATGTTTCATGGTCGACCTCGATTTCTCCTTCCACTACCATGGTATAAATTCCGTTTTTAGGCGATTTCAGATCGTACTTTACGGTTGATTCTGCAGTCACTTCAGCCATTGATATAAATGCATTTTGATTAATCCAAAGGCCAGTCGTATTTCCCCTTGGACCTACCAGTTCTAGAAATTGATTTTTCATTTTTGAAGTGTCAATTTTCTGTTGATCGTAGCGAGGATCATGACCTCTCTCATCTGGAAAGATCCATATTTGAAAGAGGGATAATGGTTCTGAATTACTCCCATTAAATTCACTGTGCATGACGCCAGTACCGGCACTCATTACTTGCACTTCTCCTGCGTGGATATCTCCCACATTTCCCATGCTATCTTCATGGTGCACCACACCCGATAATGGAATGGTAATTATCTCCATATTATCATGTGGATGAGTACCAAACCCTTTTCCTGGTGCAACCAAATCATCATTCAAAACACGTAGCGCACCAAAATTGATTTTATCTGGATTATACCACTGTGCGAAGCTGAATGAGTGATTTGCTTTTAACCAGCCGTGGTCTGCATAGGCACGTTCTTCGGCTTTGTGAATTATTTTATCCATAGTCTTTGTGTTATCAGAAAGATCAATCGACTGAATCATTTCATCGTAATTCGACTGCTTTAATTTGATCTTACCAAACTTTCTCATGGTACAAATATACAAATATATACCATGGTAAATAAAATAATTATAGTAGAATTTTGAGTTACCAGCTTGAACCAGCGCCACCACCTCCGGAAGAACCACCTCCCCAAGATCCTCCACCACCGGACCAGCCGCCGCCTCCACTACTTCCGGTTCCTGACCAGCCACCACTTCTGGAAGTAGTACTACTTCGTCTTAATCGTGGGATTGTATAAGTTTTACGGTCAACATGTTTGCAATTAACACATTCATGTTTTCGTTCACCTCTTCCACTAGAAGAATAGGATGGAGCAATGATTTGGCGATCATATACTTTATAGTACGTACGATATCTACATTTTGGACATTTGGTGTAAGAAGAAAACAGAGGTCGATATTCTAGAACCAGCGTATCGTCAGAATTGTCTGTGATCCACACATCGTAATCAACACTGTGAACTAATTCTTCGGTAATCTGCCCTTTTGATAAGTATTTGTCTTCATCACTTTCTTCTAATTTTCGCATAATTTCTCCCGTTTTACCAGAGAAACGAATCATATTCCTGTAACGATTTTTTAATTTCTTTGCGAGAATTACGATGAATATATGTGTAAGTGGGAAGAAGACTGCCCAAATCCACGCGTGAAAGAAACGAATCGTTTTGTATTTATCGTAGGGGTCTTGCCTGTATCGAACGATTAGAAGTGTAATCAGAAAAATGAGAACACCAACAACGTGCCATCCGGCAATAATTAATGCCCATCGAATTCTTCTTGCGCGACGTTCTTTTGCGATTACTTCGTTAATGCGCGCCATTTCAGCTTCATAGGCTTTCTCATCATAGATTTTTTCTTGGCGTGAATAAGAATCAACTTTTTTTCCTCTTAGCTCACTTGCTGTCACTTTTACCCCTTGTAGTATGCCTTCAGAATACTCTTCTACTTTAAAGAGCGGAACCATATAATCCATCTGAATGTTTTTACACTGTACATCACTAAGTACTGATTCAGTTCCATACCCCGTTTCGAATTCTATTCTTCTTTGGTCATTAATAAAAAGGATAAGAAGTCCATCATCTTTATCTCTGTTTCCAATTCCCCACTTAGCAAACAAATCAGTCGCGAAATCTTTGGGTACTTCACTACCAATTGAGTTGAGCGCGACCACAGCCACTTGGAAAGAGTCCGCTGCCTCTAAGTCGGCTAAAATTTGGTTTATTTCAGCTTGATGTTCTCGTGAAATTATTCCGTCAGGGTTCGCAACATAGCCTCCATCAATGGTTTTTGGATCAACTATGTCATTCATAGTATGTTGACTAAAAATGCTATTCGAAAGAAGTAGTAATAAGGTGAATAGGGTATAAATTCTCATTTTCTTTCTTCTATTTGATCAAAATTTTTCTCAAGTTCATCTTCAAGATCATTCAAAGTGCTGTTGTAATTACTAACAGCTTCCAAATAACGCTTCTTAGCCGTATTGATTCGATTGTCTCCACCTTCAAGTCTAACTTCCAAATCTGAACTAATATTGAAATTGGATTTTACATCAGATAATACGAGTCGGTATTCTTGTTCAGAAGTATTTATGTTATCGAAATCGTACTCCATCACAACCTCTTTGAAGGCGTTCTTGAGTTTCTCATCATCAATGTAGCCAACAAGCTCTAGTGCATCCTGATTCCTCCTTTCGATAGCTGAAATGTACGATTTTTCCAGACTCTCGACAGTTGATTTGAGTGATTGCATTCTATCGTCAGCCGTTCCGATTATTACTTCTTGAGCAATTTCTCTAGTTCGATCATCCTTCACTCCTTGATTACACATGAATAACACCAAAAAAATCAAGATGGCACCACCGGCAACATAGGCGATTGTTCTAATTAATTTTTTGGAGTATTTGCCTTCGCCTTTGATGCTTTCAATAGACGAAATAACATTTAATGCAATCGAATCGAGCGGATCGTTTTTTAATTCCATTCGCGCATAATGCTCGGCTTTAGCTAACAGCTCATCATCTTTGTCTACAATTGCTAACTTATAATATGATTGACTTAAAATGGCATTTCCGTCTTTTATATATGGATTAATTGAAGTTGCTTCCTCAGCCGACAGAATAGCATCTGTATAATTTTCAACTTTCAGGTGAGCTAAGGCTTGATTCAGAGAAGTTTCAGCTTTTAAGAGCAGTTCATTCCATTCACGATCGGTTACTCCCATGGATTCAGCCAATTGGCGAAGCTCATCAAGTGTTAGTGGTCGATCACTGTCGTAAGTAGTTTGCCTGGAAATTGTGCGTATATGATCCCTAAATTTATCTTCTGAGAATGACATTAATGTGCGTTTTGTAGCTAATATACTCAAAGATTTGCTGGATTTAGGTGGTTTTTTAAGATCGTTGAAAACTTCTTAATATCTATTTTCTAAGCTTTTAAAATCAACTCGAAAAAGAAAGATATTTGTATAGGTACAAAATTCAAACGCTATGACTACAGAAGAGACAATTCAGCAAGAAATTGATCAATTGAAAGCACAATTGACGGGTGACATGTTCCAAGACATGGACATTAAGGACAAAATTCACAATCTTGAGATGAAGCTTAAAGGTGTTAAACCAATGGATAGTCACTTTGATTGTGTAGGATGCGGATCTTGATTAAATCCCACTAAAAAATTGAACCGTCTTTTATGGCGGTTTTTTTATGTCCTAACTTTTAGTCAAAAAAAACGCCCACCTATTGGTGAGCGTTGTATCTAGTGTTTTGATATTATCTATTCAACATAACTGGCATAACCAACATTAAGATATCTTCGTCTTCTTCAGCTACTGCTGGAGTTAGAATTCCTGCACGACTTGGTTCACTCATTGAAAGCTTAACTTCTGTTGAATCAATATTATTCAACATTTCCATCAAGAATCTTGAGTTAAATCCAATTTCCATATCGTCACCATCATAATTACAAGTCAAACGCTCATTTGCCTCATTTGAGAAGTCGATATCTTCAGCTGACAAAGACAATTCAGATCCTGCCAACTTCAATTTAATTTGATGAGTAGTCTTGTTAGCAAAGATACTTACACGCTTAATCGAACTCAAGAATTGAACGCGATCGATAGTAAGTACATTTGGATTTTCCTTTGGAATTACAGCTTCGTAATTTGGATATTTTCCATCTATCAAGCGACAAACAAGAACGATATCACTGAAAGTAAATACTGCGTTTGAGTCGTTATATTCTAATTGAACTTCTTCATCACCTTTAAGGTTAGACTTGAGTAGGTTCAATGGCTTTTTCGGTAGGATAAAAGACGAACTTCCAGATGCTTGCGAATCAGTTCTTGTATAGCGAACTAATTTATGCGCATCAGTAGCAACGAAAGTGATATTTTCTGGAGAAAACTGGCAGAAAACACCGCTCATTACTGGTCGTAAGTCATCTACTCCAGTCGCGAATAACGTTTTATTGATAGCATTTGAAATAATGCTTCCTGAGACGCGAATAGAACTAGAGTTTTCTAATCCAGGCGTTCTTGGGAAATCATCACCGTTGTATCCAATCATTTTGGATTTTCCGTTGTCGTATGCAATTTCCACAGCAAATGATTCATCGTCAACCAAGAAAGTACAAGGTTGATCCGGAAGATTCTTCAAAACATCTAACAACAATTTAGCTGGAATAGCAATTTTCCCTTCTTCTTTAGCTTCAACTTCCATTGAAGTTCTCATCGTCGTTTCTAAGTCAGATGCAGAAGCTGTAAGACGTCCATCGTTGATTTCGAACAAGAAATTATCGAGAATTGGCAAGGTATTACTCGTGCTCAAAACTCCTGAAATTCCCTGCAAATGTTTAAGTAGCGTTGCGCTTGAAATGACAAAATTCATTCTTTCTTAATTTAATCACCTCAAAACTATCAAATTCACCATGAAATTCGGGAGAATCACTCAGTGTTTTTTCCAGAGTTATTAACAAATGGTAGCTACTTACTGAAGATACCGTCTGCAGTTTCAAGCATGCTCACATCGAGTGGGAAGTAAACATGTGCAAGTAGAATTGGATTAAATACGAAGTACTGACATTTTACAAGTTCTCCACTAGGCAATTGGCACCAGAATAAGTCGACTTCAATTTCATCTTCTATTCCATTTTCGGTTGTTACTTTACGAATGATTCTGTAGCACTTTAATTGCGTTGTCTTGTTATTCGTCTCAGTTACGTTTATTACCGCAAATGGTGTTGTGTGTTTTACACTATCGACTTGTTGAGCATTTAGTTCAAAGTTCTTGCGATTGAAGTGAACCTTCTTGAAATTATTTAGATATCTAAAGATCATTGTCGTGTCAACTCCGTCCAGTGGTTGACCTTGTTGGAATACATCAAATGAATTTCCTTCGCGTTTTACCGAAAAGCTTCTTTCTGGCTCGTCGTTAAACTTCACATCAACTTCTTTAATCTCATTATTCTCTAGAGCCAAAATGCGTGTACAAGCCCACTGACGAGGATCTGCGAAGAATCGTGCATCAATGAATCCATTATGACCTTTGATCTTCATTAAAACAGGAAAGTCACTTTTTCCATATTCATCTGAATCGAGTAACATAATTTGACCATAATGATCTTGAGATGCTGGTCCCATGTACCACGTTTTGCTCCACTCACCATCTTGGAAAATCTCTACTTTGATGTGCTGAGATGCGATCAACTTGTTGTATTTATCAAGCGAGTTATCAGGAAGATATCCTTTAAATGTAATCTTCTTGAAGGTTTCTAGAATATACTCTACATTCTCTTGAACAACGCATCCTCCGTCTTTATCTGTCCATGAATCGTTGGATTTTCTCAGCTCGAAAACATTGCCGAATTTATCCGTGATGATTACTTTGTCAATCGATTCTGTATCCTCAATAGCAAATTCAATTAATTCGGTGTCAGATTTTCCTTTGTTGTTTAAAAGGTCAATTGCAAACCATCCAAGTGCGATTACTGCGACAAGTGAAATAAGAAGAATTATCGTTTTTTTCATATTAATTTTTTATCGAGCATATTTTCTTTTACGCATGAAATTCATTACAAATGCCAAAATTAGAATTAGCATGATTGGAAGTCCAACGTTAATTATTTTGTAGAAAGTCGCATCTGCTTTTACTTTCTCAGCATCTATGGCGTGAATATCAATTTGTCGACTACGGATATCGAGTACAGAATTATCTCCCATCATGTAGTCTGTAAGGTTTTGAACAAATTCTTGATTTCCAAAGAAGTGACGAATGTTCAGATTAACCATGTCTTCACTGTATTGTAAATCGTTTAGTTGTTTTGGACGATACATGTAACCATCCCCACGTCGATTAAGTGTAGAATCATATTGATTGGCTAAGAAACGACCATTTCCAATCAACAAAACTTTACCTTCTTCCGTGCTTTCGGTCTTGAATTTTGAATCAGGGTTATTCGCAAATTCTGCTACAATTCGGTTTTTGAAATACGATTCAAAGGTTCCTTCAGCTAACCCTGCCAGACATTTTTTGTTGGCTTCATTCTCTGGATTTGGAACCAGTTGTGGATTGTCGCCATAATTGAGCGGCATCGCTAAATTTACCAAAGGTGCTAATCCAGTCACTGTTGAGTTCGTACTCGATGTAAGAATAGGAGTGAGCGTAACTTTTCCATTACTTGAGATGAATTGCGACTCGTTTCCTTCAACTTGGCGAATATTTCCTACAAACTGAATCTCATTCGTGTATTTCAAAGAAACGGGTTCAATGTTTCTCGAAATTGGGTGATTTGTTGGAGTCGCAAGAACATGATAGAACCATGGAATCATAGACTGTTTAGCGAAGGGAACTTGCTTAGCAGCGCATCTAGCATCCAGAACATAATTATCGTTGATTTTCAATCCATAATCGAACAACATTTTGTCGAGTCCAAGATCATTTCTAGTCGTGTGAACTTCTCCTTTTGCATCTAGGGAGTCCTCGTTAATGATCAGCTTATCCAAAAAGCACATTAAACGACCGCCTCGCATTAAAAACTGATCGATGATGTAAAGATCTTTATCACTGAATTTCTTTGTTGGTCGCGCAATCACCAACCCGTCTACATCATCCAAAGCGTGAATAGAGTCATTCAATTCAACATCTTTGATCGAGAAGTAAGGAGCAATCAAGGCTCTAGCTCGCTGAGTTTCTTGGAATTTCAGCTCTCCATGTCCACCTAAAAATGCGATTCGTGGTTTCACTTCTTGAGTTGATCTTCTGATTGAGCTAATCAACATGTACTCAAGATTGTTGATTGAGTTCTGAATTACATCATCAATCGCATTCAACTGATAAGGCATTCCTACTTTTGATCCCGGTAGAAATTGAACTGAGCTTACAGTAGATCCACCATATTCGATGATCGCTCCAGGCCAAAGTAACATTTGACTTTGTGTCCCATCCTTCATGTAGACGATATCCATCGGTAGAACACCTTTACCTTCTGCAAAAATCTCGCGATAAACTTCTTGTTTTTCCTCTTCCGTACCTACGTGTGGATCGATGAATTGATATTCAATTCTATCTCCGGCGTATAATTTAAATTCCTTCAGTTTATCCTCAACTGCATTTCTAAAACGATTGATTTCAGCAGGAAGATTTCCTTCAAGATAGATTTTAATGTTCAGACGATTCTTGAAGTTTTCGTTGTTCTCTAGATAGGTAATTGTTCCAGGAGCCAAAGAAAATCTCTGATCTTCTGTCATGTCAATTCTTCGATAAACCAAAGAACTAATCACATTCACAATAACAATCGCAGCCACGGCAATCGCTAAGAACGTCCAGTTGTAAATCCCTTTAGATAGTTGCTTTTCCTTTTTCATGATTATTTTTTGAGTGATTTAATCACTGTCAAAGCAGCAAAAATGAATATAGAGATTACGCTGAGGAAGTAGATGATATTTTTGGTGTCAAATACCCCTCGTTTAATTCCGTCGTAGTGATAAGAGATTCCGAAATATTGAATCACTGAATCAAATCCACCCATCAAGTTGAATGATCCAAGTAACGTAAATCCATCGTAAAACAACCAACATAAGAACATGGCTAAGATGAAGGCTACAATCTGACTACTCGTCAACGTCGAAGCAAAAGTCCCAATCGCCACGAAAGTCGCCCCGAGTAAAATAAGTCCAACATAAGACGTGAAAGTAGCTCCACCATCAATAATTCCTACGGGATTCCCCAAGTAGTACATCGAAATGTAGTAAATCACCGTTGGAAGCAAAGCCACAATAAGCAAGGTTACTCCCGCAAAATATTTGGCTAGAAGAATTTTCAGGTCCGAAATTGGTCGAGTGAAAAGTAATTCAATAGTTCCAGTTCTTCTTTCTTCAGCAATTGATCGCATCGTTATCGCTGGAATTAGAATCAAAAAGATGATAGGAGCCAAGTTGAAAAACGGAATAAGATCTGCTTCAGAACCTTCCAATAAGTTCGTTCCGATCTCACCAGAAATCACCCAGTGAAAAAGTCCAGCTGCAATTAAGAATATGAGTATGAATACATATCCGATTACAGAGCTTAAAAAACTACGTATTTCTTTAAAATAAAGTGCGCGCATATTCTATTTAAGAATTGAATCTCAAAAATAAGATTTCCTTTTGAAACAAAGGAGGAGATTGGATGATCGTACGAGTTATTTATTAAAAGGTAACTGTTGGTATCCTAGGTGTTTTTCTCAGCTTCTTTCAATGCTTGAAAACCGTCAAAGTGTGCTTTTACACTCCATGCTTGGGGTGGAGCAGAGAACCATGGCTTAATGGTAGGCCAAATCTTAGAAAATTCACCAGATTTTCGGTATTCATTTAGAGCATCTTCATTTTCCCAGTGACTATACGTCATAACAATTGTTGGTTGATCGACATCACGATACAACTTCATTCCATAACAACCAGGGAAATTATTGACTACATGTTTGATTGTTTCAAAGAAGGTTAAAAACTCTTCGATGCGTTCTGATTGAAATTCTAGTTTTACGATGCGTGTTATCATGATCAAAAAAGTGAGTCAATTGTAGCTCGTGAACCTTGTGGTGTAAATTCAATTCGAATCATATCTCCAGTGCGAAGTCCAAATAATTGCTCTGCGCCACCCGTGCTTCCCGTCGCTCCACGATTGATAGCGATTTCTAGAAAACCATTCTCGTTAAAAATGGCAACTCGTTCTCCTTGTGCGACTTCGTTGTAGGCTCCTGAGATTTTATCTATGTAGTAGTCTTTTCGTTTGAAGTAAATGATGAAAGGCGTGTCTTTTCCAAATCGATTGAATAATTCTTCATCAATGTTGGTAATTGCATTTCCATAATTGTCGATATGAACCACGTAACCTTTGATCAAATTGGTTTCTGAGATCGCGGTCATTGTTAGTGCATTTTTGTAGGTGTCAACCAATGTCCCAATCGATGCTGGAGCTTCTCCGTTTAACAATTTTGTGGCTGCATCAAGGAGGATGTTCTTTGTTGGGAATTTGAATTTTTGTGGATTCGACAGTACATTATCAATCTGCCAAATGCCAGTCGGACGTTCTTCTCTCAGAAATGCACCAAAAAATCCATTGTCTGAACTCACGAAATACTGATTTTGGTATTCCATAATGCACGGAAAACTTCCATCAGGACCGTTGAAGTTAATCACTGGCTCACTGTCCACACCAATAACGTGAATCGTTCCATCTGGAAAATCTTTAAAACATGATTTCACATGAAATGCAGCTTCAGAAACATCAAAAGGTCGAACAGAATGTGTGATATCAACAATGGCAACATCGGTAACGGATTTCAGTAGGGTTCCCTTCAGCGAAGCGACATAATGATCGCTCAATCCCATATCTGTTGTTAACGTTACGACTTTCATAGTTGATAACTTCACTAAAAGCGAGTGAATTATTTTCTAAATTTGAATCAAAAATAACGCTTAAATCGATATTTAGGAATACTTTTTGGGCGTATTAAGCTGGATTGATCAGATTTAATGTAAATCGATCGATTATTTACGATAAAAAAATAGACGTATTGCTAGAGAGAAAAATTGAGATTCAAGGCATTAATCCGGTTGAATTACTGGGTGTAAACAATGCAAAACTGAAACACATTAAATCCTTTTTCCCGAAACTGAAGGTTGTTGCGAGAGGAAATGTGATTACCATTGCCGGTGACGATGAAATTATGGATGAGTTCGAGCGTAAGTTTCAACTAATAATTCAGCATTTTCATCAATACAATCAACTGACGGAAAACAATATCGATAATTTGATGTTGGATGAAGGACCGAAAATGTTGAACACAGGTAACGGATCGGAGACATTGGTTCATGGAACTCAAGGTGCAAAAATCAAAGCGAAAACAATCAATCAGCGTAAGTTAGTTGATGCCGTAAATCGAAATGATATGGTGTTCGCGGTTGGACCTGCAGGGACAGGAAAGACTTATACAGCGGTTGCCTTGGCTGTTCGCGCACTCAAAGCAAAGGAAGTAAAACGTATTATTTTGACTCGTCCAGCAGTTGAGGCAGGGGAGAATCTTGGGTTCTTACCTGGAGACTTAAAAGAAAAACTCGATCCATATTTAATGCCACTTTACGATGCGCTTCGTGATATGATTCCAGCTGAAAAATTGGCGGATATGCTTGAATTTGGAATTATTGAAATTGCACCGCTGGCCTTCATGCGTGGTAGAACACTGGATAAAGCTTTTGTGATTTTGGATGAGGCTCAAAACACGACGACCATGCAGATGAAAATGTTCCTGACGCGTATGGGGATGACCGCTAAATTCGTTGTTACGGGTGATATGTCGCAGGTGGATTTACCAAGAAAACAACGTTCTGGTCTAGCTTATGCTCTGGATGTTTTGAAAGACGTTGAGGGAGTTGGGATTGTGCGCATGGGACAAGCGGATGTTATCCGTCATAGCTTGGTGAAGCGAATCATCGATGCATTCGATAAAGCAGAGGCCAAAGAAAAGGCGGAGAGAGAAGAGAAGAAGAAGGAGGAATAATTGTTAATATTTTCTGAAACTTTTTCTACTTCGAGAGTGAATCACTTTACTATTTTTGCATCAAATAAACCGATTTAACATGGGGAATGCGATCACCAAAAGTACCTTTGAGTTTAAAGGTCAAACTAAAGTTTACAACGGAAAGGTAAGAGATGTTTACACGCTAGATAACGGACTTTTAGTCATGGTAGCGTCGGATAGAATTTCTGCTTTTGATCATATTCTTCCGAAAGGAATTCCGTACAAAGGACAAGTGTTAAATCAAGTGGCGACCATGTTCTTGGAAGCTACAAAAGATATCGTCCCAAACTGGTTATTGGCGACTCCAGATCCATCGGTGGCAGTTGGTTATGCATGTGACCCTATTCGTGTAGAAATGGTAATCCGCGGTTATATGTCGGGGCATGCAGCACGCGAGTACAAAGCTGGTCGAAGAATTCTTTGTGGCGTTGAAATGCCAGAGGGAATGAAAGAGAATGACAAATTTCCAGAACCGATTATAACTCCTGCAACGAAAGCAGATGAAGGACATGACGAAGACATTTCTCGTGAAGAAATCATCAAGCAGGGAATTGTTCCAGAAGACATTTATGTTCAATTAGAAGATTACACGCGTAAATTATTCCAGCGCGGAACAGAAATGGCTGCTGAGCGTGGTCTTATTTTGGTTGATACGAAATATGAGTTCGGAATTCGTGATGGAAAGGTTTACTTGATTGATGAAATCCACACTCCAGATTCTTCTCGTTACTTTTATGCTGACGGATATCAAGAACGTCAAGATGCGAATGAGCCCCAAAAACAATTATCGAAAGAATTTGTTCGTCAGTGGTTGATAGAAAACGGATTTCAAGGACTGGAAGGGCAGACAATGCCAGAAATGCCAGATGAATTCGTGAACACTGTAACAGACCGTTATATTGAATTGTTCGAGAAAATTACGGGTAAATCATTCGAAAGAGCTGATACTTCAAACATCCACGAACGTATTCAAACAAATGTAGATAAGTATTTGGAGTCGATCTAATTGACCGACCCCAAACTATTTTTACCCAAATCTCAAGTGCTTAACGGTATTTCCGTTATTGATGAGTTGTTTCAATGAGTCAATTCCGATTTTTAAGTGATCGTCAACATAGTTGGCTGTTACTTTGCTATCACTTTCGCTTGTTTTAACTCCTTCAGCTACCATTGGTTGATCAGAAACTAATAACAAAGCTCCAGTTGGAATTTGATTAGCGAATCCAACTGTGAAAATCGTTGCTGTTTCCATATCGATGGCCATTGCTCTCACTTTTGTCAAATAATCCTTGAACTCGTCGTCATGCTCCCAAACTCTTCGGTTGGTTGTATAACATGTTCCGGTCCAGTAGTCTCTTTCAAAATCGCGAATTGTTGTTGAGATTGCTTTTTGCAAAGCAAAGGCTGGTAGCGCGGGAACTTCTGGTGGAAAGTAATCTGTACTTGTTCCCTCTCCACGAATCGCAGCGATAGGTAAGATTAAATCTCCTACTTCATTTTTCTTTTTAAGTCCACCACATTTTCCTAAAAACAGTGCTGCTTTTGGCTCTATAGCAGAAAGTAAATCCATACATGTTGCTGCAGAAGCACTTCCCATACCAAAGTTGATGATAGAAATTCCTTGAGCCGTTGCTACTTGCATTGGTTTATCTTTACCAACAACTTCTACATCATGCATTTCAGCGAACTTGTTCACATAATTATGGAAGTTACATAGTAAAATGTACTCTCCGAAGTTTTCTAATTTTTCTCCCGTGTAGCGAGGGAGCCAATTTTCTACAATTTCTTGTTTTGTCTTCATATATTGATTTAGTGTATAAAAAGGGGGACCTGAACAACCAGACCCCCCAAATGATTATGTATTAACTACTATAAGTTTCCGTACTTTTCTCCATAGTAAAGCATTTGCTCAACAAAGGATTGATTGTTTTCAATTTTAACATCAATAATCTCGCCATTTTCATCCTCAACTGGGATCAATACTGGATTTACAAATCCTCTGTATGGAGCGATGTTCAATGGAGCTACGCGATCAAGTACTTCTTTGTGTAATTCTTGATCAACAATAACACCGTAATTCTCTAATAGATTTTTCCCAGCTTCATAATCTCCTTCGGATTTAATGCGTTGGATTTCACGAAGTAATTGACCGAAAAGTTCTCTTAGTTTCTCGTAGTCGTTGATGTTGAAGTAAGTTTTTCCATCTTTTTTGATGCGTTCAACAACATTGTCAGCAGCCCCTTTTTCGATTACCCATGATGCAACCAGCTGACGGTTTTGCATGTGTTCTTCTTCAACATTTTTTCCAAGTTCCAAGCGCTGTAATTGCGTCATCATACCATTTCTGATGTATCCATCATATTCTGCCTTACCAACTTCTAAGGATTCCATCAAGCCTAATTCGATCAACTTTGGATCCATTAAATAATATAATCCAACTAGATCTGCGCGAGCTTCTTCTAAGGTACTTGCGTAATTTTTCAACGTTTCTGCTGGTTGGCCAACACCTTCGTTGATTTGACCAGATGCATGTCCAACAACTTCGTGCAACGCAGTATGAAGTTTTCCAGCTAAATAAGCGTGTTTTTCCGCGCGATCAATTTCTTCTTGATCGTGAGCAAACTCTGCAGTGATTCCAGGTCCACCTGCTTTGTCGTAAGCAGCGATGATATTACCAAGGCTAACCGATTTCGAACCGTGCTCTTGACGAATCCAGTTGTTGTTTGGAAGATTAACGCCTATTGGAGTAGAAGGAGAAGCATCACCAGATTCGCTGGCAACTTGAACTACTTTGTAGCTTACACCTTTCACATTTTTCTTTTTATGTTCCGGAATTAACGGTGAATTGTCTTCGAACCATTGTGCGTTACTCGCAACTACCTTCATTTGTTTTGAAGCTTCAAAGTCTGTGATTTGAACTATGCTTTCAAATGATGCTCTTTTTCCAAGTGCATCTCCATAAACTTCAATAAATCCATTGATCCAGTCGATGTCACCTTCAGTTGATTTTGCCCAAAGAATATTGTACTCATCCCAAGTTTCTAAATCTCCTGTTTTGTAGTATTCGATGAGTTTCTCCAATGCCGCTTTTTGATCGTCGTTTTCAGCAACAGTAACTGCTTTTTCCAGCCAATAAACAATGCGCTCAATAGCTTTTCCGTATTTCCCGTCGATTTTCCAAACATCTTCGAAGAGATTTCCGTCTTTCAAGATCAATGTCGAATTCAATCCTAATTCAACTGGATGTGGATTTGATGGATCAGATTTAGCTCCGTAGAAATCTTCTACCATTTTTTGAGTCACTCCAGGTCCATAAAAGTTATTTGCTGAAGCAACAATCATATCAACTCTCGGATCTTTCACTTTGCGCTTCATTGCCATTTCTGGATCAAGTACTGCACGAATAGCCATGTCAGATAATTTTGCCCCAGATTTTTCAATTAATGACCTTAAATATGCTTCTGTAAATTGAGGGGTGAATTTATCCATCCCATAGTGATGGTGAATTCCGTTAGCAAACCACACTTGCTTGGCGTAAGTCATAAAGTTTTCCCATTCGCCACCTGATTCCTTTCCTTGCAATTCACGCACAATTGTTTCGATTGCTTTTCTGATTTCAAGGTTGTATTCATTGTTTTGATCGTAAATAATGTCTCGACCTTCTAGTCCGGCTTGCGCCATGTAATAAACTAGTTTTTTCTGATCGAGAGATAGTTTATCAAAGTCAACAATGTCGTAACGAATCACCTGAACGTCTGCAAAACGATCGACTTCGTTGCCACTGACCATTTCTGTCTCTTGTGAAGTTTCGATGTTTTCTTCCGCAGATTCATTGGTTGAATCACCACAGCTCGCTAACAATAAACTAGCTGCAATTGAAGGTAAAATGTATTTTGAGAATTTCATTTATCTTGATTTTTTGGATATCGAAAATACGGAAATTAAAGTGCTAAATCAAGTTTGGTTGAATTTCACTAGGAATTGCGCTAGGGATGGGAAGTGGCACCTTGTAAGCGGACAGCCCGACCTGAAAGGGAGCGCCCATAAACAAAAAAAGGCCACCTAAAAAAGTGACCTTTAATTATTGAGACGGACATTAGTGCCTTCCGAACACTGTCAATCTCGCCTTTGATCGCGAAAGATTTTTGGTGTCGTAAATGAATGTAATGTCTTTAATTAGTCGTTTCCCTCCTTGAATATCGATGATTCTTGAAGTTGATCCACGACGGAAATTATGACGCAATTCTATTTCTTCTTTTGTTCCATTCATGTATTCAACAATCATTCTTCGCATGTTGATTGCTCCGCCATTTACGACAACTTTTAGTTTAGTAAATCCACCTTCTTTAGCTCCAACGTGAATAACATCACGTTCAACTAGGTAATTTACTTTTCTTGTTCCTAATCGCTCCCAACTTTGGCTTTTAGCGCTGAATGAAAGGAATAAAAATGCGGTGAATAAGATTGATAAGACCTTTGCGTTCATAGATTTTGGTTTTATGATTATGGTGTTTTGACCGAATCTATTTGAAAAGGTTTAATCGGTTTTAAAATTATTTTAATTCAGCCAAGGCTTTCTTCGTTCCAATTGTTCGTGTGATGTAGTCTTTATCGGATTTTGGCGAGCGCGCTGGAGAATATTCACGACCGTAAAAAATAATTTGAAGGTGGAGTTTATTCCATAAAGATTCGTCAAATAATCGCTTGGCATCTTTCTCTGTTTGCTCTACATTTTTACCTGTTGTAATTCCCCAACGCGTTAGTAAACGATGGATGTGTGTATCAACTGGGAAAGCGGGCACACCGAAAGCTTGTGACATTACTACTGATGCAGTTTTATGACCAACTCCAGGCAATTCTTCCAATGCTTCAAAGCTCTGAGGAACTTCTCCATTGTATTTTTCGATAAGCATTTCAGACAATGTGAAAATAGCTTGTGATTTACGTGGAGAAAGTCCGCAAGGACGAATAATCTCTCTGATTTCATCTACGGTTAATTTTACCATATCGAATGGATTATCCGCGCGCTTGAATAGGAGAGGAGTGATTTGGTTCACACGTTCATCCGTACATTGGGCAGACAACAAAACTGCAATCAATAATGTATATGGATCGGTATGATCCAACGGAATTGGAGTTTCCGGATATAATTTTTCTAGTTCTTCAACTATGAAGTCGACTTTCTCTTTTTTTGTCATTTGATTTTGAATCCGTTTTTAACAAAGCGAACAAATTCTCGAAATTGAGATTTGGAGGTGAATACTTTTTTGAATTCACTCACTGCAGAGACTGTTTCATCCCGTTGAACTTCAGGACTGATCAATTCTCTTTCTTTTACTGTTTCAGCCTTTTCGGTTGATCCACCTTTCTCTAAGTCATCTACTACTTCCAGTAAATGATCTTCCATTTTCGAAAGTTTATCGGCCTGTTCGAAGCGTTGCTCCGCTTTGTCTTTGTATCCTTTTTGCTCGAGTAAAAGTCCCAAATTATTGTGTGCAACTGCATCATCTGGATCTAATTTCACGGCGATTTCGTAGTCTTCAACTGCTCCATCAATGTTTCCAAAATGATTTTTGGCGAATGCTCTTGCGGCAAATCGATACGCATATTTTGGTTGCAATTCGATTGCTTTATCAAAGTCTGCCAGTGATTCTACTTTTTTTTCAAGGTGAAGATATGCAACTCCTCTATCGGAATAAATATCGGGATGTTCGGAAATTTTCAATGCTTCAGTGAACAATCTTACCGCTTCCTCCAACTTCTCTTCTTTCATGGCTTCGTAGCCCTTCTTGTGTATTTCGCTTGTGAACATTTGCTAATTTCGCTTTTTGAAAAACAAAGGTATGGACTTTCCGCAATACAGAAAACTATCGAATGAAAAGGTGTTTTATAAAATCATCGACGACCGTCATTTTGATGAGGTGCAAATTGTTGGAAGCAAAGCTTTTTATTTTTCCCACAAAGCTGAACAGTATCCAGAAATCCTCAGAATTCAAGACATGCTGTCGCAAGCAGAACATTTTTTAATCAGTGGTGCTGTTGAATATGAACAATTACTTGATCGCTATTCGCTTCGCTGATCCGTCATTGAATTTTAGGAAATAAATACCTGCTTTTAAGTTTGATAAATCAAAACTGTTTTCTCCTTCATTCAAGCTAATCGATTGAATTTCTTTACCGTTTACATCATGAAGAATTCCACTTTCATTTACGGGAGAAGTCAAGGTGAAAGTTCCATTGGATGGATTTGGATGTACCTTCATTTTGTCAGCAATCAATAATGTTGAAAGTCCTGCTGGAGCTGGATTGCTGTGTTGCCATTTTCTGAAGAACAACCAGATTTCAATTGCTTCAGTAAAATCATTCAACGGTTCATAAAAGTAGGTGTGTTCACCACCGTTAACTCTCCACAATTCAACTGATTCAGAAGGAGTACATCCTTGGTAAACAAAGCGGTCGACTGTTAATCCATCATTTGCTGTATTTGGAATCTGCGTTGAATCGACTGAAGTACAAGCGTGTTGATTTGCCCAAAAATCCATTGTTTCAGGAACTAAAGAGAGCGAAGGAATTGGATTGGAATCGTAAGGTACTACTTGATCGTTCGTTCCGTGAATGTGAATAACTGGTGTGATGTAAGTTGGTGCACAGCTGTTCAAATCTTCAGTGGACATCGGTCCTGACATACAACCTATCGCTGCAATTCTATCATTCATTTGACAAGCAAGCGTGTAACTCATAATAGAACCCATTGAAAGTCCAGTTACATAAATTCGCGATGGATCTGCGTTAAAGTCTAAAATATACTGATCGATTAGTGCATGGAATAGTCCCAAATCATCTGCTGTCGATTCTAACAATGTTCCATTATTCCAAGCTGCATTTCCTTGGAAGTTTGGCATTCCCTGAGGGTAGACACAGATAAATCGAGCGGTATCCGCTATAAGATTTGTTCCGGCTACTGTCATTCCGCTGGCAGTACCACCAATACCGTGTAAAACAAAAACAACTGGAAGCGATTCCGTAGTTTGATTAAATCCAACAGGTAAATACTGAATATAATCGCGAGTTGTCCCATTGATATCAATAGTTTCGTTTGTTTGTTGGGCTGATGCAGAAAAAACACATCCAAGAATTCCGAATACAAGTAATAGTTGCTTCATAGTAGATTGATTTTGAGCAAATTTAATCGAAAAAATTGTTCTTGATAAAATCAATTAGATTTTCGAGGGAAATTCATGGTTTTTGTTTAATTTCAAATCGTGAAGTGGATACCAATTTTACTGCTACTTGTTTTAGCCTCATGTTCGATGAATGCTGAACAAGAACGTTCATTAAATCAGGCAATGTCATCTTACGTGAATGCCCATAATAATGGTGCAGTTCTCTCATTTGTTTCTTTTACACATCCTAATGCAGTTGCTTATTACAAGTCTAAAGGAGATGATGTCTTCAAGGAAAAATTTGAGTTGATTTCCGATGGTTATGAAATGAGCTTTTTACAAGATGGGATCATTAGAGAAATTGAATCAAAAGATGGTCACATTCACGTTTATTACGAGTTTATCAGGATTGACAATACTACGTTGGATGGAGACGAGATTACAGTAGTCGCCATTTCAGAAGATGATGGGAAATCATGGTACTTTATTGACAAAGAAGATTATTTAAATGACGATATTTTTGAAGAGAAATTTCGTCTAATAGATTTTAAATGAAATATTTAATCGTACTAACGCTACTAATTTCTGGATTCAATCTGAATGCTCAGGGATGGCAACCAATGGGTGGTCGTTCGATGTCCATGGCAAATGCTTCAATCACATTAAATGAAGTTTGGGGATATCAAAACAATCCAGGGGCTCTTGCAGATGTTGATAAATTTTCGGCTGGGGTTTCATATGAGAATCGATTCCTTTTGAAGGAATTGCAGTCGCAAGGCTTTGCAGTTGTTGTCCCATTAAAAGTTGGTGTGCTTTCAGCTGGTGGACAAATGTATGGATACACTTCATTTCGAAGTTATCGTGCAGGATTAGGTTACAGCATGAAGTTATCTGAAAAATTCTTTGCTGGAGTTCAAATGAATTACATGGGACTTCAATTATCTGAAGGATATGGTTCGGCGAGTACATTAAGTGGAGAGGCTGGAATATATGCTAAGGTGACAGAAAATTGGAAAATCGGAGCAACAGTAAATAACCTTGGTCGCGCTAAACTGT
The DNA here is from genome assembly GCA_964219255.1 of Henriciella pelagia. Classification (GTDB taxonomy): domain Bacteria; phylum Bacteroidota; class Bacteroidia; order Flavobacteriales_D; family Crocinitomicaceae; genus UBA4466. The sequence continues at coordinate 104,442 of CAXPPC010000006.1, forward strand.
CAGATTTTGAAGACGATCGTTTTTCGACAATTATGCGTTTGGGTACTTCCTACAGTTTTTCGAAAAAGGTGCTCCTTGCTTTTGAAGTAGATAAAGACTTGGATTACGATCCACGATTTAAGACTGGAATCGAATATGAAGTGGCGAAGAATTTTCATTTGAGAGGTGGATTCGCAACCGCGCCAATCGAAGTGACTTTTGGTGCAGGATATAAATTCAAACAAATCGACTTAAATATCGGAAGCGCTTATCATCAAGTTCTCGGATGGTCGCCACATTTTTCAATCTTATTCCAAGGTAAGTAGTGAAGAGAATTTTATTGATATCGATAATTTCACTGTCCACTTTATCTCTTTGGGCACAGGATAAAAATGATCTTATTCAACAGCGCGTTGAGTTTATTTCAGAGCAATTCGAATCGGAGGAAATTGATTTAACTAACGTAGTTGAAGCTCTAAACTTCTATTTCGATCATCCGTTAAATTTGAACACAGCTTCTCGTGAGGAATTGCAAGAATTACTATTGTTGACAGATATTCAAATCAATGATTTAATTCTGCACAGACAGGCTTACGGGAAATTGATCTCAATTTATGAGTTGCAATCATTAAAATATTGGGACTTGGCAACTATACAGTTAGTTCTCCCATTCATAAAAGTAGATGATAAGCTCGATCAACTTCACGTCGGATTGAAAGAAGCAATTCAGCAAGGTAAATTTGAGGCTTATTTGAGATACCAAACTATTCCAGAGCAAAAAGCGGGTTACGAGGATGTTCCAGATTCAATTTTAGAGGAAAGTAATTCTTATTATCATGGAAATCCGGATCGTTATTACACGAGATTGCGATATAGTTATCGAACAAACTTAAGTTTGGGAATTACTGCTGAAAAAGATCCTGGTGAAGAGTTTTTCAAAGGAAGTCAAAAGCAAGGTTTTGATTTTTATTCCATGCATGCTTTCTATAAAGGTGGAAAATACTTGAGAGCGGTCGCAATTGGAGATTATCAAATACAAATTGGACAAGGACTCAATTTATGGTCCGGTTATGCATTCGGAAAAACGGCTGATGCTACGAATGTCAAGAAAACGGCCAATCCAATTAAACCTTACACTTCAGTGGATGAGAACTTGTTCCTTCGTGGAGCGGCGGTTGATCTGGGGTATAAGGATTTTGCCTTGATTTTATTTGGTTCACGAAAAGGAGTCGACGGTTCATTTTCACAAGATACTTTGCAGGATAATCTTCAGTTCGTTACTTCGGTTGATCAACGTGGATTACACAGAACGAATTCTGAAATCGCGAGAAAAGATGGGCTTCAAGAAACAATGGGGGGAGCTAACTTACGCTACGATCATAAAAATTTACATTTGGGAGCAGCGGCTGTGTATCAAGGGTATGATCAGCCATTTTTGAAGGATACTGTTCCATACAATCAGTTCGACTTCCGAGGAAAAGGGACTACGGCAATTAGTGGTGATTATAGCTGGGTGAGAAAAAACTTCAATTTCTTCGGTGAGGTATCTTACGTAACACACTCAGGTGCTTTGGCTCATTTGCACGGAGTATTGTTTTCTCTCGACCGTCGTGCTTCGATGAGTTTGGTTTACCGCGATTACGATAAGGCATATCAAACTTTCTACAATGCAGGATTTGCTGAAGGAAGTCGTGCTCAAAACGAAAGAGGAATTTATGCAGGGTTACGATTGGCCTTTAGTAGATCGTTTACGTTGAATGCTTACGGAGATTTATTCGAATTTCCATGGTTGAAATATCAAGTTGATGCACCTTCTTACGGGCATGAAATAATGATTCAGCCGACATATAAACCAAATCGAGAACTTGAAATTTATGGCCGATTCCGTCAGCAAATGCGTCAGAAAAACAGTCGTGATTCAGATGGAACAATAACAGAGTTGGAAGACGTAGTTCAGCGTAATTACCGTATCAACTTTAGTTACAAAGTTTCTGAAAGTGTGCGATTAAAGAGCAGAGTCGAGTATGTAACAATCGATCGATTAAGCAACGACCCTGAGTCGGGATTCATTGTAACACAAGATATTATTTTTAAACCGAAATCCTTCCCGCTTGATGTAGCTTTGAGGTATGCTCTGTTCGATACGGATAGTTATGACACCCGCATCTACACGTATGAAAGTAATGCTCTTTATGTTTTCTCAACACCAGCTTATTACTACCAAGGAAGTCGTGCTTATGCGTTAATTCGATATACTTTCTTACGAAAATTTGATCTTTGGGTAAGGTATGGAGTTAATGTTTATGCTAACCGAGATGGAGTTGGATCAGGTCCTGAAGAAATTTTAGGCTCAACAAAATCTGATTTAACAGTTCAGCTGAGAATCAAGTTCTAATTAGAACTCAATATCCAAATTAAACATCTTCTTAAGTGCATGAAGATTCGGGTTCTTTCGTGCTAAAGCAGCAAACTTATCTTTCCCTGTTTGAAATTTGACATCATTTTCTTGCTCAGTTGTGATCGTCAATTCGATTTGAATACTGTAGTTTTTTAGTTCACCACGCAGGTAGTCTAATAATTCTGAAATCTTAATATTGATTACATCGAGTTGAGCTTGATTATCCAATTCAAGAACAAAGACATTGTCAGGTTTAACGATTGGATCTCTTTTTAGCAAAGCGTTGTAAAAGGTCTTTTCTCCTCGATCTTTTAAAATATGAGCAAATCTTCTCCACGCCATTTTAAAGTCATCCATGTCATAATCGCGCATGGGCATATTGGTGAGGTCAATTGCTTTCCCATCTTCATCTAGCTGCTTCGGCGCAATCATTTTTTTGATGGATAATGACGATGTACTCAATTTGCCAGATGGTGCCTTCATCACCTTAGGCTGCGGGCGATCAAACACTTTTTTGATGGGCTCTTTTTTAATCGGAGCTTGCACAGACTTAGCCTTTGGTGCTTTGTCTCTTAAATTCTGATTCGGAAATGGAATGAGCTCAACTGGATCAGTTAGGCATTTTTTTTTTCTAGCTCCTTATTAATGGAACATAGTTGCATGAGGGCCATTTCGACCAGTAATCGTTGATTTTTGGAAGATTTATAGTCGACATCGGTCTTGCTTAAAACCCCAAGAGCTCGAAGTAAATGATCACCTTCGATTTGTTTCGATTGTGCGATGTATCGATCTTGGATTGACTCACCCACTTCTAATAATTTCGCCGTTCGAACATCTTTACAAACCAATAGGTTTCGATAATGATCAGCTAGTCCAACTACAAAGTTGTGCGCATCGAATCCTTTTTCGATAATATCATTCAACAACAGCATCGCTGCTGGAATATCCTCTTTTTGTGTACTCTCAACAATTCGGAAGTAATAATCGTAATCCAAAATATTCAGATTGTCGATCACATTTTGGTAAGTGATACTATCTCCTGAGAAAGTTACAATCTGATCAAAAATTGAGAGAGCATCACGAAGCGCTCCATCTGCCTTTTGGGCAATCACATGTAGAGCATCTGGTTCAGCAGTTATTCCTTCTTCTTGAGCAATGTGGGCCAAATGATCAGCAATATCTTTAACGCGAATTCGATTGAAGTCAAAAATCTGACATCTCGATAAAATCGTTGGAATAATCTTATGTTTTTCAGTCGTCGCAAGAATGAAAATTGCATGCTTTGGTGGTTCCTCTAATGTTTTAAGAAAAGCATTAAATGCTGCCGTTGATAACATGTGAACCTCGTCGATGATATACACTTTGTACGATCCCAATTGAGGTGGTACGCGAACCTGATCAATCAATCCACGAATATCGTCTACGGAGTTATTCGAAGCGGCATCAAGTTCATACACATTTAAAGAAGCACCTGAGTTGAATGATTCACACGATTCACACTTGTCACAAGCTTCCATCTTTTCCGTTCGATCAGAACAGTTGATGGTTTTTGCAAGAATACGAGCAGTCGATGTTTTTCCAACTCCGCGTGATCCACAAAACAAAAACGCCTGCGCTAAATGATCGTTTTTAATCGCATTTTTAAGGGTAGAAGTAATCGATTGCTGACCAACAACAGTGTCGAAGGTTTGCGGACGATATTTTCTTGCCGATACGATAAATTCACTCATGAGAACAAATATAATGGAAATTGATGCGTCTGATGCTTGGTGTTAATAACTCTTCAAATTTCTTGATAACACAGCAATTTTGTCTAATGGTTTCAATCTCTTTTGTAGATTTCAACTAGACTTCCATTTGATGGATTCCATAGGTCGATACCATCCGGCATTTCAAAGCGCGTTTCTTCTGTAAGTGCACTAACTTCATCTACATTTTCGTATAAAACAGTGCGAAGTTCAATCTTGTTTTGATCGACGAATATCCAATTAAATTGGTTGACTGCTTCTGAGTTTCTTGTCCAACATTTATTATCATCAGGGAACCGATTTGGAGCTCCCCAACATCCTTCTCCGGCGTACACAATTCCTATAGAATCATTTCGAATAAATCCTTCTTCAGAGCCTATTTCTTCACTGGAAATTATTGGCCAGGTGATTTTACATGTGTGTGAATCATTTTCTAGACAAAGTCGAACATTCGCATATTTCTCAAAGAATGGCAAGAAGTTTCGGTACTGCGTTTCCATTTCTTTTTTATGACCAACATGTGGACGAATCGGTCGGTGATATTGTGGGATTTGCCAATCGAAGTGAGCGTGTTTCTTCAATGTAGATTTCAAGAACATTTTTTGTCGACCGAATTTGTAAATCTCAGAGTTTAGCGAGACCAAATTCAATAGCGTTCCTCCAAAAATCGTGTTGTAATAAATGCGTTTGTTTGGGACATCGAACATGTTTACGACAGATTTATTGGTCAACTCATGATTTCCGCGAGTGACGACCAAAGGTGTAATTCTTCCGTCTTCAGCAATGCTTAATTCCCAATCCGTAAACCACTCAACCCATTGTTTTGGCAAATCTAAGCCCGTAAAATCTCCGTTAAAGAGAACAGCGTGAGGTTTTAATTTCGCAACAAGGGCATTCGCTTTTCTTCGGATTTCTGATCGGTCACGTGAATCACCTCCGGCTGCAAAAGAAAGTCGTTCTGTTGGTTGATCTGATACAGTCGAGAAATAATAGACCTTTGAATATCCCTCAGAATCTTTTATACAAAAATAATAGCGCTGATTTGGTTTTAAGTTTGTCAAACGAACAAATTGATTGTCCATTGATTTAGCCTTTTTGGAGCGACTGATTTTAGCAGATTTACCAAAATTAAACTCTGAAGGTCGGATTGTATCGTAAAGCAAAATTGGATCGTCACCACTCACTTGATCCCAACCAATCGTAATCCCAGTAGAAGCATTTGTTGTGAACATTGCCCTTACAAATCGAACAGAAGCATGGAGGTTTATGGATAGTGCAATAAAAAGGAATGAAAGTAAAATCCGCATGTGCTTTTTTTGACCAAATATACGGATTAATGCATCAGTCTAGTGGGTGATCTTGGAGATGTTCCATTGCTATTTTAGCACTATTTATTGCCAGCGGAATTCCACCACCTGGATGTACAGAAACTCCAACAAAATAGAGTCCTTTTACTTCTTTGCTGAAGTTGGCATGTCGGTAAAATGCGGCATATCTATTATTCGAAGCATTCCCATAAATCGATCCCATTTTTCCACTGTATCTTGATTCGATTATGGTTGGATCTAATATATCTTCGACTTCAATGAGTGATTCTAAATCGATGTTTAGTGATCGGTTGATTTTATCGATGGTATTTCTTCGCGTGCGTTGAACTATTTCTTCCCAATCTTGACCTGAATTTTTTGGGGCATTGATCATCACAAACCAATTTTCTCCTCCTTCAGGTGCGTCTTGTTTTACAAATTTTGAAGTAATGTTGATGTAAATTGTTGGATCGTCAATGACATTATCTTTTTCGAAAAGGCCTTTGAATTCTCCCTCATAATCGTCTGAAAAGAAGACGTTGTGCAGGCTCAATTCAGGAAATTCTTTTTTTATTCCCCAGTAAAAAACGATTGCTGAACTAGATCGTTCCTGATTTAAAATTTTCGTTGGTGCTTTTGCATTTGGAAGTAGTTTCTCATAAGTCAAAGCTACGTCCATATTGCTAAATACAACGTCCGCTGCTATCCATTCTCCTTTCGATTGAATCGCATTTACTCTTCCATTTTCGACCTTAATTTCATCGACAGTTGAATTAAAATGAAACTGTACTCCCTGAGATTTTGCCAAATCAACCAAGGAATCCGTTATTTGAATCATTCCATTTTTCGGTAATACGGGAGGAACATTCATCTCCAAGTGTGGAATCATGTTCAACATTGCTGGAGCTTTGTATGGAGAACTTCCGTTGTAGGTCGCAAATCGATCGAAGACTTGGACTGTTTTTGAGTTTTTGAAGAATGATTTATTCTCCTCGTGCATCGTTGAGTACAACTTGTATTTGGGAAGTCTTGCCAATGCTCGAAAAAGATCCTTTCCGAATAATTTTCTCGTTCGATGAAGCGATTTCTCGATAAAAAGAGGAGCGATTGTTTTGTAATTCTTCGCCGACTTTTTTAAATATTTTCGAAGTTGATTTTCGTCCTCGTTTAACTTGGAAGCCAGTTCTGCAATAAGTTGTTCATTATCTCCAGTAAACTGAAGTCGTGTTTCATCATTGAAGAAATAATTAAACGAATGTCCCATTTTGATTGTCTCAAACGAACTAAAATCTTTCCCACAAAGCTTGTAAAGATCTTCGAGGTATTCTGGAGCGGTAAAAATAGATGGACCGCGATCGAAGCGATATCCATTCAGGTCAATAGTGTTGATTTTTCCTCCGGGAAAGGAATTGCTTTCATACACATGCGTTTCATAACCAGCACGTGCTAAACGAACAGAGGCAGCTAATCCAGCCACCCCTGATCCAATTACTATTGCTTTTTTACCGTTCGACATTAGTCGATGATTTCAATGCTATCAATGCTATCACCTTGGCGAATATCATCCACTACATCAACTCCGTCAATTACTTTTCCGAAGCATGTGTGATTTCCATCTAGGTGTGCTGTATTATTTCTTGAGTGACAAACAAAGAACTGAGATCCACCAGTATTTCTTCCTGCGTGAGCCATAGAAAGGACACCTCTGTCATGGAATTGTTTTTCTGCATCAACTTCACAATCGATCGTGTATCCAGGTCCACCTGTTCCAGGCATTCCAGTTGCTCCGTCTTTCGAATTTGGACAACCTCCTTGGATCACGAAATCTGGAATCACACGGTGCCATTTCAATCCATTGTAAAATCCATCTTTGGCCAATTTCACAAAGTTTGCAACCGTTTTAGGTGTTTCGTTTTCGTACAAATCAACTGTCATTGTACCTTTATTTGTCTTAATTACTGCTTGCATAATTCTGATTTTTCCTCAAAGATACGTTCTAGAACTTTTTTTTCCCATTTTTTACGAAGCTTCCGTACTTTTGCATATGCAAATTCATAGAGTTACGCGTTCAGCGACATCATATTTTTCAGAACAACAAGTTCGATTAACAGAAGGTCAAAATGGGCTTTCAAATTATATCAATCAACCTTTTTCAATGGAGGCGTTTGAGAATCAGATCGAACAGAAGAAATCGAACTATTCATCTGATTTTAGATCGACTTTAGTGAAGTCATTGCGGAGTCAATATAATAATGTTAAACTTCACGATGCGGTTGCGAAAAATTTATCTGCGCTTGAAAGTGAAAACACGTTTACTGTGACAACCGGACATCAATTATCGTTATTGACTGGACCACTTTACTTCGTAATTAAGATTATTCACGTCATCAAAATGGCGAATGAGTTGAATCAAAAATATCCAAATCAGCATTTTGTTCCGGTATACTGGATGGCAACGGAAGATCACGATTTTGAAGAGGTTCAATCGATGAATATGTTCCACAAAGATTTATCCGTTGAATACAATCAATCCGGAGCTGTAGGTCGATTTAACATTGATGCTTTAGATGAATTTAAGTCGACTATAAAATCGTTCTTTAGAGAAGAACAACAAGCTCAAATCGTAGATCTTTTAGATGCGTATTCTGGATCGAATTTAACAAAGGCGACAAGAAATTTAGTCAACAAGTTATTCGAAGAACACGGACTAATCATCGTAGATGGAGATGATTTTGAATTAAAAAGAAATTTCTCGGGTATAGTTAAAAAGGAGCTAATAGAAGGATTTTCTGAGAAAGCGGTGATAGCAACCAACTCTTCTTTAGAAAAAGAGGATCTTAAAATTCAGATTCATGCTCGTCCGATTAATTTATTCTATTTGAAAGATGGAATTAGAGAGCGCATTCAAAGACAAGGAAATGCATTTTTCGTTGAAGGAGTTGGGACTTTTTCGCAAGAGGAGATCTTAACCGAATTAGAGAATCATCCCGAAAGATTTTCGCCAAATGTAGTTCTACGTCCGCTTTATCAAGAGGTGATTTTACCAAATCTAGCTTATGTTGGAGGAGCAGGTGAAATTTCATATTGGTTGCAATTGGGGAAAGTGTTTGAAGAAGCATCGATTGTATATCCATTGATTCAAGTACGAAATTCGATTATTTGGTTGGACAAATCGGTTGGAAAGAAAATGGGACAAGCTTCGATGGAGTTGATGGAGATTTTTGAGGATGCTGATGTTCTAAAAAAGCGATTTGTAACGGATGAAGCAGAAGATGCGTTGGATTTTTCAAAAATGGAGAATTTGCTCACAGAATTGAATGAGGAAGTGATGCGACAAATTCTTGATATTGAACCGAATTTGAAGCAATATGCTGAGGCGGAACAAACTAAAATCACCAAGCAAATAGAAAATGTAAAAGCAAAGTTGATTAAGACATCGAAGTCGAAACACGATGGAGCAATGAAGGCAATTGACTTTGTAAAGGATCGTTTGTTTCCCGCAAATGGAATGCAGGAACGCAAGTACAATATCCTTCACTTCTCAGCTGATGGCGATGTTAAAAAGACGATTGAAATACTTTTTAGTGCGATTGAACCTTTTGATAATCGAATTGCAATCATCGACGAGTCAGAAGTTGCGTAATAAATTGTATTTAATTCCGTTTCTTAAGCTAGACTTTTAAAATGCGACAACTACTTTTACTTCTTTTTCTCTTTGTATCGTTGATGGGATTCGGTCAGAATGCTCGCGTTTATGGGGAATGTGTAGACAAGTTTGGAAAGCCCCTCTCTGATATTCAAATCATTAGTTACAATGCTTCACCAAGGGAATTGTACACAAATAAAGACGGTCGATTCGAGTTTTTTGCGAAACTAGGCGACACTGTTCAGCTAAAATTTGTTTCCGATTCAACGATCATCAAGGAGTTTGTTGTCGACAAAGAAGAGTATAAGTTAAGCAAAGTCCGATTTAGTTTTCAAGGAGTTTCCGGTGTTCAAGTAAACCACGTAGTGAATGATCCATTTAAAATTGGCGAGTTACCAATTTCAGATTTGCAACAGGTTCCAGGTGGAGGTGGAGTAGAACGCTACTTAATTTACACAACCGCGGCAACATCCAATAACGAGTTGACTTCCAATTATAATGTACGCGGTGGAAACTATGATGAGAACCTAGTATATGTTAATGGATTTAATGTTTATCGTCCTTTTTTAACACGGTCTGGTCAGCAGGAGGGGATGAGCTTTATCAACTCTGCGCTTGTTGAGTCGATTCGTTTTTCTTCTGGTGGTTTTAAATCGGAGTATGGAGATAAGCTTTCATCAGTTTTGGATATTACATATAAAAAACCAGATTCGCTGCGTGGTTCTCTTGTCGCATCTTTGTTAAGTACGGAAGCACATATTGAGCAAGCAGTAACTCCTCGCTTTAATTATTTAGTAGGGGCTAGATATCGCTCAAATGGATATTTGTTGAATTCATTACCAACTAAAGGAGCATACAATCCGGTGTTCTGGGATGCTCAGTTTTTGACCAATTTTGCAATTACGGAAAACTTAAATTGGTCAGTTTTAGGTCACTTTTCATCAAATAATTATCGTTTTTCTCCTGAAACACAAGAGACCGATTTTGGTACAGCCAACGAAGCTTATTCTTTCCGAATTTATTTTGAAGGCCAGGAACAAACGCGTTTTCAAACGATGATGGGAGGTACTTCCTTGAATTGGAAGGCTTCGAACAAGACACAACTTGATTTTTATGCTACGGTCTTCAATACAGATGAACGTGAATACTTTGATATTTTGGGTCAGTATTTCATTAACGAATTAGAGACAGACCCTTCGAAAGAAGAGTTTGGTGATTCAATTGCGGTATTGGGCGTTGGTGGATTTTTGGATCATGCGAGAAACAGGCTTAACGCAACCATTATTAATCTGTATCACAACGGGAGTCACAACTACTTCAAAGGATATAAAGACGATGAGAAAACACGATTCCAAAGTCACGACCTAAAATGGGGGGTAAACTTCCAAATGGATGATTTTTATGATGTTTTGAGCGAATGGAGTATGGTGGATTCAGCCGGGTATTCAGTTCCTCAAGATACTCCCAACGAAGTTATTTTATTTGAGACGATTAAAGGTCAGTTGAATCTTCAATCGCAGCGATATACTTCCTTTTTTCAGTTCAATTCAAGATGGAAGAATAACCAGCGAAACTTGTATGTAACAGTTGAGAAGAAGGAAAAAAATGAAGCTGGAGAGAAGGAATTAAACTCATATTCCGATACCATTCGTGAATCGGCAGCAAGCTGGAATTTGAGTGCTGGAGCAAGAGCGGGTTATACAACAGCAAACGATGAGTTTTTCGTAACTCCAAGGGCTTCGGTAACTTATTCGCCCAGAGCTTACATGGTACGAAATGGAAAGGTGATTCGACGACAAGTTGATATACGTTTTGCGACAGGATTGTATTATCAGCCACCTTTTTATCGTGAGTTTAGAACTTTTGCCGGTCAACTTAACTTGAATGTTAAAGCACAAAAGTCATATCACGCAGTAGCTGGTACCGATGTTTATTTCAATATGTGGAATCGTGAAGTTCCCTTCAAATTTACGGCTGAAGCGTATTACAAATATCTATGGGATGTGAATCCATATGAAATTGAAAATGTTCGAACTCGATATTATGCAGAGAATAATGCCGTGGCTTATGCATATGGACTTGATTTAAATGTTCACGGTCAGTTTATTGATGGAATTGAATCGTTTTTCAAGGTAGGATTGCTCCAAACTAAAGAGGATATTCTGAACGATTCGTATAAGGAATACTATAATGCTGCTGGAGAGAAAATTATTTTTGGTTATTCCGAAGATCAAACAGTGGTTGATAGTGCAACAATTTATCCTGGTTATATTCCCCGACCAACGGATCAGTTGGTGACTTTTGGTGCGTTGATTCAAGACAGAATGCCGATGTACGAGAGTTTAAGTGTTCAAGTAGGAATTCAATATGGATCTAATTTGCCTTACGGTCCACCAGGTGATGATCGATACAAGGATACGTTGCGCATGAAGTCGTATTTCCGAGTTGATATGGGAATGTCGTATGATTTCCTCTACAAGAAAACGGAGAAGAAGAACTTTTTCACCAAGAATTTTACGGATGCGATTTTATCTTTTGAGGTATTCAATTTACTTGGGATCAATAATGTCTTGTCGAAGCAGTGGATTCAGGATGTTCAAGGAACTTATTATTCGATTCCAAATTATCTTACACAACGTCGTTTTAATTTGAAGATGATTCTTCGATTTTAAGTGATTCGATTCGATAGATTTTCCAGCCTTTAGGTAAGTTTTTAATCGAATTAACTTCGAATTCGTCATTCAAACGTTGCCAGTTTTTCATTACTCGCTGATTTTGACCAAATTGCTTTTCATTGAATACGGCAAAATTTCCTTTCTTAAATTCAATTTCCTCAGTCCACAAATCGATTTTAGGATTAGGAATGTCGTATGATCCCAAAGAAGGAGTTATGTAGAAAGCGTAAATTGTCTTTGCATCTTCTAGTTTCAAAACTTCTTGAGAAATCTCCTTTTCTAAGCGGTGCATCGCAAATGTTTTCGAAAAAGAATAATAGAAAAATGCTCCATTAAAAACTACAACTCCCGAGATGAAAAACCACCACAATTTTCGTTGACCAAGCCAATGTTTAAGTGCTTCAAATGCAGGAAAAATGAGGACTAAAATCCATAAATGAGTAATCACCATAAATCGTTGATTTTGGAATCCAATTCCACCAATGAAAATTAAGTATGCGATAATACCCATCCAGAGGAAAGGAAGTTTAAAATTCCATTTTTTCAACCAAAAGAGTAATAAAACTCCCATACTAAGGAATCCCAGATGAGCGAAGTTGCTTAACATGTATATTCCATTGGGAACCCAGTACGTTTGTGGAAATGAATCGAACATAAAATTCCGCTGAAATAAGTGAAGAACACTCCAAGTTTCAAACATTTTTCCAATCAAATCTAAAGCTTGGTTGTTTAGAAATAAAGCGATGAATGAGGTTAACAGTCCGGTTGTAATTATCAGAATTCTGTATAGCAGAGGAACTTTTAAAACCAGCAAATAAATAGCATGCAATACTGGAATGGTAATTAACGGCATAGCTGCATATCGTGAAAAAACAGCTATCAGACTGAAAAATGTCAGAAGAAGGAAATCTTTCGTTACTTTTTGATCTACGAATCGGAGGTAATAAAAAAGAAATCCCATCAATGAAAAAGTTGTCAATGCGTCGGACATTACGATTATCCCCGATCGAATGAAATAAACTTGAGTCGCAGCTCCTAAAACTAAGAACGAACTTCCGTCAGTTTTATACAGTAAGCAAAATGATTTTTGAGTGAAGTAGAATGCTCCAAGTATTGAACCCAGTGAAACGAGTTGTAGGGACAAATTTACAGATAGTCCACTATAACTAATTATTGCACCAAGAAATGGGTATAATTTTGGCCAGTAGAAATTACCGGGATCTACACCTGTTTCTACGAATAGATTAATCGCTTTCGAATATCTCAAGTACTCGTGAGAATCCTGTCCATACAATCCATTAAAATCAAAGCCTAACCAAATAAGTAAGAATACGACTAATACAGTGAAGTAGGGGAGCCAAGAAACAGTTCGACTTTGCATTCGTAGATCGTTGTTTAAGAACGAAAATACAGAAAACTCGGTCAAATTAAATTGTTTAATCCATGTCAACGTGACGTTCTACGTATCGAATGATGGACTTAGCGATGTCTTTTTCTGTTGCTGCTTCGATTCCTTCAAGTCCCGGAGATGAATTTACCTCCATAATTAATGGCCCACGATCTGATTGAAGCATGTCAACTCCGGCTATTCCGAGTTTTAGAGCTCTTGCTGCTTTTAATGCTGCATTTTCTTCCTCATCAGATAATTCAACAATCGTTGCCGTTCCTCCTCGGTGTAAGTTCGATCTGAATTCTCCTTCTTTAGCTTGTCGCTTCATTGCTCCAACAACAACTCCGTCCACTACAAAAGCACGTATATCGGCTCCCCCAGCTTCTTTAATGAATTCTTGTACCATCACTCTGGCCTGAAGTCCTTGGAAAGCCTCCAAAACTGATTCGGCAGCACTGCGCGTTTCTGTTAGAAGAACTCCATTTCCTTGTGTTCCTTCCAACACTTTGATGACACATGGGGCACCACCAACCTGATCAATAATGCGACTTGCTTCTTTCGAGAAGTTTGTAAAACCAGTTTTTGGCATTCCTAAACCAGCTCTCGATAAAATTTGAAGAGCACGCAGTTTATCTCGCGAACGAACAAGTGCTTGAGACTCGATTGCTGAGAAAACTTTCATCATTTCAAATTGACGTACAACTGCCGTTCCATAAAACGTCACAGATGCTCCAATTCTTGGAATAACCGCATCAACATCGGTTAACTCTTCCCCTTTGTAGAAAATCTTTGGTTTACGTCTCTCAATGACGATATCACACTTCGTGTGGTCGACAACAAGCATTTCATGACCACGTTTTTCTCCTGCCTCCTTCAAGCGGCGAGTAGAATACAGTTTTGGATCACGAGATAAAATGACAATTTTCATAATAAAAAAGGGTATTAAATTGAAATCGATACGTCAACTAAAAATCGATTCTTTAGAAATTTACGACCTAAAAGTACGGGAAACTTCATGTCTTTTCGATCGGTTAATGTTAAATAAATATCAAATTCTTTTTCGTTCACTACAACTTTTGTTTGGATCACTATTCTACGTTCTTTAATTCCATTAGAGCTTTTTACACTAACTTCTTTAATGATATCAAAGGTATATTCCATTCCCGAAAAGGACTTGTTTTCAGCATCCAAAAATATGCACCGAACTTGTTTTTCGTTTATTTTTTCTATCGAACCACAATGAATTGATGAGGTGTAAGCACCGGTATCTACCTTCGCTGAGATATTGTTTAATCCAATCTCTGGAAAGCTTAGTTTTGTGGTACGTCCTATTACTTCTAAATCCATTTGTTCAATAAAATTGAGCCAGCGAAACTACTCAAAAAATCATAATTATATCAGAATGTCAAAATATTAAGGTAATCTTAACATTAGCAAGCTGTTACAACCGGTCTTTTTTCATTTCATCCGCAACAATTCTAGAATTTGTATCATTTTTTTTCTCTAAGTGCGCGCAGATATTTTTGTGGTTCTTGTCATCTCTATTTTGAGATAACTTTCTTACAGCTTCAAACGAGTTAATTTTAATCCGAATTCCAACAGTACCATTTAATTCTTCCAGTGTTTGATCTGATAATTCACTCATTTTAATCGGCGCCTCTTGATCTCTTTCATGGAAGTCAACCAGTTCCGAAATCGCTTCATTTCTTTCCGATTCGGATAAAATTTCAATCGTACCATAAGCATGAACGGCTAAGTAATTCCACGTGGGAACATTTTCATGGTCATACCAAGAAGATGAAATATAGGAATTCCCGCCTTCGAAAATCACCAAGACCTCATTCTTATCAAATGATTTCCATTGTGGATTGGCTTTGGATAAATGAGCAATGAGCTTCACTTCATTATTTTCTGAACGAAGAATAAACGGAATATGAGTAGCCCAAGGTCTTCCATCAACCTGACTCACTAAAACACCAAAGTTGTTGTCACGAATAAATTGTTGAATCCACTTCTGGTCAGTTTCCTTATAGATTTCCGGTATATACATTTAAATAGTGTTAGTCATTAATGAAGCACGATAAAGTTTTAGTTCTTCCCAAGTAAAATCATCTCCTGCTTTTTCTTTCAATTCACTCAGCGATTCACCATCATATTCATCGAAGAAATCACTCAAAGCATAGATTCGGTCTTTTTCTAAGACATCGTTGATGGTCAACTTATCATTCTGAATGAGGCGTTCAAGGTGCGTATATATTGTTCGTTCTCCCAACTGACGCTCGCGAGCAATTTCTTCGGGCGACATTCCATCGTTGAAATATTCCAGTGTTTGATCGTAAGTCGAAATTTTCTTTTTCTTTTCTTTCTTTTTTCGAGAGGATTTAGTGGTGACAGACACAAAATTGGTATCGAAATCGAACGTTGAATTGGTTTTCTTGATTTCCTCTTTTACCGCTTCAATTTGATTTTGTTTGTAGTCTCTGATTTCCTGAGTCACCAATTGCTTTTTGTCAAAATCGGCATTTTGAACTGCTAAATGAATGAGTTGCTTCGCACGCTTTAGTCGAAGTATTGTTTCTGTCGTCAAATCATCCAATTCTTCCAATTCAGCATTGTATTGCGAGGTGTTACGTTGCTGTTGCAGTTCTGCCATCTTCTTGAGATTGGAATATAGAATTCCATCTAAGGATTTGTAGAAATAGTCGTAGGCAGCAACCACACGTTCTTCAATGTGCTTTAGATCGACTTTTGTTTTTCTGAAAAGTTTCGCTAATTGGTTTCTGAATTTTCTCGATGGTTCTGATGTTCCTCTCAAAATCTGAGTTTGTTGCGTTACCCAAGATCGATTTTTCCCCTTTTGAGATTTGCTTCCGTGACTTTTGTACGTCGCTTCATGAGATTCCCATTTGTTCAACAATTCAACCCAGTCGAAAGCACGAATTAAAGTTTGTTCAATATAGTTATTCTGTTCAGCGACTAAAGTGGACTCAAGTTCCATACTTGCTTCTGAACCGTTTACGTAATTGGCAACATCATTACTGATTGAGAGACCAGACGGATTAATCGGATTCAATAGCACCAAGCCATCCAATGATCTTAATCTCGATAATGCTACATAAGATTGTCCTGGAACGAAAACCTTAGAAACGTCAATCACGGCCTTGTCAAATGTTAACCCCTGACTTTTATGAACGGTTATAGCCCATGCAAGTTTCAGCGGATAATGAACAAAGGTTCCGAGTACTTTAGTGTCAACTTCTCCAGTACTTGGATTTAATTCGTATTGTATATTTTCCCACTCGTATCGGTCGACAACAATCGTTCTTTTTTCAGCTGGGAATTGAACTTTTACTTCGTCTTTATCCAGACTGACGATTTTTCCCATTTTTCCGTTGTAGAAGTTTTTTTCGTAGGAAATATCATTTTTAATGAACATCACTTGCGCTCCAATCTTTAATTCCATGTCAGGCTCAATCGGGTACATGTATTCTGGGAAATTTCCATTCACATCCGCGGAATAAGTAACTGAATTGGTTGTCAGCTGCTCAAGCGCCTGCTGGTTAATCTTATCGGCATCTGCATTATGTGTGGTTAAAGTAATATACTCTTCGTGCTGAGTTGGGTCGAAATTGGTATCAACGTGACTGTTCAATAACTCAATGTCTTCTTTCGATATTTTATTGACACGAAGACTATTCAGTAAACCAATGAAATGGTCATCAGACTGACGATGAACTTTGCTGAGTTCGAGATAAACTGGTTTTGCCTCTTGAATAACATGCGCATGAAAAAAGAACATACCTTGATAATACGTTCGAAGTGAAGCCCATTCTTCGTTCTTTACAACTGGTGGTAATTGGAGTAAATCACCAATAAAAAGTACCTGAACGCCACCAAAAGGTTCGTTGATTTTTCGAACATTTCGTAGCGACCAGTCAATGGCGTCCAACAAATCTGCTCGAAGCATGCTGACTTCATCAATAATCAACAATTCCAAGTTTCGAATCACCGCTCTTCGTGCACTGTTCATCTTAAAATGGCGCATCAAAGTCGATTTAGATTCCAATTTCACGTAAGGAGAAAAAGTCGGATTTGCATTGAAATCAGGTAAAAATCCACCAAAAGGCAATTGAAAAAATGAATGGATGGTAACTCCACCAGCATTCAACGCAGCAATTCCAGTCGGTGCAACAATCACGCTTTGTTTATGAGTCGAGTCAACAATCTTTTTTAGCAACGTCGTTTTACCCGTTCCTGCCTTTCCTGTAAGGAAAACACTTCGGTTTGTTTGATTGATAAATCTCTCCGTAAACTCAGCAATATTCGTGGTACTATTTTCGGTCATCTTATTTAAGTTAGTGAAAAAGTCCACTTGAATTTCATTTTTTGCATTTTTTTATTCGGGAATTAAATCGCAGAACCAAAAATCAATTGTTTGCTTCTCGTTTTCAGCTGCATTTGGTCGCGGATAACTCTTTTTTTCTTTTGGGCCGATTGTAAAATTAATGGGTTCTTTGAAAATCGGACCGTCGAAACAGAAAGTGTGAAACTCTCCATTTTCTCCACAAGGATCGACATTTTCTGGTAAATCGGCAATAAATTGGTGATCGATAATTCTGCCTACGAAGGACTCATTTAACAAGTCGCCATTGCAACTCACCACAATCGACTTAAATCCCAAATCGATGAATTCTTTAATGAGATCAGTCGTATTTTCTTTCCACAAAGGAAAATGACAATCAATTCCTTCGGTGGCTAACTGATCCTCTCGGTATTGGCGTAAATCCTCCAAGAAAATATCACCAAATCCAGCTGTTGTGAGTCCTTTTGCTTTTAGCTTAGAAACTCCGTCTTTCATCAATTTTCCATAATCTTCCATGGATGGATTTTCAGGAAGCTCGATGGTTGATGCCGGAATTCCAATCGATTTAATTTGTGCTTCGAGCAATGATCTTCGAACACCATGCATCGTTACTCGGTCGAAGTGAGCATTAATCGATGTCAATAATTCCAAAACTTCATAATCCGGATTTTGCAACATGCGATGAAGCGCCATTGCGGAGTCTTTTCCGGTACTCCAGTTAAAATAAGCTTTCGTCATTTAATTCGACGGGGTATTGTTTCGTTGAAATCCAATTGTTGGTGTGCCACCTAAATCCGACTTGTCAATCAGATTTTTAAGATCTTCCAGCGTGATTTCTTCGATCATTTTTAATGTTCTTTTCTCTGCGGGAATATCTGCTAAGCGCAAGTCGTGATCTCTTGAGATTTGTTGAATTGTCTTTCGAACAAATCGCGCATTCCCAAAATGTTTATCTCTATTGTCAAATGCTGTTGTGAGATATTCTGTTAATCTTGTTCTCGCTTCGTTGCTGAGTTTGTAATTTTCAATACTCAACATGTATTCGGCAATTTTCAATAATTCCTCCGCGTTGTAATCTTCAAAGTGAATTGATTTCTCAAAGCGCGATCTCAATCCCGGATTGGCATGTAAAAACTGATGCATATTATCAGGATAACCAGCTGCAATAACGATAAAAGAGGTTTTTCGATCCTCCATTCTTTTTAAAATCGTCTGAATTGCCTCCATTCCAAAACTATCTCCAGGACCGTTAACCAGCGCATAAGCTTCATCGATGAAGAGAACTCCGCCCATGGCTCGATCGATTACGGCAGCTGTTTTGGTTGCTGTTTGACCACTATATCCAGCGACAAGTGCTTCACGATCACATTCAATTAAATGTCCACCTTCAATCAGTCCAAGTGCCTTGAAAATCTTTGCAAAAATTCGAGCAACGGTTGTTTTTCCAGTACCCGGATTTCCCGTAAAAACAGTGTGCATCACAAATTGATTCAAAACATCTTTTCCGATTTCACGATAATAAGTTACCAGCTTTACCAACTCTCGAATCTGATTTTTTACAGGTTCCATTCCGATCAACTCATCTAATTCATGCAGACCGAGGCGAAGCAATTCATTGTCCACCGCCAACTTGAGTTTTTTCGATTGAGGTTGAATAAAAATATCCTGCACATCATCTAAAGTCACTGTTGAAAGATCTTCTTTTGAAAGGTCATCCAATTTTTCATCCTTCATCAATCGGAGTCCCATGTTCATCTTACTTTCATCCACAAGTGACATCACATAACGTGCATTTCCGAAAGACCGATCTCTCGAACGAAAAGCCTTAATCAATTGTTGATCGAGTAGATTTTTAGCATCTTGTTCGATCGTCAACTCCAGTTTTTTAAATCCTAAATCAGCAATCTCCGAAAGTTCTTCTGGCAAATAATCTGGGAAGTGAAAGAAATGGTTAAAACGCGATTTCAGTCCTGGGTTTGACTCGATAAAAGCGGTCATCTCTTTTGGATATCCAGCGACAATCACCACAAGATTTCCCGGTCCGTCTGACATTTCTTTTAATAAAATTTCAATTGCTTCGTGACCGTAATCGTTGGCGGTATCTTTTCGGTAAAGCGCATAAGCCTCATCGATGAAAAGGATTCCACCTCGTGCTTTTTCGATAGCATCACGGACTTTTGGTGCCGTCTGACCAATATATTCTCCAATTAAATCCGATCGATCTACTTCGTGAACATGTCCACTGGTTAGTAATCCCATTGCACGGTAGATTTTACCTAATTGCTTTGCAACTGTTGTTTTTCCCGTACCTGGATTCCCCGTCAACACTGTATGAAGATTAATTCCTTTCGGACTGGCCAAGCCTTTTTCTTTCCGAAGCTTTTCGAATTTTAGATACTCAATATATTCTCGGATACGCGTTTTGATATCAGTTAGTCCAATCAGCTCGTCTAATTTCGCGATCAAATCGTCCAACTGCTCTTCATCTGGAACCATAGTTGGATCATTTCCATTAATGAGTTCTGTATTCGCGATTGTTGGTTCACCCTCTATCCAAACTTGACCGACATTAAATGGAACAATAGCGATGCGTTGATGCATGAAGATGATTTCAACAGTAAATGCACCATCTTTCCAAATGTTTTTTGATTCATTTCCCCAGGAGAAGGTTGTCGTTGTTGTTTCCCCAACTACTTTGAATAGGCGAGTTGCTTGACCTCTCAATCGACCTTGTGCATCGTAGTAGAAAAACTCCAATTCGCAGTGCCAAGGATCTTTTCTTTTATTCCTTAGTGTGAATTCTGTCGAAATATAGCGTGTATCTTTTCCAACAAATTGCGTGTGGTATTTTCTACTTCCGAACGGCGTACCAGCTTTTCCTTCTTCGTAAAAACGAATATTGCTAATGTCGAACCATGGATTAGATTCAGATGTCGGCAATGGAAAATCGTCCACATAAAATTCTTTCGTTGCGACTAATTCATCATCCACATAGGCATGCCAGATATAGTCTCCTTTTTTCCAAAAGGTTTTCTTTGCATTTCCCCAACCAGATCGGTACTTGATGACATTTTCCGTTTTTGGGACCTCACGCTCTTCTTCGTGACTAAATACTTTCTTCTTCGTGGAAGCTTTCGCATTATCATAGGCTTCGTATCGGATCTTACATTTCCAATCTTCCTCATCAAAAAGGATGTTGTACAAACTTAATTCCGCTTGAATCCAATCCGTTTCCTTTTCAACAAAAACAGACTGATACATTTTCTCTTTAAACAACCATTCTTCGGATGCGTAGGTTTTCAGCTCTTTAAGCTTGTATTTTTTCTTTTCTCCCATGATAATACGTAGTAGCGAAAGATAGAGAAAAGCCTGAAGATTTTAGCGAAATTTTAAGAAGGATTTGATCTTGCCTGGTTGCGCCCAATTCATCGTTCCATCCATATGGAGCGATTTCAAGTAGGCCTCAATTTCTGGCTTTTGTAGTTTCGAGAGGATTTTCTGAGCGTTTTTTTTGTTGCTGAAAGACATGAATGCTTGCAATGATTGATTTGCTTGCCAATTTCCCTCAACTAAAATTGGATCGAATTTTTTACGACCATAAGCACGCCATACAATCTTATATTTTGCGAATGAATATGGCCCAACTCCCAGTAAGCTCCACCAAATTCCTTTTTGAATCATGGTTTGAATCAGCCTGCCTTTTCGATTTTTGAGTTTTACTTCGTGGATTTCTAAATATGACTTCAATTGCGGAAATTCATCTAATTCGGAAAGCGTTAAAACTTTACCATTTGAATGGTAGGGAAGGAGCACCCATTTTGTTGCTTCGGTTGAATTCGAGTCGAAATTTTCGTTCGTTAAAAGCGGAAAAATGAATTTTGAAGGAAGTTCGTGTGTATTCTCAATGAGAACTAAATCCTCTGAAATCTTTTTGACGTCATTAAAAATAAAAACGGAGTTCGCGCCAGAAGTATTAATGCCTTGTCTCGGTTGCGCTGATTTTTCAATGTCGATGAAAGTTGGGTTCTGAAAATATTCAAGTTTTTTCGAAATACTTAATGGTCCAAATGGATTGTAAAGTGGTCCGGCTAGGTTCTTTTGTGCCGAGTTGTCCTCAAAAACGTAATATGGAATTGGATATGATGTCTTTTTATCCTTCGTGAAATGCGCAACTCCATGCCGTGTATTAACTGAATGAAATGCATCCGTATTAGCCAAATCTATTATCGAGATTAGTCCGAAAAATGAATCTTTCACCTCAAATTTTCTGAATTGTTCATGCGCTCCATCATTTAAGAAAAGTGAAAGTGGAAGAAAGAAATAAGCATCGCCATTTGACTTTAGGAAGTCAGACATCGAACATTGTATGATTAAAGCCGAGAGATCGATTCGAGAACTTCCTAGGAGGAGATTTTTCTTGTTTTTAATCAACCCAAACTCATCCATTTTGGATTTGATGAAAGGCTTGTATTCTTCTGGTAAATCGACAAAATTTTGCCAAGGCGGATTCCCAAAAATGATATCGAATTGTTTTGGTTGCAACTCCAAAAGCTCAGAATTGGTTATTTGATTTGTCAGGTCAAAATTGTAATTCGACTGAAAATGTGCAATGACTTCTTGGTAATAGCGAGTATTAATTTCATTTCCGAAAAGTCGATTTAGAGGAAGGTCATCTAATTCGTATCCATTATCCAATCCATACTCAACTAAGGAAATCAATAATTGACCGTTTCCCATTGTTGGATCGAAAACGGTTTTTCCTGCTAACCAATGATCGAAAATTGAAAATCGTTCGATGACAAACTTCGCCCATCTTGGGGAGGTGAATACTGTTCCGATTTCCTGGTCTGTCAAATTATTTTGATTAAATGATCCTTTCTTTCTTTGCCAAAGTTACGGCTTCCATTTTATTGTGGACCTGTAATTTTCGATAGGTGTTTTCAACGTGTTTACGAACGGTACCTTGACTGATGAATAAATTTGTGGCAATCTCTCCGTAATTCAGTCCTTTGCTTAACTGCTCAAGAATTTCTACTTCTCGATTTGTGAGAGAATATTCTTTTTTCTCTTCTGTTGTTTGTTCGATCGGATTTCTTAGTAAACGTAGTGCTTTGAGAGCAATTGAAGCGGACATTGGAGCCCCACCATTCATAATTTCGTGGATTCCTTCGTGCATTTTTTTAGCTGACTCGTCTTTTAGTAAATAACCGTCGGCACCAGCTTGAATGGCCTTGAAAATATTTTCTTCATCGTCGAAAACGGTGACCATGATAATTTTTATTTGAGGGAAAAGTTGTTTGATCTTTTCTGTTGCCTCAATTCCATCCATAACAGGCATTTGAATGTCCATCAGAATAACATCGATTGGTTGGTGATCGGGAATAAGTTCGACCATTCTTTCCCCATTTTCAGCGCGAAATTTCAAGTTAAGATCATCAAAAAGTTCTACTTTCTCCTCTAAAGTTCTTGCTAAAAAATCGTTGTCTTCTGCCAATGCTATTCGAATCATACCTTCAGTTTTCTACAAAGATTGAAATATCATGATGGAATTAAAATACGCTTTTCTACGTAATTAGCTGGTGATTATTCGAATTGTAGTTCCTTTTCCAATTTCTGAAACAAATTCATAGTCGAATCCAGCTTCTTCTATTCGTTCACGCATGTTGATCAGACCATTTCCTTTTTTTACCTTGTTTTTATCGAATCCAATTCCGTTATCCACAATGGAAATAGTGCCATTGTTTGATGAGATTGTAATGGAGTCTGCCTGACTATATTTTAGCGCATTATTGATAGCTTCCTGAATGGTTCGGTAGCAATGAATTGCTTGTTCTGAATGCAAAGTTAAATCGTAGTTATCAGTGTCTATTTTAAATGAAACCTCTGGGAAAGATTGTTTCACTTGATTGATGAAGTCCGCAATTTTTGAAAGTAGTTCTTCTAGTGAGATTGATTCCGATTTGATCGTCCAAATGGTTTCTCGAAGTTCTGTGAGTGTATTTTTTGTAAAAACCTCAAGTTGATTGATACGCTCCAGTCTTTTGGCATCATCTGAAATGTAATTCATATTGTCCAAAGTTGAAATAACGTAAGTCAACTGTGAACCAATGTTATCATGTAAGTCACGCGAAATTCGAAGTTTTTCTTTTTGGATTTTGTTGAGAGCTTCGGATTTTTCAAGTGCTACTTCTTGTTTGAGAGATTTTTGTCGTTTTTGGTAATTCCGGACTATAAAGACGACCATTAGAACAATGAAAGCAATTATTGATAAGAGCAAAATGTTTTGTGATTTCTGAATGGCTAGTTTTTCTCTTTCTTCGCTGAGTTCTTTTTCTTTCTGAATTGCATTGTAGTCGGACAACAGTTGTGCAGTGGCTTTATTAGTTTCAAATGATACTACACTATCGTTGTGCTGAACAAGTTCTTTATAGTATTTCAGCGCCATAGGAGCATTATTCTTCTTTTCATATAACGAAGAGAGTCGTTCAAGACAGTATTTAGTAAGATTTAAAAATTTGGTTTCTTTAGAATGTATAAGTGCTTTTTCTGCATATAAAATAGCGCTGTCGATCTCACCCATATCTAAATAGATGTCCGAACGGTAAGCTAGATTGTCCCCCCAGAGGATTTGATTTTCTTCTTTTTTTCGATATGAATCGCTTCTATCTAAACACTCAAAGGCTTTATTAAACTTGCCCATAGCGCTATATACATTTGCCATGTTATTAAGATCATATGGAATTGCGGCAACTAGCCCTAATTCTTCACTGATCTCAAGCGCTTTACTATGATAAAAAAGAGCACTATCTAAATCTGGCGGAGATTTCATTCGCTGAAGAATTCCATAATTATTGTAGACCTTTTCCATTGTGCGATCAATGTTATAGTCCTGTCCAATTTTTAGTGCTTTTCTAAAATAATTTAACCCTTGTTTAAGGTGAATATTTCTAATGGTATAGCCAATATCCGCATAAATATTTGCGAGTCCGTCCCAGTCTTTTTCATTTTTATAGTATTCAGCAGCTTTTAAGGAATAGTTCATTCCTTGGTCGATGTCCTTCAGGTAGTATAATACAATTGCGAGCTTTTCTTGGCTTACAGCAACGCCTTTTTTATACGCAATTGATTCAGCATCTTCTAAGTTCTTTTTGAACATAGCTTTGCTGGCTTCTAAATTTCGAATAAAATCGTTTTGAGGGATGTTGTTAATTGAATCAATATGACTTCTCTCTTGCGCAAACCCTAAATTAAGCACGAGGGATAGTGCCATCAAAAGATTGGTTTTCAAAATTGATTTCATCTGGACTAATTTAGTTGTTTTTTGGATTTGTAATTTCCTTCTCCATCTGAAATGTTTAACTTCAAGCCGAAAACAATTACCTGAATGTCTACTGTTCTCAAATATTTGTTAGTACTCATTTTGTTGTTGTGTTTTTTTCGCTTCAGTAGTGGACAAAGTGCGGATTCTACCTTCGTTAAGTATTATCTTAATAAATATTTAGAGGTTGAATATATAGATAATGATCAATCGAAAATCTATGCGGACTCTAGCTTATACTATGCGTTAAGGACTCAAGATCCAGCTTTAATAGGAAAAGCTTTTCAATATAAAGGATGGTATTTTCAGAATACTACGAGCTTTTTGAAAGCCAGAGAAATGTTCTTCAAGTCATTGGATCAATTCAAGAAATCTGGCAAGAAACAACTCATTGCTGATGCCTATGGGAACATTGGGAATTCCTACTTAGATACTGAGGAGTACACAAAGAGTCTCGATTACCAATTAATGTCGCTTGAATTAAATGAAGCGATTTTAGCACAAAACCCTAAAGGGAAGGAAAAAAAAGTTGCACTCGAAGGAAGAACAATAGCATTACACAACATAGCATCCATATACGGTGAAGTTGGAATGAATAGAAAAGCTCTGGAGTATGAAAGAAAGAGTCTGGCAAGTGAAATTGAAGCAGGTAATTTTATTGGAGAGGCAATTTCATGTAATTCCTTGGGGAAAATGTTTAAACAACAGGATCAGTTGGACAGCGCTAAGTTTTATTTCCAAAAGGCTATTGCGATTTATGATACTACTGACTACTATCCATCAGGTAAAGCCGAGACATATGTTTCCTATGCAACTTTAAAGGGAGCTGAACTTTCTACTTCTGAGAAAAAGCGAATGCTTCTGGAGGCTTTAGAGATTTTTAATTCTCAAGAAGAAATAGACGGTCAAGTTTTAGCTAGAATTGCCTACGGAGAGGAGTTTTTTAATGAGTTGTCAAGTGATAGTTTACGAAGAATTATCAGTCAAGCAGAAAACTTAATTCAAGCTTACAATGTTAGAGGTGATTATGATACATTTTTAAAATTAAAGTCGAGGTACTTGTCTCGAATTGGGAAGCACACCGAAGCGAACAAGATTTTAGATGAATTTATCGCCATTTTGGAAGCAAGGGATTTCGAAGAGAGATCACAGGAATTGTTAGAAGACGATATAAAATATGAGCTTCAAAAGAAGGTGATCAATGACAGCCTCGAGCTGGAGAAAATTCATGCGGTAGAGCGCGCAATCGATCAACAGAAAATCAATGAGCAAGGTAAATTAATTTCACTTGGAATTATCGGAGGTGTACTTTTGATCGGACTCCTAATCGTGCTTTATGTGGCAAATCGCCGCAGAAAGAATACGAACATCTTGCTTGAAGAAAAAAATCACCTGATTCAGGAACAAAAAGACACGGTAGATATTCGAAATAAGGAAATCTCCGACTCGATTAACTATGCAACGCGACTTCAATCAGCGATCCTTCCGATGAAACGCGATTTCGATAAGTATTTCAAAGATAGTTTTGTGTTGTACCAGCCTAAAGACTTAGTTAGTGGTGATTTTTTCTGGTTGGATAGAATTGGGAATTTCATTTTTGTTGCTGTAGCGGATTGCACGGGGCATGGAGTGCCAGGCGCGATGGTTAGTGTTGTTTGCAACAATGCCTTAAATAGATCAATTCACGAGTTTGAATTAAGTCAACCAAACGAAATTCTAGAAAAAACGAGAGAATTGGTGATCGAAACATTCTCGAAAAGCACGGAAAGTGTGGATGACGGGATGGATATTGCGTTGTGTGTAATCGATCAGAAAACAAATCGACTCAATTTCGCAGGAGCAAATAATTCGTTGTGGTTAATGCGATCGAAAAGTTTAAACTCAATAGAATCTGATAGAACAATTGAAATAGATGAGTTTATTATGCATGAATGGAAAGGGGATAAACAACCTATTGGAAATTACCCGAACCAGAAACCATTTACATCAACAGAAATTCAATTGGAAAAAGGTGATCGTTTGTTTATGACTTCTGATGGATTCCCAGATCAATTTGGTGGTCCTGATGGTAAAAAGTATCGCTCAGCAACAATGAAAAGATTAATCCTTGAAAATCCAACGGTAACTCTAGAAGAACAAAAAGTCTTGCTAGCAGTCGAATTTGAATCATGGAAAGGAGACGAAGAACAAATCGATGATGTGTGCGTAATGGGATTGCTTATAGAATAAAAAAAGGTCGAACCTCGCAGCTCGACCCATCTATTTGGTTGAATTGAATCCTATTTTGGTTGTAGTGACATTCCTTTTAAGTATAAAAGGTATTCTTCTAATGTAGCGTTCAACATCAATTGCACTGCTTTTACTTTTTTGTTATCTCGTTTCATAGTTTCTAGTTTTTATCGTTTGATGAGGTAATTTCAAAGAGCGTGCCAAACTTAAAATTGAGGCAGAATCGATTCCCAACCTTAACCGATTTTTCCTTTTGATTTCCGCTTAAATTACCTACTTTTACGCGCCTTTAATTGGACCAAATTTTAAAGAAATATGGAAAGAGTAGAACCATACAAACCAGTAAATAAAGTACGAATCGTAACTGCGGCTTCATTGTTCGATGGCCACGATGCAGCGATAAATATCATGCGTAGAATTATCCAGTCCACTGGATGTGAGGTAATTCACCTGGGTCACGACAGATCTGTTGAAGAAGTGGTGAACTGTGCAATCCAAGAAGATGCTCAAGCAATTGCGATGACATCTTACCAAGGAGGTCACATGGAGTACTTTAAATACATGTACGATCTACTGAAAGAAAAAGGAGCTCCGCACATCAAAGTTTTTGGTGGAGGTGGGGGAACAATCCTTCCTTCAGAAATTGCGGAATTGCAAGAGTACGGAATTGAGCGTATTTACCACCCAGATGATGGTCGCGAAATGGGACTTCAAGGGATGATCAATGATTTGGTTCAACGTTGCGATTTTCCGGTTGGAAAGGATGTGTCAATTGATATTTCTGAACTGGAGAAAAAGGATGCGAAAGATATTGCTCGTGTAATTTCTGCAGCGGAGAACTTCGCAGATGAATCGAAAGATTTATTTGATAAAATCGATGCCATCGCAGAAGAGTCATCAGTGCCAGTTCTTGGAATTACAGGAACAGGTGGTGCAGGAAAATCGTCTTTGGTTGATGAATTGGTTCGTCGTTTCTTGATCGACTTTGATGGAAGAAAAATCGCAGTGGTTTCTGTGGATCCATCGAAAAGAAAAACGGGTGGAGCTTTGCTTGGTGATAGAATTCGTATGAACTCGATCAAAAACAATCGTGTTTATATGCGTTCGTTGGCTACTCGTCAATCCAACTTAGCACTAAGCAAGCACGTTGCCGAAGCAATCAATGTATTGAAAACAGCAAAATTCGACTTAATCATCCTTGAAACTTCAGGAATTGGTCAGTCGGATACAGAGATTTTAGATCACTCTGATATGTCATTATATGTGATGACACCTGAATATGGTGCAGCAACGCAATTGGAGAAAATTGACATGCTTGATTTCGCCGATGTAATTGCATTGAATAAATTCGATAAGCGTGGTGCTTTAGATGCGCTTCGTGATGTTAGAAAACAATATCAACGTAACCATAATTTGTGGGAAGAAGAAGTGGATTCAATGCCAGTTTATGGAACAATCGCTTCGCAATTCAATGATCCTGGAATGAATACTTTGTATAAAGTTATCATGGATAAGTTGAAAGAGAAAACGGGAGCAGATCTTGATTCTACTTTTGAGATTACTCAAGAAATGTCTGAGAAGATTTTTGTGATTCCACCAGATAGAACACGCTATTTATCAGAAATTTCAGAGAACAATAGATCGTACGATAAATGGGTTGATGAGCAAGTGGAAGTCGCAAATCGTCTTTATGGATATCATACTTCGATCGAAACACTGCAAAATTCTGCAATCGAAGATAAAGACAGACTAATCAAAGGTCTTCAAGAAGCTTTTGAAACAGAAAAATTAAACTTTGACCCGAAAAACTGGGCAATTTTAGAAGCATGGAACGACAAGAAAAAATTGTACAAAGATCCAGTTTTCAAATTCAAAGTTCGAGATAAAGAATTATCGATTCAAACACACACTGAGTCACTTTCACATTCACAAATTCCCAAGGTAGTAACGCCTAAGTACCAAGGTTGGGGAGATATCCTTCGTTGGTCATTACAGGAAAATGTACCAGGTGAATTTCCTTACACTTCGGGTCTTTTCCCATTCAAACGTGAAGGAGAGGATCCAACGCGTATGTTTGCTGGGGAAGGTGGACCAGAAAGAACGAATAAGCGTTTCCATTACGTGAGTTTGGGTATGCCTGCAAAACGACTTTCAACAGCATTTGATTCGGTTACATTATACGGTAACGATCCAAATGTTCGTCCAGATATTTACGGTAAAATCGGAAACTCTGGTGTTTCAATCTGCTGTTTAGATGATGCGAAGAAGTTGTATTCTGGATTCGACTTGTCTGATCCAAAGACTTCTGTTTCAATGACAATTAATGGTCCAGCTCCGATGTTATTGGGATTCTTTATGAATGCAGCAATCGATCAAAATTGTGAGAAATACATCAAGGAAAATGGACTAGAAGCGGACGTTGAGAAGAAGTTGAAAGCAATGTACGAAGATCAAGGTCGTACACGTCCACAATATCAAGGTGAGCTTCCTGAAGGAAATGATGGACTTGGATTGATGTTGTTGGGAATCACAGGAGATCAAGTGCTTCCAGCTGATGTTTACAATGAGATCAAGGCGAAAACATTAACTCAAGTTCGTGGAACGGTTCAAGCCGATATCTTGAAAGAAGATCAAGCTCAAAATACATGTATTTTCTCTACTGAGTTTGCATTGAGATTGATGGGAGACGTTCAAGAATACTTCATCGATCACGGAGTAAGAAACTTCTATTCAGTTTCAATTTCTGGATATCATATCGCAGAAGCTGGTGCAAATCCAATCACGCAGTTGGCATTTACTTTAGCAAACGGATTTACGTATGTTGAGTACTACTTGAGTCGTGGAATGGACATCAATAAATTCGGACCGAACTTATCGTTCTTCTTCTCGAATGGAATCGACCCAGAATATGCTGTAATCGGTCGTGTTGCCAGAAGAATTTGGGCAAAGGCTCTTTCGAAAAAATATGGAGCAGACAAACGTGCTCAAATGTTGAAATACCATATTCAGACTTCAGGTCGCTCATTACACGCTCAGGAGATTGACTTTAACGATATTAGAACGACACTTCAAGCGCTTTATGCCATCTACGATAATTGTAATTCACTGCATACAAATGCATACGACGAGGCAATTACGACTCCAACGGAAGAATCGGTGCGTAGAGCAATGGCCATTCAGTTGATTATCAATCGCGAATTAGGGTTGGCGAAAAATGAGAATCCACTTCAAGGGTCGTTCATTATTGAAGAATTAACTGATTTGGTTGAGGAAGCTGTGTTGACAGAATTCGATCGAATTACAGAAAGAGGAGGAGTTCTTGGAGCAATGGAAACGATGTACCAACGTTCGAAAATCCAGGAAGAATCACTTTACTACGAAACATTGAAACATACGGGTGAATTCCCGATTATCGGTGTAAATACTTTCTTAAGTTCTAAAGGTTCGCCTACAATTCTTCCAAAAGAAGTAATTCGTGCAACTGAAGAAGAGAAAGGGTACCAAATTAGTATGCTGGAAAACCTTCACAAAACAAATGCTACGAAAGCGAGTGATGGATTGAAAGATATTCAGTTGGCAGCGATTCAGAACGAAAACATGTTTGAGAAATTAATGGAGGTTTGTAAAGTAGCCTCTCTTGGACAGATTACTGATGCATTATTTGAAGTTGGTGGTCAGTATAGACGAAATATGTAGTTAGGAATACTTGCTCTAAGTGTATTTTGTTACCCAAAATAACTAGAGAATAGTTTATCTTTATAGCGATAGCTTCTACTCGGCTATCGCTTTTTTAATGATTAAACTATGAAAAAATTTCTACTCGCAACAGTGGTTCTTGCCTCTGCAGGACTTTCTTTTGCTCAAACTAGCACTAATGAAGTTGTTACAACGAATGAGCTAGGACAAACAATTGTAACTGCGACTCCAGTCGATTTTAGAATTACACCACCAATGACAGAATGGGCTGTTGTTGAAGATGGTGTACTCAAAGAGAAAAAAGAGTTCCGTAATAACTTCAAGCGTGATGGCTACCTCGAAGCTCAAAATGCTACGGATAACGATCCTGTTGTTCAAGAAGAGTTTGGTTCTAGAATGAATCGTGCTCCAATTGTAAACTTTACTGCTCAGTCAGGTTCTGGATATCCACCAGATCCATCAGGAGCGGCTGGACCAAATCACTATGTTCAGGCAGTAAATACTTCGTATCGTGTTTACAATAAATCTGGTAATGCCATGACTAGTTCCATGAACTTAAGTTCACTTTGGCCTGGGAGTTCGAACTTTGGTGACCCAATTGTAATGTATGACAGACACGCAGATCGCTGGTTTATCTCGCAATTTCAGGCGAATCCAAATCAAATTTTGATCGCGATTTCAACTACAGGTGATCCAACTGGAACATATTATGCTTATACATTTAACTTGGCAAGCTTCCCAGATTATCCAAAGTACTCTATTTGGTGGAATGGTTATTACATGACATCAAACTCACAGCATACGGCAGTAGTTTTTGAAAGAGATGTGATGTTAGCCGGTGGAGCGAATCCAAAAATGGTATCACTGAGTCTACCGAGCTTGAATCATGGTG
This sequence comes from Henriciella pelagia, assembly GCA_964219255.1. GTDB lineage: Bacteria > Bacteroidota > Bacteroidia > Flavobacteriales_D > Crocinitomicaceae > UBA4466. The sequence goes on from CAXPPC010000006.1 coordinate 136,083, forward strand.
GATTTAGAAGTCCGCTTCCAGCAGATGCAGATGGTGCACTTCCTCCGAATGGAACACCTTGTTATTTCTTCAATTTAGAAGATAATGCATTTAGTGGTGTGTCTCAGGATCAAATTGAAATCTATGAAATGACGACAAATTGGTCGAACACATCAGCTTCACAAGTTGTTTCCTCACAGCAGTTGCCAGTACCAGCAATGGATGCAGTTTTTAGTGGTGGATTTGCAAATATCGCTCAGCCAGGAACAAGCCAAAAACTAGATGCAATTCAAGGTGTCTTGATGTATCGTGCACAACACATGCGTTGGACAGGATACAATACAATCGTGCTTTCTCATGCAGTTGATATGGGAAGTAACCGATCTGCTGTTCGTTGGTACGAATTAAGAGATGCTGATAATGGTGTTTGGTCGGTTTATCAGTCGGGAACATATGCGCCAGATAACGTAAGTCGTTGGATGAGTAGCGCAGCCATGGATGAGTTTGGAAATATTGGAATGGCTTATTCGGTTTGTGATGCAACAACGACAGTTTATCCTGGTCTGCGTTACACTGGACGCTTGAATGGTGACCCACTTGGTCAAATGACATTAACAGAAGAATCTGCTATCGAAGGTAGTGGTTCGCAAACCGTGACTGATCGCTATGGGGATTACGCACACATTTCACTTGATCCAGATGGAGAAACATTCTGGTATACTGGTGAGTTTTTAGCAACAGGTGGAGGGAAAAGAACACGTGTTTTCTCATTCAGTGTTCAAGATTACGCCAATGTTGAAAATCCATTTTATGATAATTTGGAAATGACGATTTTGAATGAGGATAATCAAATTACAGTGAACGCAAATGGTGTTTTCGGAGGTAATGATGTTCAAATTGATCTAATCGGAATGGATGGTCGTGTAATTTCAACTGCAGATCAAACTCCACAAAACGAGTCAATTTCTCATACATTTAATACTAGCGATTTAGGAAATGGCATCTACTTTGTTAGAATTGGTAATAGCGATTTCCAAAAAGCGAAACGCATTTTAATTAACGATTAATACGTAGATATGAAACTAAAGAATATCATAATTGGCGGATTTGCTTTTGTATTAGGAGTGATGACTATGTCCTCTTCATGTGAGGAGGATGCTGAGAAAGTAGCTGAAATGAATGGTGGAATTAAAGCAACTGTTACTACAGATTACGTTAATGATGGTTGCGAAGTTCTTCTTGAAGCAAAGGTGGATGGAGAGGATAAACTATTCATGCCAATCGAATTAGCGGATGAATTCAAAGTTGACGGTAAAATCGTAATGATGAAGTACACCGTATCTCGAATTCAACAAACTGATTGCTTAAAAGGACAGCCTATCGTTATCGATGAAATCATAGCAGTGAATTAATCGACTTTTCATTCGAAGATTTTCTATCTTCATCAAATGAAAGTTTGGTTATTCTTATTTGCAATTTTATATAGTATTTCGGGCAGTGCTCAATCTGAGTTCTGCCCGATTTTGCCTTCACCGAGTTCGTTTGTTCAATTAGAAGGACAAATCCGATTAACTGACACATTATTGGTGAACACAGGGACATTAGAGTCCACTTCAAAAAAATATCTCCAAGACCGATTACAATCACTCTTTGGAATTTCATTAAAGGAAAGTACGGTATCAGAAGCAATTCAATTTCAGAAAAGAGAAATCAACGAATTCACTTATTCAATACTAATTTCTGAAGCAGAAAAAAACATTTCTTATTCGGATAATGAATCGGCTTTTCACGCCATCAACTCATTTATTCAGCTCATCCAAACGGATCAACAAGGCTCGTTTATAGATTGCGTAATGATCATGGATCAGCCAAAATTTGATTGGCGTGGAATGCACCTGGATGTCAGTCGTCACTTTTATTCAGTTGAAGAAGTTAAACGCTACATCGACCTACTTGCTCTCTATAAATTCAACACATTTCATTGGCATCTAACGGACGATCAAGGGTGGAGAATTGAAATTAAAAAGTATCCAAAGTTGACGGAAATTGGTGGTTTTCGAGATAGCACGGTCATTGGTCACTACAACGATTCGCCTAGAAAATATGAACACAAACGATACGGAGGTTTTTATACGCAAGAAGAAATTAAGGAGGTCGTAAACTACGCTGCTGACCGATTTATAACTGTTGTTCCCGAGATAGAACTTCCTGGCCATAGTCGCGCGGCAATTGCTGCATATCCCTTTTTATCTTGTACAGGAGAAGAGCTACCTGTTCCCGGACTTTGGGGAATATTCGACGATATCTACTGTTCAAAAGACACAACAATTCAGTTCATGAAAGATGTGTTAGCCGAGGTAGTTGAACTATTTCCTTCGGAATACATTCACATCGGAGGTGATGAAGCACCAAAAACAAGATGGAAAGCATGTCCGCAGTGCCAAGCCAATATCAAGAAAAACCAACTCAAAGATGAACACAAATTACAAAGCTATTTTATTCGTCAAATAGATGAATTTTTAGCATCGAAAGGAAAGAAATTAATCGGTTGGGATGAAATTTTGGAAGGTGGACTTTCTCCAGGAATGGCAATAATGTCATGGAGAGGAACGGAAGGCGGAATTGAAGCAGCGGATCAAGGTCACCCAGTGGTAATGTCACCAACGTCTCATTGCTACTTCGATTATTATCAGTCAGGGCATTCATCAGAACCGTTAGCGATTGGTGGATTTTTGCCTTTAGAAAAAGTGTATGAATTCAATCCAATTGCGAAAGAAATGACGTCCGAGCAAGCGAAATTTGTGTTGGGTGGTCAGGCAAATATGTGGACCGAGTATATCGCTTCCATGTATCACCTCGAATACATGATGTTTCCACGAGCAATCGCTATGGCGCAAAATTTATGGAGTTCAGAGAAGCCAAATTATGACTCATTCTTAGCAATCTATACAAAGTATCATGAAAAGTTTTTAGATCGGAACAAAGTGAATTACTCGAAATCGATTCACTATCCAGAGTTGAGAATTTCAAGAGCTGAAAATGGAATTTACACACAATTCTCTTCTGGTATTTCTGATGGTCCACTGAATATTTTTGAAAGTGTAAAGTCGGGACAAATGTCGTTTAAAAATGCGTTCATCTATTCACCTGACGATTCTCTTTTTATCGAGCGAGCACGCAGTCAAAATGAAGTAAAAGAAATCAGATACAATGTGACTTCAGAAAAAATGACTGAGCCCGTATCATTTACTATTCTAGCACACGAATCTCTTGGGTTGCCTATCGATCTTGTGACAAAACCACATCCAAAGTACGCGAATAGTGGAAGTTTGACGCTGGTAGACGGAATTATTGCGGGCGATCCGTGGAAAGGAAATGAATGGCTTGGATTTCAAGAGAAGAAAGTAGAATTCATTGTTGATCTAACAGAATTGAGAAAGGTGAATGGTGCGAAAATTGGTTTGCTGGACAAAAATGGATCGTGGATTTATTTACCAGAAAAAGCGAAACTTTCAGGATCGAAAAATCGTAAATGTTGGAAGAAGATTTCAACTTCGGAATTTTCGGGTGAATGGGATGGAAGAACATTGAATCTTTCGGGAAAAACAAGACAAATTCGCTATGTGAAAGTCGAACTTGAGGCGATGGATGTTATCCCAGATGGAAAAGATGGTGCTGGAAATATTCCGTGGACGTTTATTGATGAAATTCAAATCAGTTTCGATGAGCAAGATGAAAATTGAATTGTGTGCAGCTTCAGTAGAAGCGATTCACGTAGCGAAAGAGTTGAGTTTAGATCGCATTGAATTGTGTCAGAATCTTGAGCAAGGTGGAATTACACCATCTCCGGGGTTTATAGAATATGCCTTGGCTTATGGCGTGGAAACGCATGTGCTTATTCGACCACGATCAGGTGGGTTTCATTATACCGATGAGGAGAAGGAGATCATGCTTCGTGACGTCATCGTTTGCAAGGAATTGGGGGCGCACGGAGTGGTAATTGGTTCGTTGAGTGAGCAAAATTCCATCGATGAAGAGTTGATAGAGTTGATGGTCAGCAAGGCAGGTGATATGGAGGTGACCTTTCATCGTGCTTTCGATGATACCTACGACTTCAGGAAATCCATCGATGAACTTGTGAATTGTGGTGTAAATCGCATTCTTTCGAGTGGTTTAGCGAGAAATGTCGACCAAGGAGCGACCAATTTGGAAGAAATGAAGAAATACGCCGATAATCGAATTCAATTGATGATTGGAGGAGGTGTTAGTGCGGCGAATGTGAGTAGGTTAATTCAACAAATTCAACCAGATGCGGTGCATTTTTCCGGTACCGTGAAACATTTGTTGGATGAAGAGTCTATGTTTTCGGAATCTATTTTAAAAGTCGACAAACAGCGCGTGGAACGTATTCTTCAGGAGATTAATCAATAGGCTGTTCCGTCTTTTTCAAATTCGTCGGTATCCGTTTACTAGTTTTCTCAAACTGCCATCAATTTATCGTATTTTTCAGCTTCTGATGTCGCAGCAAAATCCTTCAAATTGTAACGGCATTTTTTCAAAAAGCTATCCAACTTCTCCCTAACAGAATTTCTGATACCTAATTAAGTTTCTATAAATGAAAACGACCCCAAATCGAAATGAAATAGGGTCGTTCGTTTACACTATTACTTACTACAAATAAGCGTCTTCAGGTTGTGCATCATGATAGTTTGCATTTTCATCATACAAGTCATCCATGGCGTCATCCAATGCGTGAAATGAGTTATCATACTCTGTATTCAATTTGTCATTTTCTTCACTTGTCCATTCATTATCTGGCTTGGATAATAGGGTAGCGTTACGCTTGAACATGTCTAAATGCTTACGTGCCGCTTCAATTACTCCATGAGCTGATTTCATGTACGATTCAGAATTCTTCCCAAAAGGCTCAATTCGATTTAGCTCACTTTCGATATGGTTGATTAATTCATCGGTAGACTTAACTCCTGCAAGAAATTCTGATTCTGGAACATCGTTTTTATCCAAATCCTCCATGTCATCGAACTTAAGATATACAGAATCTATATACGTTTCAACAAGGTCGGTAAACTCCTGCGGATCTTGGACTGTGATTTTTGCCTTGTTCTCAGAAGTGTTTTCTGTTGTTGCGTCTCCGCATGAAGTCAAAAGTAGGGCTGTAATAGGAATGATTAGTTGTTTTTTCATGTGACTTTAATTTGCGGCGAAACTAAAGATTCAGACATAAAGAGCACAATGAAAATCTTAGAAAATCACTTTAGAAATAGTAAATTACTGATAAGTAGGGAGAATTCTGAAGTTACTTAAAGCAATTAAATTCTATCAAGAACGTATTCGATCAAACCTAACATTTCTTCTTTATACCCTTTCGAGAATTCCATTTTTGGTCGGTTCGCGATACCAAGGCAAATAGTAGCGCATTGATGACCTAATTCACGACCAAGTGCAAATAATGCGGAACTTTCCATTTCGAAATTCGTTACTTTAAGTCCATCGCTGTTAAAGGCGGTCAAATGTTCATTCAGTTCTCCTGTTCTTGTTTTTAAACGAAGCTGTCTTCCTTGAGGTCCGTAAAAGCCACTGGATGTAATCGTAATTCCTTCCTTCGTTTTTTCTGATGATAATGAATTGAAAAGTTCAGCTGATGCCTCAACGAGATAGGTGTTGATCGCATCTGGTAGCCCCAGTGAATTGTGCAAATCTGAGCCCAATTCTTTTTCTTTTTCGGTGAACGAAATATCGTAATAATGAGCCACGTTATCCAGCCCGAAAGCATGTGTTGAAAGAATGTAAGAGTGAACTGGAATTTCCGGTTGAAGAATTCCACAAGTCCCAATTCGTACCATATTTATCGACTTAAATTCAGTCTTATCAGATCGAGTGTCAAGATCGATATTGAACAAAGCATCTAACTCATTAATGGTAATATCGATATTATCTGTACCAATTCCAGTGGATAAAACTGTTATTCGTTTCCCCTTATATGTTCCTGTTTTACACACGAATTCTCTGTGCTGAGAAGTGTGATCTACGCTATCGAAAAATGTGGCAACCAGATTAACGCGATCTTGATCTCCAACAAGGATTACCTTATCTGAAACCTGATCAGGAGAAAGTCCCAAGTGGTAAACTTGACCTTTATCATTTAATACCAATTCTGAATGCGGGTACTGCATATTTGTAGCTTTTCAGTTCTTAATTAGATACAAAAAGGTGTCACATTGCTGCAACACCTTCGACGTAAAAATACGAATAAATTATTTTCCGATACTTCCGAATACCTTTTCAAGAAGGTCAGTTACACGTGCAACCGGATCTTTACGGATTTTATTTTCTTCAATTTCAACCATGTGGAACAATCCAGAAATGGCACGTTCCGTTACGTATTGATTTAAATCTGGATTCAATTGCTCACCACCAGTAAACTTCATTGCTGTGTTATACTTTGTTATGATTGGTTCCCAGTAATCTGTTAACTTAACTGTAGAAATTGCCTCTTCAACTTTCGGAGAGAATGCAGCTATTAACTCATTTGTCGTGTTGTCCTTCAAGAATTGCGTTGCTGCGCCTTCACCACCATTTAGGATGGCAAATCCATCTGAAATACTCATTCCAATAATGGCATCTTTAAAAATTGGAAGAGCTTCTTTAGTTGCTTCTTCAGCTGCACGATTTAATGTTAATTCAAACTTTTCCACTTGACCGTCAAGTCCCCATTCCAAGGCCTTTTCACGAACTTTAATCGCGTCTTGAGGAAATGGTAGTTTAATTGCATCATTTTTCCAGAATCCATCCGCTACGGAAGTAAGATCAACTGAATTTTTGATACCTACATTCAAAGCTTCTTTCAAACCGGCAATAACTTCGCCATTTGTCAGTGCTGGTGTCGCTGTAGACGATCCAGATTCAGTAGTTTCAACTAATACTCCAGCTACATCATTCATTACATCACATGCTGAAACTGCAAGGATTGATACTATTCCGATTGGTATAAAAAGTCTTTTCATTTCTTCTTTTTTTCAAACTTACAAACTAATTTCTAATTACTTCTAATCAAATAAGGTACCAAACAAAAAAAGGAGCCCAATTTGGACTCCTTCCAGTTTAATTTTATGAATTATTTGAGAACATTAATGGTTCCACTAAATTCCTCTTTTGAATCGTTGTAGAGATCTTTTACACGTGCTCTCCATACATATTGTCCACCTTGAACAGGCTTTCCGTTGAAAGTTCCATCCCAACCAACACTTGGATCGTGATTTTCCCAAACAACTTCTCCCCATCTATTAAAGATGAATAGTTCAAAGTCATAAATGTCTATTCCAAGTACCTCCACTTTCCAAGTCTGGTTGTGCTCATCTCCATCTGGAGTAAATGAGTTTGGAGCAAAGAAGAGAATGTCTTGAATGATATGTAAGTAGAATGTCGTTGTGTCGACACATCCGTGCTCAGTTGTTACAGCTAGCGTCACAGGGTAACTTCCTACTTCCTGTGGGAAGACAAATGTTGGCTTCGTGTAGGCACTGTTGGTTGGGTTTGAGTTTGGACTGTACCAAGACCATTCAATTACATCAGGTGTAGATCTATCTTGAGCGATAATTGTTGTCTCAAAAATCGTAGCTGGATTATCAGAGAATGTAAAGTCCGCCACGGGATTTGGTTTTACTTCTAAGAAATCATAAAGTGTGTCAACATAAACACAACCGTAAATTGATGTTGCAGTTAAAGTTAAATCGTAAACACCAACCGCTCCGTACTCGTAGTGAGTTGAATCAGCGCCCTGTTCTAACCACATTTCATCATCGCCAAATTCGAAGAGCATTGTAGCTATTTCATCCGAATTGGTTGATGTATTGAAGAACTCAAATCGACCTGGCATACATTTCTCGTATTCATCTGCAATCGCATTTGGTTGAATTGGCGTTGGGAAAGTAACCACCATACACTCTTGATCCGTTGGTGAACCACATAATTCTGACAGCGTAACACAATAAACAGTTCCACTATCTACTGGATCGACAGTTATTGACGTTCCGGTTCCAATTGGAGATCCGTTTTCTGTCCAAGTAAAAGTATATGGAGAGGAACCACCAGTTCCAGTTACATCCAAAGTAATTTCTGCCTCTGGACAGATTTGAGTGTCAGGAGTAAGGTAAGTAATATCCAATGGAGCAGGTTCTCCAAGTGTCCCCGTGATTGTTATTACACAACCATTCGCATCCGTCACTGTTACTGTATGATTTCCTACTACTAAATCTGTTGCAATGTTGGAAGTTGAGGTAGAGTTGTCCCACGAATAAGTATAGGGAGCTGTACCTTGAGTAACATTTACTTCAATCATTCCGTCATTCCCACTATTACAGGTAACATCAGTCTGATTAACAATATTTCCAATCATTCCTGGGATTTCGGTCACTACAACAGTTACAGTTTGAGAACAACCAACATCAGATGTAATAACACAATTGTATGTTCCTGCAGCCAAACCAACAGCTGTTTGAGTCGTTTGCATCGCAGGATCATCCCACTGGTAGGTTAAGTTACCAATAACAGGAATCATTTCAGCAAATGCAGTTCCGTCTGTACCTCCGGGACAAGAAACCTCAGTAGAATCTCCGTTATAATTTGCTGGAATATCACCAATTGTAACTGAGGCAGATGAAACACATCCATTGGCATCTGTCATATCAACAGTGTAAGTCCCTGAAGGAATATTGTTAACCGTTTGGGTTGCTGCTCCAAGTGAAGGCCAATTGTACGTATAAGGCGCTGTTCCCGAAGTAGGCGTAGCAGTAACCGAACCTTGACTCGAAGAACAAATATCGTCAGTCCCCGAAGCAGTAACACTTGAGCTTGTAACTGTCACCCACGTTGTGTCAGAAATTCCTCCAAGACTTGCTCCACAAGCAGAACCGGATAAAAAGTATCCAATTGAATCTGAAGGAGCAGTCGGGTTTGGTACCGTAGTAAGTGTTCCATTATTGTAAGCGTAAGTTCCTCCCTCAGAATCTTCCCATTGAAAGTTTGTGTTAGAGCTTGTGACTAGCGCGTATGGTACAAGCGAAATAGCATAAGCATTGGTGTTTGTAGGCGAAGTTGGAGTCCATCTTCTTCCTTCTTGGTTGGCTGCCCATTGAGTATTGTTTCTTCCCGGTGTGATATGTGCAATTGTTCCTGGAGCATTTTGCGTTCCTTGAATGGCCAATCCACCGTTCCATGAAGAACATAATGGCTTGTCTCCAATGTGAACTTCAATATTGTTAGTAGTTTCGTACAAAATAAGCGCCATGTAATTACACACTGAAGTACAACTAAAGAAGTTAATATTACTGTATAATACAACGAACATTCTGTTTGGAGCAGTACCAATTGTTTCGTATTGAATAGCACCGTTAGGCGAAGTTCCTGGATTTGGATTAATATCTTGGTATGCGAGCATTACTGAATTTAACGCGTCATCAAAACCTGGGTTTGGCATTGTTCCCGCTCCACCAAGAGCCCATGAGCAATAACCGTTCGCTTCTGTCAAGTCGAAAGAAACGAGACCATTTGATCCAATAACACATTGATTGTAGCTGACTCCGTAGAAATTAAAAGGAAATCCAATATTTACAGCAGGACTCCAAGAATCATCACTTAATGTTACTGAAGTAGGATTAGCAAGTACCAATCCTTGTGGTCCACTTCCAGTTGAACCTGAACAGTTAGTAATGGTAACTGATGACCCCGAACAAACAGTTGTATCTTGACCCAAACAAATAGATTGCGCCGCAGCATTATTAGATAATACAGCGAATAGAGTTGCCAAAATAGAGGTTAAAATGTGCTTCATTATTTCTGCTTAAGTATATTATTTAGTAGCAAGTGTAGTTGATTTCAAGACGCATGATAGCCTAAGAAAGTTGCCGCAAATTTCAGAAATATTATTGAGGAATGTTAGTTCTTGGACTAAAATCTGACTATTAGTTGGATTTCTAACGTATAAACAATCAATTTGTTTTTGATTCTCGATAATAAAATTTGTATACATTTGTTTCACGAAATAAACCAAAAAATATGTCACATAAATATCAAGCGGAAATTGACGCTTTTATGGCAAAAGTGAAAGCTTCAAATGGACACGAAGCTGAGTTTTTACAGGCCGTACAGGAAGTAGCGGAAGCAGTTATTCCTGTTATTGAAGAAACACCAAAGTACAAGGATGCGAAGATTCTTGAACGTATGGTGGAGCCTGAGCGTACAATCATTTTCCGTGTTCCATGGACTGATGACAACGGAAACGTACAAGTTAACCGCGGATTCCGTGTTGAGTTTAACTCAGCTATCGGACCTTACAAAGGAGGACTTCGTTTTCACCCATCAGTGAATTTGTCGATTCTTAAATTCTTAGGATTTGAGCAAATTTTCAAGAATTCATTGACAACACTTCCAATGGGAGGTGGTAAAGGTGGATCAGACTTCGATCCAAAAGGTAAATCAGATAACGAAGTAATGCGTTTTTGTCAGTCGTTTATGACTGAGTTGTCTAAGCACATCGGACCAAATACTGACGTTCCTGCGGGAGATATAGGTGTTGGAGGTCGCGAAATCGGTTACATGTTCGGTCAATACAAAAGAATCAGAAATGAATTTACAGGAGTTTTGACTGGTAAAGGATTAAACTGGGGAGGATCTCTTATTCGCCCTGAAGCAACTGGTTACGGAACAGTATACTTCGCTAAAGAAATGTTGGCAACTAAGGATGAATCATTCCACGGTAAAGAAGTAGCTATTTCTGGATCTGGAAACGTTGCTCAATATGCATTGGAAAAAGTTATTCACCTTGGAGGTAAAGTAGTAACAGTTTCTGATTCATCAGGATTTGTTTATGCTCCTAACGGATTCCACTCTGAGCACTTAGATTTCTTGATGGATCTTAAGAATGTTCGTCGTGGTCGTATTAAGGAAATGGCAGATCATTTTGAAGGGGTTGAATTCCACGAAGGTGAACGTCCTTGGGGAATTAAAGTAGATATCGCGCTTCCATGTGCTACTCAAAATGAGTTAAATGGTGAAGAAGCTGCTACTTTAGTTTCTAATGGAGTAATGTGTGTTGCTGAAGGAGCTAACATGCCTTGTACACCAGAAGCAATTGAGGCTTTCCAGAATGCAGGAGTATTGTTCTCTCCAGGAAAAGCGTCTAACGCAGGTGGAGTTGCAACATCTGGATTGGAAATGTCTCAAAACTCATTGAGAATGAACTGGTCAAGAGAAGAAGTTGACGAAAAATTACACAATATCATGGTTTCTATCCACGAAGCTTGTGTGAAATACGGTAAAAATGATGACGGTACTATCGATTACGTGAAAGGTGCGAATATCGCAGGTTTCGTGAAAGTTGCTGATGCAATGATCGATCAAGGAGTTATCTAATTTTATTTGAATCCTATTAAAGGTCGCTGACATTTGTTAGCGACCTTTTTTTGTAAAAGATATTTAACATTAGTCTGGCATTTTGTTAGATTTGTTTGTTCTAAATGAAAATTATGGCTGTGGTCGACAAGCGCAAAATTAAGTATGATAGAAATGGATTTGAAGATGCCGAATTACTCTCTATCTACAAGAAATTATTAAAACCAAGAATGATCGAAGAGAAGATGTTAATTCTTCTTCGTCAAGGGAAAATTTCAAAATGGTTCTCAGGTTGGGGACAAGAGGCAATTTCTGTTGGTGCAGCATACGCTATGGAGCGTGAAGAGTATATCCTTCCTATGCACAGAAACTTAGGGGTCTTCACAACAAGAGAAATTCCATTAAGTCGACTTTTTGCTCAGTTTCAAGGAAAAATGTCTGGTTTCACTAAAGGAAGAGATCGTTCTTTTCACTTCGGAACGCAAGAATATAACATTGTTGGAATGATCTCACATTTAGGTCCACAAATGGGCTTGGCTGATGGAATTGCACTTGCTTCAAAATTGCGCGAAGAAAATAAAGCTACAATCGTTTTTACTGGAGATGGTGGAGCAAGTGAAGGAGATTTTCATGAGGCTTTAAATGTGGCTTCGGTTTGGGATTTACCTGTGATTTTTGGAATAGAAAACAATCAATGGGGACTTTCAACACCGTCAAACGAACAGTTTCGATGCGAACAATTTGTCGATAAAGGAATTGGATATGGAATGGAAGCTGTTCAGGTGAACGGAAATAACATTCTAGAAGTGATTTCAACGATCCGAGGTATTGCTGAATCGATTCGAAAGAAACCGAGACCAGTAATGGTTGAGTTTATGACTTTCAGAATGAGAGGACACGAAGAAGCTTCTGGAACGAAGTACTATCCGGAAGGCTTGCAAGATGAGTGGGAACCATACGATCCACTTACAAACTACAGTGAATTCTTGTATGCTAATGGAATTCTAAGTGAAGAAATCGAAGATCAATATCGTCAAGAAATAAAAAATGAAATCCAAGAAGGATTAGATATTGCATTTGCTGAACCAGAAATTACACCAAATCAACAATCAGAATTGGAAGATGTTTATGCACCATTTGAACAAAAGGTGATAGAAGCATCAGGAAATAAAACTGAGAAGAGATTTGTTGATGCTATTCAAGATGGATTGCGTCAATCGATGGAAAAATACGATGATCTTGTGATCATGGGACAAGACGTTGCTGAGTACGGTGGCGTTTTTAAAGTGACAGAAGGTTTTGTTGAGCAATTCGGAAAAGGTCGAGTTCGAAACACACCTATTTGTGAATCGGCAATTGTTGGTGCAGGGCTGGGACTTTCAATTGCTGGAATGAAAGCAGTAGTTGAAATGCAGTTCGCTGATTTCGTGACATGTGGATTTAATCAAATCGTGAATAACCTTGCAAAAATGCACTGGCGTTGGGGACAAAATGCAGATGTTGTTGTTCGAATGCCAACTGGAGCTGGAGCAGCAGCAGGACCTTTCCACTCCCAAAGCAATGAGGCGTGGTTCTTCCATACGCCTGGTTTGAAGATTGTATTTCCTTCAACCCCTTACGAAGCAAAAGGTTTGCTTGCAGCGGCAATTGAAGATCCAAATCCGGTTATGGTGTTTGAGCACAAATTCCTGTACAGAAGCGTACGTGAAGAGATTCCAGATGACTACTACACAGTGGAAATAGGAAAAGCAAAGGTTGTGAAGGAAGGAACAGACTTGACAATCGTGACGTATGGTTTAGGTGTTCACTGGGCACTGGAATATGCTGAAAATCACTCAGATCAAAATATTGAAGTAATTGATTTAAGAACGCTACTTCCTTTGGATACAGAAACGATTTTTAATTCAGTTAAGAAAACAGGAAAAGCGATTGTTTTACATGAGGACTGTATGACAGGTGGAATTGGTGGTGAGATTGTCGCGTTGATTTCAGAAAACTGTTTTGAGTATTTAGATGCACCTGTAAAGAGAGTGGCATCGTTAGATACACCAGTACCATTCGCGGCAAAATTAGAGGAGCAGTTTCTTCCAAAAGAAAGATTGGATGAGGCGGTAGACTCGATCGCAAATTATTAAATCCAACAAGAATCACATAAAAAAAGCCTCGATGAAAATCGAGGCTTTTGTTTTTTGTAAAAGGTATTTAATCTTTGATTACTGTGTAACCAGGATACTTAGCTTTATTGAATACGAACTTACTATCACTAATGGTTGGGTTCGCTTCATATTTTGTTAAACGGTACGTCATAACAGTACCATCTTTCATTTTCATAACTACTTTCTTCAACTCGTTATCGGTTTTAGAAATGTATAATGTGATTGTGTGATATTCAACTGAACCCGCACTTTTTGGATACAAATTGATTACGTGAACTGTTTCACCATTCAATGTAGTTTCTTTCACATATTTGTTCTTGAAGCCAGACTCCCAAATTGTCATTAATTTCTTAGGGTTAATCGACTCTTCATCATCTTCATCGGCATCTGTTTCATAGACTGCTTTTTCTTCCTTAACGATCGTCCACGTTTTCACACCATTTGAAATGATTGTATTATCTCCGAATGACGCATAATATTTATTTCCGCTCACCCATCCTTTTCCTGTTTCACTTTCGTCTGTTCCAGCCGATGAATTTTTAATATTTGCACTGAATTCTACATAAAAGGATTTTTCACCCTTCATTTTGGCAGAAAGTTTATCTAAAATCCCTTGAGCTTTTGAATCTTGTCCAAAAGAAGTAAATGTTAATAGCGTAAAAATTATTGCAAGTATTCTCATGTCATTTTGTTTTCATTGCAAATATCGAAAATTGTGCCAAAAAAATCAGATAATCACCGATTAGATTCAATTTTGTCAATAAGACTTGTTAAAGTTTTGTTATCGATGTCATGATCACCTTCGTATTTCATAATCGAGAAGCCTAGCGAAGAGTAATGGTTGATTAATTGATGTTGCGCATCAGAATCGTAATATTGGTCATTATTACCAATTACGAAGAATTTTTCTTTTGTTTTTAAACTGTCGTGACTAACTTTTAAGTCAGGAGGAAAAACACATCCCCACAAAATTATTGACTCGAAATTGACATTGCCCAGTTGTTCCCATCGAGCCGCTGTCGCTCCACCTTGAGAGAACCCCAATAAATGCCGTTCGGAAATATTAAACTGACTAGAGATTAACCGATCGACTTCATTCAAAAAACGAATAGTATCATCAATATCTGTTAAGCGATCTTCTTTTGTCATCCACGAAGCACCCACTCTTCCTGAAGATCCGTTCAGATAAAACCGATGCATTCCTTCTGGAGCAACAACGAGAAAATCATGGTTCAGAGTCGCGAATTTTCGAACGAAGTATCGAACTAATTGTCCGTATCCATGAAGTGCATAAATTACCTTAGTTGGTTCTTTGTCTTCATTTAATGTTTCGAAACGAAAAGTCTTTTTGAATTCAAATGAGTGCTCCATCTATTACTTTGTCGTGAAATATTTGAACTCATTATTTCTGAAAAACCATCTTCTTTCCAAGCTATTCGTAGAAGTTATCTCAGGCTCAAAAGTGTAAATGTCATCTGGATTTTCAAATTCAGGTTGCTCGAAAGTTCCTTTGTAAACCATAACATCTCTTGCTATCGATTCTGTTCCTGGTTCATACTTAATTACAAATCCCTCAGGATGATCTGTTCCTAAAAAATCAAATAACTTCAATTGAAGAATCAAGCGCGGAGTGTTATTTAATATTGTATAGTATTCTCTAAAACAAGCATTCTTTATTCTGAAGTCAACTAGAATGTCCTTCTGAAATTCAGACCTAACGTTTTCAAAGGTTATTTTCAATGGAGCCTGCGCACTGGAAGGAACTACAACAGCGGAAGAATATTCATTTGTCTTTCCGTCTCGAAAGATTAAATAGTTGTACTGACCTAAATATCCTAACTCGGCATTTTTTGCTACTTTATTTTGTTCAATAGCATTATTCATTGCTCGTTCCAACAAATTAACGGTGATCACTTTATCGTCAACTCCGTCTGCATTGCAATCGGCTGTGTAGGATTTAAGATCAAATTTTTCATTCGAGCGGATGCGTAATTCGTGTTTGGCGTATTCAGTAGGACTCATTTCATTTACTCGAGCTTGAGCCTCTAATTCATCTTCGATCGGTAACTTATCTTCTTTTTCATCTCCACAAGACATAAGAGCAAAACCAACCAAAGTGATAATCCAAAAATTCTTCATGATTCAAATATAATACCTTGGCGATTAATTATAGTATTCCTAGTAAAGTAACCGATCAATTTATGTTAAAATAAATAACTTCGTAGCATGGAGGTAAAAATGGAAAAAAGCTGGAAGAAAGCACTTCAAAGTGAATTTACTCAACCTTATTTTAAAAATTTAGTTGACTTCGTGAAGTCAGAATATGAGAAGAATCCTAATTCAATTTTCCCAAAGGGAAGTCAGATTTTTAGGGCTTTCGACGCTTGTCCATTTGATCAAGTTAAAGTAGTTATTTTAGGTCAGGATCCCTATCCAACGAGAGGTCATGCACATGGACTCTGCTTTTCATGCGATGCATCTGTCCAGCCTCTACCAAGAAGTTTGAATAATATTTTCAAAGAACTCAATGATGATCTTGCGATTTCTCCAGCTTCAAATGGCGACCTTAATCGATGGGCTGAACAAGGGGTTCTTTTGCTCAATAGTGTACTCACCGTTGAAGAAGGAAAAGCAGATAGTCACAAAGGAAAAGGTTGGGAATTATTTACTGATGCTGTAATTAATGTGCTAAACGAGAAAAAAACAGGACTTGTCTATCTTCTTTGGGGCAGTAAGGCAATCAAAAAAGCTGAAAATGTAGATCGCTCAAAAAATTTAATTCTAACCGCTCCGCACCCATCACCATTGTCCGCACACAGAGGATTTTTTGGTAGCAAACCATTTTCACAAACGAATGCATATCTCCAACAAAATAATATGGACCCAATTAAGTGGTAGGATCACAGAAAGCAGTTATCTTTGAGCCATGAATTTGCAAAACGATTTACTTTTACGAGCAGCCAAAGGTGAAGCTATTGAACGCTATCCAGTTTGGTTGATGCGACAAGCGGGTAGAATTTTACCTGAATACAGAGAAGTAAGAGCTTCTTTATCTGGATTTAAAGAGTTGGTGGAAACACCAGAAAGAGCCGCAGAGGTTACCATTCAACCGGTGGACTTGTTGGGTGTGGACGCAGCAATTATTTTCTCAGATATCTTAGTGGTGCCAGAGGCAATGGGACTAGAATATCAAATGATTGAGAAAAAAGGTCCTTGGTTCGATAAAACAATCAATACGGAAGAAGAACTTCGTTTTGCAGAGACAGGTTTTGATATTGAAGATCGATTAGGTTACGTACTTGAAGCCATTCGAATCACAAATAAAGAATTGAATGGTCGTGTACCGTTAATTGGATTTGCAGGAGCGCCATGGACGATCTTTTGTTATATGACAGAAGGTCAAGGGTCCAAAACATTCTCGAAATCACGTAAATTATTATACACAAATCCAACTTTGGCACACGAGTTGCTTAATCGTATCACGGATGTGACGATTCAGTACTTAAAAGCTCAAATAAAAGCAGGAGCTCATCTTGTTCAAGTATTCGATTCTTGGGCTGGAATTCTTGGTAAAGAGCAATATGCTGAATTCGGATTGAAATACATGGATAAAATTGCCAAAGCGATCACGGAAGTACCAGTAACTTTATTTGCGAAAGGAGCGTATAATTCGGTGGTTGATTTAGCAGGTTTGGATTGTCAAACTGTAGGTTTGGACTGGAACATGAGAATGGATGAGGTTCGAAAAGCAGTTGGAGAAACAAGAACCTTACAAGGGAATTTAGATCCATGCGTGCTATACAGTAGTCACTCGGAAGTAGAGCGTTACACAAATAATATGCTCGATTCTTTTCGCAGTAGAAGACATATTGTTAATTTAGGGCACGGAGTATATCCGGACGTTGATCCAGAAAAGGTGAAAACATTTATTAAAACAGTAAAGAACTATGAAATTCAGTACTAAAAGTGTAGGAACGTATTTATCAATGTTAGCAATGACATTTTTCTCGTTGTCAGCGATGGCACAATTGGCGGGAGAAAACATTGTTCCAAATGGTAGCTTCGAATCGGTAGATAAAAAACCAAAGCGTTTGGGTAAAATTGAACAAGCAACAGGTTGGGTTTCTCCAACTGGAGTTCGAGCAGATCTTTTCGTTGATGGAAACGTGGAAGAAATAGGAACGCCAATGAATATCTACGGTAAAGAATTAGCGAAAGAGGGTGAGAATTATGCCGGAATTGTCGCTTATTCGTACGGTGATAAAGTTAATCGTTCTTATTTGATGACGAAGCTCACAATGCCAATGAAAAAAGGTATGAGATACTGTGTGAAGTTCAACATCTCTTTGGCAGAAGCTTCAAAATATGCTTCAAACAATGTTGGAATGTTCTTCTCTAAAAGAGCTTTGGGAACAGATGAAAAAGGATCTCTAATCGAAGAAGCTGGATTGAAGCACGTAGAAAATGACTACTCGACTTTCTCTGGTAGATACAACTGGACGGAAGTTTGTGGTATGTACACAGCTGAGGGAGGCGAGAAATACATTGTGATTGGTAATTTCGACCCAAATGATAATACGCGTTACGAGCGCATGAAGAAAGATCCAAAAGTGAAAGATGTAAAGGTAGACCAAATCATGGCGGCTTACTACTACATCGATGATGTTTCTGTTACGCTTATTGATGTTGAGAGAGGTGAGAAATGTGATTGTGCCATTGAAGGTGCTGGTGAGGCGTACTCGAATGTAATTTACCAAAAGGTGGTGACTTTGTCGGATGATATGACACCAGCAGAAAGAGTAGAAGCACAACAAGTTTATTTCTCTTTCGGAAAAGATAAAATTTCAGCGGAAGGTGAAAAAACACTCGATGATATTGCAGCTGTAATGAAAGCTAATCCTGGAACTAAGCTGAAAATCAATGGTCACTGTAACCCAGAAGAAGTAGAAGCTGGAATGGAGAACGAACTTGTTCAAGATATGGATAACAAACGTATCGCATCTGTTATGCTTTACTTGATGGACAAAGGAGTGGAAGAGTCGAGATTAATTCCTGCTCGTAAAGGTTCCAATTCTCCAAACGAAGAAGAAATCAATGAAAACGATGATGAAGAAATGAAACAAGCAAAAGATCGTCGTGTGACATTTAAACTTCTTTAAAAAGAAACTTGAATTGAAAGTCCCGATCAATTTTGGTCGGGATTTTTTTTGCTCCCAACCTTGCTGAATAGCTGCGGTTACGGTATCCGTTTTCTAGTTAACTGGCTATCTAAATTCAACTAGATTTAATTGTTCGCTTCTACTGTCGCAACCAATTAAAAAGTTTCATATGCGCTAGCTACGTTCAGCTATCCAACTACTCCCTGGTAGAAAGTATGGTTGGAGATTCAGTTTCCTTCTTCGTTTTACGTGCATTGCGGATGATTTCAATAACTGGAAACAACATGAGTAGAATCCAGACACCGTAAATGATCAAATAATACGGCGTAAAAAGACTTCCAATTAAACCATCAGATGTTCCTTTCAAATCACTCATTGCATCCTTGTAAACACCGTCCATTGATCCTGGTTCTAAATCGCGAATAGCCAGAATATTCTCGGTAGTCACCCCAGTTTGATCCGAAAGATTATTTGCTACGTGTTCTTCAAGTATGTCGATGAATGAAATCATTAATTTTCTTGTTACCCAAGTGTCCATTTTGGGGTATTCTGTCATAAAATCTCCCACAAGAGCTTCGTTGCTTGGTACATTCATTTTTGAGTAGGCCGAATCCACTGAATTCGTAACATAATCATGAAAAACAGGGAAAATTTGGTTGTCAATCTGGTCGATTACTAAACCGGCAGAAGTTTGCACAGATTGTTTAGCAGCGCCAACGAGTTTAACAGCGGTTACCATCCACGCCAAAAACATCGGTATAAATATCCAATAAGAGACCACAAAGGCTTTCCCTAAATTGGAATCGCGCTTCAATAAACCTTTCGCTCTAAGAAAGAACAGAATCCCAATTCCGATTAAATAAGCTAAAAATCCCCAAGAGATCGCTCCAAGCAATCCATTCCAGAGTAGTGTTCCAATGTTAAGCATGTGGTGAAGATAATTGAATTAGTTGAATGAAAGATGATTGAAATTAATTTTGCGGTGAGAGGGAAGATCAAGCGTAGCTTGTGAAGACAAGAGTCTGATCGGGAAGATCAATATCTCAAGGAAGGAATCAACGGTTATTTATGGCACAAAAAAAAGGATAACCAGAAGGCTATCCTTTCTGCGGTGAGAGGGGGATTCGAACCCCCGGTACGGTTACCCGTACGCCAGTTTAGCAAACTGGTGGTTTCAGCCACTCACCCACCTCACCGTGTACAACTGTACGAGGAGGCAAATTTAACAAATCAGTGAAAATACGCCATCACAATTTCACTTTTTTTTAATGGAATCGAAAAGTTTTTGATTCTAAATTGATTTTCAGCCTAATGGAGTATGAAAGTAACCCATTTTATCCCCTCTAAAATGAATAGTAAAGTCCATAATTGATCAAAAGGTTGATATGCCGATCGAATTTTTGTGGAAACAACCATTAATGCATAAGCCAAGACAGGCATCCAATCGTGATATTCAAAAAGTGAAACCGTCGTAATCAACAGAAAAAGTCCTGATAATATGGACGGAACTAGTGCTTTCTGTTTAAATGCACTGAAAATAGAACCAACGATGGTTAATAGAATAAAAACGAGTCTAAAAAGTTGGGGCAGGGGTCCGTTCAGAAATGTTGTCAGTTTTTCTACATTGAAGAAAAATGTCCAAAATAATTGAGTGGAAAGCACTAAAAATATTCCCGTTGTAACCGATAGAATAGCTGGAACAACTTTTTCTTTATTCCACCACGCAATTTGGACCGTTGCAATTAAGAATGTCAACTCAAAAAGGGGGAGAGGCGGAACGAATGCTCCTTTTTCAATGTAAATAAGGACTGCAAACGCCAATAAGGTGAGTACGGCCAAAAGTATGACTCTCGACTCTCTTGTCAACTTATTTGTTTTTTAGTGCTTCTTCAACGTAATCGAAAGTCGAAAGAATAACTGGCTTTCCATCAACAACAGCGATATCGTGCTCGAAATGCGCACTTGGAAGTCCATCTTGTGTTACAATAGTCCAGTTGTCGTCCAATTGCTCTACTTTCTCTGTCCCCATGTTGATCATAGGTTCGATCGCAATTGTCAATCCATTTTGGATTTTCTTTCCTCTACCACGTCTTCCGTAGTTTGGAACTTGTGGATCTTCGTGCAATTTCTTACCAAGTCCGTGTCCAACTAAATCGCGAACAACACCATATCCATTTTTCTCAGCATGTGTTTGAATGGCATATCCAATATCTTCTATGCGATTTCCAGCGCGAGCTGCCTCTATTCCAAGATAAAGACACTCTTCGGTCACTTTAAGTAACTTTTTCGTCTCTGGCGCGACTTCTCCAATTTGGAAAGTATATGCGTGATCACCATAATAACCATTGAGAACAGCACCACAGTCCACAGAAACCACATCACCTTCTTTGAAAGGAATATCAGAAGGAAGACCATGAACAACTTGTTCATTTACAGAAACCAAAACGGTACTTGGACAGCCATAAAGTCCTTTAAAACCAGGGACTGCACCTTGAGAAATAATATAATCTTCGGCCAGTTTATCCAATTCGTTTCCAGTAGTTCCAGGACCGATAATCTCTGCGATTTTACCCAAAGTTCTACTCACTACTTGAGCTGCTTGGCGCATTAATTCAATTTCCTCGGCTGTTTTGTAAATGATCATAATTGTGCGTTATTGGTTGCAAAGATAACTATTCATTGGCTGAAGTAGAATTTTGCGCAAATAAAAAGTCCCACTTAAAAAGCGGGACTTCCAAAAATATTGGGTTTAATCTTAAGCTAGAACCTCTTTCACTTTGTCTGCTGCTTCTTGCAACAATACAACAGAGTGAACATCAAGTCCTGACTCATCGATTAATTTTTTCGCTTCTTCTGCGTTAGTTCCTTGAAGGCGAACGATCAATGGAACTGGGAAGTTTCCGAAGTTTTTGTAAGCATCAACTACTCCTTGAGCAACACGGTCACAACGAACGATACCACCAAAGATGTTAATTAAGATTGCTTTTACGTTTGGATCCTTCAAGATAATATTGAATGCTTTCTCAACGCGCTCTGCATCTGCAGTACCACCAACATCAAGGAAGTTTGCTGGGTTACCACCAGAAAGTTTAATGATATCCATTGTCGCCATTGCAAGTCCGGCACCATTTACCATACATCCAACGTTACCGTCCAATTTAACGAAGTTCAATCCAGCCTCATCAGCTTCAACTTCTGTTGGATCTTCTTCTGTTTTATCGCGCATTGCAGCGTAATCAGCGTGACGGAACAATCCGTTTCCATCTAATGTTACTTTAGAGTCAACTGCGATAATTTTATCATCTGAAGTTTTCAATACTGGGTTGATCTCGAACATAGAAGCATCACATCCTTCGTAAGCTGCATATAATGAAGCAACGAATTTTGTCATTTGCTTGAATGCTTGACCAGACAATCCCAAGTTAAATGCGATACGACGCGCTTGGAATCCTTGAAGTCCAACACGTGGATCGATTTCTTCTTTGAAGATCAAGTGTGGTGTTTCTTCAGCTACCGTTTCGATGTCCATTCCTCCTTCAGTAGAGTACATGATGATGTTACGACCTCTTTCACGGTCTAACAAAACAGACATGTAGAACTCAGATGGCTCGCTCTCTCCAGGATAGTAAACGTCTTCAGCAATCAATACTTTGTTTACTTTTTTACCAACTCCGTTAGTTTGAGCTGTCATCAAGTGTCCTCCTAAAATTCCACTTACTTTTCCTTCAACTTCATCAATTCCTTTTGCTAAAACAACTCCGTGAGATCCAGTTTCTTCAACTTTCCCTTTTCCACGACCTCCAGCGTGAATTTGAGCTTTAACTACGTACCACTCAGTTCCCGTTTCAGAAGTTAGTTCTTTAGCAGCTGCAACTGCATCTTCAACCTTGTCTACTACTTTCCCTTCTTGGATAGCAACACCAAAGCTTTTTAAAATCGATTTTCCTTGATATTCGTGTAAGTTCATTTATTCGCGTTTTGAGCGCTAAAATTAACAGTTATTCTTGAAAAGAACACGGTAAAATCCATGAAATTTCAGGAATCTCGCGGATATTTTTTACTTCTTCGCAACAGAATGAGTTGAGAAGTTAAATTTCAATGTTTTTCTAATAAGAATGTTTGATATAAAACGAGCGAATGAATCTCGAATCATTCAAATTTCTTGTGTGACCCATCGCAATTGGGCATACGTTTTGAATGACCACAAACACAATCATTTATACCTTTTCCTTTTAAAATTCTTGGTGTGTATTTTTCAATTCTGTTGACACGTGTTGCTGACTGTTTAGCTCCCGAGAAATGAAGAATGTATGCTTTTCTTCGTCCAGGAGTTAAGTTCTCGAAGGCCGACTTGAAATTGGCGTCATCATTCATTTTATCCGTCAATTCAGTGGGAACGTCGTAGTCATCTAGAGTTTTCTTTTCGACTTGTAATCCTGCTTTTTCTACTTCGATTGCTTCGAAAGTATATTCTTTGATGGTTTGCTCAAGTTCTTTAATCTGGTCAACACTTGTAATTTGAAATACTCGTGCAGATTGAACATTTTCGCCTTGTTTAGCTAACAATTTTTCTTTATCCTGAAGAAGCGCTCCTTTGAAAAAACTATAGACGCAGAATTCTTTAAAAGCACCAATAATTATGATGTTCTTTCCATTGTATGTGTAACAAGGTTGGCGCCATTTCAACTCTTCCGTTAAACCACAGTCGAGAGCAATTTTACGTAAGTAAGTCATTTCGGACTTCCAATTCTTAGCGCGCTCTAAAAATGCATCTACTTCTGAATTCATAAAATGGAATATTTAGTTGTTCCAAATTACATTAATTATTGTAATCAAACCGATTCCTAAAATGAAAAACAGCGATAATTGTTTGAATCTCGATTGTGGAATATAATTCAGAATTCTCTTTCCAACATAAGTACCAATAATAGCGATAACGAATAAAAATGGAATATAAATCATATCGTGTTTATGGATATAACCATTTTGATAATAGACTACAGTTCTCGATAAGTCGATCATCATGTCGATAGCAGCAGAAGTGGCGATAAAGACACTTTTTTCGAGATTAAAAGCGGCCATGGTTAGCCCTCGAATGGCACCACCTGTTCCCAAAAGTCCAGCTGAAAACCCAGAGACACTTCCTCCAATAATTGAGTTTTTCTTAGAAGGAGAGACCACCAAATTTCTTTTGATAAGAAAGAGTAGGCTAAGTGCGACAAGGAAAATACCCAAAACAATTTCGAGTGAAAAAGTTGGAATGTATTTGGATAAAAGTCCACCGATTATCACAAACAGAACAGAAGGAACACCAATGTAAATCAGCATTTTTTTGTCCACCCCAGATCGAAACATTACAATTTTTGAGAGATTCGATGCTAAGTGAAAGACTGCGGTAATTCCTAAAACCGAGTGTAAATCGAAATAAAAATTTCCGATGGGAACAAAGAACACAGAAGATCCAAATCCACCAATTGTACCGATAATTTCGGCAAGAAGTGCAAGTGCTAGAAATACGAAACTTATGTTCATGCGGTCAATTTAATAGCATAATACCGCAACAACAAATTAAAGGCTACGTGAAACTCTCCAAGTGCTGTTCATTTCTCTTGAAGCAAATTCCTTCTCATTTCGATCTTTGATATCTTTCCAGATTTGATCAATTCCGTGTGCCAAAGCATCAGCTTCTTCTTCCATTGCTTCGTGCATGATCGTTGGATCCTGGAAGTAATGTTTCACGAAATTTGTATCGAAATCCCCACTTGTAAATGCTTCGTGTTTCAGTACGTATTTACCAAAGTCGAGTGTCGTTTTAAGTCCAGAAATTTGATATTCATCAATTGCTTTGATTGTTCTTCTGATGGCTTGATCGCGATTTTCTCCCCAGACTACAAGTTTAGCGATCATTGGATCGTAATAAATTGGGATTTCCATACCTTCTTCGAAAGCGTCATCCACACGTACAGATCTACCAGAAGGAATTCTATAACGATCTAGTTTACCAATATCTGGAGTAAAGCCATTCAACGTATCTTCAGCGTATACACGTACTTCAATAGCGTGACCGTTGATTTTCAATTCATCTTGTGTTTTTGGAAGATTTTCTCCTCTCGCAACACGGATTTGCCATTCAACAAGGTCAAGACCAGTAATTTCTTCAGTAACCGGATGCTCAACTTGTAGACGTGTATTCATTTCTAAGAAGTAGAACTTGTTATTGGCATCCACCAAGAACTCAACTGTTCCAGCACCTTCGTAGTTACATGCTTTACAAACGTTCACTGCTGCTTCTCCCATTTCTTTTCGAAGTTCCGGAGTCAATAAGGCAGATGGCGCTTCCTCAACTACTTTTTGGTGACGGCGTTGAATTGAACACTCACGTTCAAATAAGTAAACTGTATTTCCAGCACGATCAGCAAAAACTTGAATCTCGATGTGGCGTGGTTTTAGAACAAATTTCTCGATGAAACAAGCATCATCACCAAAAGAAGAACGCGCTTCGTTTTGAGCCATTCTCATTTGTTCTTCTAACTCCTCTGGTTTTTCAACCAATCGCATTCCTTTTCCACCACCTCCGGCAGAGGCTTTGATCAATACTGGGTAACCAATCTCATTAGCGATGGCTTTTGCCTCAGTAACATCAGAAATCGCTTTATCAATACCAGGAACCAACGGAACATTGTATTCTTTTACAGCTTGCTTCGCAGTCAATTTATCTCCCATCACTTCCATGGCTTCAGGAGAAGGTCCGATGAAGGTAATACCAGCAGCTGTTACTTTTCGAGCAAATTCTGCATTTTCAGATAAAAATCCGTATCCTGGGTGAATTCCATCAACTCCGAGATTCTTACAATGTTCTAAAATAACATCTTGTTTCAAGTAACTTTCAGAAGAAGGACTAGCCCCAACATAAACTGCTTCGTCAGCTTCAAGCACGTGTGGTGCAAATCTATCCGCATCAGAGTAAATAGCTACACTTTTGATTCCCATTAACTTAAGGGTGCGAATTACACGACGAGCAATTTCTCCACGATTGGCAATTAGTACTTTTTTCATAGAAGTTATTTTAATCCATTGATGAACAGCGTACGAATTTAAACAATATTGAAAGAAAAATAACTAGAATTCGTTCTCAATTGCCTCTTTTGGCAACAATAAATAAGACCCATCCTTTGGAACTGGAGTTTGTTTTTTCTTTCGTTTGATGGGGTAGCGTTTATTTTCTTTTTTTCTGAAGATATCTAAAAAGACCTGAACTGCTTTGAAATCTTGCACAGTGTTAAAGTCCTCTTGATAGTGCACACCGACTCCTTGGGTGAAGTGACCTTGCTGCTGATCTTGAATAATGGTTTTATCATTCGATTCATTAAAGATATCAACTCGGAATGTACCACTTTCGTTCAATAGATATTCGAGATTTAAATCACCAATAATTGAACTTTGACTATTTTCCTCCGTTTTTTGATTCTCCACTCCAAAGCTACCAGATAATATAAGTCGATCATCTAAGAATCCCTTTGAGACTCCAAATTCGTATGTATTATCTCCTGTAAGGTCGTCGCTATCCAGGTTAACATTCATTTTATAGTCACTTGAAACCTTAGATAAGAGCGAGTTAATTTGATTGGCTACTAAATCAACAGCTGCATTTCCACTTGCGGAAGTTTGTCCTTGAAGAGGTTGGAACTTTTTCCATAACATCAGTGAGAAGAACTGGCGATTCAATTCATCTTGATCGCTTTTAATGCGGTTGATCAAAGACTGACCTTGTTCGTTAGCTTTTGGTGCTTTAATGTCGAATTCAATGGCTGGAGATAAGAGCGTTTGATCGAGATTCAAATAACAAAGTACTTCGTCATGTGCTCCGTTTGCCCCACCAAATTGATCTGGACTTAATTCGGCAATATTTGCATTTACTTTATGATAAGTTTTTAGCGCAAGGTTGGCATTGTATGGATCTCCTGTCCACGCGATATTTCCTCCTTTTTCGATATAGAATTTTTGCTTCACAGGTCCCATAGCGAAGTCGTACACTCCATTATTTACCGTATAAACGCCATCCATAGTGATATCACCAAGGTTATCGACGCGCACAGTAATATCTCCATTACCATTTGCTGTAATGATATCTCCTAATTCTTCATTGAAGATAATCTTCATTTCGGCGTCTTGTGTGACATGCATATTCAAATCAAGATCAACACCAAGGAAATCAATTTTAGGCTCATCTGTGATTACAGAACTATCTTTACTTACAAAATCGATGAAACTATCTTCTTCATCAATTTCACCAACTCCGTACATTGGGAAGTTTACTTTTGTTCCTTTCTGCGTTGTAACATCTACTGTGATTTCTAAATTATCCGAATAACCGAAAATGTTAGCCGTTCCATTTACGTACGCTTTACCATAATACACTTCATCGGGAGAATAAGTAGAATTCATCACCAAGAATTTTTCTAGAGGAAGCGCTTTCCAAGGCTGAATAGGATCGCGATTAACAGCGTCATCTTCTAGATCGAACATTAAGTCGAAGTTGAAATCAGAGAAATTGTCATGATAAACCGATCCGATTAGAGAGCCAGCATTGCCTTCTTCGTCGAAAACAGGAATACTGTTAATATAGAATCCATACTTATCAATTTCAATTGGACCGTCAAGGCCGAAGTGTGCACCAAGAATTCCGATGTTTGCACTTGCTGCATTTAAGTTGACAACACCATCCATTTCAGGTGAACTTGGTGATCCTTTTAATGTGATGGCACCGTTCAAGAAACCTCTGATTTCAGAAACAACGTCGGGATCTAGGAAGGCATTTGTAAAACGTATATCTGTTTGATCAAAGATCAATTTGAAGTCAAGATTTTCGTTATCCTTAGCCATTGCATAGTTACCAACGAAATCGAATGTTCGAACCCCACGATACATTAAGTCACCATTTACGTTGATGCTTTCGGTTTTCTTGTCCCAATCAGATTGAACGAAAATATTCCCTATTTCATTCTCATTTATAGCGAAATCCATTAGGTTCGCATCCGCAACATATTTAAAGTTTTTAGTTGGATTTGAAATATAGCCCCAAGCATTGAGCTGTCCGACCATTGTAAATTCATCAGTGAGTAAGAACGCTAATTCACTTAACTCGATTTCATTCATTTCAAAGCGGAGATGGTCTTTATCATTTTCAGAGAATTGTCCATTAATAGCAATCGTCTGATTATGGCGCTCCAAGTTAAAGTCTGCAACACGGACCGTATCGGATTCAAATTGAATTTTTGAAGAATTTGAAATCTCCCATCGGTTTTGATTGATACTAAAGTAAGAGGGTTCAATTTCAAATTCGTAATGATTGATATCTTTCACATTTGTCTCCCATCGAATTGCTGATGCATCCGGTGTGTTTTGATCCCAAGTAAATTCTGAGTCTAGATTGTTATTTCCTCCAGAAGATTTGAAGTAAAGGTCGTTGAAACTTAAAGAATCATTGTAGTCGAATCGATTGACATGATAAGTTGCTACCAGGCTATTCGAATCCAAAATTTGATGTAGAGCGACATCGTTAAATCGCATTCCGTCGTAGATGATAGTATCAGAACTAAGATTCAAAATAAAGTTCGAAGATTCCCCGAAATAATGACCGTCGATTTTTGTTCCATTTGAAATGGTTAAATCCGGTGCGAAAATTGCCAAGAATGGGTTGATTTTTTTGATTTCAGCATTAAAGGTGAAGTGATCTTTATTCTCTTTTCTATTGTCTGCAACATCCTTTTTGAACAAAGCTGGGAAAATTCGACTCATTTGGTTAGAGATGTCATACCACAGATAATCAAAATTAATCTTACCAATAATGGTCGCATCAGCAATTGTACTTTTTACTTTGAAAATGTCCTCTTTCGGATTTCGTTGTACGTCTAAAACGATCTGTGGAACATTGAATTCCTTCCCGTTTTCGCTGTATACAAAACCGTTCATTACGATTGTTCCTTTGTAATTATTTGGATCTGTTCCAATAATGTCGACTTCGAATGAAGAGTGAAGGTTACTATTTTCGGTTGTGAACCCCATACGTTCGAGAAGCGCTTTTTCTACGTTAACGGTAAACTTCATTTGCTGGTCGCCGTTTAAATCGATATAACCATCATAAGCTAGGTCGAGTGCATCGTCCTTGATGTCAATTTTAGCATCAAAAATTCCATCTTCGAATGTTCCATCGGCAATATTGATATTCTCATAAGCATACCCCATGAAGTCGAAGTGATTCAAGTCCCCTTCAATATTTGTAAAGCGAATATCTGTTGTACTTTTTGCTTCTCCAGTTAAGAAGAATATTCCATCGACCGTTCCGAGTGAATTGTTTGCTAGGAATCCGCCAAGATCAAAATTTTCAACTTTTACATCATACGTACTATTCTCAGAACGCTGAAAGTACAGGGAGCCTGTTTCAGAATTTGGGGTGAACATGATACCATTGTTCAAACGAACTGCTCCAAGTTGCGTGTTCACAATATCAGAAGCTAGAACAAAATTCGAATAATAGCCATCCAGTCGAATGTCTTTTGCTTCAAAAAATTCCAAGCGATTGACCTGCGCATCAAATTTAAGATATGGTGAACTCATGCTGTTGGGCATTCTCAACGCTTCCAGTTCGTCAATATCGATATAAGCATACTTAATTCTTTCAAAGAAAATGGCATTTTCTATATCGCTAAACTCTGGTAAGTTCAAGTTACCCTGAACAACCGATTTCTGTCCAAACCTTAAGTCTAAATCTTTTAATGCGAGATTGTTGATTGTTTTTGAAACATTCACTTTTAACTCAACAATGTCGTTCATTCCATCAAGTGCATGACCGAATAAAGCAACATCTTCGAGAGAGACAGAGCTCTGAGCAATTTGTGCATCAAATTTTACGCTATCAACGAAGTGATTGAAGTCATCGTAATGATTCGTAACTAGATTAAACTTTGGTGCAGAAATTTTTGTTTTATCGGATTCAATATTCAATTCTGATAAGAATACTCCTTTTCCTGAAACGTCAGCTTTTGCCGTTAAGTTCTTGAGATGGAAACCAGAATTTCCTATCAAATTGAAGGATAAAATATCTGCTTTAATGTGATCATCAACAATCGAAATGTTTTCTAAATTTCCATTAACAGAGTGTACTCCTAGGTGAAAATAGTCGACACCTTTTTCAATGGCTTCCTGTCTGTTATCGTCGTACCTAAATTTGCAATTCTCCAATTTGACTTTAGAGATGTCGAGAAACATTGATTTCGCATTCTGTTTTTTTGAATCAGATTTAAAGTAGTCTTTAATGAATTGCAGGTTGATCTCTCCTTCTTGATCCTTTTTGATGTGAGCATAGCCTTCAACAAGGGTTACTTCATCTAGTTTAAAGTGATTTTTATTAATATTCAGTTCGGTTATGGAAGCAAAGATCGTTTTGGCAGCAATTAATGTGTCATTCTGTTGATCTAAAATTAAAACACCATCCACAGCCAGCTCATCAAAGAAAGTGATAGATATTCCATCAACTTTAACTGTCGTGCCTAGTTCTTTTGATAGGTAGTTTGTCGCTTTCTGAGCAATATAGGTTTGAACGGGCGCTGTTCTAATTGCAAAAGCCAATAGAATTACGAAAATGAGAATCCATTCGAGAAGAATCCCGATTGATCGTCCTATTATTTTCAGTAATTTTGCCATTCTTAATACAATATTACGCATTGTGCCTCAAAAAGAGACTATAATTCTTGGTATTGAATCGTCTTGTGACGATACATCAGCAGCAATCCTCAAAAATGAAACCATTCTTTCAAATTTGATTGCCGGTCAAGCTGTTCATAAATCGTATGGTGGTGTAGTTCCAGAGCTTGCAAGTCGTGCTCACATGCAAAATATAGTGCCAGTTGTTGCGCAAGCTATCGAAAAAGCTGGAATTAGCAAAGAAGAAATTGATGCAATTGCTTTTACGAAAGGTCCAGGATTGTTGGGGTCGCTTGTCGTAGGGACATCTTTTGCTAAGTCACTTTCAATGTCTCTTGGTATTCCGTTGATTGACGTGAATCACATGTATGGTCACGTTTTGGCACACTTCATTGATGACGAGGGTAAGGACAAGCCTGAATTTCCTTTTTTATGCTTAACAGTTTCTGGTGGGCACACACAGATAGTGTTGATCAAAAGTCATTTGGATATGGAAATCATTGGCTCTACAATTGATGATGCCGCGGGAGAAGCTTTTGATAAAATTGCCAAAATGTTAGGATTCCCATATCCTGGAGGACCACTAGTAGATAAATGGGCAAAAGAAGGAGATCCAAATAAATTTGAGTTTAGCAAGCCCAATGTGCCTGATTTGAACTACAGTTTTAGTGGTTTGAAGACTTCAGTGCTGTACTTTATTCAAAAGCAAGTGAAGTTGAATCCTAACTTTGTAGAGGAAAATAAATCGGATCTCTGTGCTGCTGTTCAGAAAGCAATAATTGATATTCTCATGAAGAAATTAATTAAGGCTTCCAAGCAACTTAAGATAAATCAAATTGCCGTCGCTGGTGGTGTTTCTGCAAATAGTGGTTTGAGAAGTCGATTGCAAGAATTGGGTCAGGAAAGAGGCTGGAAAGTCTTCATTCCGCGTTTTGAGTACTGTACAGATAATGCTGCAATGATTGCCATTACAGGTAAATACATGTACGAAGCCGGTTTATTTACGGACCAATCTGTAACAGCCCAAGCTCGTGTACCTTTTGAGCCTGTTTTGAAGCGCTAAATCAATTAAGTCAGTTAGTTAGATAATTGTTTATTTGGAAATGTTATTAGAATTCCCTAATTTCTGAGTTCTTAAAACACATCCTATGCAAGCAATTTTAAAACCTGAACTCGTAGAAAAGGAGCAAATAGCTTCTATGTCTTTCGATAGAATTCCTGTTGTAAAACAACATCCAGAATTGTTGAAACAGATTGAAAAAGCAACCCGCTTGGGAAATGCATACCATTCAAAAGTATCCATTTTATTTACCGATAACGATGGTTTAAAGCGAGTAGATACAACGATTTGGGCAAGTGGAGGTAAGTACATTTGTCTCAAAGGAGGTGTGTGGCTTCCAATCGACCATATTGTTGAGATCAAAATGTAAATTTAGTCCGTTGGGATTACAAGGATATTTTTATTTCCCGTCCAATATTTCAATGTCTTCTTTGTAAATTTGAGAGATCAAAATACAAGGATGTTTCGACTTATTTTCTTAATTTTTATTCTTTCTCAATCGTTTGAGGTTCATTCTCAGGAGGTTGTGGATTGGTCGTTTCACTATGATGAAACGAAAGAAATTTTCATTGCTTCCGCGAAAATAGACGAAGGCTGGCACTTGTACAGTCAAAAAGTCGATGAATATGCAGGTCCGGTTCCAACTGAGTTTGTTTTCGAAGAGTCCGATGGTGTGAAAATTATTGGTGACGTGAAAGAGCCCAAACCAATTACATCATTTGATCCAAATTTTGACAGTGAAGTGGCATACTTCGAGCATGAAGTGACTTTTACTCAAAAAATCAAACTAGAAAACAATAAACAAATTAGAGGTTTTGTAACTTACATGGTTTGTAATGACACGATGTGTTTGCCGCCGGTGGACCAAGAATTTACAATTTCAATTAACGAACAATGAGAGATAAGATGAGAAGAGGAGGACTGTTGCTCTTGTTAGCAATATTATTTGTGGGAAATAGAGTAAATGCTCAACTGGAGCTTCCAGAAGATAAAGTGAGTTGGAAATTTACAGTAGAGCAAGATGGTTGTGATGCTTATATCGTGGCTAATATTTCAATAGTAGACCATTGGCATATTTATGCTGCAAAATTACCTGAAGGTACTTTTTTATTACCTACTGAGCTGAATATAGAAAAGTCTACTAATTACAAAACAGTCGGTGGTGTTATCGAGCCAAAACCAACATTTGAGCACGATGAATTAGCGGACGAAGATCTTTACTATCATTCAGGTAAGATTAAAATCAAAAGAAAGATTAAAATTTCTTCTGAAAAAGATTTTGTGTTGAAAGGAACATTCACGTTCCAAACGTGTGACGATTCACATTGTCTACCTCCTCATTCAGTAGACTTTGAAGTGAAGGTGAAAGGTTGTGGAACAACAATTGAAGAGCCTGTGACAGATGAAGTAGAACTTACTGAAGTTAAGGGTGACGAGGCGACTGATAGCGAAGGAAATACATATGTGAAATTTAAAGAAGAGTGGGTGATGGTACCTGAAGGTAATAGCACGGCATTCTACAAGAAATATTTAGAACTAGGAGGAAGCTATGAAAAGTAAGATTTTTGGATTATTAGCAGTAATGCTGCTTTCTGTTGGAGTGTCATTTGCGATCCAAGCAAAGCCAGCAGAGAATAATATCGTTACACTCCTTGAACTCGTTGAAACAGAGAAGGATTATTCTGATGCTATCGCATTGATTGAGTCTAATTATGCTGATCAGGAGAACAACGATGAGGTGAAAAGAATGGCTGCTGACTTAGCGGCTCAATTTAAAGTAGATACTCCAGATTGGGCAATTGAAAAAGCAGAAGTGGAGGTTACAGATAAAGTTGAGGAAGTTGCTGATCCAACTGATACAGATAACATGTCAACATGGGCAATTTTTGCGCTTTCTTTTGCGAGTGGACTTGCGGCTTTGTTGACACCATGTGTATTCCCAATGATCCCAATGACGGTAAGCTTTTTTACAAAACAAAGTAAAACTAAGGCGAAGGGCATAAAGAATGCTATTCTATATGCAGTATCAATTATTGTGATTTACATCCTACTAGGAACAGTGGTAACGGCAATCTTTGGGGCAGAAGTGCTCAATGAGATGTCTACTAACCCTTGGTTTAATCTTGTTTTCTTTGCGCTTTTAATTGTTTTCGCGATATCCTTTATGGGAGCTTTTGAAATTAGAATGCCTAGCTCTTGGGTGAACAAGGCAGATAGCAAAGCGGATAAAGGTGGTCTTGTTGGAATTTTCTTCATGGCGCTTGTTCTTGCGTTGGTTTCATTCTCTTGTACAGGTCCAATCGTTGGGACTTTGTTGGTAAAAGCTGCTGAATCTGGTGGAATGACTCCAATTATTGGAATGTTTGGTTTCTCGCTAGCATTAGCACTCCCTTTTGCATTATTTGCTGCTTTTCCAGGTTGGTTAAATTCACTCCCTCAGTCTGGAGGATGGTTGAACACTGTAAAGGTTGTATTAGGATTTTTAGAATTAGCATTAGCTTTCAAGTTCTTGTCAAATGCTGATTTAGCATGGCAATCACATTTCTTGGAAAGAGAGGTGTTCTTAGCCATTTGGATTGCTGTTTTTGGTGCGTTAGCAATGTATCTGTTTGGCAAGTTGACACTACCTCATGATAGTCCTATAGAACGATTATCCGTAGGGAGAACTTTATTGGCCACTTTCATTTTGGCATTTACAGTTTACATGATTCCAGGACTATGGGGGGCGCCATTGAAACTGATTAATGCTTTCCCACCACCAAGTCATTATTCTGAGTCACCAAGAGGTTTCGGTGGTAGTGGTGGAGAAGCTGTTGAAGTAGCGCACGGACCGGAAGGAACTCATTTGGCAACCACTCGTGGACTAAATGTCTTCCATGATTACGATAAAGCTTTAGCATATGCTAAGGAAGTGAATAAACCTTTGTTCGTTGATTTCACTGGATGGAACTGCGTGAACTGTCGTAAGATGGAGGAAGGTGTTTGGGTGGAAGATGGAGTGTTCGAATCACTCCGCGATGATGTAGTCATAGTTTCATTGTATGTTGACGAAAGAACTGAGCTCCCTGAAGAAGAACAAAGGGAAAATGTTAAAGTTGGAGGACGTACGCGAGACATGGTAACAGTTGGTGATAAGTGGATGATTAAACAAATTAATGAATACAATATCGCGGCACAACCATACTATGTTATGCAAACACCTGATGGTGAAGATCTGTCAAATGGTTCTGCAGATTACCAAAATCACTCTAACCCAGCAGATTTTAAAAAGTGGTTAGACGACGGTCTCAAAGAATTCAAGTCGAAAAAATAATTTTCACACCAGATAATTGTATCCCGTTCTATTAAATGGAGCGGGATTTTTTATTTTTAACACATGAACAATTTCTTGATCACACCCATCGAATACCTCAAAGGTGTTGGTCCTCAGCGAGCTGAATTGCTGAAGAAAGAAATTGGTATCCATTCATTTCAAGATTTACTTGAATATTATCCGTTTCGGTACGTTGATCGCTCTCAATATCATCGAATTGGTGATTTGTTTAATGTAAATGGAGCTGTTCAGTTGAAAGGACAAATCGTTGGAATGATCGAGTCGGGAATGGGGAGAAATAAACGACTGACAGCAAAGTTTCAAGATGATTCAGGTGTGATTGATCTCGTGTGGTTTAAAGGAATTAAGTGGGTCAAGGATTCATTGCCAATCAATAAAGATGTGGTTGTTTACGGTCGACCTAAAATGTTCAAGAACACATGGAATATTCCTCATCCAGAAATTACTGAAGCTTCGAAAGTAAAGTCCACAGGATTTCAACCGATTTATTCGAGTACGGAGAAACTTACGAGCAAAGGACTCCATTCTAAAGGAATAGAAAAGTTGATTCGAACCTTATTACTGGAGTTTAATCAGCCGGTGGATGAGGTATTGCCTCCGGAAATGTTGAGTGAACACAGATTGATTTCCAAAAAACAAGCTCTCAAATGGGTGCATGTTCCGGGAAATGAAAACGAAGCGCGACAAGCTCAGTTTCGATTGAAATTCGAAGAGCTGTTCTTCTTACAAATGGAATTACTAGTGCGTAAGCAAATCACCATGCAGAAGTCCAAAGGTTTTGTTCTCAATGAAGTAGGAGATGCTTTCAACGATTTTTATGCGAATCACCTGCCATTCGAATTGACAAATGCACAAAAAAGGGTAGTGAAGGAGATTCGAAGCGACCTGAAATCAGGATTTCACATGAATCGTTTGCTGCAGGGTGATGTAGGTTCCGGAAAAACATTGGTGGCCCTTCTAACGATGCTTCTTGGAATTGGAAATGGTTATCAGGCTGCATTAATGGCACCGACTGAAATCCTAGCCATTCAACATTTCGAGTCGCTCCAAAAAATGCTTGGCGAAATGAATATTCGCGTGGAGCTGTTAACGGGTTCGACAAAGAAAAAAGATCGAATTCCCATTCATGAAGGATTGAGAGACGGATCCATTCATTTATTGATCGGAACGCATGCTTTACTCGAAGATGAAGTGCAATTTCACAATTTAGGAATAGTCGTTATTGATGAACAGCACAGATTTGGTGTTGCGCAACGTGCAAGAATGTGGAAGAAAAACACCATTCCGCCGCACGTGTTGATTATGACCGCTACTCCTATTCCACGAACACTTGCAATGACGTTTTATGGTGATTTAGATGTTTCAACAATAGATGAATTACCTCCAGGTCGAAAGCCGATTACAACCATTCACCGCTTCGAAGAAAGTCGTTTGCGTGTTTTCGGATTTATGAAGGAGGAAATCGCCAAAGGTCGACAGGTCTATATTGTCTACCCATTAATCCAAGAATCAGAGTCGCTCGATTACAATAATTTAATGTCGGGTTACGAAGCAATAACACGCGCTTTCCCCTTACCAAATTATCGCGTGAGTATCGTTCATGGGAAAATGAAGCCAGAGGACAAAGAGTTCGAAATGAATCGCTTTGCGCGTGGTGAAACTCAAATTATGGTCGCGACTACGGTTATTGAAGTGGGAGTAAATGTTCCAAATGCTTCGGTGATGATTATCGAAAGTTCTGAGCGTTTTGGATTGTCACAGCTCCATCAGTTGAGAGGACGGGTAGGTCGTGGTGCGGAGAAATCTTACTGTATTTTGATGACGGGACAGAAACTCTCAGACGATACAAAAAAGCGTATTCAGACGATGGTACGTACGAATGACGGTTTCGAGATTGCAGAAGTTGATCTACAATTGCGCGGTCCTGGCGACTTGTTGGGGACTCAGCAAAGTGGACTTCTCGACCTGAAAATTGCTGACATTTCAAAGGATGCGCCGTTGGTTTCGTTAACACGAGATGCCGCTAAAAAAGTGCTTTCTGAAGATCCAACAATTGAGTTGCCAAAGCACAAAGGAATCCGTTCTAAATTGTCTGATTTACTAAAATCTCGTCCGAATTGGGGGCGAATTGCTTAAGTTTTGGGCGTTCCCTTTCAGGTCAGGCCATCCACGTTACACGGTAACTCGTTGCTGTCCTTAACGCGAGTTATTTAGACAATCATTCTCTTCGATTTCTCCCAAATTCGTATTCCAAGTCAAAATTTGATTACTTTTCAGAAAAATTAAACCATGCGAACAATCCTACTTTTTACAGCAATCTTTATTGCACAATACTCTTTCTCACAAATGTTAAGTGGGACCTTAGTCGATGAAAATCGTAAGCTAATTTCTGAAGTGGACTACGTCCAAGAAGGAACAGTCGATGGTTGGGCAAAGTATGAGTTGGCGGTGAATCGTGAAGGAGTGGTTACAAGTGCACGATTGGTTGAAACAAACTTAAAGCGCACTTCAGCGAAGATTCAACTCCGCAATTATGTCATGAAAATCAAGTTTGAAAAAGGAACCCGGTATCCCGAGTTCCATCATGTAGTTATGAAATTTACTTTGGTAAAACCTACTTAAGGTCTTCATAAATTGCCGCTACCTTATCAGCGTGCAATTCCAAAATTACTTTACGTTTTAGTTTCAATGTTGGAGTAAGTTCTCCACCTTCAACTGACATTTCTTTATCAAGCAGTTGGACACGTTTCAATTTCTCCCAGTTTCCAAATCCTTTATTGAAGAACTCGACTTCTTTTTCAATTCTCTCTATAACTGCAGGATTAGAAATAATGGATTTATTCGATCCATCACCAAGGTCGACATTTTTACGTTTTGCCCATTCTTTCACAAATTCGAAACTTGGAACAATCAACGCAGAAGGGAATTTTTGTCCCTCTCCAACGACCATGATTTGTTCAATAAAACGAGACTCCTTGAACTTGTTTTCCATCGCTTGTGGGACAATATATTTCCCTCCAGATGTTTTGAAAATTTCTTTTTTACGATCGGTAATCTTCAAATATTTCCCGTCAACAAATTCTCCAATATCCCCCGTGTGAAACCATCCATTTTGAATCACTTCATCTGTTTTCTCTTGAAGTTTGTAGTAACCCATCATCACGTTCGGTCCTTGAACTAGGATTTCTCCGTCTTCAGCGATTTTAACTTTTACACCTTCAATTAACGGTCCTACTGTTCCAACACGAATTCCTGTATTGAAGTTGTTTACTGAACAAACAGGAGATGTTTCGGTTAACCCATAACCTTCCAAAATTGGAATGTCAGCTGCTAAGAAAATTCGGGCTAAACGAGGTTGTAAGGCAGCAGAACCAGAAGCAATAGCTTTGATGTTTCCTCCAAGAGCCTCTTGCCATTTTGAGAAGATTAATTTCTGTGCAATCTTCAATTTCATATTATAGAAGAAAGATCTTCCTTCATATTCATATTGTTCTCCAACTTCAACAGCCCAGAAGAATAATTTGCGTTTGATTCCAGTTAACTCATCACCACGCGCCATGATTTTGTCAAATACTTTCTCAATCAATCGAGGCACAGCTGTGAATACATGTGGTTTTACTTCCTTGATGTTGTCTCCAATTGTTTCTAAAGATTCAGCAAAATGAACAGAACATCCTAAATGCATATACAAGTAATGCAGCATGCGCTCATAAACGTGACAAACAGGCAAGAAAGTTAATACTCTTGAATATTGATCAGCAGGAATTGGATCAATACAAGCAGAAACATTTGATAGAATATTCTTGTGCGATAACATCACTCCTTTTGGGTTTCCAGTGGTCCCCGAAGTATAAATAATCGTAGCCAAATCTTCATGTTTGATCTGATCCATACGTTTTTTCACTTCTTCTTCTGGAGTCTTCTCTGCAGAATCATGTAATTCATG
This sequence comes from Henriciella pelagia, assembly GCA_964219255.1. GTDB lineage: Bacteria > Bacteroidota > Bacteroidia > Flavobacteriales_D > Crocinitomicaceae > UBA4466. Next base: position 174,829 of record CAXPPC010000006.1, read on the forward strand.
CCAATCCTTAGCTCCCGCAACATCTTCCATCGTGAAAACATGCTCTAATGTAGGTACGTTTGGCTTCACGTTGGTGATTTTCTCAAATAGTTCTTCTCCACCAACTACACAAAGTTTGATCCCAGCATCATTTAAAATGTACTGATAATCCTTCTCTGAAATATTTGGATAAAATGGTACTACAATCCCTCCTGCTTGCTGAATTGCAATATCAAGTACGTTCCACTCATAACGAGTTCCTGAAATAATTCCAACGCGGTCTCCAGGTTCCACTCCATGCGAGATTAACCCGCGTGAAACTTTCATTACTTCATCCAAAAATGATGACGTTGAAACAGGGTTCCAAGTACCGTTCGACTTAGTGACAAACATTTTTTCGTTCGGGTAAGTCTTCAACTGATAATGAGGAACGTCAAATAATCTTTTTTCTTCTAACATATATTAAAGTAGGTTTAACGAATGGTCTCCTACGAATGTATGAAAAATCTTCCAAAAAAATATTCACCAAGGAAGTTAGTTTGTTCGATGCGAACTCGCCGATGGTAAATCGGTTTTGTTTTCAGTACCGAAAAGCTGTTATTCGTGTTATAAAGTGTAACAAATCGTAGCTCAAAGTTGTTTTAACTGTTGAGTTCGCATTATGAATCGCAAAGAATACAATATCGTCATTGGTGAACATTCCGGAAATTTATTCGGATATGCCATCCGTTTTCTTCGAAATGAAGAGGATGCAAAAGACATTGTACAAGATGTGATGGAAAAATTGTGGTTAAATCGTAAAAAGATTGATGCTGAGAAGGCGAAATCTTGGATGTTTACGACAGCTCACAATGCCATGATTAATTTTTCTGTTCGTAAAGGGAGAGTAAAGTTAAGCGATGAAATGGGAACTTATGAAAAAGCGAGCGCTCCGACAAATACTTTTGAATCGAATCAAGTTGTAGACCGAGCAGTGGGAATTTTACCTCCACTACAAAAGACAATTATTCTTCTAAGAGACTTGGAAGGGTATTCCTACAAGGAAATCGGCGAAATACTTGATTTGAATGACTCTCAAGTGAAAGTGTATTTGTTTAGAGCTCGTAAGAAGATTAAAAAGCAGTTAAAAGGATTGATGGAGCTAGTATGAGTAAGCCTTCTTTTTCAAATATTGACTTGTGGTTGTTTGAGCTAGCGGAGGGGAATTTAACTCCTGAGCAGATCGAGCAATTAGAGTTGTTCATTCTTGAACATCCTGAATTGGATATTGAGAAGGATGCTTGGGAGCTTTCTAAAGTTGATGCTCGACCTGTAGTTTATCCAGATATTGAAAAAGTTCAGCGTAAAAGAAGAGTGGGAGGGGTATACATTTTCTCATCCTTATTGGTATTTGTCCTCATGCTTTTCGGGGTTTATTCCTATTTGAATTACACGGAGCTAAATCAACCGGGCAATTTACAAGCTGAAAAATCCAATTTATTACAGCGTGAAAAAGCGCTAGTTGAACAAATTAGAGAATTGAATGAAGCGTATTCAACACAAGGAAAGGCCATAGCATACGGAAAGCTGGAAAGTGACGCTGAGAAGATCAATGCATTAAGAGTTAAATCAATAAATAACGCTGGACAATCAGGAAATCAGTTGGTTACATCTAATACTTCTATTGCAAGTAATTATCGAATTAATAATAGAGCGACTTCGGGTCAAGCAATAGATAATACAGAATCAGTCAAAGTGAATAATTCTATCTTGAAAAGTTCAGAGAATAATATTATTCACAGCTCAATAAAACCTCGACCAGCCAGAGAGGTCGACTTGGGACTGGATCACTCTTTTGTTAGAAACACATCTTCTTCTGTTCGTTCTACTTATAGTGGAGGATCGAATTACAGTAGTTCGATGAAGAGCCGACTGAAGAAATTTGGAAGATCGATTCAACGCATGATGGATAATCCAATTGCATTGAAAAACTCTAGAGATCCGAATTATCATATCCCTGGAATGACTTCGAACGATATCAATTTTAGTTCTGCTGGTACGTTGTTGGCGACTCGATTCCAAACGCTATCTCGCGTTCAATGGTTAGGAGAAGAAAATCAACAGTTGATGAATCAAATTTCGATTGATGGATATGCTTATGAAGTAAGAGGTGGTTGGTCGTTGCAATTAAATCATGCTTATTACAATGATGGTGGTCTTCAACAAAGTCAGGCGGCCTTTACGTATTCTCCGAAATTTTCTGTTTCCAATAGTATTTCTGTTGAGCCTTCTGTACGATTTAAAATGGGTAACAAGCAGCTTGATGCAGATAAGTTGATCGGCGCTGAATCAATCGAAATGGAAAGAGGGAACAATATTTTGTACTCTGAAAATGGAGCGACTCCACTTGGGAAAAATCTTTGGTATAAGGATTTAGGTGCTGGGTTGTTAGTGAATACTCAATGGTTTTTCGCTGGAGTTCAAGTCGATAATTTGTTCCGATACAAAGACAATATTTATACGAAAGATCTTCAAGATCCAAGACGTGCTCCTAACACCTTTATTGCTTCTGTTGGTACTGATTGGTTGAATCAAAGAAAAACAATGGGACTTTCTCCATACGCAGTGTACCAACACAACGATCAGCTATCTGAACTATGGGTAGGTGCCAATTTCAAATGGAATTGGTTGCAATTTGGTTTAGCGGCAACGAATAATCTGGAGCCAGCTGGATCGATTGGAGTTAAGTTTGAACACTTTAGCATGAGTTATCATGCCGACTATACTACAAGCGCAATGACGAATAAACAATCGTTATCGCATCAATTAACGCTACGAATTGTAGGTAATCAAAATCGTTTTAATCGATGAACAAAAAAATTATGAGTATGAAAAAGTGGTTAGTAGGAATCTGTCTTACGATAGCAGCAGGAGGATCTTCATTCGCTCAGGATTTGGAGTTTACACAGTTTTACTCTAATCCCATTTATTTAAATCCAGCCCTAGCAGGAACAAACCAATGCCCACGCTTCTCTATGAACTATAGAAATCAGTGGCCTTCGTTATCTGGTTCCTATGTTTCGTACGCAGCAGGATATGACAATTATTTCAAGAATATTTCTGGAGGGATTGGAATCTTAGCAGTGCATGATATTCAAGCAAAAACAATTAACTCTTCTCAATTAGGATTGATTTATTCATATCATTTACCGATTAATAGAAAATGGACGGCATTGTTTGGTGTAAAAGCAAATTATTGGCAAAAGTTCTTGGATTGGGATAAATTGACATTTGGAGATATGATCGATCCACGAAGAGGTTTCATCTACCAAACGGGTGATGTTCCAAGAGGTGGTTCAAGAGGATTTTTTGATGCGTCTGCAGGTGCAGTTGTTTTCAATAAAACGTTTAACATTGGTGTGGCTGCAAACCACTTAAACACACCAAATGAGTCAATGATTGTTGGTGAGTCGAAATTACCTATGCGTTTTACAGTGCATACGTCTGCTAATATTGACCTTGGTAAAAAGTCGCAGTACACAAATGCAACTACGATCATGCCATCGATTATTTATACTTACCAAAACGGATTTCAACAATTGAATTTGGGTACTTATGTTAAGTATGGTGCATTCACAGCTGGTGCTTGGTTTAGAAATAGAGATGCATTCATCCTCACTCTTGGGGTTAAAACACCGAAGTTTAAATTAGGTTATAGTTATGATGTGACTGTTTCTAAATTAAATAATGGTGTTTCTGGTGGATCGCATGAAGTTTCACTTGGATTTAGTTTGAATTGTAAGACAAGACCAATGACGTTCAGAACGATTTCTTGTCCGTCATTCTAAATATTGTTATTCGCTAGGACTGTTTTTTTCTGGTTTGCAGTATAGCGATTGTTGTAAAAGGGTTTGTCCTAGCGGATGAACCTTTTTTTATTGAACTGAATAAACCTTTTTCCCTCGAATAAACGTGATGTAAGCGAAATTCGGTTGGTAGTATGTGTAGGCTTCAACTGGCTTGTCGAATATTACCAAAGTCGCATCTTTTCCTTTTTCAATTGTTCCCAATTCATTTTCCTGAAACGCGGCAATCGCAGCCCACTTTGTCATTCCATTTAAACAGTCTTGTAAAGAAATTCGTTCTTCTGCTAGAAATCCTCCTTTTGGTTGATTTTCGGTGTTCTTTCGGTTAATCGCAGCGTGAATTGTTCTAAATGGGTCTGGATATTCTACTGGGAAATCAGTTCCAATGGCTACCATACCAAATTGTTGCAGTAGTGAATTGTAAGCGTACGCTCCTTTCATGTTTTCTTTCCCTAAACGATCCTCTGCCCAGCGTTGATCTGTCACAGCATGTGTTGGTTGAATACTCGGGAAAACGCCAGCTTCTGCAAAAAGATGAAAATCATTCGGGTCGACTACCTGAGCGTGTTCAATTCTCCAGCGGTGATCTGGCTTAACGGAGAAAATATCTTGGTACAATTCAAGCATAAGTCGATTCGTTGAGTCACCAATTGCGTGAACATTCATTTGATAATCGACTTCCTCGGCAATTTCAGCGACCTTTTGTATTTCGTCTATTTGTGTGACTAAATAACCATGATGTCCTTGGTGGTCAGCGTAAGCATGTTTTAAAAATGCACCTCTACTTCCCAAAGCTCCATCTCCGAAGACTTTAAAGCTTCGAATCAAGAAATTGTTATTTCGGTAAATTCCCTGTTTTCTTGCAAAGTCAAAATTCTCTTCCGTAGGAAGTAGCATTCCGTAAATATTCAACTTTAATTCACCTGAATTAACCATTCGATCGAACAACTGAACTTCGTCTTGCTGCATTCCAGCTTCGTGTACACCAGTTATTCCGTACGCTAATAACTCGGATTGAATTTCTAAAATAGCCTCGCGCATTTCATTTTCTGGATAATCAGGTATCATTTCCAAAACAGGGTTCATGGCATTGTCGACCAAAACACCAGATGGTTCTGGCATTAAAAGTCCACCACCTTGACTAGTTACCGGAGTAAATTCTCCTTCTAAAAAATCGAGTGCGTAATATCCACCTTTGTTTAGTCGTGGATCGTTATCTACTTTGTTGATTACATCTGATTTTTCTAAAAGATAATCGTTGACCAAAACTGCATGACCGTCAATTCGGAAGAGACAAACCGGAATATCTGGAAATTTTTCGCTTAATAACTTATTGTCTGGTAAGTCGGCTTCACCCCAAAGCGATTGATCCCATCCAGCTCCAACGATAAATTTTCGTTTATACTTTCCTTGATATTTTTCAATTCTGATGATCAATTCGTCGTATGATTTACACCCAAAAAGGTCGACACCTAATTTCCCCTTCGCATAAGACAAAATGTGACCGTGTGCATCCGTAAATCCAGGATAAACATCTTTCATTTCTGCATCGATGTACTCTTCCGCACTGTAACGATTCATGATTTGACGTTCTGCGCCCACTTCAACAATTTTTCCATCTTTAATCGCAACGGCCTCGAAAACCGTGTTCATTTCATCCATTGTGTGGACTTTCGCGTTGTGGATGATGGTGTCAACTGCTTCTCCCTTCATGCATGATTGAAGAAAAAGTAGACTAAATGCAATCGATAAAATGAATGTATAACGCATAGAGATTTTTTTTCAAAAATAATGCTTTCCGTTGAAGCCACGATTGTTCCACGGATTTACTAATTTTGCGGCAAATAAATTTTATACATGGAGACCCCAAAGACATATTCACCGCAACAGGCAGAGGAAAAATGGTACAAGCATTGGATGGAGAAAGGATATTTTCATTCTGAACCAGACGAAAGAGAAGCTTATACTGTCGTCATTCCACCGCCAAACGTTACAGGTGTCTTGCACATGGGGCACATGTTGAATAACACAATTCAAGATGTTTTAGTTCGTCGTGCGCGCATGCAAGGAAAAAATGCATGTTGGGTGCCGGGTACTGATCATGCATCTATTGCTACGGAGGCAAAAGTTGTTCAGAAACTACGTGCAGAAGGAATTAAGAAGTCGGATTTATCACGCGATGAGTTCTTGAAGCATGCTTTCGAATGGAAGGACAAGCACGGAGGAATTATTCTTGAGCAGTTGAAGAAGTTAGGAGCTTCTTGTGACTGGGATCGCACGAGCTTTACAATGGACCCTGAGTATTCAGAGTCGGTAATTGACGTGTTCATTGATTTATATCAAAAAGGAAAAATTTACCGTGGATTGCGCATGGTGAACTGGGACCCAGAGGCGTTGACAGCTCTTTCGGATGAGGAAGTATTGTACAAAGAAGTGAACTCGAAATTATTCCACGTTCGCTACAAAATTGCAGGATCTGACGACGAGTGGTTAGTAATTGCAACTACACGTCCAGAAACTATTTTGGGTGATTCAGCGATCTGTATCAATCCAAATGATGAGCGTTACCAACACTTGAAAGGTAAACAAGCTATTGTTCCTATCGCGAATCGTACAATTCCAATTATTTGGGATGAATACGTAGATATGGAATTCGGAACGGGATGTTTGAAAGTAACGCCAGCTCACGATACAAATGACTACGATCTAGGAAAGAAACACGACCTAGAAACAATCGATATTTTGAACGATAACGGAACGTTGAATGAAAATGGTTTGCATTACAACGGAATGGATCGTTTTGAAGTACGTAAGGCAATCGAAAAAGAGCTTTACGACAAAGGATATTTAGTAAAAACGGAAGATCACATTAATAAAGTGGGTTACTCTGAGCGTACAACTGCGGTTATCGAGCCAAAATTGTCGCTTCAGTGGTTTGTAGACATGAAAGAATTGTCTGAGCCTGCTTTAGAGAATGTGATGAACGGAAACATTGCTTTCCACCCAGAGAAGTTCAAGAATACTTACCGTCACTGGATGGAGAATATCAAGGATTGGTGTATTTCTCGTCAACTTTGGTGGGGACATCGTATTCCAGCTTGGTACTTTGGAACTGGTTCTGAAGAGTACGTTGTTGCGAAAACGGAGGAAGAGGCAATTAAATTGGCATCTGAAAAAACAGGAAAGACAATCAATGCTGGAGAACTACGTCAAGATGAAGATGTATTGGATACTTGGTTCTCAAGCTGGTTATGGCCAATATCTGTTTTCAACGGGTTGACTGATCCAGAAAATGAAGAGATTAAATATTACTATCCAACCAACGACTTAGTTACGGCTCCGGAGATTATGTTCTTCTGGGTGGCCCGTATGATCATTGCTGGATATGAATACATGGATGAATTACCATTCAAGAATGTTTATTACACGGGAATCGTTCGTGATAAATTGGGACGTAAAATGTCTAAGTCACTCGGTAACTCGCCAGATCCAATTGAGTTGATCAATAAATATGGTGCAGACGGAGTGAGAATGGGAATTTTGATTTCTTCTCCAGCTGGAAATGACTTGCCATTTGATAGTTCTCAATGTGAGCAAGGGCGTAACTTCTCGAACAAGATTTGGAATGCTTTCCGTTTGGTAGATTCATGGTCGGTACAAGAAGATTTACCTCAACCAGCTTCATCTGTAAAAGCGATCGAGTGGTTTGAGTCACGTTTCAATCAGGAATTAGCCAACATCAATGAATTGTTTGATAAGTTCAAGATTTCAGAGGCGTTAATGGCGATTTACAAGTTGGTTTGGGACGATTTCTGTTCTTGGTACTTGGAGATGATCAAGCCAGGGTACCAACATCCAATTGATGCGAAGACCTTGAATACGACAAAAGATTTCTTCGAGAACTTATTGAAATTACTTCAGCCATTTACACCGTTTATTGCAGAGGAATTGTGGCATTTGTTGCGCGAAAGAGGAGCAGGTGAGGATATCATTGTTGCTTCTTGGCCAGAAGTTCAGGCGAGCGATGCAAATGTGATTGAGGAATTCAATATTGCTTCTGATGTAATTACGAACCTTCGTAATATTCGTAAGAAAAACAACATTGCAAATAAAGTGAAGTTGGAGTTGTTCGTGAAGATCAACAATGAGAAGTCAACTGGAATGGATTCAGTTATCGTTAAAATGGGGAATTTGTCTCATTTGGATTACGTAACTGAGAAAGTAGACAACTCAAACGGATTCATTGTTAATGGAAATGAGTATTTTGTTCCATTCGGTGATGCAATTGATGTGGATGCTGAAAAAGAAAAAATCAACGAAGAGTTAACTTATACGAAGGGATTCTTGAAGAGTGTTCAGAAAAAACTACAGAACGAACGCTTTGTTTCTAACGCTCCTGAGCAAGTAGTTGCGATCGAGAAGAAGAAAGAATCGGATGCTTTGGCAAAGATTGAAATCCTTGAGGAAAAGTTAGCTTCGCTTAACTAACAAATACTCAAAACTACTACAATGGGAAATGAAATTTTGGACGAAGGGTTCAGAACTCCGGTGGCGAATAACGTGTCGATTCGTGAGTTCGCTTATCCGTTACAGTTTGAATTTAAAATTTCAAGCTTAGCAAATGATTTCACAGCGACTGATGCGAATGGGCAGACCTTAGCGTATGTGTATCAAAAAATGTTCAAATTCAAAGAAGCGATTTCTGTTTTTGCAGACGATTCTAAGAAAGACACACTTTTTACAATTGGTGCCGATCGTGTGATTGATTTTAATGCAAACTACATGTTCAAAAACCAAGACGGAGGTGTTTTTGGTAGAGTGGGACGAAGAGGTGCAAAGTCACTTTTGAAAGCGCACTACGAAGTTTTTGACAGCGAAGGAAATCAGGAGTTTTTAATTCAAGAAGAAAATCCTTGGGCAAAATTTTTCGATGCTTTGGTTGGTGAAGTTCCAATTTTAGGAATGTTCACGGGATACATGTTCAATCCAAAATATATTGTAAAACGTCAGGATGGAACGATTGTAGTTCGTTTGTCTAAAGAGAAATCATTTTTTGGACGCCGATTCAAATTGGAAAAAGTGAGCGAGATTGATTCGAAGGATGGAGAAAACGAAAGAATGTTACTGGGTTTGATGATGATGTCGCTTCTTGAAAGAAGAAGAGGTTAAAATTGATAAGGAAATATGGAAAGGTCGAGCGTTAGTTCGGCCTTTTTTGTGTCTAATCATTAACTGATTCGGCCCATAGAAATTCCGCGCCAAGGATGGAAACGGCATCACCTAACTTCAGTTAGGTATATAGTGGACAGCCAGCCCGGGCGCCCAAAATCAAAAATTACTTCTCTGGATAAAGGATTTCTTGAACGGTAGAGCGCGAAATGTAGTGATAGTTGTTCTTGGCAGTTTCGAAGACCTCGCGTGCCCAAATTAAGTCCTGCGGATTATCCGATTCAGCTAATTCACGATAAATTCCCTCGATCAACCAACGACGACCGATTTTGTTCAAATGCTCCGCCATGAAAGGTTTTGCAGCATCATATCCAACTTTGATGCATAATTGGTACCATTCCGACTTCAAAACTGGGTTCGCTTCTTGACTGAATTTCAAGTGCTCGTCGAGTAATGCAAGATTCTCAGGTTTTACTTCAGGAGAAAGTGCACGAACGAAAGCTTGCCATTCTTGTGTGGTGAAGTCCTCGCGTTTTAAGTCCTTCAATTCACCTTGGAAAATATCCTCTCCGTTATTCACCTGTTCAGCTAATTGAGCCATTTGATCCAGTCGATCTGAGGTAATGACTACGCAATTTTCTGGAATTCCCGGTTGGTAAATCCACTCATCTGTGTTGAATTCGATATTGTTTGGTTCGAACAATTCCTTTCTCAAGTAGGAAACAAAGTCCTCCGTAGTGATCGTTTCAAAAGCGTGTGAATTGAAATAATTTTTCAGGAATTCATCGAATTTTTTTCGACCAACAGCCGCTTCAATCGTTCTCAAGAAATAAGCTCCCTTGTTGTATGCGATGTCCGTCATTCCGTCATCTGGATTGCGTTCTTCGAGGTGAAGTTTGAGTTGCGTATCTTCTGGATGATCTCCATTTTCCATGTCCTCCAAAGCCAAATCTAACTCCTGGCGTTGAATAACACGGTGGATATCACCAACATCTTTTCCGTACAACTCCTCCATGATGCGCGTTTCGAAATAAACGGTAAATCCTTCATTGAGCCAAAAATCGTCCCACGTAGCGTTTGTAACCAAGTTTCCCGACCAAGAATGCGCCAGTTCGTGCGCGATGACAGTGACCAAGCTTCTATCACCAGCTAATAATGTTGGATTCGCAAAAGTCAATCGTGGATTTTCCATTCCACCAAAAGGGAAGGAGTAAGGGAGAACAATTACATCAAACTGTTCCCAACGATACTTTCCGTACAACTTTTCAGCCGCAGAAATCATTTTGGGAAGATCTACAAATTCGTAAGCACAAGCTTCAGCTAATTCGGGTTCTGAATAAACACCCGAATTATTCCCAAGTTTCGTGTAGGTTAAATCACCAACGGCCAATGCTATCAAATACGAAGGGATTTTTTGGTCCATTTTGAAATGGTACGATCCGTCTTCCGATTTAGCTTGTGGATTTGTGGCACTCATCACTGCCATTAACTCAGCTGGTACCTTTACATCTGCAGAATAAGAGATTCTATTCAAAGGTGTATCCTGAAGTGGGATCCATGATCGTGTTAAAATCGCCTGTCCTTGTGTGTAAACGAACGGATGTTTTTTTCCTGTCGTCAACTCAGCAGGTAGCCAATCGAGTGCTTCCGTTTCTTCGGTTGTCTGGTAATATATATTGATATACTTAGTTCCAGGTTTTATCTTAACACTCAGAGGTCGACCTAAAATCTCGTCAGGTTCACCAATGACGAAATCCGTTTCAGTTTCATTGTCTTTACCAACAGTAACGCGAGAAATTTCCAGTTTCTTAATGTCAAAAATGGCCGTATCCGCCTTGTTGTCACTCATTGTATGACGAGCGATACCATAAATTGTTTTATTTTCGAAGTTTATTTCGAGGTCGAGGTGCAGATGTGTTGTTCTAATTTCCTCAACGTTTGAGTACGTGTGAAAATCGTTTGGAAATTCCGTTAAATTATCTGTGTTTTTGTCAATTTCAGAGCTGTTATTACAACTTGTAAAGAGAACAAAAAGGATGAATATATATGTTGAAAATAATCTCATTAATGCCAATAATCGGTCGGGCAAAGATAACGGTTTAGTGAAGACTTCTTAATACTCATGTTACATAAATTAAAATCTCTCTATAAATAGTGTGATTGAGCGAATCGTACTTGGCATTGAAAATTGTTATTGATAATCGTATTTTTTTACTACTTTCACGAACCAAATTTATTCGCATGAGCCAACAATCAGGAGCAATAGTAAGAAAAACATTTTTAGGTCATCCAATGGGCCTATTCGTTTTGTTCTTCACGGAAATGTGGGAGAGATTCAGTTATTATGGGATGAGGGCGATCCTTGTACTTTATCTAGTATCTCAAACGCAGGGAGATAATCCTGGATTAGGATGGGATAACTCTGAAGCTTTAGCTCTATACGGCTGGTATACAATGCTTGTTTATGTAATGTCTATACCTGGAGGTATTATAGCAGATAGAGTTCTCGGTCAAAAAAGATCTGTTCTAATCGGAGGTTTATTATTGTGTTTAGGTCATGGTGTCCTCGCTATTGAACAAATGTGGGCTTTTTATTCAGGGTTACTGCTTATTATTCTAGGAGTTGGACTTCTAAAACCTAACATTTCAACTATGGTTGGAGGTCTCTATAAAAAAGGAGATATTCGTAGAGATAAAGGGTTTACAATATTCTACATAGGTATTAACATTGGAGCATTTTTATCAAGTCTAATTGTCGGATACGTTGGGGAAACAATTGGATGGCATTATGGTTTTGGTCTTGCTGGAATAGGAATGCTTTTAGGTCAGGTATTCTACATGGCCGGTCAAAAACATCTCGTTGGTGTAGGTGACTTGCTAAAAGGAAAAAAGAACACCGAAGTCGAAACTACTGTGTCAAACGGAGTATCTTTTGATTCAAACGAAGATTTGTTGGACTCAGGTATGAATTCAAATTCATCAAATGAAGAATTTCAGGGAGAAGATCCAAATTTGTTTGTTACGATGTTTAGCTCTCCGTTAACTGCAATTTCAGCAATATTGTCTATACCAGCTGCATTATTGTTAGGGATTTTTGTTAATTCAACACTAGGATTTTTTGCAGGAGTTCTTTTGTTTTTAATTGGATTCTTTGGAGCGATGTATAAGAATTTATCAAAAATTGAAAAGGATCGAGTAACAGTAGTCTTTATTTCTTTTGCCATTGTAGTTGTGTTTTGGGGAGCATTTGAGCAAGCAGGTGGTTTAATGAATATTTACACGATGGAAAAAACTAATCGAATGTTATTCGGTTTTGAAATTCCTGCTTCAGTTTTCCAATCTCTAAACGCTATGTTCATTATTCTATTGGGTACTGTTGTAGCGAGTTTTTGGGCTAAAAGAAAGTTAAAATCGAAAGAGAGTTCTTCTTTATTCAAAATGGCTGTTGGAACAATAATTATGGGGTCTGGGTTCTTATTTATGACAGCAGCGGCTGCAGAATATGAAGCTTCAGGTTCATCAGCGATGTATTGGTTGGTTTTTGCATACTTATTTCACACAATTGGAGAACTTTGTGCTTCCCCTGTTGCGTTATCGTTCATTACAAAGTTGGCTCCTGTAAAATATGGGTCGATCATGATGGGGACATATTTTGCAATGACAGGATTTGGTAATAAGCTCGCAGGTTTCTTAGGTGAATCTGCTTCTAATTTAGGTGAGTATACTATTTTCACTGGGATAGCAATTTTCTGTGCTATTTTTGGAATCTTAATTATTCTTCTCAAGAACAAACTGAAAAGTTTGACTCATGGTGCGGAGGACAATGAAGGGACAGTATACGAGGAAACAGAAGGTTTTGAAATAGCCGATAATATTTAATTCACACAACTCAAATCATAAGCAATGTCAACAAGCAATTCAATGTTTGATTCTAAGGTACTCGGACACCCAGCAGGACTATTCGTACTTTTCTTTACAGAGATGTGGGAGCGATTCTCCTTTTACGGAATGCGTGTGCTATTGGTCAATTTCTTAACGATGACCCTCATTGGATACAATCCTGGTTGGGAGTGGTCTGCAGAGAACGCAGGTGCCTTATTCGGTACTTATGCAATGTTACTGTATGTTACGCCTATTCTAGGAGGTATGATCGCTGATAAGTACACTGGTTATCGCTGGGCGGTGGTTATTGGAGCAATTATTATGACTTTAGGTCACGCTTCAATGGCACTTGAAACAGAGGCTTCGTTGTACATTGGTTTGGGACTTCTTGTTATAGGTACAGGTTTCTTTAAGCCGACTATGACATCGATCATTTCAGAAATGTATAAAGATCTACCAGAGAAGAAAGATGGTGCATATACCATTTTCTACATGGGAGTGAATGCTGGAGCTTTCTTTGGAATGATGCTTTGTGGTTATTTAGCTGAGAAAGTGGGCTGGTCATGGGGATTTGGATTGGCTGGTATATTTATGCTTTTAGGAACGATACAGTTCTGGTTGGCAAAACCGTTATTTGGCAATATTGGAGGTGTTCCTAAAAAAGGAGCTGAGTATGAAGTAGAGGGAGTTCAAGAGCCAGATGGAAACGTTGATGACCTGTTGGATAGTGGAGTGAAATCAGAAAACAAGGAAGCTGAAAAGCGAAATCCTTTCACTATAATAGATAAAGTTTTAATTGCTATCAGTGCTATCATTGGAATCGGATATGCGATTAACGATCCGCTTTCGAAAATTGCAGACATGGATATTTTCTCTTGGTTGAAAATTGGAGAAGTTGAAGGTCAGTATGTAGGGATTATTGGTGCGTTGATTGTATTCTTAATTCTTGTTGGAAGTCGTATTTCGCGTTATACAAAGGTGGTACGTGACAGAATGTTTGCATTTATCATTTTTGCTTTCTTTACTGTGTTCTTTTGGATGTCATTTGAACAAGGGGCATCTTCTTTGGTGATTTTCGCAAGGGATTCGGTTCAACGTGAATTAATAGGAAGTGCAGCTACAATTTACAATATCGTTAATGCGCTACTAACAATTGTTCCTTTAGGAATCATTACTTGGGTACTTTACTTGCTTGCTAAAAGAACAGGAAAGAAAATTCCAGGGTCGAATATTGTATTGATTGTCTGTTTTGCAGGTATTTGGAGTATTGCTGGGTGGATGCTTTACAGAGATTTTAACACAACCGCTTACAAGGTTGAGTTTGATGCGGAAAAAATAGCTGTGCTTGACAAGGAAGGTAAGCAGAAAATGGAAGAAGGTAAACCTGTTTTCCAATTCAAAGCTATCGCAGAAGATGTAGATCAAACGTCGATTAAAAACGAAATTGTTCGTCACTCAGTTATTGTAGGTGAACCATTTTTAGAGAAAAAGGCAGGTGACAAAATCAACATAATCACCAAAAATTCAGATGGAGATTCTTTTGCATACTTAGACGATAGTCGACTTGAAGAAAAACGAAAAACTGGATCGGATTTAGGTCGTTCAAATGGAATTGTTCCAGCTACTATTGCTGAAGTTAAAGCTGATTGGGTTGAAATTACTGTTTCATGGTTTAGTATTCTAAATTCATTCTTTATTATTGCTTTTGCATCTTTCTTCTCGAAGTGGTGGGATTCAAAATATAATCCTTCTGCTGCTGTAAAATATGGACTTGGACTAATTATTATGGCAGTTGGATTTGGTTTGTTGGCTTATGGTTCTTCAGGTCCAGAGGGTGTGAAAGTTAGTATGTTATGGCTAATTCTGGCATATCTGTTCCATACCCTAGGAGAGTTATGTTTATCTCCTGTAGGACTTTCTTATGTGAGTAAGCTTGTTCCAGCTAGAATGATTGCATTCATGTTTGGAATGTGGTATCTGGCTATTGCTATTGGAAACAAACTTGCAGCCGTTCTCGGTGGTCAGATTGAAAATATTACAGAACAGTATTCAATGTCTACTTTCTTCTTGATATTTACGATTGTTCCTGCTGTAGCCGGAGTTCTGGTTATCTTATCAGGAGGATTGCTGAAAAAACTCATGCACGGAGTTAAATAAGAAAAATACATTTCAGAAAACAGTCCGCTTTGGTGGACTGTTTTTATTTTAGAGCATTATGAAAACACATTTACTTCTTTTTTTATCATTGATTTTAAGCTTCTTTGGAGCAGCACAAGTTGAATTCCTTGATAGCGCAGCATTCAGTAAGGTCGAGCCAATGGATGTTGAATACGTCAATTTGAGCGTTCAAACTGAAGCTGACATCGAATCGAATACGACTTTTTTAGTGGACTTAAGTATGATAGATGTCGCTGCTAAAGTCGATTCTTTTGTGATTGTGTTAGATGATACTAAACGCTTTCAGTCTCCGCAGATTCTGCCTTTTAAACTCAACGATTTCGATGAAGATCATAGTATAAAGGTGATGGCTTTTAATGCTGGAGATACACTTCATTTTAAGTCGAGTGATGTCAATCAATTAGCATTCAAGGTAAGTAAGAAAGATCGACCTGTATTTGCAAAAGATACATTGGTATTTGGACTGTTAGCAATCGTTTTGGCGCTGATTTTCTATACTTCACATAAACAGACGAAATTCTGGAAAACGTTCTACATGATTGTTCCTTCGTTATTACTTTGCTACTTAATTCCAGCAGTATTAGACTTCTTTGGATTGATCTCAAAGGATTATTCTGGTCTTTACACTATGGCAAAGAATTATTTACTGCCAGGAGCATTGATTTTAATGACGTTAGGAATCGACTTTAAAGGGATTTTAAATCTCGGGCCAAAAGCGATAATTATGTTCTTAACGGCCACTGTGGGAATTATCATAGGAGGTCCAATTGCAATGTTAGTTTATTCATGGATCGACCCATCCGTAGTTGGTGGAGAAGGACTGGATTCTGCTTGGAGAGGATTTGCAACCTTGGCTGGAAGTTGGATTGGTGGTGGAGCGAACCAAGCTGCCATGTTGGAAACATACAAATACAATCCTGATTTATATGGTAAAATGGTAACGGTGGACATCGTTGTAGCGAACTTATGGATGGCCTTCTTGCTTTGGGGAGCGGCTCGTGCAGAGAAATTTGATCGTTGGTTGAAAGCAGATACTTCTTCAATTGAAGATTTGAAGAAAAGAGTGAGTGACTATCAATCATCAATTGCTAAAAATCCAACATTAACGGATTACATGGTGATCATCGGAATTACTTTTGGTATCGTTGGTATTGCCCATTATTTCGGATCATTTATGGCTGATCTGTTTAATCCTGAATCGCCGTTTGGAAGTTCGTTCTTCTGGTTAGTGGTTATTGCTACTACTGGAGGTTTGGTATTGTCAGCAACAAAGTTGAGAAAATACGAAGGTGCAGGTGCTTCAAAAATTGGAAGTGTGTTTATTTATATTCTCGTGGCAACAATCGGAATGAAAATGGAGTTGGCAGAGGCTGTAAAAGAACCTCAGTTGATTTTAGTTGGAATTATTTGGATGTTAGTTCACGTTGGATTGCTGTTCCTAGTTGCTAAAATCATTAAAGCACCTTTCTTCTTTGTGGCAGTTGGATCGAAAGCAAATGTAGGTGGAGCTGCTTCGGCACCAATTGTTGCATCAGCCTTTCACCCAAGTTTAGCTTCGGTTGGAGCAATTTTGGCTGTTTTAGGGTACGCTCTTGGAACATACGGAGCGATTCTTTGCGCTGAAATGATGAGAGCTGTTGCTCCTTAATTTCTTGACTTGATTAACTTTTGAATTTCTTTACCCTCGAAAGTTTCGGTAATAATATAGTAGACTCCATCTGGTTCATGTTGCAGATTTAGTTGGTGATTTAAGTCGATTGTATTTCCTTCAATGTAATCAATGATTTGACCATTTTGATTAGTTATTGTGATGGATTGAGTTCCTTTTGGACTTAGAATGTTGACCCAGTCAGAAGTGGGATTTGGAAAAATTTCCGTTGAAGAAGCCATCGGTTTCAGTTGCTTAACTTCTGAATATTCGTAGGACCCATCGGTATCTATCATTTTAAGTCGATAATATGCAACCTGATTAAGTGGATTAGCATCCAAAAAATCATACTCCATTAGGTTTTGACTGTTCCCTGTAGCTTCAATTCTACCAATAACATCAAAATCTGTGGCATTTATAGATCGTTCGACTAAAAAGTGTGAACTATTCAACTCTGTTGCAGTATACCAAATGCAATTTACGCCATTACTTGTATTGTTCACAGTAAAATCAATGAGTTCCACAGGAAGCGTACTCAAGGTGTAGACCGTTATTTGCATATGATCTACATCAATTCCACCATTGAAGACATCAGCTTTAAGAACGCTACCGAAGTTTGGAGAATTAATATCAGCATATGTCCATGTAGTTCCCCATAGGTCTGCTGGACCTCCATATGTTGCATACGTATCATTTAATGGCCAATGTAGCGTGGTGTTGGCGTAGTTATTTCCTACTGAAACTCCAGCTTTTTGAAGTTGAACAATATTATCTACGGCAGTTGCTTTTCTTAAGCCAAGCCCAAATAAAAGTCTTCTGTTCGGTGATCCATTGAATGTAATTGTTGGATTTTCTGTCCCGCCAGCTGTGCCCAATTTGAAAGCTGTTTGCATGGTTCCACCAGAGTTTGGTGCTTCTGTAGTGTTATTCCGGTGGACATCGGTTCCTTCGGTGAATCCGCTGTTAATTGTAAAGTTGTTAGTGCTTCCATTTGGTCCACCACCTGAAGGGGGATTTCCACAGAAAATACTCGTCACGAATGCACCACCAATTCCTGCTGTTATAGGCGATGTAAAATTACAAGTTGAGGCACCACCATTATAAGTGGAGTTGACAACTGATTCAAAAGGAGAGAATTGATCTACGTTTTCTAAAACTACAGCCGATACTATGTCAAAGAATTCGTCTCTAACAAGAGGAGAGTAAGATACTTGTACATTATGGCTGCCAATGGGAATTGAGCTAAGTTGACTTTCTAGCATATACCAGACTTCATGCGCTCCCCAAAATGTAGTAAAGAATGTAAAACCATTTAATTTAGTCATAGAAACCCCATTGTAGGTTACATCTGAAACTAACGGTTCGTCAAGTTTATTTTCTGTTCCTACGAATACCAACATTAATCTATTGTTGCCTGCACTAACTGGAAAGTTTGGAATGTTAGACAATTCTCCATCCTGCCAAGCGTTTAAAATTGCAACATCAGCTCCTAAAAACGATTTGCGTTCTATATCTAGTTGGATTCCTACAACTTGATCAGTATTGACGAGGCTAAAACCATAATTTCTACCTCTTATTGATCTAGTTAGACCTTGAGCATTAACTGTTGAATAATTATTATCAGAATTCAGAATTCCGCTTGGTCCAGACCAGTTGTTACCTGGGACTATTGTATTCTGATTGTTCGGGCTTTGAGGTCCAAATAGTTGGGTGAATGCATACTGATATGTTCCGAGAAGGAAAATTAAAAGTGATAGGGTTCGCATGATTTGTAATTTCGTAGTGTGCTGTAAATCTACGAATTAGGGTGTTGCTAAACGGTTTTAGTACTTGCGAATGATTAAATGTACTTGTCGAATGAATGAATATCGGTATTCGTCGACTAAAAAGATGTTTTCGTCGAAAGCGGTATGTGTAAGAAGCTGTAAATCAATATACTGATATATCAGTATTTTAGTCGTTTTGAACAGGAGTTTCTTCAGAAATCTTCACCAGGTTAGCATAAATACCATTTTGTGAAAGAAGATGTGTATGATTTCCACTCTCGGCTACTTTTCCATTGTCTAGAACGTAAATACAGTCTGCAGAACGAATCGTCGATAATCGGTGGGCGATAACAACTGATGTTCTCCCTTCCATTAAACGATTCAATGCGTCTTGCACTAATTTTTCTGATTCAGAATCTAAAGCAGAAGTTGCCTCGTCGAGAATTAGAATAGTTGGATTTTTCAGAATAGCTCGTGCAATAGCAATTCGCTGCTTCTGTCCACCAGAAAGTTGAATACCACGATCTCCCACTTGTGTGTTCATTCCATCTGGGAACGTCGAAATAAACTCCCATGCATTTGCTTTCTTCGCAGCTTCGATAATTTCTTCTTCGGACGCATCTGGATTTCCAAAAGCAATGTTTTCTGAAATTGTACCAGCAAAAAGAATCACCTCTTGCGGTACAATGGCCATGTGGGAACGCAAATGTTCTGTGTCGATATCTAAAGTGTTAATTCCATCAAACTTGATGCTTCCTTGATTGATATCGTAGTATTTGAGTAGGAGAGAGGCTATGGTCGATTTTCCAGCACCAGAAGATCCAACTAGAGCAACTGTCTGGTTTTTATCAATAGAAAGGTTAATTCCGTTCAAAACAGTGATATCCTTTCGTTGTGGATAAGAGAAATGAACATTTTCGAAAGTCACCTGACCAGTAATTTCTGGTTTTTGTTCTCCCTTATGTAATTCACGTTCGCCATCTTGTTGTATGATAGTCATGAAGTTCTCTGTCGCTCCAATGGCTTTTTGAATATTTGAATACATATCAGGTAAAGCTCCAAATGAAGCTCCCATCATCACCGTAATCATAATGAAAGAGAAGAAATCTTGTTGCGGTAACTCTGGGTTAACTCCTTGTGTCATCAATAATCCTTGCCAAATAATAAAGACAATCGCCCCGAAAACGAAGAAGATCATGAAAGAAACAAAAACACCTCTCCAAAGTCCACTTTTGATGTTGAGCTCACGAATTTCATCTACATCGCTTGAATAACGATTGATCGTAAAAATCTCATTGGTGAATGCTTTTACATTCGTAATTCCCATCAAAGCTTCCTCAATAATGGTGTTTGAGCTAGCTGCTTTATCTTGCGCTTTAATTGAAAGACGTTTGATAAATCTCCCAAAAAGAACTGCTGATAGAGCCATCACTGGTATCGTAGCCAACATGATCAGCGACAATTTCCAAGAGAAGACAAAAAGCAATGTAATTCCACCGACGATCATTACTATCTGTCTGAAAAACTCTGCAATTGTCGTACGAAGGACTTCTTGAATTTGAGTGATATCAGATGACATTCTGCTTGTTAGTTCACCAACTTTGTTTTTGTTGAAGAAATCAAGTGGCATGTAAATTAATCGACTAAAAGCATCTTTGCGAACATCACGAAGCGTATTTTCTGTTACATATGTAAATGTCACCACGCGAATGTATGCGAATAAGGCTTGAACGATAAATAAGATTAACAATCCGAATGCAAAAGTATTTACGGTGTCCATTGATAATTTCTGAAACACTTCCGACATCGATCCTGGCTGATCACCACCACTACCTAACAGTTGTCCCATGAATACAGGGAATCCAAGGCTCGTCATGCTTGAAATCAGCAGTGCAAACCAACCAATAATGAAAGTCCCTCTGTACGGTCGCATGTACTTAAAAATGCGCTTCGCTTTTTGAACACTCTCTTTACTAATTTTTTGTCGCTCTGTTCTAGATTTTCTTGCCATATTTGCTCTTCCAATAGGACTACAAAAATAACCTACTCTGTGGGATTTGAGGAAAAAAAATAGATTTTTGCAGAAACGTTTTGCATAATAGAAAAAATACCTATCTTTGCAGTCCAATTTTTTGACAGACAGAAATTAAAGAATATAGATCATGAGCAAGAGAACGTTTCAACCATCGGTAAGAAAAAGAAGAAACAAGCACGGATTCAGAAGCCGTATGGCAACTAAGAATGGTCGTCGTGTATTAGCTGCACGCCGTCGTAAAGGTAGAAAGAAGCTTACTGTTTCTGACGAAGGAATGCACAAGCGTTAATCTAGCTTTAGATCAATCGATTTATAGGCCGATACTGTTTCAGTATCGGCTTTTTTTGCTTCAATGAGTTAATTATTTAACTGACTTATTGTAAGTTAAATTGTTTTGAATTATGTTAGATGAAAATTCTAACATGAAAAAGACCATTACACTTGTGCTTTTTGCACTATTCACAGTATCGACATCTTTTGGGCAGGAATATTCGCCAGACATAGAACCAAGTATTGATAACCGACCAAGTGGAAAGCCAGCGAGCTCCGACAACCGAGCAACGCCTTTTTGGACGGAGGATTTCGGAAATGGATTCCCTGCTGATTGGGTAATTATTGATTCATCAGGAATTTGTCCATGGTCTCATTCTTTCGATGGTTCTTGGGGGTATTTCAATGGAAATAATGGTACCGCTGGTGCCGCTCCAATTAATTCAACAACGGGAGCAAATGGATTTATGATTTGCGATCCAGACTCGGCTAATAATGTAACATATGGACAACCATCTGGAGCAAATTATCAGTATTTAACTTCTTATTTTGGAACAAGTTCGATTGATTGTTCAGGTCGATCTTCGGTGATTTTATCTTTCGAGCAAGCTTTTCGTTACAATAATGGAGTCGACATGATTGTTCAGGTGAGTACAGATAGTTTAAACTGGACAGATTTTGAGGTTTCCGGAGGTCAGGCAAATAATGCAGCATCGGCAAACCCAACAGTTGTAAACTTAAACCTTTCAACGATTGCAGCTAATCAGTCTGATGTTTATTTACGCTTCGGTTGGAGTGCACGCGTTTATTATTGGATGTTGGATGATATTTCATTGAGTGAAGCCGAACCAAATGATGTTTCAATGGTGAAGTCATGGTGGGGAACAGGTGTTTATCAATATCAACACTATAAGATTCCTTCTAATCAGCTTTCTCCTTTAACTTTTTACTCTTCTATTAATAACAACACCGGTGGATCGCTTTCTGGATGTTATACAGATGTCGAGGTTAGTGGATCTTCTGGAATAGTTTATGTCGGATCAACAAATTCAATCACACTTCCTGCAGCTAGTCTTGATACAGTTATTGGTACGACAAACTGGACGCCTTCAGTAATTGGAGATTATGATCTAACTTTCGACGCGGTTACGACAGCAGGAGTTGATGGTGATATGACAAATAACCAATTTGTGGATTCACTTTTAATTACAGAATCAATTTACGGACTTGATAATCTTACTGATGGGTCACAATCAACTGGACAGATTTCTAATTTTTCTTCGAATACTGGTGGAGAGTTCAAAATTGGAAACCTTTATGAGATGACTTATGATGATCAGATTGAATGTATTGAAATTGGAATCGCTGATGATGCTGATAATGTGGGACAAGTCTTTTATGGTGAAGTTTATGCTTATGATGATCTTAATGACGAATGGTTGTATAGAAGTGGAACAGCAATAGTAGACATTTTTGCTTCGGATCTTGGAACTATCATTAGTGTTCCTTTGGCGGCTCCAGCTGATGTCTTTGCAGGTGAAGAAATTTTGGTCGTAGCTGGACATTATGGTGGTGTTTCAAGCGGAGCAGATGATGTTAGTTTTATGTACGGTCAACCTGTTGAGGATCGAATGGTATGGGGATTCAATGCTACCGGTGATGATTTTTGGTTGTCTAATCCACGTGCTATTGTTGCTAGAGCTGATTTCAACTGTGGTCTTGGAATTGACGAAGCTAGTCAGAACTTACAGATTGAGTCTTTTCCAAATCCAGCAACGGATATCGTTACAATTGAACTAAATGGAGTCAATTCAAATGAATGCGAGATTTCAATTGTTGATCTTTCAGGAAAAAAGGTTTTAAGTCAACAAAAAATGCAAATCTCTGAAAATAATTCCGTTGAATTAGATGTTTCTCATTTCAGTTCAGGAATGTATCAACTAGCTGTGAAAGTGGCTGGTGTTCGTAAAACAACAAAGCTGATTATTCAATAAAGAATAAAAATTAAAGAATAAAAACCGGTGTGAAATTTCGCATCGGTTTTTTTGTGTTAAGATGATTTCGAACTAATATTTTTTGCTAACTTAATATAAGACTTCGGTCTGAAACTTAACCTACAAAACCACATTATGTTAGTAAAAACCTATGGTGCAGCCCTAATTGGGATCGATGCCACTAAAGTCACAATTGAAGTAAATTTAAGTCAAGGAATCAACTTTTTCCTCGTTGGATTACCAGATTCTGCGGTTAAAGAATCTCAGCAAAGAATTAAATCCGCAATTCTGAATAATGATCTCAGGTATCCAGGAAAGGAAATTACAGTAAATATGGCACCTGCTGATTTGAGAAAAGAAGGAGCGAGCTTTGATTTAGCAATTGGAATGGGAATTCTTGCCGCGAGCGATCAAGTTAGTTCTGATAGATTGGCCCATTTAATGTTGATTGGAGAATTGTCATTGGATGGTGACGTGAAATCTGTGAGAGGAATTCTACCAATTGCATTAAGTGCTAAAGCGAATGGCTTTAAGGGAATAATTGTACCCGCTGAAAATGCACAAGAAGCGAATATGGTTGATGGTCTCGATGTTTATTCGGTGAGTAATATTCAAAATGTTATTCAAATCTTGAATGGAGCTCCAGAAATTAAGCCTCTAACAAAGGAGTATTTTGTTGAATTTAGGAATCATGAAGAAGAAAATGCAATTGATTTTTCTGATGTAAAAGGACAGGAGAACATCAAACGTGCCTTTGAAATTGCGGCAGCAGGTGGACATAATGTGGTTTTGATTGGTCCACCAGGAGCAGGTAAATCAATGCTGGCTAAACGACTCCCAACTATTTTACCACCAATGAGCATAGACGAAGCATTGGAGACTACTAAAATTCATTCTGTAGTTGGAAAAGTAGCCAAGGGACAAGGCTTAATTTCTAGTCGACCATTCAGGAAGCCGCATCATACTATTTCTGATGTAGCACTGGTTGGTGGAGGAACCTACCCGCAGCCCGGTGAAATTTCTTTGGCGCACAATGGAGTTCTATTTCTTGATGAACTACCTGAGTATAAACGAACAGTTTTAGAAGTAATGCGCCAACCTTTGGAAGATCGTTTAGTGACCATCTCTCGTGCAAAATTTACAATTGATTTTCCTTCTAGTTTTATGTTGGTCGCAGCAATGAATCCATGTCCATGCGGATATCACAATCACCCAGAACGAGACTGTTCTTGTGGCGAAAGTGTAGTGCAACGTTATTTAAACAAAGTTTCTGGTCCACTTATGGATCGAATCGATTTGCATGTTGAAGTAACTCCTGTTTCATATGATGAACTTCGCGCTGAATCGATAGAAGAAAAAAGTTCAAGTATTCGAGAAAGAGTGGTAGCTGCGAGACTGATTCAACATGAAAGATTTATTTTGAATAATAGAAAAACAGAAACTAATTGTAACGCAGAAATGTCGACAAAGGAAGTCAGAAAGCACTGCTATTTAGACGAAAAATGTGCTGCGATTTTAAAAAATGCAATGGATAAATTGGGATTTTCCGCTCGGGCGTATGATCGAATTTTAAAAGTAGCAAGGACTATCGCCGACTTGGATAGTGCAGAAAAAATACAGCCTCAACATATCGCTGAGGCTGTACAATATCGTTCTTTGGATAAAGAAAGTTGGACGGGCTAGTGCTCACCGTAATCGTTGTCGTCTAGTTTTCCACGGAAAACTTTGTATTGAACAAAGATGTAGACTCCGACTAAAATAACTGCAATTACGAACCAGTAAACGCCAACATTCAATCCGTAATCATCCGCAGATGCGTTGTAAATGGTCAAGGATGGATTTACTGAATTGGTTGAAGGCAAAAGTTTAGGGAAGATCGAAATAAAACTAGAAGCAAGTGCTCCAGCTAAAAATAGGGAGGAATACATGAATCCGTAAATTTCTTTTTTCAATTTGTTGACTCTAAATAATCCAACAATACCAACTAGAGCAATTAATGGGAAGATCCAAAGTACAGGAGTTTCAATGAAGTTTTTAAATGGATTTGGATCAACGAGATGCCAAACTGCGAAGGAAATTCCGATCAATACGACTAGAACAACATTTAATTTAATGATCAATTTTTTAAGTCGTTCGTTTAATGATGAGTTTGTTTTAAGGATTATCCAGTTAGCACCGTGAATCGTAAGTGCAACAACAGCAATCACACCAATTAATAGAGTAAACCAATCAATTACACCAAGTCTTTCACTAAGCGGACTAAATTCTGCATTCCACAATGGAAGAAAGAAATAGTGTGCTTCGTGCATGGATTGCCCGTCATAAACTCCACCTAGATTTACTCCGCGGACAACATTTCCTAATGCAGCACCGAAGAATAGTGCCAACAATAAGCTGGCAATTCCAAAAGCTTTATCCCAGAATCCAGCCCACATTTCGTTGTGTAACTGTCCACGAAGTTCAAGTCCAACTGCACGGAAAATCAACATCCACAAAACCATCATTAACGGGAGGTAAAATCCACTGAATGACGATGCATAAAGTGTAGGAAATGCAAAGAATAAAACTCCACCAGCCGCAATCAGCCAAACTTCATTGGCATCCCAAAACGGACCGATAGATTTTACAATTGCC
This sequence comes from Henriciella pelagia, assembly GCA_964219255.1. Lineage (GTDB taxonomy): Bacteria > Bacteroidota > Bacteroidia > Flavobacteriales_D > Crocinitomicaceae > UBA4466. The sequence goes on from CAXPPC010000006.1 coordinate 200,229, forward strand.
TTTTTATCTTTTTCTTCTTTCGCTAGAAATAAGTGAACAATTCCAGCTCCAAAATCATAACCATCGAGAATCACATACACGATGAGCATACTTGCAAGAACGATGTACCAAAAGAATTCCATAATTAGTGTTTTTGAACTGAAGGACCAGCATTAATAATTTTTCCAACTAGAATCACGAAAAGTAATCCCAGCATCAGGTATAGCCCAATGAATCCCAATAAAGTAAACAAAGTATTTCCAGAAGACACAGTCGGCGATGCACCATCAACTGTTCGAAGTAAGTTGTAAACTAACCATGGTTGTCGACCCAATTCAGCCGTATACCAACCAGCTGTGTTAGCAATATATGGAAATGGCATCAGCATGAAAAGTACCCACATCAACCATCGTTTATTGTAAAGATTTTTTCTGATAAGGAAGAACAAGGCAACGACCATGATTCCAATGAAAATAGTTCCCAGTCCAACCATAATGTGGTAGCCGTAATACAAACCGGGTACGTTCGTAGGGTATAACTCTTCATCAAATTCATTTAGACCTTTAATTTCAGCTTGCCAATTTTGGTGTGTCAAGAAGCTCAATACATTCGGAACAGCAATTTTATTATCCAATCGTTTTTCAAGCATGTTAGGCTGACCGATTAAAATAATTTCAGACCCACCTTTTTCAGTCTCAAAAATCCCCTCCATCGCTGCGAAGGTCACTGGTTGATATTTCACCACATTTTTAGCTGTCCAATCGCCTGTAGGAAATGCAACTAAAATTGTTGAAATAACACCAAAAATAACTCCCGTCTTCACAAACAATTTACCTGATTCTACATGCTTTTTACGAAGTAAGTAGAATGCTCCAACTCCAGCAACAACGATCGAACTCGTCACAATAGAAGCGAATTGATTGTGTAAATATGAAGGGAACAACCATGGATTTGAAAATAACTCAGAGAAGTTGTTCAAGACGAATTTTCCATTTTCCAAGATCTCGTAGCCAACCGGGTTTTGCATCCATGAGTGAGTCGCAATAATTAGAAAACCACTTGCCCATGAACCTAAGAAGACTAAGAAACCTGTTAAAAAATGAAGCTTATGTCCCAACAGTTTTTCACCAAAAAGGAATAGTCCTAAAAATGACGATTCTAAAAAGAAGGAGAACATTCCTTCCATGGCTAATGTTTGACCGATAATTCCACCAGTTAATTCTGAAAATTTCGCCCAGTTAGTACCAAATTGAAATTCCATTGGTATTCCTGTGATAACTCCCATAGCGAAGTTTAAGGCAAAGATTTTCATCCAAAATTTCGCAGCATCGTTAAAGTGATCCAACTTCGTTCGAAGAAATCGCCATTTGAAATAAACGATCAGTAGTGAAAGTCCCATCGTAAGTTGTGGGAATAGATAGTGGTAGGTGATAGTAAATCCAAATTGGATTCTATCGTAGAGCAACATGTCTTCCATGAGTCCTTATTTTTTCCTGATTAAAAGCTCTGTTAATTTCGTGTTCCTCCATGACCTAGTGCCACGACAAACATGATCTTTATGCTAAGATAGATAAACTTGAAGAACTGAATGATCGGGTTCTTCATCATAAATTTGTTAAATCCTGTAATTTTCATAACGCTTATTTTTATTCTGGAATGATCCACCAGAAAGGTTTCATTTTTGCTTTGTATAAGAAGGCGTGATGGAGAGCCAATTTCAACCAGTGTCCGGCTAAACCAATATCACCAAATGTTTTTCCAAATTTGCGGCCGTGAGTATCTGGATATTTCTTGTAATCAGGAACAATCGGATAAGTGGTGATGCTGACTCCACTGCCAGAAAATGCACCATATCCTGCCGAAGCAATACAAGCTGCCCCCATATTACCCATCGATCCCTTATGGTGCAACTCTTTTTTACCGTTAATCGTATCGATAATGTTGTCAGCAACTAATTTAGCTGTGATACCAGAAGGCATTCCTGTTCTAGGTGGAGAAGGGAAGATTTCTTTACCAGTTGCACTTTTTCTTGGTTTTGAAATACTATGTGGAGGCGCAAATGCAATTCCGGGTGCAAAAATATTACCGAAATTCGGATTTTGATAGGTTTCCGGCCAATCTTGAACAGTCCATTCTTCGTATGGCTTTGGAGTATAATCCGCATCAACAATCATAAATCCTTTGAAAAGTTTCTCTGTGATATCCTCTCCTGATTTATTGTTAGCTTTGAATCCATGACCAGAAAATGCAGGAATTAGCATTCCAAAATCGAAATTGGCAGACTTCTCTTCTCCGTCTAATGTTTCGTAATGAGCGATTCCATCTTCTACTTTTGTAACACCAGCTTTAGTAATCCATTTAATTCCTCTGTGTTCGAAAATACTCTCAACCATCTCTTTGGAATGAACAGGTTTTCCGCTATACTTCATGAGCATACCATCCATACCGAAATCGCCAAGTTCATATTCATTTGAAATCCACGTAATCTCAACTTTATCTCGAACTTTTTGATCAGAAAGTACCTTTTCAACATTTAGAATGTACTCAAAAGCTGCACCTTGACATGTCGCTTTGGGGTGACCGGTACCAATTAGAATTTCAGCTTTTTCTCTACCGTTTTTTAATTCATTGATCAATTCTTCTAGCTTTTCCCAAGCTTCAGAGGCGTGACCGTATGTACAAACAGAAACTGTTTTGTTCGTCCCTGGTAAAAGTCCTGGTGTTAAATCGAAAGCCAATTTGGGTCCGGTTGCGTTGATGAGATAATCGTAATCCACGATATCCTGTTGTCCTTTTTTATCACCGACGACATATTCAATACGAACATGATTTTTATCGTGCTTTTCGGATCCTTCAGGATGAAAGTCTACAACTTTAGCTTGAATATAATCGATACCTTTTTTCTTGTACAACGGTTCAAGAGGGAAAACGACGTCTTTCTTAGTCATTTTTCCAATTCCAACCCAAATATTGGATGGTACCCACTGATAATTACTATTTGGAGAAACTACCACTACTTGGTGTTCCTTGTTTAATTTTCTTCGGAGATGTGCAGCTGCTGTGTGTCCGGCTATCCCTGCTCCTAATACTACAACCTTGGCCATTTCATTAATTTTTTACCAATGTAGATCGGAGGCAATGAACTGGAGGTCACAATTGTTACAGATCGACTTTATTCGATTCTTTTTAACAAAAAATTAAGGATTGGGTTTTTCTTTGGCGATAATATTCAGTTCAGTTGCTATTTTATCGAGGGGGTCAAGAGGTAATTTTGTGGCAAGTTTAATTTGTTTGTTTTCGGAAAGAATCACGATAACACCTAATCCATCTTCTTCGTATCCAACCGGTAAAATTGCAAATTCAGTTTTGCTAGTTTCGGTAGTTTTAATTTTGTCTTTGAACCATCCATAATCAGCTGAATAGTTTATTTCTTTTTCTTCAATGGTGATTTGTTCTTTACCAAATGTATTCCAGAGCGAAATGCGTAGCAAGTAGTAAATGATGAGTCCGTTCAAACCAATTCCGATAAAATGTCCGAACTTAAATCCATTACCACTTTGAACTGCCCCAATAACGATTAAAATGGGAATTAGCGAAGAAACTACAGTAACGATATATATGATTGATCGTACGAAAGTGGAAGGTGGGGTAGGTTGAAATGTTATCGTGTTACCTTGAATTGAATAGTTATCGTGTTGGTCAAGTATATTGCTCATATTATCTTTTTATTTCAATAGCCGCTTGTATAACTTCTTTAATAATTTTCAATGGAAGATCTATGTTTGGATCGATTGGTAGAATTTTCATTCTTTTTCGGTCTCCGGATTCTAAAGCTGGGTGATCAATTAGTTTTCCATCCGCAACTAAAATGTACGGCTCCTGAGTCTTTTTATCTTTCCACAAGTAACAGATGATTTTCTTTTTGTAGAGAAAGCATGGAGCTCCATATTTAATAGTCTCGGAAATTTCTTCATTGTGATCAAGTATGATAGACCTTAATGCGAGCATGCAGCCTTGTTGTGGCTCAGGTAATTTCAAATAAAGGTGACTAAGCTCTTCATTCATTTTTCAATAATTCTAGTGGACGACTGGCTTTCGAATTTCTGATCAGTATAGCAAAGTCAATATAGTTGGTAGTTGATTTAGCCTTGTTAGGTTCCCAATTTGATTTTCCAAATGGTTTCTTTAACTCGATTAAATCTAAGTCGCCAGCAACTGAATACGGACTGTTGAATCCTCTCAAATCAAATAAGGTTTGGTCAGAAAAATGGTTTTTCTTGAGTTGTTTGATGCCTTTGAACCTTTCAAGCCAATGGTCCGATATTCCAAATCCTTTTTTAATCGAATAGCTTTTGAATTCACCTTCATAGTACTGAACATCCCATAAAACTTCACTTTTAGTGAGATACCCTTGTACAGAGACGATTTCTTCATCAGTAAAATGATTGTTTTTAATTAAACGATGGAAAAAAGGTGATGTGCTATTAATTTCCGATTTCATAATGTGGTAAACACCAAAGCGAAAAAACTGTGTTGAAGTATAGAGCGTGTATTGATTCGCGAGATGATTGTAATTCTCATACATAACCTCTTCACGATTTTTATTGTGAATGGTCGATTGGATATTTGTAGCGATATGCTGTAGTTCAAATGAGGAATAGTTGCTGTTATTTTGAAGGATTGAAGTTGAAAGTCGACCCAAATACTGTTTTAGTTCGGTATCGTAATAAGCCGACCAATTTGTTTTGGTTGACTTCATAAATGAATTTAGCGTATCTAAATTTGGATTGTTTCTTGGAAGAATTTCCATTAAATGGCGAACAGTAAACTCAAACGATGCTATCTTATCTATACCAATCACTTGAATGTCTCTATCCCTTAACGTTTTTGATAATTCCTGCCATTTTTGAAAAACCTCAATACTTTTCTCTTGAGGGACACGTTCGCCGTACGCATCGACTAAATCATAGAGCAAACTATCGTCTCCTGAGTAAACATATTTCTGAAAGAAATGAGCTGTGCTGTAGTCTGTTTCAGGAAAGTAATGGCGAATATTGGTTGTTTGAAGCAGTGAATTAATCAAGTAAAGTTCAGCTTGTTCGGTTTCAGCACTTCCATGTAATGCCCCAAATCCAACGATTCGAATCCCGTCATTCGTTGAAATCGAAGTTGAATAATTTAGTTCTTTTCGATTTTCTTTTAAATAATCCGATTTCGAAATCTGCCCAAAGCAAATGGAAAAGGCGAATAATGTCAATAAGGTTAAAAATCTTTTCATTCGAAGAATTCTGACATGAAGATAAGGTTTATCGTATTAATAGAGGACTTAACTAATAATCCTGAATAATATTTTTAAATCAATTCTAAACATTAACAAAAAATTAAATCAAATGTGTTTGCAGATTTTTTAACTCTGACATACATTTGACCCGTCATGCAGAAATTATTGCTGAAATATTACATCTTATTTGCTATCCTAATTGCAGGGATTAGTGCAAATGCATCTGAACAAAATATTGAAGTTCAGGATGATGTGTTTATTTCACAAGATTTAATTTCGACTGTCGATAATTTGGCCATTCACAACAAGCCGAAATCACAAAACGAGGATAGACTTTTTTGGGAAGAAAATTTTGAGGAAGAGGATAATGAAACTGATTCGGATGATTTTCATTTAATCAGTCAGCCTATAACTTCAGTTTACATAAGCTCAACTGACTCTAAAGTTGACGATTTCCTCATTCGTTGTGTTTTACCATCGATGAAAAATAAGCCTTCTCTTAAGAGAAGCATCAGGATTGATATCCAAGTATTTCGTATTTGATTTCATTGGGGTCGCTTCGCACACAAGTAGACTCCCACGAACATATAACTACATCAGAGTGATGATGTGGAAATGTTGTGCTGCTATTTGAAATCATTTTATCAATTGATTTTACACGAAATACTATGAAAAATATTTGGATGCTAGTAAGCATGATTGCCTTCTTGGTTATGACAAGTTGCGAATCACATGAAAAACACGGAGGTGAAGAAAACGGAACTTTTTTAATTACATCTCCTTTAAAAAAAGATACATCATTAATCAAAGAATACGTTTGTCAAATTCACTCGATTCAACACATCGAATTGCGTGCACTTGAGAAAGGTTATCTTAAAAATATATATGTCGATGAAGGGCAGACAGTAAAGGAAGGACAGTTGATGTTCCAAATCATGCCTCTTCTTTACAAAGCAGAATTGCATAAAGCGAAAGCTGAAGCCGATTTTGCAGAAATTGAATATAAAAACACGAAAGCACTTGCTGATAGTAACATCGTTTCAAGAAACGAATTAGCGATGGCAAAGGCAAAATTTGAAAAGGCTCAAGCTCAACTCGAATTGGCTCAGGTGCACCTTGGTTTTACCGAAATTAGAGCGCCTTTCGATGGAATTATGGATCGATTTAATGTCCGCTTAGGTAGTTTGTTGGATGAGGGCGAATTACTCACAAGTTTGTCCGATAACAGAAACATGTGGGTGTACTTTAATGTGCCAGAAGCGGAATACTTAGATTATCGATTTAATGTGTCAAAAGACAGCACAGTTGAAGTGAAACTGTTGATGGCGAATGGAAAAGAATTTCCATATCATGGAAAAATCGAAACGATCGAGGCGGACTTCAATAACGAAACCGGAAATATTGCTTTTCGAGCTACTTTCCCGAATCCAAACCGACTTCTTCGTCACGGCGAAACGGGGAGTGTTTTAATGACAACTCCAATTGAAGGGGCATTACTAATTCCTCAAAAATCAACTTTTGAAGTGCTTGAGCAACATTACGTGTATGTGATTGATAAGAACAATACAGTAAAGTCGAGACCGATCACCATTGGAGCTGAGTTACCACATCTTTATGCCGTTACAAGTGGTTTGAAAGAAGGAGATAAAATTCTTCTGGAGGGACTTAGAAAAGTGAGTGAAAATGATCACATCAAAGTAAAGTTTGTGAAGCCAGCAGATGCTCTTTCTCACCTCGATCTTTACGCAGAGTAATCACCTCAAAAAATATCAATTATGTTTAAGAAAATAATTCACAGACCAGTTCTGGCGATTGTGATTTCTGTTATGATTGTTTTTGTGGGGGGACTTGCAATTAAACAATTACCAACATCGCAGTTTCCACAAATTGCGCCAACAACCGTAAATATATTCATTGCCTATCCAGGAGCCAGTGCAGATGTATTGGTTAAGTCGACTCTGACAACTCTGGAAAACTCTATTAACGGGGTTCAGGGAATGCGCTACATGGCGACAGATGCAACGAGTGCAGGGGAAGCTACATTGCGTGTCATTTTTGAGCCGGGAACAGATCCCAATCAAGCTGTAATTCGTGTTAAAACACGTGTTGATCAAGTGATGCCATTGCTGCCAGAACTTGTCCAGCGAGAAGGAGTTGTAATCACGCCAATTCAACCGAGTATGTTGATGTATGTGAACTTGTATAGTAAGAATAACAAGATGGATGAAAAATTCCTCTACAACTATGCGAATGTTCACATGATTCCAGAAATTATGCGTATCAACGGGGTAGCTCGAGCTCAAATCCTTGGAAGTAGAAAGTATGCGATGCGTGTTTGGTTGAATCCAGATAGAATGCGTGCCTACAATGTGTCAACTGATGAGGTGATGGAGGCTATGCAGAAACAAAGTATCGTTGGTCGACCTGGTCGTTTGGGACGAAGTTCAGGAATTCAAGCTCAATCATTAGAATATGTGCTTACATATAAAGGTCGATTCAATAAGCCCGAAGAATATGAGAATATTATCATTAGAGCTAATTCTGAAGGAGAAAGTATCAAGCTAAAAGATATTGCTAAAGTGGAGCTGGGAAGTGAGTTTTTCGATATTTATTCGAATCTAGATGGACATCCATCAGCTGCAATCGTACTGAAGCAATCGTTTGGAAGTAACGCAACTGAAGTAATTCAAGATGTGAAAGACAAACTGGATGAAATGAAGAAAAATTTTCCTCCAGGTATCGATTACAAAATCAGCTACGATGTTTCTAAATTCTTAGATGCCTCAATTGAACAGGTACTACATACCCTTCGAGATGCATTTATTCTTGTGGCCATTGTGGTATTCCTTTTCTTAGGAGATTGGCGCTCTACACTGATTCCTATTCTTGCAGTACCTGTTTCGCTGATTGGTGCTTTCTTCGTGATCCAAATGTTTGGTCTATCGATCAACTTAATAACGTTGTTTGCACTTGTACTGGCGATTGGTATTGTCGTCGATGACGCGATTGTTGTTGTTGAGGCAGTTCACGCAAAAATGGAGACAAAACATCTGAGTCCATACAAAGCTGTGAAGGAAGTAATGGGAGAAATCAGTGGTGCGATTATCGCAATTACTTTAGTAATGGTGTCAGTTTTCGTTCCGATTGCGTTTATGTCGGGACCAGTTGGTACTTTCTATCGTCAGTTCTCAATCACCATGGCAAGTTCTATTATACTTTCAGCATTGGTTGCATTGACGTTAACACCGGTTCTTTCCGCAATGATTTTGAAGAATAATCACGGTAAGCCAAGAAAGAAATCACCGGTAAATAGATTCATCGATTGGTTTAACGGTCGTTTCGATAAATTGACTAATCGCTATGTTCGATTGCTGACAAAAATTGTAAATCGAAGATTGGTTACGGCAGTGGTATTAGTAATTTTTGCACTTGGAATTTTTGGAGAAAGTAAAATTCTTCCTTCGGGATTTATCCCAGGTGAAGATCAAGGTACAATCTATGCCATCATTCAGACGCCTCCAGGTGCAACATTAGAGAGAACAAATCAAGTTTCCCGAGAGCTTCAGGCAATTTGCGAAAAAGTCGATGGTATTGAGTCTGTTTCTTCGTTGGCCGGATATGAGATTATGACGGAAGGTCGTGGTTCCAATGCTGGTACATGTTTGATCAACCTAGAAGAGTGGGGAGATCGTGAACATACAGTGACAGAAATCATGGAGGAGTTGGAAGAAAAGACGAAAGATCTTGGGGCCGTAATCGAGTTTTTTGAGCCGCCAGCTGTGCCAGGTTTTGGTTCGTCAGGTGGATTCTCAATGCGACTATTGGATAAAACTACTTCTACTGACTATCAGGAGTTCGATAAGATCAACAAAAACTTCATGGCAGCTCTTGAGAAAAGAAAAGAGTTAACGGGTTTGTTTACATTCTTCGCTGCAAATTATCCTCAGTACGAGTTAGAGATCGATAACCAAAAAGCGATGCAAAAAGGAGTTTCTATTGGTGATGCCATGGAGAACTTGAACATCCTAATCGGTAGTACATACGAGCAAGGTTTTATTCGATTTGGACGATTCTTTAAGGTTTATGTGCAATCAGGACCTGAGTTTAGAAAATTGCCTTCGGATATTATGAAGTTGTATGTCCGAAATGAGCATGGAGAAATGGTTCCTTATTCGGCTTTTATGACCTTGAAGAAAACTCAAGGGCCTAACGAGATTACCCGTTACAATATGTACAACTCAGCTTCTATTCGTGGACTTCCAGCGCCAGGCTTTACCTCCGCAGATGCGATTCAAGCGATTAGAGAAGTAGCTGAGGAGTCGTTACCAAAAGGATACGATATCGCATGGGAAGGACTTTCTTATGATGAGTCGAATCGAGGAAATGAATCGATTTACATTTTCTTGGTTGTGTTGATCTTCGTTTACCTAGTACTGGCGGCTCAATACGAAAGTTTCTTACTTCCATTAGCAGTTATTTTCTCGCTTCCTGTGGGAATCTTTGGATCGTTTATGGTGTTGAAATTCATGGGCTTGGCAAATGATATTTATGCTCAAGTTGGTTTGATTATGTTGGTCGGACTGCTCGGTAAAAATGCCGTTTTGATTGTTGAGTTCGCGGTTCAAAAACGACTGGAAGGAATGTCAATTTTTGATGCGGCAATTGAAGGAGCTAAAGTGCGATTTAGACCAATTTTGATGACTTCTTTTGCGTTCGTAGCTGGACTTATTCCACTAGTTATGGCACATGGAGCTGGAGCCATTGGTAACAGGACAATCGGTGGTTCAGCACTTGGAGGTATGCTCTTCGGTACATTATTCGGGGTGGTAATTATTCCTGGATTGTACTACATCTTCGCAAAATTGGCAGATGGAAGAGATATTATTAAAAACGAGGATTCAAATCCATTATCTGAAGATTATGTTGAGAATAGATAAATTAAATAGAACACATTTCATTTTGGTGGTGGGGTTACTTATGGCTGTTTCAGCCTGTAACCTCCCGTCAAACCTGACAAGAAATGTAGATAAATCAGTACCTGAAACTTATACAGGTTCTACTGATACGCTGAATTCTGCAGACATGAGCTGGAGAGAATATTTCCAAGATCCGTGTTTGGTAGAATTAATTGATTCAGCTTTGAGTCGCAATCAGGAATTAAATATTACACTCCAAGAATTAAAAATGGGCCAAAATGAGATTATGGCTAAAAAAGGAGAATACCTTCCATTTGTGGATATCAAAGCTGGAGGCGGTGGCGATAAAGTTGGTCGTTATACAACACATGGAGCTGCTGAAAGTGCTATTGAAATTGCTCCAGGAACGGAAACACCAGAATTTGTACCTGACATGATGGTTGGTGCATTCGCTAATTGGGAAATTGATATCTGGAGAAAGCTAAGAAATGGCAGAGATGCAGCTACGAAGCGTTACTTGGCGAGTGTAGAAGGAAAGAATTTCATGGTGACTAATCTAGTAGCTGAAATTGCGAATTCATACTATGAGTTATTGGCATTGGATCAACAAATGGAAATCGTTCAACAAAACATTGAAATCCAAAGTAATGCGCTGAAAATTGTAAAACTTCAAAAAGAAGCTACAAAGGTGACTGAATTAGCGGTGCGTAAGTTTGAAGCGGAAGTGTACAAAACACGAAGCATGCAATATGAAATTCAACAGAAGATCATTGAGACGGAAAATCGAATTAACTTTTTAGTAGGTCGATTTCCAGAGCCTGTGTGTAGAACATCTCAGAAAATTACAGATCTAACCGTTCATGATGTGAATACGGGTATTCCTGTTCAACTGATAGAAAATAGACCTGATATCAGACAGAAGGAACTTGAACTTCAGGCAGCAAAATTAGATGTGAAAATTGCTAAAGCTCAATTCTACCCATCGATCGGTGTTTCTGCAGGTGTTGGATTAGATGCTTTCCACCCAACTTATTTCTTTAATCCAGAGTCGATGTTGTTGAATTTGGCTGGAGATTTAGCTGCTCCAGTGATCAATCGAAAGGCTATTAAAGCGGGTTATTTGAATGCAAACGCAAAGCAAATGCAAATGGTTTTTGATTACGAGCAGACTTTGTTGAATGGCTATCTTGAAGTAGCGACCGAAGTTTCTCGTTTAAACAATTTGAAGAAAAATATTGAGCTAAAAGAACAACAAGTTCAATCACTTAAAACAGCAATTAAGATTTCGAATGATCTGTTTGCTTCGGCAAGAGCGGATTATATGGAGATTTTGATGACGCAGCGTGATGCTCTAGAATCTCGATTCGAATTGGTTGAAACAAAAATGAAAGAAATGCAAGCATCAGTGAACGTTTATCGTGCTCTTGGTGGTGGTTGGCAATAGCAGCAGTCATTGCACTGCATCCAAAAAGAGGGTCCTGTTGTTTCGGCAGGACTCTTCTTACCATTCTTCTTCGTTTTCTGGCCAACTTTGAATTTTCAACGGTTGATCTTCGTATATAAAACGCTGAACGAAGTTGAATTCATCATCAATTCTTCCAGAAATGTCTTTTGCGGACAAAGTTCGCTTCACTAACAGTCCATTTTCATACTCATTTTCTGAAGAGAAAATTGTTGTTCTAGGTTTTGGTCGTTCTTGTTTGGGCTGTTTTATCGTAACACTTTCTTCGCGATTTAATTGAACTGGAGCTGGTGGAGGAGTGGCTTCAGGACCATATTTGTCGAAATGTAGTACTTCGGTGTAATCGACTTCTACTAAACGAGTCAAGTTATGGTACTCATCATATTCAGCTTTCACATGCGATGTTGTATCCAGATTTCCATTTATTTGAAGGTACTCCGTGTAAAGTTTGGATGTTGTATCAATTTCGATAATTCTAATTCCCGTGAGCGAGTCGTCCCTGTAACTTTTAAGGATTGTTTGGGAGCGATCACCTATCTCTTTGTACTCGTAATCGTATTTAAATCCGTAGGAACTCGAAAACTTCTCCAATTTCCCATCTGAATTGTAAGCGTAAGTTGTTTTATGGTCGTTTTCTTCTTCTGACATGACATCAGACTTGATCATTTCACCATCTTTCCAAGTGAATTTGATTGTTTGCTTTTTACTATGTTTTCCATAACTAATCATCTCAGTAATGTTGCCTTCTTCATCGTATTTTAAGTCATTACAATCGTCATTAAAATCACGTAAAGTGCATATTCTAGAAGGCTTTCCGTTCGGCCCGTATTCTGTTTTAATATGTTGAGTTGTTTTGTCGCCTAAACCGTGACTTCTTTCTGGAGTGGTGATGTAACGTTCATAAATAACTCTTCCTTCCTCGTCAAACTCTCCTTCAAGTGATTTAGCTGTGATGATGTAATTGTAAGTTTCTTCTCCTTCGTTAAGGTAAATTTCAGTAAACACATGCACGGATTTATTATGATGTGATTTCATCGCTTCGGGAGAAAAGTAAAAGTCACTCATGATTTGTTGTCGCATGTCCTGCGCGCTGCTTCCGAAGGAAATCAGAAGTAAGAGAAAGCTTAAATAACGCATATGATAATTTTATTGATAGTTATATTTTTCAGTTCCGTTTACAATTTCCATTATCCGCTTACGCGCTTTTATACTCTCTTTTTTGAACCCCAAGGTAAATACCAAGTATCCAAAAATGAGCATTATGAAAGGAACGATAAACCCTGGTTCAAAATTACCTGAAAGTATCTGCATGAGCATTATCAGGCTTACCAAGCCAACTATTCCAAACCATAAAGCAGCGAAGATGACAATTGGAGTCTTCAATTTTAATTTCAATTCTATTTCAGAGCCAAATGTCAATGATTTGATCCTACCCGAAATATCAGGTAAAAACGAGTTTTTGTAGTTGATAATTGGAGAAATTGTTATTTGCCCCTGATAAATATTTCCTTGAAATTCTTTATTGCTTTTAATCGACCCTGTTAGCCAATGCCGTTTTCGCATTTCGGGATCGGTTTCAATAATGGAAATCAAGCGCTCTTCAACTTCCGAAGCTCTTAACCCAGTTTCTATGGTGATTTTTTCGAAAGGAATGTATTTGTGAATGGGTTTCATTTTCTGCTCAACTTTAAGTCGCAATAACGATAAAAGTAGGAACTAAGGCCGAATAAAACGATAGATTGTGATAATTTAGCAACGACTGTTACGAATTGAAACGATCTAGAACGGCCATATCATTTCTTCTAATTCTGGTTTTACCGGTGTTAGCGTTGCTCATTTTTCTTCAAGTTGAGAAAGTGATGATCCGTGAATCAGTACACCAAAGTCTTGTCAATGAGCTGGAGTTAGAAAAGGAAATTAGCATGACTTTTTCCAACGACGAAGCGAAAGACTTGGAATGGGAACACTCGAAAGAATTTGAGTTGAAGGGAGAGATGTACGATGTTGTTCGATCGAAAAAAATGAGGGACTCAATTACCTATTTCGTTTATCATGATGTTAAAGAGACAGTTTTAAACCGCAAAATCGATCAACTTTTGGCGAATGAGTTAAATTCAAATCAAGATCGAAAAGATCGAAAGCAAACAATCAATAATTGGTCGAAAAATCTTTTTTGTAACAATGATTTTATCCTGAATAATCTAAAAAGTCCATATAGAAAAATAAGCAAATTGCAAATCGATCCCGATTCTGTGTTGCTATCCAAAGATTCCCCGCCGCCCGAGTTAATGTAATGCTAATCAATCTTTCATAACCGAAAGAAAATCATTTAATTACATTAATATTTATTTCATAAAATGAAAAAAGGAATCGTTTTATGGTTGTTTTTATTTGGTGCAATTATTTCGCACGCACAATTGATAACCATTAAAGACAAATCTACAGGTAACCCAATTGAAGGAGTTACCCTAATGTCCGAAGAACCTCGGGCTTTCGAAGTGACCAATGCGAATGGTCAAGCCAACTTAACGGCATTTTTAAATTCAGATCGGATCGTCATTCGTTCTAGCGAGTATGTAACAGTTATGTACAGTTTTGCAGAAATCGAAGCAATGTACTTCAAAGTTGAATTAGAGCCAACGAATATCCAACTGGACGAAGTGGTTGTGTCTGCAAATCGATGGAGCTTAAATGCTGGAGATGTTCCTTCAAGAATTTCTACAATTTCATCGAAAGACATAGCGCTGCAAAATCCACAAACGGCAGCTGACTTACTTGCACTTTCGGGTAAAGTTTTTATCCAAAAAAGTCAGCAGGGTGGTGGAAGCCCAATGATTCGTGGGTTTGCTACCAATCGTTTGTTGTATACCGTTGATGGCGTTCGCATGAATACGGCCATTTTTAGAGCTGGAAATATTCAAAATGTGATCTCGCTAGATCCTTTTGCAGTGGAAAGAACGGAAGTTTTGTTTGGACCGAGCTCTGTTTCGTATGGAAGTGATGCGATTGGTGGAGTAATGAGTTTTCAAACGTTGACTCCTCAATTATCATTGACTGAAGATGAGTTGGTGACGGGTAAAGCAGTAATGCGATATTCATCTGCTAATAATGAGAAAACAGGGCACTTTGACATCAATGTTGGATGGAAAAAATGGGCTTTGGTGACGAGTATCAGTTCGAACGATTATGGCGATCTTCGAATGGGAAGTAACGGTCCTGAAGAATACTTGAGAAACGAATATGTGACACGCATCGATAGCACAGATGTGGTGGTTACTAATGATGATCCTCGTGTACAAGCACCTTCTGGATATTCGCAAGTCAATTTAATGCAGAAAGTTCGATTTAAACCGAATGAAAAGTGGGACTTCCAGTATGGATTCCATTATTCAGAGACATCGAGTTACTCGAGATACGATCGACAATTGCGTTACAAAAATGGATTGCCGCGTTACGGCGAATGGTCGTACGGTCCTCAAAAATGGATGATGAATAATCTAAATGTCACTCACTCTGGAAACAATGTGGTATACGATCAAATGACCATCCGTTTAGCTCAACAATCGTTTGAAGAAAGTCGCATTTCTAGAAATTTTAATGCTGATGACCGTGAAATCCGAATCGAAGAAGTACAAGCTTACTCGGTTAATCTCGACTTCGTGAAGAATACAGGAAAGAAAAACGAATTGTTCTACGGTGCAGAGGCGGTGTTGAATGATGTAGTTTCCACTGGAATTAATGAGGATATCTCTACAGGAATTAAAACTGATGGAGCAGCTCGTTATCCAAATTCAAGTTGGAATTCCTTCGCAATTTATTTGACGGATGAGTATCGTTTTTCGGATAAATTTGTGGTGCAAGCAGGTGTTCGCTACAATCAATTTCAATTAAACGCCCAGTTTGATACGACGTTCTACCCATTCCCGTTTACGGAAGCAAATATCAATAATGGAGCGTTAACTGGTTCTGCTGGTTTGGTCTACAAACCAACTCAAAAATGGAATATCAGTGCCAATGTTGCACGTGCCTTCCGATCTCCAAATGTGGATGATTTAGGAAAGGTTTTCGATTCTGAACCGGGAGCTGTTGTCGTTCCAAATCCGGATTTAGATGCGGAATATGCATTAAATGCTGATGTAAGCATCGTTCGTGTATTCGGTGAGTCAGTGAAAATCGATTTGACAGGTTATTATACGCAATTGCAGAATGCGTTAGTTCGTCGGGATTTTACATTGAATGGATTGGATAGTATCATGTACGATGGACAATTGAGTAAGGTACAGGCGATTCAAAATGCGGCTGTAGCAAATGTTTACGGTGTTCAAGCCGGAATTGAAATTGCTCTTCCAAAGGGATTCGGATTTAGTTCTGATTTCAACTATCAAATGGGAGAGGAGGAAATGGATGACGGAACGGTAAGTCCTTCTCGTCACGCTGCGCCAATGTTTGGGACTACTCGATTGACGTACAAAGCGAATAAGCTAAGCATGCAATTATACGCTCAATACAGTGGTGGTTTTACGCACGAACAATTATCGATTAGTGAACGCGATAAAACTGAGATTTACGCGATCGATGAAAACGGAGATACGTATTCACCGAGTTGGTATACGTTGAACTTCAAAGCTTACTACGATTTCACGAAGAATTTCGCGGTAAGTGCTGGATTGGAGAATTTAACCGATCAGCGTTATCGACCGTACAGTTCTGGAATTGTCGCTCCGGGACGAAATTTTATTTTGTCACTTAGAGCTAAGTTCTAGCAATTGATAAAACAAAAGCCAGTCGAATTTCGACTGGCTTTTTGTTGAAGAATACTTCTTCTATCCTGATTAGCAAACTAAAATTATTTTCTTTTTAAATCGAAACGGTCGTTGTTCATCACTTTCGTCCAAGCAGCGATGAAGTCTTTTACGAATTTCTCTTTAGCATCAGCGCTTGCATAAACTTCCGCTAAAGCTCTCAATTCTGAATTTGAACCGAAGATCAAGTCAGCTCTTGTTGCTGTCCATTTCTTCTCTCCAGTAGCACGATCTGTCGCTTCAAACAATTCGTTGTCCTCGGAAATTGACTTCCATTCATTGTCCATGCTCAATAGATTCACAAAGAAATCATTTGTCAATTTACCTGGAGTTTCAGTTAGAATCCCAACATCAGAACCATCATAATTTGCATCCAATGCTCTCATACCACCAACTAAAACTGTCATTTCAGGTGCTGTCAAATTCAACAACTGTGCTTTGTCAACCATCAATTCCTCCGTTGAAAGCGTGTAATTTGTTTTGCGATAATTTCTGAATCCATCAACCATTGGTTCAAGAACTGCCATTGAAGCTACATCTGTCATTTCTTGCGTTGCATCAGCTCTTCCAGGTGTGAAAGGAACTTCAACATCGTAACCAGCTTCTTTCGCTGCACGTTCAATTCCAACTGATCCACCAAGCACGATCAAATCAGCCATTGATACTTTCTTATCACCAGCGTTTGCGTTGAATTTCTTTTGAATTTTCTCGTACACAGCTAACACTTTCGCTAGTTGTTTTGGATTGTTTACTTCCCAATCCTTTTGAGGTGCCAAACGAATTCTTGCTCCATTTGCTCCACCTTTTTTATCAGATCCACGGAAAGATGATGCCGAAGCCCAAGCTGTAGTCACCAATTCTTGCGTTGTCAATTTAGAATCGATAATGCTTTGTTTCAACGATTTGATATCATTCGCATCAATCATTTTGTAGTCGATTGCTGGAATCGGATCTTGCCAAATGAAATCTTCTTCTGGAACTTCTGGTCCTAAGTACAATGCTTTTGGTCCCATATCACGGTGCGTTAATTTGAACCAAGCTTTAGCGAAAGCAGCATCAAATTCTTCCGGATTTTCCATGAAACGGCGAGCAATTTTCTCATAAACTGGATCGTAACGCAATGATAAGTCCGTTGTAAACATTGTTGGTTTGTGACGAACATTTTCATCAAATGCATCTGGAACGGTAACATCTGAATCTTTAGCAACCCATTGATGACCACCAGCGGGGCTTTTTGTCAATTCCCACTCATTATTGAAGAGTAAAGAAAGGTATTGGTGATTCCATTCAGTTGGTGTTGAGGTCCATGTTACTTCTAATCCTGAACCAATTGCATCAGTTCCTTTTCCTGATTTGTAATCGCTTTTCCAACCCAAACCTTGCATTTCGATCGGAGCCGCTTCTGGTTCTGGTCCAACGTGACTTGCAGGTCCAGCACCATGCGATTTTCCTAAAGTATGTCCACCTGCAATCAATGCAACAGTTTCTTCATCATTCATTCCCATTCTTCCGAAGGTTTCACGAATATCTTTCGCTGCAAGAACTGGGTCAGGGTGTCCATTTGGCCCTTCTGGGTTTACATAAATCAATCCCATTTGAACTGCCGCAAGAGGATTTTCAAGTGTTTCTCTTCCACCATTGTAACGGTTGTCTTCCAACCACTTTGTTTCAGATCCCCAATAAACATTGCTTTGAGGTTCCCAAACATCTTCACGACCTCCGGCGAAACCTATTGTTTCAAATCCCATGTTCTCAAGAGCGACTGTTCCTGTTAAGATCATCAAATCGGCCCAAGAGATCTTATTTCCATATTTCTGTTTTACTGGCCACAAAAGACGACGTGCTTTATCCAAGTTTACGTTGTCTGGCCAAGAATTTAGAGGTGCAAAACGTTGTTGACCTTCACAAGCACCACCGCGACCGTCTCCAGTTCTGTATGTTCCTGCAGAGTGCCAAGCCATACGAATAAAAAGAGGACCGTAGTTACCAAAATCAGCAGGCCACCAATCTTGAGAATCAGTCAATACCGCTGCAATATCTTTTTTCAAAGAATCATATTCCAAAGTTGAAAATGCTTCAGCATAATCAAAATCTTCACCCATTGGGTTAGATAAATCTGAATGCTGTCTTAATACAGTTAAGTCCAATTGATTTGGCCACCAATCTTTATTGGTTGTACCATCTGTTCCGACGTGCATTTCATGTCCCGCAGAACTTGTTGTTGAGCTTCCACCATGTGCTACTGGGCATTTTCCAGTTGTCGGATGCCCAGAGGACTGTCCAAAAGCAACGGTAGCACTCGCGAGTAAAATCGGTAATACTATCTTTTTCATAAGTTTCGATATTAAATGAAGAATATGAAACAAAGATAGGTAGAGACTAGTATAGTATCTATTGATTGTTTTGATAAGGTTATCGAAAGTGTTTATAGAGATAAAATGTTATGACAGCTTTATCTCATATTTCACTAACAATCCACTCACGCCATCCAATGAAAATTGTGCTTTTTTAATGCGATTTTTTTCGGGATCGATGATATAATTCTTTGCTCCTCTAAAATCACAGGTAGACAAGTTGGTATTTTCAAAAATCACCCCGGTTAAATCACAATTATCGAAATTGCTTCCAGATAAATTAGTTTCTGTAAAATCAACTCCTTCTAACTGACAATGATTAAAATTTGTAGACCTAAGTTGCATTTGATAAAATGAACTATGTTTGAGTTGACAGCCTAAGAATGTAAAAGAGATATTAAATGGATTGCAAGCTTCGAATTGAATCCCTAGTAATTTACAATTTTCAAATGAAGCGTCTTGGAAAAATGTTCCATTTACATTCGCATTACTGAAGTCGCAATCAATAAATTGACAATCGACAAATTTTACTTCTGATAGATCTACTAGATTGAAATTGCAATTGATGAAATTACATCCTTCGTATTCACCTTTTTCTAAATCAGTTTTTCGATAATCGACATTATTAAACTCTTCTTCTTGATGATACATAAACACTGACTTTTCTGGGCTAAGATACCAAAAACTCTACTCATTTTTGTTTCGAACAACGATTCTCATAATAACTTTCGAAACATCATAACTTGGATGGATGAATTGAGTTTTTTCGAGAATACGTTGAACCAGATCTACCATTTCTTTATCGCAACCACCTTTTCGAACGAGCTCAACATTCGTAATTTGATCGTTCTCATCTAAAAGGAAAGTGAAGAAGTAACCAGTGCTACCTCCACCGAGTAATTCAGCGCAAAAATCTGGAAATTTTATTTTTCCTAATACGTCGCCAAACAAGGTGGTATCACCAGAGTAAACAACTGTATCTAAGTGCAATGTCAACTTTAGATTATTTGTGTCAGAAAATTCATAAGTATTTACATAATACGGAGGCAATTCACGCATTTCTACTTTGTTCTGATCCTTACAATAATAGGGTAGATCTACCACTTCATTTTTGGTGGTTGCACATTGGACTAAAAGAAATCCCATTAAAGTAAAAAGAATGTATTTCATACCTGTAAGATGCATCAACTTGCAAATTACATAATCGAATCTATCTACCGAATTCTTATTCAGTATATTTGTTCAACACTACTAAAAATGTACAAAAGGTTAAAAGCATACTTTGTTGCAGATTATATAGATCGTTTGGATAGTCATCATGATAAGTCACGACTGAACTTACTTTTCAATATTACATTTGCTGTATTACTAATGGGAACGGTTTCAACGATTGTCTCGTTAGTACTTGGTACATATTCTGTGCTCATTCCATCAATTGGGAATTCCATTTTTGCCTTATTGACGATGTTTATCATGTCGAAGTGGAGATTTCAGACGGCAGGTATTATCTATTTCACGCTTTTGTTTGTCCTCTTGTTTGGAAACATTAACTTTAATCATGGGACGATGCACGTTGGAGCTCCATTTTGGATTATGCTCTTCAATATTCTCGTAATGTACGTTTTGGATAAGAAATGGGGAATCTTCTTTATGTTGTTGTCTTTCTTCGGATTTTCGTATTTCATTATTTTCGAATATCCAGAAGTTGTTAAGTTGGCGTTGACTTTATCTAAAGAGACCTACTATTCGGCCGTTTATGAAACTCTTTTTGCTCTGATTCTTCTTTGGTATATAATTGCCACTATTCTGAAAGCAAGTAAATCATCTGATCGGTTATTACGAGATCAAAATGAAGAACTGCTTTTACAAAACGAGCAAATTTTGCAGAGAAATCAAGAGAAAACTGTTCTACTTAAAGAAATTCACCATCGTGTAAAAAATAACTTACAAGTGATCATAAGCTTGATGCGTCTGCAGAAGACAGAGTTAGAAAATGAAGAGGCAACGTTGCGCTTTAATGAGATGATAAATCGTGTAATGACGATGGCAATGATTCATGAGAAAGTGTATCAGTCAGATGAACTTTCAAGGGTGAATTTGGAAAACTATTTTTATGACTTATCACAAGATTTACTGACTTCTTATCAAGTGACCGACAATGTAAATCTGGTTTACGAATTCGATCTTGATAAAATTGGATTAAAGTCGATAGTACCATTAGCATTAATTTTTAATGAACTATTTTCAAATTCTTTAAAGCATGCTTTTAATGGTGTGGAGCATCCTGAAATTCGACTAAAACTTGTGGAACTTGAAAATGGTGGTTTGTATTTTGAGTTTACGGATAACGGTCACTGGATTCAACCGGTCAAAGAAAGCTCATTTGGCCTGGAATTGATTGACTCGCTTACGAATCAATTAGAAGGGACATGTGAGTTTGAGAGTGAAAAAGAAACCAAATATATTTTCAAGTTTAAGAATCTCGATTACGATTGATCTAATTTATTAAGGAATGTCTCAGCGTTTTTTAAGTGAGCTTCAATTTTTGCATCATCCATTCTTTTCATCGAGTGATACATCATCGACATTCTTGGGTTTCCTTTGAAAAAGTCTTGATGTTCATGAACAAATCTCCAAAATAATCCGTCCCAAATTGGTTCCCAATCTCCTTTCGGATAATCGCTCATTTTTTTGATGTAATTGGAGCCGCCAATGTATGGCTTCGTTGCAAAAAGACCACCGTCGGCAAACTGACTCATGCCATACACATTCGGAACCATCACCCAATCGTAGGCGTCGATGAATAACTCCATGAACCATTGGTAAACGTCATCTGGATCAAATTCACAAATCAGCATGAAATTACCCAAAACCATGAGGCGCTCGATATGATGACAGTATCCGGTTTTCAGCACTTTTTTAATTGTCTCGTCGATTGGATCAATTCCTGTAGTTCCATTGTAAAAACTGTCTGGAATTTTTCGGTTGAAGTTCCAAAAGTTGGTCGTTCGTTGTTCAGTTCCTCTACTTTCATACATGCCACGGACGAATTCTCTCCAGCCAATTATTTGTCGCACAAAACCTTCGAGAGAATTTAATGGGACGTTATTTTCTTTGGCGAAATCTAATGCCTTTTGAACAACATCAATAGGAGAGAGGAGTCCTACATTAATGAGCGGAGAAAGCACACTGTGGTGAAGAATCATTTCTTGTCTAACAATGGCATCTTCGTAATCACCAAATTCATGGAATCTAAAATTCAAAAATTGATCGAACCAATCTTTGGCTTGTTTTACATCAATCGGGTAAACAGGTGAAGTACTCAATTCACCTGGGTAATCAGCGTAATTTGTTTCAACAAAATCGATAGCCTCCTTCCAGTATTTGTTTGATGATGGAAAGTTGATTACAGGTGCACTTTTCTTCTTTGGAAATTTCTTTCTGTTTTCAGAATCGTATGTCCACTGTCCTCCCGCTGGATTTTGATCTTTATCGACTAGAATATTCAATCGAACACGCTCATTTTTATAGAAAGTCGTTTGGAAATAGAACTTTTTATCTGAGCGAAAGAAATCTTTTAAATCCGACTTGGAATTAATGAAAAGTGGACTTTCGTATAGTTTGAGTTCCCCAGCATGGGTGACAGATCGTAGATGCTTTTCTAACCAGTTGTCCGTTGGGTCGATAACATGGAATTCTTGAAATCCGTTATTTTTCAGAACAGGAATCAATGCTCTAATATCCGACTCTTCTTGTGTTGAATCGATGTAATGAACTTCCTTTCCAAATTCAGATAGTTCATGCGCGAAAGCTTTCATTGAAGCTCGGTGAAAGGCAATTTTCTGTTTGTGAAACTTGTACAGTTTGAAAAATAGGAACTCCTCAACAAGATAAATTGGGAAGTCGTTTGACAACAATTCCGAGTCACGAAAAAGTTGATGTGGAAAAAGAATATTTACTGCTTTTGACATACTACTACTTCACAACGAAAATAGAAGTTTTTCTTCGGTATTTCCAGTTGTTTTTATCACAAGGCAGGATGTCGTTTTTGAATTGAATTCCACATTTTCCAGGATGTTCCTTGTATATGTTTTTGGTGGCCCAAGGAAAATCGATGTCTGTCGGAGAATTCCCTACCCAAATTTTTTCACCTGCAGGAATTGTAATTGTTGTGTCAGTTAGCGAGCTCTGAAAAGCAATCCTTCTATCCATAGAATAGTTTGGAATCATTATTTCTATTGCACGATCCGTATTATTCTTTACGTAGTAACTCAATTGGTTTACGGCATCGCACGAAGTGAGTGCAAACAGCAGTATGATTAGCTTAAATTTCATTAGTTGTTTTGGATGGCCATATGATTATCAGAATAACTAGTAATAGTTCAATAGTCCTAACAATGTAAATAACGTTCGTAATATGATCAAAAAAATAGTCATCATATATTATGGGTTCTCCATGATTTATTAAATCAACAAAATAATCATCGAATTGGCTAAACAGATAGTTTATTCCCAACAGTGCAATTGGAATCAAAATAAAAATTGGCCACTTAAATGTTTTTCCATTCCTTAGTTTCTTGACAAAAACACTTTTTGCTATTAATACAGAGGTTACTCCGAGTATAAATGAAGCTACGATGATTAAATAGTAGATGGTGATTCTTTCGAAAGGAAGCAATAAGGTGAGAGTCTCTTGAATTCTATAAAGAATTCCACCAAGAGTATTTCCAATCAAATAGATTAAAGCACCGAGTCCTAAATAGGAACTTAAGTTGTTTTGATGTGAATTATCAAGGATCATAGATAGAAGTTAAATTTAGTGTCACAACTTCTCAAAATCAATATGAAAATGATCATCATGGATATTATTAATCAACGGAGTTAGGTTTCGAACAACATAAATGTTGCTACTTTTTAGTTTCTTACCGTATTCGGTGGCAAATAATTCATCTTTATACTCTACTTTGATTATAACTTTACTGATTCGGTAACCCTGATTTCGAGCTTGTTCTTCGAGTAATAAAATATGATGCGCAATTAAGTTAAAGTCGACTTGAATTGATTGGTCTTCAGAGTATTTCCCTTCATTGTCGAAGCTTAAGAAATAATGATCCTTTCCGAGTGAATCAAGACCGTAATATGGTTCGCCATCTTTCAATTTTGGCATCATAAAATCGGCACTCAAACCATTTTGGTGTGTACGATGCGGATAAATTCTACCTCCATTTCTATTCGAAAGTTCCATCAACCAGAAATGCCTGTCGGGATAAGCTGTTTTCAGTTCGTCATAAGTGTTGAGTACAATTTCGCTTACATCATTATTGGTGAATGCGCGTTCACCGAGGTAGCTGTCTTTGTCGAAATAGGTGAAGTTCTCCCCGTAAAAAGGAATAATTTGTCCGTTTTTTAGGCTTCCATTTGATACCGTTCCTGAGCTGATGCTTGGTAAAGAGTCATTAAAGTTACTGTGATAAAAATTCGTTAAGGCTAAAGAGTCTTCATTTAAATAGGTAACAGGTTCTACTGATTCTGAATTCTCCTCAACTTGAGCTAAGCAAGAAGTTAATGGGATGAAAAGGAAGAAAATATACTTCATTTTAAATGAACGAGAATTTGACCGAATTAGTATTCCCAACTTTTGTATTCCTCGTTATCATTTTTCATGTCTTCATAGAGCCAAACCATTCTATCGAGATACCAACTTTTACCGAGGTAGGCGAGCGCTGTCCCTAGAATTGCACCCCAAATTGAAAATTCTACGATTGACCAAATTGCCAGTCCCATTCCTAGAGAGGAGATTACATTCAGTATTTTATAGATTGGTTTATTATGTCGATCTGGCAGAGCAATTTTATCGCGATTCAGAAAAACGCGTTCACCTAAAACAGATTTTGATGCCCAGTTTTTGGTCGACTTTGGAGCCTTGAAGAAAACTGGGTTAAAAAACATCCAAAGGATTGAAATAACTCCAGGAATTAAGCACCACCAACCAATCCAAACTCGACTCCAGAATGCAAAAATAATCAGTGGTAAAACAGAATACCTCGTCCAAACACTCCATGGATTTGAGTGTTTCATCCAGTTCTCATGAGTCAGGTTGAAGATTTTGGCAATTTTCCGTTCTGCTGTCATATTTATCTTAAGATCTTTTCGATTTTCTTTCCTTTGGCCAATTCATCGATGATTTTGTCCAAGTAACGCACTTTTTGAGTCAGTGGATTTTGAATTTCTTCTACGCGATAACCACAAATTACTCCAGTGATGAGGTGAGCATTTTGGTTTAACGAAGCACGATTAAAAAATTCTTCAAACGTTACTTTTTCCGCAATAAGCTCATCTAATTTCTGTTGATCAAATCCAGTTAACCACTCAATTACTTGCAATAATTCGTCAACCGTTCTTCCTTTTCGCTCTACTTTAGCAACGTAATGCGGGTAAACAGAAGCAAAGGTCATTTTCGCTATTTTCTCATCGTGGTGACTGGTATCTTTCATTTTTTGTTGTTTCGAGTAACCAATTTAATGAAATCTAAGAAAAGTAAAAAAAGTCGAGATTCGTTGAAAGAATCTCGACTTTTTCGAATAGAATAGTGTTGGTGCAATTTTTATTTTCCATTGTACACGAACGGAGCCCAATAGATAGGGTGTGTTAAATCGACTCCATCTTTGTTATACTTCCCTGCAATAAAATTCCTTTTAACTTGAAGAAGTGCAGCAGCATAATCACCTCCGTTGGTCTTAGCAGTAGAGTAGAGTTCACTCACCAAAATGCTGGTAGCATAGTCATTTACTGGCCACAGAGAAACTATAGTTGAATTGGCACCAGCAATGAATAAAGCTTGATTTAATCCTGTAACACCTTCACCACCGTATAGCTTTCCTAGTCCAGTTTGACATGCAGATAGCATAACCATGTCAGCTTCGATATTTAGTTGTGCGATTTCATTTGCAATTAAACGACCATCTTCTCCGTCGGTACTAGTTTTTGGAATACACATCGCAAGTCCTGATGTAGTTGGAAGGTTGTTGATGGCCCAACCATGAGTCGCAAAATGAAGTGTTTTGTATTTCTTTAATTCTCCTGTTTGGGATAGGTCTTTGACTCTTTTTTCTGTCATGTCTGCTCCTGTAATTATGGTTGCGTCGGGTTGAATTTTTTCAATCTCCTTCACTTCCGCGAGCGTTCCTTTCAAGTACTTCATTTTACCATATCCTAAAGCGTAAAATAAATCGGTTAGCGGCTTACCTTCGTTCGTTAAATCGAAAGCTTTCAATTGCCAATCTCTCACTTCTGATAATGATTTTACGCGGTTCACATTCGATTGAGCTTCTTCATAAATTGCTCCTCCAAATGCTAGTACACTTTTTTTATCGCTGCTATAATTTCTATGACTGATAAGATCAAGTATTCCAGCAGATGAGACAATATTGAATTGACTTGTCGCTCCCAAATAGTTCTCATTTTCGTCCTTGAACGACTCGAAAGGAATAAAGTTAAGTGCACCATCAAGTGATAAGTAATATTTTTTCTTTTTACCAACAGCTTGTTCCAGAGGCCAAACGAATGTTCCGTAAAACTCCTTTTGCATTACGTTACCAACTTTGTTAATGTCGGCTTGAGACCAACCTGGTAGGTACTGACCTAACTCTTGTGTTAAAAAGGCTCTGTAGAATTCAATAGCTAAATTAAAGTCACCTTCATTCAGCAATTTTGATTCATCTTTTTCTCCCGCAGCTGGTTTAACGAAGTTGGGTTGATCGTAATTCTCGGCTGATAATTTTTTATCAAGATTGTAAAGTGCATCTCCAAAATTGATTTTTAATGGGTTCACCAAATAAGTCAATGACCGCGCACTGCATTGGACATCATTTTTTGTAATGATAGTAACCATGAAGTTCGAAGGATCAAGAATTTTGTAGGAAACAAACGCTTCATCAGGCTTTAATAGTGCTTGAATTTGCTTTACATTTACCTCCTTCGCTTGTAGAGTAGAAGCGAGTCCTTGAGATTTAGAGTTTTCGATTACTTCAAACACTTTTTCAGCTTTATTTTGCTTGTTGTAAACACTTGCTAGTCCATTGTAGATTGGCTCGTATTTCGCACGTTTGGTTAATTTTTCGCGATCGGACTTTCCCTCTAAGATCTTCTTCGTTTTTTCTATCGATTTGAGATAGAATTCTTCGGCCTGATCTAGTCTTCCAACATCCTCCAACATGGACGCTGCGTTGAACAATTCTATTTCGTTCATTTTTGCAAGATCACCCTCGATTCCTGTATATTTCAATCCTTTCTGAATATCTCCATGATCGAAATAGATGATAGATAAGAGTGAATTCAAGCTTTTAACGCGATCCATTTGATTTTTTTCAGCGATCGCTAGTGCTTCAAGTGCTGACTTCTCTGATTTCTCAAAGTTTGAATTCTTATGCATGAGGGCAAGCATCTCTAAAGTTCTGGCATTAAAACCTGGATTTTTGAATTCCCCATTTATATTTTCAAGTTGTTTCGCAATGGCACTGAATTCAGTATTTCGATCCATTTCATAAAGAAGTCGTGCTTTTAATTGATACAATTCTAGTAGCTTGTATCGGAACAGTCCTTCGTTCGATAGCTGCGAGATCAATTTGTCT
Organism: Henriciella pelagia; assembly: GCA_964219255.1. GTDB lineage: Bacteria > Bacteroidota > Bacteroidia > Flavobacteriales_D > Crocinitomicaceae > UBA4466. Next base: position 227,653 of record CAXPPC010000006.1, read on the forward strand.
ACCAAAATATTGGCTTTTTCGTAATCATCTTTGTTGAAGTAAGCTTGAGCCATTTTTTGTCCAACATTGACTTCGTGGTAGAGATTACTGTATTCGCCGCGATTATACTCATTGATAAATTCTTTGGCTATTTTACTTTGTATCCAATCTCCACCTTTTTTACCATCGATGTGGTTGTAATAATCTTGCAGTAAAAATTGATATACAGCAGCCTCTGCACCTCGATTCTTTAGTTTCGTTCTGATATCTGTGAAATTCGTCCAAATTCCTTCCCATGTTTTTGCTCCAACGGTCGAGTACGAATTGCTCATTGATTTGTAGAGTTCATCATTCGTGTTGATACTCGCGAAATGTGAGTTAAACGCATTTTTAGCTAGAATTATTGGTTTTGAATAGGTCGATCCAGCTCCATTATTTGCAATTAGTTTATCGAATTCTGCACGAATGCTAGGAGCAAGTCCTTGATCGGAAATCGATGCCATTTTTTTTCCAATTTCTGCACCTCTGTCGGCGTACTGATAATAAGCCATACAATTCAAATAGAGTAGCATGTAACGATTGTTCATCGGATCCATTTGGTGCGCTTGCTCAAATCCAGGCAAAGCTTTTTCATATTCTTTTAAGAAAAAGTTCGCTTCGGCTTCAAAGTAATATGCATCTGCTACACCCGGGTAACGTTTAGAAAACTCATTCCAATAAGCTCTGGCTTCGGTCCACTTTGTAGCTTCACTGTATTTTTTTGCCAATTTATACAGTGGGTGATCTCGGTGATTGACAGGAAATGGAATTGGGTCAGTAATTAAAGAAGGATCTTCGTAATTTCCAGTTAAGAGTAGTTTATTTTCCTGTGAATTGCTGGTGTTTGTAGTTGTGGAGGCAACTGTTGGTGACTTATATTTTGCTTTCAGATCTTCAGACATGATATCCGCTAATAAATTAGAAGCTGGATTGAGTTGAATAGAATCAATTTTTTCACCGGTGATATTGTAACAATACGCCATGGATCTGCCTCCCTCGCTTTTCTGATAGCGAATCGATGAGAAGATTTTGTTTTTTTCTATTAAGAACTGTTGTAAGTACTCTCCTCTTGCTACATCAAAATTTGCGTACATTTTATTCGCATGACCGTCATAAATCCATATTTTACCTCGAGATTCACCTCCATAGTATCCATTTCCAAAGTCTTCATCAGGAAATCCAAAACCATGAATTTTTTCACCAGTCGTGCTGTTCATTGCGTAGATATACTTTCCTTTATATTCTTGGTAGAACATACTTCTCAACATCACTTCAGAACCCATTCTTTTCGGAAGTTTATAATATGTTTTAAGAGGAACTACATCTTCAGTTTCTGAGCGATATACGTAGTATTTTTCGTCTTTTTTGTCGCGATAAAGACATTTGTCACTGTATGGATTGTTACCATAACATTTGTTCGAGTAGTTAACAAATAACTCGGCCAATACTTTTTTCGGTTTCAGATCAGGTAGTGAATATACCGTCAAATTATACCTTCCAAATCCATCTTTGTTTGCTTCGCTGAAGACTACTTCATTGGTTTCTTCATTAAAAAGTAGTAGAACTTCATGTTTTGAGTTAGTTGGAAGTTCTTTTCTGGTTTGAGTGTCATAAATTCCGTAGTATTTTGAATTACCCTTCCTCATTTGGTAAATAAGGTAACGTCCACTTTCAGAGCATCGAAAGTATTCTGCAGTGGAGCTAAATTCATAATTGTCTACTAGTTTGTGATCACTCCAGTTCCATTTGAATACATGCATTTGCGAACCATCGGACATTGTTGAATAAAAGAATTCGTCATGTTTTGGGAAAACAGTGTAGTGATCTTTTGAGTCGAGTGAGGGGAAAATTTGTCCAAAATTGAAAACTGGGAGAAGTAGGAAAATGATAATAATTGACCGCATAATTGGAATTGATTACGTTTCTCCAAAGTTCCAATAGGAGCGAGCTTTTTTCAATAGGACATATGCCCTAAAGTTTAAATAAGGTGATGTTTATAGGCCAATTGTACTGCTTCGACTTTGTTGGTTACCCCAAGTTTTTTGTAAATATTTTCTTGATGTCGACGCACAGTGTTGGGTGAGATGATGAGGTTCGATGCAATCTGTTTGTAGTTGAGTCCTTTTGTTAGTTGTTGCAAAACTTGAAGTTCTCTTTCTGATAGATTAAAATCCGATCTTTCTTTGTTTACCGTTTCTGGATTTTGAATGATTTTCATTGCTTTAAGAGCAATATTCGGAGACAAGGCGGCTCCTCCTTTTATAGTTTGAACAATCGCATCGTAGATTTCTTGTGGTCCACTTTCTTTAACGAGATAACCCGTTGCACCAGACTGAATCGCTTCATATACTGTTTGATCCTCATCTAGAATCGTCAACATAATTATTTTGATGTGCGGATATTTTTTTGAGATCTCTTGAGTTGCAAGAATTCCATTCATTTCAGGCATTTGAATATCCATCAAAACAACATCAACATTCGAATCATTTTGAAGTTTCGCTATTAGTTCTTGACCATTGAATGCATGGAATTTGACTTTAAAGTCATCAAATAAGCCAAGTTTATTGATCAATGAATGGGCTAGAAAACTATTGTCTTCTGCTATGGCAATTTTAATCATGTTCAAATCTCCATCCATTTTTGAATTTGTTCAATAGTGCAGATGTCCTATTCAATGTTGAAAGACAATTTTACGTGAGTTCCGTCTGTTTTAGATGAATCTATATCTAGGTCAGCATTTATTTCTTCAGCTCTCGAATTCATGTTTTTAAGTCCATTTCCAAGTTGCGCTGAATGATCAATATCGAAGCCTCTACCATTATCTGAAATAGCTATTTCTATTTTATTATTGCGACTTGTAAATCGGACATTTATTTTTGATGCGCCACTGTATTTTAGCGCATTATTGATGCTTTCTTGTACAATTCTGAATACATTGATTGTTTGCGTTGCACTTAGTTCAAAATCAACTGTACAATCGTTAACGAAGTTAATTTCACATGTTGCTATCGAATTCGTTTGATTGACATAATGTTCTACGCGCTGCTTAAGTTCCGAGTAGTAAATTGTTTTATCTCCAACCGCCCAAATGGTCTCCCGTAGCTGATTCATCGTGTCTTTTGCAAAGGCATTGATATTGGAAATTTCGCTATCCTCTTTGTTCTTGTAGAGCTGGATGTCTAAGGACGAAATAATATGCGATAATCGAGCTCCAATATTGTCGTGCAGCTCTTTTGAAATCCTCAATTTCTCTTCCTGAACTTTGATTTCTTTCTCGCGAATGAGCAATTCTTGCTTTTGTTTGGAGCGACGATAACCAAAAATAAGCAACAGGATAATTCCCAAAGTTGAGAAGCTGAGAAGCAGAATCCAATAGTTTTTCCGTGAATTTTCAAGATCTGATTTGGCTAATGCTTCGTTTTGAATAGCGAGTTCGGCTTTTTGCTCAGCGATTTCTCGATTTTTTTGTTCTGACTCAAACTTTTCCTTGATTTCAAAAATGGCCTCGGCTTTTTCTGCATTAAAAAGTGAATCGTTGTACACCTTCATTTGCTGCGAGGCTTCAAAAGCTTTTTCCCATTTTTTCTGACTTCGATAAACTTTGATTAATTGTTCCGAAATATTGCGAAGCGTGAATATATTTTCTTTTTTCTGTGCTAAAATTTCGGCTTTTTTTAAATACACTTCTGCACTATCTAATTGATTCAAACAGATGAAGTCTTTTCCGATGGCATATAGAATTTGAGATTGGTGAAACTCATTTTTAAATTCCTCGAAAATTCTAAGTGCATTTTGACTGTAGATGATTGCGGAATCACAGATATTTCTCTTATACAAGTTTTTAGAATAATCGGAATAGGCCAATCCTAAACCATACTTATCATTTACTTTCTTCTTGAGCTTGATAGCTTCTAAAAAGTAATATTTGGCAGAATCAATTTCATTCTTTAAGTCTTTTATGGCTCCGATATTCATAAACACAGCGCTCTTGCCACGATCGTCTTGAATTTGGTCGTATTTTATCGCGGCTGACCTAAAGCTTTTGAGACTCATATCGAAGTCGTTCATCTTTTGATAAATGAGTCCCATGTTGTTCAATGTATTTGCCGCACCTAAAGTTTTGTCCAGTTTATTGAACAATCTTAAGCTAAAGTCATATTTTTCGATTGCTTTTTCGTATTCTCCCTTTTTCCAGTGAATCAATCCAATGTTATTACTCACACTGGCTTGCATCGCTTTCAACTTGTGATTATTTGCAATTTTTAATGCGGAATTGTAAAGTACTAATGCACTGTCATTGTTCCCCATTACATCGTATGAAATCCCAATGTAATTGAGAGATTTTGATTTGAAATATGCACTTAAATTATGTCTATGCATATTGGTTTCAACAAGTTTCTTGCTTTCTACTGGGTTTTTGTACACCATTTGTAGGGCACTATCAAGAATTTGCTCAGTGATAAGGGAATCTTGTTGCGATTTATCCGCTGACTTTTGGGAAAAGACGTGACCACTAATGAATAGCAATATTAGGCAAGCTAGAATATGTTTTTTCATTCGTTGTTGATCAGTCAAATTGAATAAAGTCCTTCGCAATGACAAGATAGAATTTTTTCTAAAACAGCATGTCTATGAGTCAGCTATTTAGGACCTCCTTCACTCTAAATTTCACTATACGACCTATTAGTTCTAACGGCAATGGATCACTCAACGGAAACTGAACAGAGCCTTTTCCTTGTTTGTAACCGGCTAATTCTTTTTGAAAAGCTTCATGTCCAGTTGGTGTAGCATAGAATCCGATGTGATTTTTAAATGCGGCGAAATAGACGAGTGGTTTTTTATTCAGTTTGTATGCCGGCATTCCGTAAGCAATTCCTTCTACGGCATCAGGTGCATTCGCTTGAATGGTGGTGCGCATCACCCGAAGCAAGGTTTTTACTTCGGGTGTGAATGTTTCTATGTACTCATCGACTGTGTTGAATGTTTTTTTCATAAATCGGATTTAACAACTGCTTGCAATGGTAAAAGTTACGAAAAAAATGATCCAAAATATTCCAGGGACGATTGTGCTAATTAAAAGGAACTTGAATAGGGTTTTGATCATAGTATCAATTAACTCTCAATTTTAATTCAAAAAGCGACAGGGAAAAATTTGTATAGCAAGAAGGTATCTAAATTGTCTCATTTCTTGTCTCATTTTTTGTTCCACGAAATCCTCACGTTCTTTAACCAGCCAATTCAGTTCTTCATCAATTCGCATCGGTTTCGAAATGCGTTTGTTGTTCAGTTGTTTGATTGAAGCTTTCAATTTACTTTCACTCACCACTTCTAAACTGATTTCACCTAATTCTCCTTCTTTGAAAGTCGATTTTTGAAAGTATTCATACCCATTTTCGGTGACACCAACTACGCCAATATCGTAAATAAGATCATCGTTTAATGGATAGCTGAATTTGCCGTTCTTCCCATCAATTCGCTGGTAACTGTTCAGTTTATTTGGGAAAACATAGGCGTATAATTTGATGTATTTATCCGAGTTTTGAACACTAAAATTTAATTTGTTATAGGTGATTTTTACGCGCTTACCAGAAACTGGATCGATTCTATCCATGGACGTTCGATTCACAGTCGCGTCCCAAACATATTTATCGATGTTGTAGACTGTTCCTCGTCCGTAGCGAATGGTTACTCCAACAGTTGGTCCAATTTGTCGACGAACTTGCTTCATGTTAAATGCATATTCTTCATTTAATGCCTCTGTGTTTCTTTTCGTGGTTCTATCGTTTTCATGCTGTCGAGCTTCATTCATCTCACCATCCCATTTCTCCTGTCTTTTTTGTTCCGCTAATTGATTCTTTTTTGCACTCGATTTGAGCTGCTTCACTGCTTGCTCGTAGAACGATTTTAAGTTTTTCAAATGTGGATTAGAAACATCTAGTTTACCTACATTTTGTGCTGCGAATTTTTCAAAATTTGGGTAACCCATCGCAACAACTTTTCGGTCGATTTCAGAAAGTGGTAAATCCAAATTGTTGATGTATTGGTTTAAGATTGAATTATCACATGTACAATGAATTTCTCGCATGCGTTGTTCAAACTCTCGTGTAGCTAAAATAGTATTGTTGAATTTCTTGTTCCAAAAACCAAGTACTTTCGATGGAAGAATGAAATTGGGAGCCGCTTCATCTCCGGCTACAACTGCATCATTATAACCACCGATAGAATCAGCATAAAAATAGAAAGTCGTGTCGGGTTCCTGTTCAAAATAATTTTCAATACGATATTTGTAATCAAATCTCTCCAAACTCAGGTACAAACTATCTCTGGATTTTTTACTTTTCTTCCATTTCTGTTCATCGAGATAGGGCTCGTATTGTTCGGGATAAAAGTCCAGTTCAGACATATCAACAGGAACGGGGATTTTAGCCAAAGGCTGCGGATTTTGCCAGTCAACATTTCCATTTTGATCTGGTTTGCCTTCGAAAAGTTGCATACCTTCTTTGTTCTCATCAACAGGAACTTGCGCGTAAATTCCCACTTTTGGGTCGATTTCCAATTCTGTCCCATCTGGTGTAAAAGCGCGTAAACCAAACATTCCTTGTGTTTCCAATAAACGGTCTCCCGACATTGTTGAAAGTCCAGCTAATACGATATCTTCTCCTTGAATGGCTTCTTGAAACTGAATTACAGAGCTTCCCGAATACGCAGAACCATTCAATAAAAAGGCATTTTCAGGAATGGATAGAAGAACACCTTCTGTTGACATTACAACACTTCCTTCTTCGGGAATCTGAAAGTATTGCGCTTCGATATTGTCAAAATTGGAGAATTCTTCGAGTTGCTCTTTTAATTCTTCTGAAACTTCCTCTTGCGTTAAATTTGTCGAATTGAAAACAGTCAAGTAGAGAACGGCAGAGATTGCGATAACGCCCACAAGAACAATTCCGCCCCATTTTAAAAATTGGTTGAGATGGTATTGCTTTTTAATTTTCTCAATTTTTCCTCGTTGAGCAGCTCTTTTCGCTCCTTCAATTACATTTTTTTGTAATTCAACTTCTTCTCGAAGCTTTTCGTTAGTTGCTAATCGTTCTTCAAAAGCTTTGTGATCGGATGGAGACAATTCTCCGTTCAAATATTGATCAATTATTTTGGTGATTTCTGGATTCATGGCAATTGGTTTAGTGGGATTCAACATTTTGTAAGCGAACAATATCTTTCACTTTAGTAATACAGCGGTATTTTTGCACTTTCGCGACTTTGTCATTTCGCAGTCCCAAAGTTTTTGCAATTTCTACCATGCTGTGTCCCAAACCATAAAACATTTTCAGGATTTGCTGACATTGTTTTCCGATCTGACTAATTGCCTTTTCGATTTGCTGAAGTTTTAATTCCTTCTCAAACCATTCCGTTTCAAATTCTTGAAGATTTTCTGTCACCTGAACTTTTGGGTTTTTATTCTCCTTTCGAGAAAGATTGTACCAAAGGAATTTACAGGTGTTTTTTACGTAGTGAAATGGATCTACGGTTAATTCAAAATCTGGATCGTTCAGTTTTCTGTTGAATATCAATAACGACTCTTGAAAAATATCCTCGGCATCATTCGAAGCACAACCAATACTCTTCAAATAGCGCTTGATATCTGGCCATTTTTTGTAAAGACCTTTCAGAATCGAATCAATTTCTGCACTTGAAAAGGGTGAATTCATATTGTTACTTTCTTATAGATGTCGTTGGTTGAAAAAGGTTAACAGGAAAAATTTATTTTTTTGAAATTATTTCTCCCACTCACTCACCAACAACGAATAACAATCCGAGTCTTCGAATTTGCCTTCCCACCAATAATCTTCACGCATGGTTCCTTCTTTGGTGAAATTGAAACGGTTTAAGAGTTTTACAGATGGCGTATTCCAATCGGCAACTAGGGCTTCAATGCGGTGAAGTTCTAACTCGGTGAATCCATAAGCCAACACTTTTTCTAATGCTTCGGTCATGTAGCCTTTTTGCTTGAATTCATCTTTTCTGAGTTTGTAGAACAATTCAGCTCTTCGGTGCGATCGATTCCATGTATGAAATCCAATTTCACCAATAGGTTTATTGGTCGATTTCTCGATGATATTGAAGAAAAACAATGAAATTCGGTGCGTTTCCATTCCTTTTTCGTGCATTACTTTGTAGTGCTCATAATCTGCTTCTTCAAATCCGAAGTAATCAATAATTTCTTCTTTCGATTGTGTATTGTACAGATAATGAATAATGCGTGGCGTGATACTCTGTAACAAAAGTCGATTGGTGGATATGGTTATTTGCGATTCCATTTTAGAAGTGATGGTTGCTGCTAAGATAGTCGGAACTCGTCTTTATACCAAACGCTGTTTCGAAAGCATTCGCGTTAAGGATTGGCGTGGAAAGCCCGCAACAAAGTGAGGACTTGCAACAAAAGCCTGACCGAAGGGAACGCCCTAGGGAGAGATATTAAGACTTTAGGACTTTAGACTTTAAGATTTTAAGACGCTAGACTTTAGACTTTAAGACGCTAGACATTAGAGACGAGATATGAAATATTAGTCCCAAATATTCGGACGATCGATGCCCATTGCTCTTAAATACATCAGGAAATTACCCGCATGGACGCTCTCGTGATAACCTATTCGAAGCAGGTATTGGGCTAGATTCTTAGTCAGTCCATTTCCGGGATGGATGATTTCTGTTTCGGAGAGTTCTTTTTCCGAAAAATTACGAACTGTTTCTAAGAATCTTTCGCGATATGGTTTGGCAAAATTGAGTTCGTCTTGAACACTTACAAATGGTTTATTTTTCCATGGAGTGGTGTAGTTCGACATGTCCTGCCGTGTAATAATCATATTCCATCCAAAGTCAGCTTCTAGTACGTGACGAATCATTTCGAGTGCCGTGAAGGCTTCTTCGTCGGGTTTCCAGTGGTAGTGACTTGCTGGTAGGGCGGACCAAAGTTCGATGCTTCTGCGTCGAATTTCTTGAAAATTGAGAAGAATGAGATTGGGTTGTGCCATGGTTCTATTAGTTTAAATGTCGGTCTTCAGGAAAGAGCGGAATGTACTCGTTCCACGTGCGGGATTCGATTTGCTTCAGTGCTCCCTTACTAAGTTCTAAATTGTATTCATCCATTTTATGGACGTAGTCGGGGACGTCGTCTTCTTCGACAAGCTCTTCGAGGTGATTGATATTTCGTTCAATCAATTGTGCTGCTTTATCGAAATCTCCTTCACGGTAAAAATCGTAGGCGAGGGATTGAATCACAAAAGTTGGTACTGGTTCATTTGGATTGAATGGGTCTTGCGTTAAATAAGTCAACCTGAAACTTGACCCTTTGAGCATAAAATTGAAGGCGCCGAAAAGGAAAATCAGTGTAATCAGAATAAATCGAAAGTTGAACTTTAGCTTTTTGGAGATAAATCGGAAGAAGTAGATTCCCAAAATTGGTGTTGCAAAGAAAAACATGAGATACGCTCCTGGCCAATGTTGGAATTTAAACAGGAGAAATATGGACAAAAACAGTAAGCCAACAGCCGATAATACATTGGTCTCTCTGTCTCCTTTTTTTCGAATTGCCTGTACGATAATGTCAATTAATGGAAAGAGTATGGAGATTAGTAAAATAATACTCGCGCCAGGCCAGTGCATGACTTTGAAGAAGACGCCCAAGAAAAGAAAAATGAAATACGTGATTAGCATTGTTGTGTTTTTGAACGAAGATAAGAAATTGATTCATGAACTTTTAATTTCAAGAAAAAACGCCTCGTGGTGTAACTATTTCTGCTAAAAAGCTGTTTTACTCACATGAGATATGCTATCCTAACCTTCGTTTTATCCCTTACGACCTTCGGCTGGTCGCAAAATTTTTACGGTTCGCTTTCGGGAGGCTACCAGTACATTTTATCTACAGATCAACCGCCTTCGATCATTGTGAATGAGTTCCATCAGATTTCTTCGCCTTGGTTTAGAAATTTGGTCGACTATCAATTTGAGCATGCGTTTTCAGCCAATGCGAGTTTGGGTTATGTGTTTAACTCCAACTTTGGTGTTGAGTTGACGGGGTCTTTTTTAAAGCCACAAGCTGTAATTAACGACGATCCTTATACAAACCGGACGTTTTCGATGGATTTTTGGCGTGTTAGTCCCAAGTTTGTTGTCCACGTGCCGACAAAATCATTTTTAGTTTCTACCAAGATTGGTCCGAATTTCGGGTATGGAAAAGCAACTTATTTTCAAGAGTTCACGAACAATGGCGAAATGAATCTAAGTCCCGACCATTCCACGTTGGAATATGAGTATACAGCCCCAATTTCTTATGGTTTTAATGCGAGTGTAGGAGTTTCTAAGTTGGTAGCTAAGCGATTAATTGTATTCGCTGATCTTGAATTTGTTCACCAGAATTTTAGTCCAACCAAAGGTAAAATGACTCAGTTTACGATGGGTGACGAGAACTATTTGGAGGAATACGATTATGCGCCATATTATTCTGAAATTGAATTTGGTGATGAAACAGATTCGCCCAATTGGGGTTCACCCAACCCGGAAGTAGCTCAAAAACAGTACAAGCGAAATTATTCGTTGAGTGGTGTGGGAGTGCAAGTGGGTGTGAAATTTGTGATTTGGCGAAAAGTGAAAGAGATAGATCACTTTTTTGAAGGGTGAGGAGAGGTGCTAGAGGTTAGTGGTCGGAGACAAGATGTTTGTCTCGTTAGTTGTTGTGATTGGATAATGGGAATGAAGGCTATTTATTTAGGTCCAATTCCTTCTCTTGCAGCTTCGCATTCATTGCAGTATAAATTGCCGTCGCATCCTTCAAACCCGAGACAGTCGTGTGTGCATGGATTATCATGTACGATTGATTTGTCGTAGCATTCATGATGCGTTCCATTTTTATTACAACTGGTTTGAGTGAAAGTGATGGAAAGCAGAGATAAAAGGATGATTTGTTTCATGGTTGGTGGATTTGGGTGACGATTTAGTAGGAGCAGGCGTTTTAATGCAGTTCAGATGTAGTAACCGAAAGTGATTTTAGATTTTTAGTCAGTGCATTCTTCCCAAATGTCATTGCCATTTTGCAGCCATGGTCCTGGTTCAATTCCTTTTCCTTGAGCCACAGCTATCCAACATTGACCATTGTATGAAACTAAGTCATTTTTATAATAAGTTACTGTAGAGTCCCAAGATTGATTGCAATTACATTTTTTATTGCACGAAGTAGTGAATATCCCGAAAACCAAGGCAAGAACAAATAATAAATTTTTCATTTTTCAAGTTTATCAGTTTAAACGAATTTTTTGATATTTTATTTTTGGTATCGGTTCTCAACTAGGAGACGAGGGCTTCTTGGGTGTGGTTATTCAGCCCGTGGCTTTTAGTTGATGTTATGCGTATACTATTTAGTTATTTTGCTTTCTGAGATTTTATCATTTCAGCATATGCTTCAAACATTCTATTAGCCTCATCCCACTTATTATTAAGCGTAAGTACCCATTCTAAAGGATGCCCGCCTTTGTATTGAGATTTTCTAAGAGCATGCATTAAATATCCCATAGTAATTGAAACATCTCCCAACTCAAAAGCGTAGACGTTGTTTATCGGTGCATATTCGGGATAAGATTTATTTTCAGCAGCAATTTTTTCTCTTAGCTTTTCACTTTTAGTTGAAAGAGAATATGAAACTACCTGGTCAAGTTCCGATTTATGGCTTTCTATGACCTTCTTTAAATTGTCCAATTCTTTTTGCAGCTCGTCTATCTTATCCTCTTGTATTGTTTTTGTGGGCTCACTATCACCTAGACTTCTGAGCAATAGTTGCAACTTTTCAATGTATTCATCCGGATTAGAAAAGTCGCCAAATAATTTGCCCTCTAGAAAACCAGGCAAATCGACCTTGTCTATTAAAATTGGAAGTACTACAACTCGTTTTTCTTTAATTTCTCTATTAGACGCGATTTCGAGTTCTTTTTGAACCCACTCACTTTCAATTGATTCTTTCGACAGGATTGCTGCCACAAAATCAACAGAATCTAACCCATCTCTTATTTTACCAATAAGAGAATCTCCAATGTTTATCTCGGCTTCGTCTATCCAAACGGTGTGCCCGTAGCTTCTTAAATCATTTGCTAACTTTCTAACAAACGGCTTGTCCTTACTGGTGTGGCTTAAAAAAACTTTACTCATCTTAGGGAGTTATATAGGGTTATTGTAATTACTCATAACGGGTTGCAAATAGGTGCAGGTGGCTAACAAATATGAACGTATGCCACTTGATGTTTTGCGTTGCCATCCTAATCTTCAGTTGTCCAAGCATGTTCCATCCCTGTCCATCCGTAATGTTTGTCTCTGTATTGCTGCATTGCAGCTTTGAATTGTGAGATAATTAAGACCGCATCGCTATTTGTTGGGAAGACTTCTTCATCTAATAAATCAAGAAACTCTACAGTTGGATCATCATTTAGTATGGATTTAACTTTTGCAAGAACTCTATTCGTCATTTTCACTTTTAATTCATTCAAGGCACCGTCCTGTTTTTTCTTAGAAAGTTCTTTTATTTCATTAAACACGGAATCCAAAATTGGAAATAGCATTTCAAACTGTTCAGCTTGCTCCTTTGTTGGTTTTTTACCAGAATTAATCTTTTTCTTGGCCATATTATTTCTCTTTAATTTTTTTAGGCATTATTGTTCTAATGCTAGATTTTTCCCCATCAATTACCCAATACCATGATCCAAAATCCAGTTTAACATTATCTGCCCTTAATTTTTCAAAACAACTTAAATATTGAGTTAGCATCATTGCTACATCACTGTTTGTAGGTAGATCATTTTCATCAAAAATTTCAAAATCTGTAAAAGGTTTATAATCGTTTCCAAGTAGGATGTTTGAATCTGAAATAATTTTATTTACAAATTTTAGTTTGAATTTATTGAGCGCATCATTTTGCGATTTTTTGGATAACGCACTTATTTCATTGTGTAAGCCTTCAAGTTGGGCTTGCAATTTTTCAAATGTATCTATTTCTTGTTTTTTCATACTGGCTTATTTTATCCTGGGCAACTTCTTGTAAATTCAATATATTTTCTTTTAATTACTTCAATTGGTAAACGTTGTTTACTCTCATAAACTTCTCCCATAAGCTTTAAATCACTATCATCTAAGACCAAAATACATCGTCTTTGCCCTGACCATAAGTCTATAGTGTTTTGGTAAATACTCTTTGGGACTTTATTTCTTGTGAAAATTATACCAAATCTCCCAAAACTATCGGTTAAATACCTATTCAACTGATTAATATGTTCTCGTTCTAGCGTTTTAACGTTTTTTAATTCAATAACTAATTGTCTACAATCATATCCATCATAGATGTCACTTAAAAAGTCAAAAGATCGATTATTGTAAAATATTAAATCTCGAATTTGCGTACCTGAATCTGTTCTACTTTGTTCTTTTGCAAAGTCAAGATGTGGATAAAGTAAAGAAGACATGGTTTGAACCATTAAGTCTTCATAATCTCTATCTGCGTTGTCAGTTTTACCTGTTGGAAGATTTAAAATGGTTGAAATTTTTCGCTTTGAAGACAGGACAGGTATTTGAGTGAACAGTGGGTCATTTGTTAGCTCCTTGTTCTCCTCCTCCTTAAGATTAATATAAGACTCTATTAAATTGTAATTATGTCTGTTAAAGTTTAAAATTTCGACTCGATTGAGTTTTCCATCAAAATGTTTTTCTACATCCTTGATGTAGTAATTATGAAAAAAGTCATCATAGTTTATCCAAGGAACATATTTCAGCCACCTTTTAGGTGTTAAAATTATTGGTTCATAATTTTCAGGATTTATAGGTAAATATGTTTCTTCTGTTTTAAACTTAAAGGATTTATAGTCATAGATTGGGATTGAACACTTCTCTATTGGAATTTTCAACTTCCGACATTGATCTATTGTGTAGTCTACCAAGAATGACTTTATTAATGAGCAACTAATGTCACTAATTCTGTCTTTTGATACATTGTCAACCAACAATTGAATTTCTTCAAAATGTTGAAAACCTTGATTATGTAATTGTGGAATTGCCTTGAAAAGGGTTAAAATTTCATTTGCTGTTTTTGCTCCAATTTTTTTTCCTTTTCGAGTTTTAGAATTACCTAATCCCACTTCGCTACATTCAGAAAGTTCAATTAGTATATTCCTGCTTTCATTTTCTTTACCTTTTAAATAGTTGTTTCCAAGCTCATTGAAAAGATTTACAATACTCGTGTGTAGTGAATTATCTTGTTGAGAATTAATTTTCCAAAGTAAGAATGGGTCAACATAAAGAGGGATGTCTTCATTCAAAAATGGTATGGCAAAATCCACTTCTTCTTGTAAAAAAGGAAGTCCGTGAAAGTCATTTAATCTTGGTCGAACTATTGTCATCGTCTAAAGGAATTCTATTTCGAATAATTGTTTGATAGTTTCTTCTCGATTTTCAAAATCACAATTTCCTGTGAAATACAATCCTTTAATACTATCGGCCAAAAAATGCTGATAAATATTTACACTTTTATAAAACACATTGAATGATTGTCCAAGAATTTTGGATAAATCAATTTGACTGAAATTAGGTCGAACTTCAATGGTTGCAATTTGTTTCGGGACTTGGGTTATTATTTTAATCTTTTCAAGGTCTGAATCAAATGAAATTTGAGTATTTCGAACAAATGATTTTGGGTATTTGTCTTTAATAGAGTTCAAAATTATTTCGTCTAGGTTATCCTTTGGAAATAATTCCTGTTTAGGATAATTTAAAAGTTTTAAAAATTGATTTGGTTCAGGATCGTCCTTTAAATAATAATCTTTCTGTATTTTTCGCAAGTATGCAATAACTCCAATTACAATTTCTTGGTCATATGAATTTTGAGATACGATATGAATCTCTTTCATTATTTTCCAATCATTAAAATCTAACAATTTTATCGACTTCATAATTTATCTTTTGGTCACATTAAGGTTACGCATAACGGTTTGAAAATAAGCAAAGGCGCCTAACAAGTATAGTGAATTTTGCGCTTTTGCTTATTTGGTGTTATAGCCAGTTTTTATATTCTATGTCTGTCAGATAAACAAGGCTCTGCATAATCTATTATTTCTTCAATTTCTAAATCGTCAAGTTTTTGTTTTATGGGACCATAATTGACTTCCGCAGGGATTTCCATTGAAAAATATTTGTCATTCATTTTTTCGGAAACACAACCAAGTTCCTGAAAACTGTTACGAATTAAATTTATGTCTTTAGTCTCGTCCGTTAGCACAACTTGTATTGTTGAATTTCCAGAATATTGAATTGTTTTTCTGTAAGTTAAACTTTCTTCTTGTTTGTCATATTCAGCGAACACAATATCGTCGGAGGCAATGAGCGGTACATAAAACGGAATATTATCAAGTTTGTAAAATCCTTTTTCTTTATCAACAGTTGTCGCCCACATAGTTTCAATCATTTCTTCGTCAAATATCTTACTATGAAACCTAAACAAAACTTTCACATATTCATCTTCAGTGTCTTTATTAGACTGGTCATTTTGTTTTTTTTTGAAGATGTTAAGAATTCCTAATATCATTTTCTGGTGTCGTTCTACAGTTGGCTATAACTAATGTATATTCGCCATAACGACAAAATACCAACACTCTCCCAAAAATCTCCTTCGGAAATCACAGGTTTACCCAAATACTTCAACATTCACTGTTAATGAAGCATCTTGCGAATACCTAATTGTAACTTGGCTGTAATTTTTAGCGGTATCGCCTGTTAATTCAAAGCTAAAAGGTTTAGGAGTACCTTTCATAGGGCCATTACCAGAGGTGATAACTAAGTCTAAGATAAGGATTGAACCGTTGATCCCTTGTGGGGTAGCAACCGAAACTTGAATAACATCATCTCCCCGATAAGTCATAATTGAACCATGAACAAACAGTGTGGCTGGTTGTTCTTTTAGGTTTAAAATTGCATTTGCGGTAATGTTTCTCATAATGTTGTTTTTTAGTTTATAATAATTCGATTTTAATTTGTCCGTTTCCTCGAACTGTTGTTAAGTTGATTATTGAAGGTCTTTCTAATTGTACGTCATTAGTGTCTATATCAAACCGCAATTGAGCGGGTATAATTGCTTTACATGGATCGTATTCGCTTAAATCGACTACTTGAAAATTATATTGTGGAGGAAAGCTTTCAAGTGTTAATCCATCCCACTCGAGAGAGAAAAGATGAGGAAAACAACCGCCTCCATATTTAATGTCAATAACCAGTTGATTAGATGTTTTGTCAAAAATTGCTCCTCTTAATGACATGAAATTTGCCTGTTCTGTTTTAAAAGAGTCAACCTTTTTGGCTTTTAGTTGAACAGTTTCATAGTCAGGCTCGTTAGAGTTCAAGGTTGGTTGAGTAATTCTAACCCCATTCGCATTATTATTTCCTGTCCATGGAGCCTCTACCGAGAAGGGAACCAGCATATCAGCACCAAAAACTGAAGTAGGTATTACTTCCAAAGTATAGCCCCAAATACCGTCTTCCGGTTCCATGATATAGATAAGTTCATTTAAATTAACTTCCAAGTTTGTACGTGAAAGTTGACCAGTTACTAATACCTTACCATCTGTAGTGAAATCAATTTGTTGAATATAAGCTCTCATAGTTTGTTATTAGGTTAATAAGAAAATCCTAGTTAATGCCAAACAATTAATTGACTTAACCTCCCACAAAATACCAACACTCTCCCAAAAATCCCCTTCGGAAAACGCTACTTCTGAATACGGGAAACTCTATTTATTTTTCGAAAACCATAGGTATAAATACCTGTCCATCAAATTGGTAAACGCCATGATCTTTTGTCCCCACAAGGATTTCATCACTAGCTGTAATGTGCATGGTTTGGAGGTGTACCGGTTCTCCTTCAATGGTGATGGGATAGTTCTCAAACTCATTTTCGGTGATGCGGTAGACGCCATGGAAATAGGTAATTCCCCAAATGGCGTTTTGGTGTTCAGTCATTTTATGGAAGTAGAGGGAGTTTTGGTCGAGGTCGCCTCTCGAGTTCCCTCGAGGCTCAATTCCATTTTCCCTCACTTCGTTCTTTCGGGGATCAATTCTATTTTTCCTCTCTTCGTTCTTTCGAGACTCAACACCATTTTCTATCTCTTCGTTTCCTTGAGATTCTGTGTTAGAAGTGACAGGTTTTCTAACTACAGATTGTTTGTGATAAGCCAGATTGCCATTTTTATCGAGTGCGGGCAGGATGTCGAATTTGAAACGTGGTGTGCAGAACCACATAGCTCCTTTTGAATCTTGTAAAATGGAACGTATGCAGAATGCACCACCTTGTGGTGTGATGGTTAATTCTTCTTCGTACATCCAGCTGAGTTGCTTGCCATCATAGCGACAGATACCGAGGGAGCTTGTTCCGAACCAAAGATTGCCATGGCCGTCGGTGTAAAGGGAATACAAGCCATACGGGCTATACTGCACGTTTGGGTATAGCGACTTGAACTCATCTTCTTGTGGACTTTTTGGAAGTTTGAGTGCATGAAGAAATTCTCCATCGTAACGAAAAGGACCGTCGTGTTCCCAGCCAAGTGTGAACCATAAATCGGATGGATTTAATTGCCAAGAAGTGTCGAGATCGTTTCCAGTTGCAATTGGAATAGCCGAGAATTTTTCGCCATCAAATCGACTTAAGCCATCGGGAGAATCGAAATAGATATTTCCAGCTTCATCTTCTTGTATGTCGATGATCCAATTGGAAGTCAGTCCATCATTTGTAGAATAATAGAGAATAGTATCCTTTGAAACACGATATAGTTGCGAACCTGCTAACCACAAATTCCCTTTGCTGTCCTCGAATATGGCACCAATCGATTCGGTTTTCAGTCGATTGATAAGTGTGTCAGAACTCGAAATGGGCGAGCTGATGAGGTCCGAAGTACTTTTCTGTGTGCAAGAAATCAATAGAGTTGCCGCGAATAAAATGGTCAAGCGAATCATAATAGGAATACGTTAGAGTGGTAAGGTATTAAGTTTTTATAACATAAAAAAAGGTCAATGAACTTGGCTGACCCAATAGTTATCAGCTTTATTCTATGACCTTTTTGCTAAGCGTTACGATTTTACTTTGTGATAAAGACGTCACATATATTAAAACCAAGATTTTCGCATTTTTTGGACCATTCGCGAGTACTTATGCTTTTATCGACAAAGTATGATCAGAATTAGAATGGGAATCTAGTTCTGAAGGTGAATACTGTAACGCTCAATATTGTCTTTATACTCGCTCAACGAATAATTGTAAATTTTCACACGATTGTAATTCAGGCTTTTAACTTCGTTAATCTCATTTTTCGCTTTGTCGAAATAAACTTCAACTACGCATTCTGGATTGTGAATTGTCTGAATGAATTCTCCTAGGTTTTTTCTTGCTTCCATATTCTTCGATTTGATATTATCATGTTTCAGTGTCGAGTAGTTTTTTCTCGAGGTGTTAAACAAATTTAAGCATGTAAAGCGATTTAATTGATATATATTCAATACTATTTAATGTTTATTGATGATATGATAATTTATTGATATAAAAATTGTGAATCGTTTAATTTATGTGCTAAATTCGAGGTATGATTAGAAATATTGATAACGTCGATTTGCAGATTTTGAATTTATTGATCGAAGATGCTCGAATTCCATACACTGAAATCGCGAAAAAAATTGGTGTTTCCGCTGGGACAGTCCACGTTCGTGTGAAGAAATTGGAAAAGAAAAATTACATTCAAGGAGCCTCACTGGTGGTAAATTATGAAGCCTTGGGCTATTCCTTAACAGCTTACATCGGAATTATAGTCGGTCGAACAAAGGACTCCGAAAAGATCTTGGAGGGATTGGAGAAGATTCCTGAAGTTACGGTTGCGAATGTAACGTCGGGACAATTTGGTGCGCTCTGCAAAATTCGTTGTCGCGATACAGCTCATGCAAAAGATGTTATTTATAAGATCAATGATGTGCCTGGAATCGTTCGAACAGAAAGTATGATTAGTCTTGAGGAAACGATCAACGATAAAGAACGCTTGTTTAAGAGTATTTTTAATCTCTGATACGATTCAAATTCTCAATAAAGTAATTCATGGAAGGCGACCCAATTCTTTACAATCAGTCCGAGGAGAACGAAAATAAAGATGACCAAAGTTGATTGTTTGTAGTGTTTTCCGATGCGTAAATACAGAGCTGGAATCAAACTTAAAACGAGAATTACTGTGTAATTAATGATCGATGCATTGGCATTGATAGCAGCGTATTTTGGTACGAAAGGAGAAACAATAAGTTTTTGATCATAAACAACAGAAGCGATTGTGATCAACACAAAAACAGGTGGAATCAATAAAAAGCTCGTGTTAATTCGTTTGTGATTAATCTCTGCCTTGTATGGCTTCTTTTCTTGATCGAGTAATTCATCCATGATTAAAATTCTCCCACTAATTTAAGTTCATTTTCTAAGTCGGGATGTTTTTTAGCAAGCAATTGTAGGACTTTGAATGCGCGTTTTTTTAAGGTGATATTTGCTTCATTCGACTGAATCCAATACAGACAATGATCGATAGCTTGAACTTCGTTTTCACTGGGGACACCAGCTATGAGCCAATAATTGGCAAATGATCCAGCAATGTTAAATCGTTTCAGTGGTTGAATTTCTTCCATTAATGTGGGGAGAGAAGTGAGAAGTACTTCAGGATTTTCCATGCCAACTTCACTAAGAAACCATGCGAATCGAGTGGCAATTTTCTCCTCTTCGTTGATGAGTCCAACGAGTTCTTTTGGTTCGATATGATGATCGACCATTTTTTGAATCAATTCCTTTCGTTGATCAACGTTGCTCGATGGTAAGATGGCCAATAATTCCTGATATAATTCTTCAGCTTTCACTTCTTGAAAAGTAAAATTAATCGCACTTGAAACCAAAAAAAAAGCACCCTTTTGAGGTGCTTTTTCTAAAATTTAATTGCTTATGCTTCACAGCTTGCACATTCCTTCTTTTGTTTGAATTTCTGTGCGGCATTCATACTGTGTTGGTAGTAAAGTGACTTCAATCCTAACTCCCATGCTTTGATATGAATCTGATTGATTTGTTTTACCGGCATTTCTGGGTGAACAATAATATTTACTGATTGTCCTTGGTCGATGTACATTTGACGGTTGGCTGCTTGGTAAATAATCTCCATTTGATCAATCTCAGAATATGTTTTGAAGACATTCTTCTCATGTTCAGTCAAAAAGTCCAAGTGCTGAACGGATCCATCGTGTTTCAAAATATCATTCCACACTTCTGGCGTATCCATTCCTTTTTCCTGAAGTAATTCCACCAAGAAACGGTTTTTAATCGTCGTTTTAATCTTCGCGATGTCCTTCACGTAAATATTCGACCAGATTGGCTCAATTCCCTGAGAAACTTGTCCCAAAATGAACGCAGAAGAAGTGGTTGGTGCAATTGCATTCAATGTTGCATTTCTTCTACCATAACCTTTCATGATTTCTGGTTCTCCAAATTGAGCAGCCAATTCTTCCGATGCTTTGTAAGAACGTTCCTTGATCAATTTGAAAATCTCTGTGTTCAAGCTGTATGCTTCGTGACTTTCCCAAGGAATGTTTTTCGATTGAAGCAAAGAATGCCATCCGAGTACTCCCATTCCAAGTGCACGATTTTCTTTTGCGAAGTTGTAAGCACGCTCCATAAACATGAAAGTCTGACGATCCTCTAAATCTTCTGAATCTCTGTAGCGCTCTAACTTCTCAATGAATTCGGTAATGATAGCATCCAAGAAATAGATCATCGTTTCAACAGCATCCGTGTCTTTCCAATCGTCGTATTTCAGCAAGTTGATGCTCGATAAAACACAAACGAACGACCATTTATCATTTGAAGGCAGCATGATCTCCGTACACAAATTACTTGCGTAAATTGGTAAGTTTTTATCTTGATAAACATCTGCTGCTGCGTTGTTGGCATTGTCCGTAAAGAAGATGTATGGGTAACCCATTTCACCGCGACTTTGAAGCACTTTGGCCCAAATTGTACGTTTTTGAACATCGCCAGCAATCATTTCTTCCATCCATTTGTTGGTCACCGTAACGCCATGTGTCAACTCTTGAATTAGATTTCCTTCTGTACCGATTTCCAAGAACTCTTCGATGTCTGGATGTTCAATTGGAAGGTATGGTGAGAAACGACCACGACGAACAGAACCCTGGCTCACAACGTCCACCATCGATTCGAATAAACGCATAATGTGAACAGCTCCTGAAGCTTCACCATTGTTTTTAATCGCTGCTCCACGTGGACGAATTTTACCGAAATACCCAGAAGTACCACCTCCTAATTTGGACATCATTCCAACTTCAGATTGTGTGTATAGGATATTTCCGATGTCGTCACTAATGTGCGATCCAAAACAGCTAATTGGTAATCCTCTTTCTTGTCCGAAGTTGGACCATACTGGAGATGCAAGCGAATAAAATCCTTCCGACATATAGCCATAGAACTTATCCGCAAAACCTTCGATTCCTAATATTTTTTCAGCTGATTTTGCCACTTCATAAATGCGTTCTTCAGCAGTGACTCCTTCCGTTAAATAACCAGCTTGAAGGAATTGTCTACTCTCTGCATTCAGCCACTCAAAACCAGCTTTTTTTGATTCTTCGTTGTTTAAGTTTTTCAACGCTTCTTTGCGTGCGTCAATTAATTTTTCATTTTCAGAGACATTTTGTCCCGATACATTTATTTGATTCTTTTCCATTTAGAATAGGTCTTCACTGGTTATACTTTGAGTTCGCTTGCTGTAGTTGATTGATCGTTTCACGAAGAAATCACCATGTTTAGTTCCTGTAATTTCCTCATCAAACCATTGTGTTTCGGCCAAAATTTCTTTGTCGACTTCAAATAATTTCTCCATTCCAATACTCTCAAGAGAGTTGTTGAAACGATTCTTAATGAATTCGATAATCGTTGCTTTCGGTAAGAAGTCCAATTCACCTTCTTCGAAGATCCAGTCGAGTAGACTAGCTTCTGCTTCAAAGGCATTCAAACACATATCATTGATTGTATTGATGTAATCTTCGGTAAACCATTCAGGATGTTCCTCTTTCAAAATCAGAATAAGATCGATTCCGAAATCACCATGAATTTGTTCCTCTTTTGAAGTCGCCTCAACCACATTTGAGATTCCCTTTAACATGTTTTTGTGCTTATTGAAGCCCATGATAATCAAGAACTGAGAGAACAACGAAACATGCTCGATGAACAAAGAGAACAAGAGGATACTCTCCGAATAACTTTGATTATCTGAGTTTTTCGAGTTGCGAAGTGCCTGCTCTAAATAATGCACTCGTTTCATGATTTCTGGTTTGTGTTTTAACGCGCGGAATTGCTCATTCAATCCTAAAATTTCAAGCAAATGTGAATAAGCATCAGCGTGGCGAACTTCACTCTCGGCGAATGTAGCTCCCACTGATCCAATTTCTGGTTTTGGCATGCGGTGATAGATGTCACCCCAGAATGTTTTTACCGCAACTTCGATTTGTGAAATGGCCAACATGGTATTTTGAATGGCATTTCTTTCAGTATCCGTCAATCGTGTTTTAAAATCCTGAATATCACTGGTGAAATTGAATTCGGTGTGAATCCAATACGAGTGACGAATTGCCGGTACATAGTCGTACAATTGCGGATATTCGTAAGGTTTTAAGTTGACACGTTTTTCAAAAATGTCCGATTTGCGCTGTTCAGTTCGCTTACTTCGGTAGAGAATGTATGCCTTCGCTACCTCTGGATAATTTCCCAACATCAACTGCTCTTCAACAATATCTTGTATCTGTTCAACAGTTGGTATAAATTCAACATCTAACTGAAGCTTTTCCTCCAACTTCATATTGACGCGCTCAGCTACAGCTTTCGCATCATTTTCTCCCCCTTTCTCCACTGCGTTCATCGCTTTTCCAATCGCATTTGCGATCTTATTTAAGTCGTACGGACGCGTAGTGAAGTCTCGCTTTACTATCTGTGTAATTCCCATGTTGAAATGTTTTTTGATTCTCCGTCATTCAAAGTTCAGGGTTATTTCAGGTCGATTTGAATGCGCGCAAAAAATTGTGTCAACAGGTTATTCACAATTGCTTCTAAGTACCATGAAACCTAGGTGAATAGGATTGAAATAAAAATAAAATACCAGATTTGAGGTATGATTTTATTTCGTCAAGATTTTAAAAAAATCAATCGTTTGTTAAAAGAATAATGAATCGAAAGAAATCTGTAAAAGATTAAGTGAATTTGATCATTTTTCACTTTGAATTGCTATGTAAATTTTATCCAAAATGGCGGTGTTAACTGAACTATTTTTTTGAATAAATATTATCGCTTTTTATCTTTTCCTAAAGTGAATTTATATCCATCAGCATTTCCGGTGATTTTGACATTGACGTATTTCGTTTTTTCATCCCCGTAATGGATTTCATCTGTCGTATCACTCGCTTCACTTTCTTTTTTACCAAAGAGTTTCGATTTTGCTGTGTTTTTTACCATTTGCCAAGGGATTCGCAAGTAGTATTCCATAGTGCCATCCATGCTTTGTTGACCAGAAATCTGGAGGTGACCTAGCGAAGAATTTACATCCATTGTTGGAATTTTGATTACTCCATCTTCAATGTCGAGGTGATTGTTGAGCGTATCGAAAATGACTTTGTTCAAATTTTTGTCATGGAAATAATCCGACATGTAATGAAGTAGAGCGTAATTCTCAAGTCGACCTTGGACAACATCCAAGTCCATATGAATTTCTGAATCATCAATTTTCGGAACTAAGTCGGGATGAACATGAATTTTCCCTGAAATCGTTCCGGTGAATTGTCCATGTAGGTTTTCAGAAACAATGTAATCCTGACCGAAATTCTTAAATCGAAGCAGTAATTTATCTAAGTTGACGTTGGTTGCTTTGATCGTAGGATTAAAATAGATCATTTTTGGATCGGAACCATTGAAATAACCATCAACATCAAACTGACCCCCTGCCAGATTCATGTGGAATTTGTCGACGTAGATATAATGATTGGGTGTCGTACGCAAGTTTCCTTTAATGTTAGTGATTTTATAGGTGTGATAGTCGAGTAGACCAATATCCAAATGATAGGTCATATCCGTAAATGGCAATTCATAAATATTGAACCCCGCCTCATGATCTACATGCAGGCCAGTATTCCCCGGTTTTACAGGTCCAGGATTGTAATTGCTCAGCTGGTCTATATCCAGATGTGGTGCTGTGATAGAAAAATGATTCGCTCGTTTACGTTCGTTTTCATCTGATCCAAGATAGTAATGGAGAGTAGTGGTGAAGCTCGAATGTCCCATTTTACCGTGAAAATCTTCTACCACCAAATGTTCATCTTCGTAATGAATTCGCCCTTCGAATTTTTCCAATCTTAAAGGGTGAATTTTCATCTTGGCTTCGAGCTTATCCAATGTTAAATCAACTGATTTTAATTCATCGGCATAATGCAAATAAGTGAAACCATGAACGTGTAAATCATCAAATTCTTCGTGACGATAATCTTCAGGTACAAAATTTTCGCCTTTGTAAGTAAAGAATGATTCCAGCTGAAGTTGATTCGAAGCTAGATCAAATTCAATTTTCGAGTCACCACCTGGATGTTCGTCTAACCATTTCTCGTAGTGTTCCAATTTTCCAGTGAAATGGAAGTCACTTTTGTCAATCATTCCTGAGAAATCTACAATGCGTAAATCTTGTTCTTCGATAAAAATATCGGCATGGAAGTCGTGCAATGTATGTGGGTAATGCTTAAGTTTTGCATAGAGGTTTTCGATGAAAAATTCACCTTGTGGTAAATATTTTGATTCAGTGAATGATCTTGCTGAAGCTTTGAAATCGAAGTCCATCGAGAGGTTTGAAATTTGCTCATCAAAAGCATTTTCATCTCCACCAGTTAATTCAAAAATATCTAACAGTTTACTTTTAATTTTAAGTCGCGTGTCTACTTCTTTATCCGTATGATGTATGATGGCAGGTAAATCGTCTACAGTTCCTGAAATGTGTACATCTGATTTTCCTGCTTTCAAATCGAACTTAGAAATAGATGCTATGTGACCGTCAACTTTTGCGATTAAATCCAACTTGTCAATTGGAACAGGTAATGCATCGTGTTCCAGTTGAATATTCTTTAAGTCGATTTTGAGTTGATAATTCTGGTTAAGTTCTTCAAGTGCTTTTTCTGGATGATTCAGATCAACAACATCATGGAAATTCAAATCGATTTTCGCTTTTCCTTTCAGATCGTGCAGGGCATCTATGGAAAGAAACTGAGAGAGGAACTCGAGATTCAAGTCCGCCTTTGCATCTAATTTAATGTCCGGTGTATGCAGATTTTTCATTTCTACATTTCCTCCGAATGAGCCAGCTCCAGGTTGGGCAGTGATATTTGAAATCTTCGCATAGAGATGGTCAACGTCATGTGCATCACCATTGGTGAAGTAACCGTCAAATCCAATTCCTTTGAGCGATTTACCATTCGATTTATTAGTAAAGACACCATTTTTACATCCGAATGAAGCCTCTACTTTTGGATTGTTTCCATTGATTGATCGCCCTTTGATGGTCGTTTTGAGGTAGATTTCACCCGAATTATCATAAGTTTGAAGCGTATGCATTAAGTCCTCCGGAAGCAGCGCAACGAATAGGTCAAAATTCTTTTTGTTTAAATCAAATTCTAAATCGAGAAGCACATCCTTCAAAAAGTCGATGGAACCTTTCATTGAAAAATCTGCTCCTTCTAGTTGAACTGTTGTAGGTTCGATGGTCATGACATCAACTCCCTTTTGGAAGTCAATTTCTGTAGAAAGGTCAAGATGCTTATGCTTAAAGAAGGTTGTGTCACCATTTTGAATAAGGTTCATGACGAACTGAGCGTCTAAAGAGGCAAATACATGATCGTTTGATGTAGAGAATTTAGATTTTGCTTTGTTCACAAATGCTTCTACTTTCAAGCCATTTGCTTCGTTGATCTTCGTTATATCAATATCTTCTAATTCGATTTTCTTTAGTTTCAGATGAAATTCTTCCTCTGCGCTTTCGATTTCTTGCTCAGAAGAGAGTGCATTGACAATATTGAAACTTCCATCTAAGTGTTGAACAAGATCAATGTGTCCAGATTCCAATTTTATCTTTTTGATTTCCATTTTCCCCGTGAGGACGGTCCATAGATTAAAACCAGCATACACATCTTCTACATCCACTAATGGACGAGTGGTCATTTCTTTTGACTCATAAACCTTAAATCCTTCGAGGTCAATGGAGATGTAAGGAAAATTCTGAAAAAAGGAGATATGAGAACCTTCAATTTGAGCGGCACCTTCGAAATCAGCATTCAAGTCGGAAACAAGTTCTTGAACAATTTCATCTTGCTTTACATACACAATTGTAATGGCAATGGCGAAGAGTAGAATGGGAACGATAAAAAAGAGAAGTAGGAAACGTTTCCAAAATTTTTTAGTTCGGAACCAATTTTTAAAAAGCTGCATAAATGAAGTTCAATTTGTGCTAAGATAGAAAGGGTAAATTGAACGGACAAAAGTTAATTGGAGACTTATTTACCCTTTAAATCAATGCGGAGCTATAAATTGGTTGGTCTAAAACTTATAGCCCAAGCCTGCCCTAAACTGAAAAAATAAGGGAAACGTACTTAAATCTGTAATGTTTGCAGAGGTGTTGTATTCACTCGGATCATCATTCTTTTGAAGAGTTGCTGTATAGTGAATTACATGGACTGGCAGGTTTAAGTCAAGAAAAATGCTCTTGTTAAAATGATACATAATTCGTGGGGCTAAATAGAATTGTGCTCCAAATGAAGTGGTCTGATAAGGGAATTCGGATGCTATAGCGGGCATGTAATTGCGACTTGAAAAAAATGGATTGACTCCCAACCCTAAAGCAGGAATTAGACGGCCTTCATTATTTTTAAGTAATGGCAGAATGTATTCGTAACCAAGCATCAACTTGGTTGAAATCGTTTGGTTACCATCTACTACCCAGTTTGGGTTGCCGACCGAGTCTATTGCAAATAATTTCGAGTTGTCAATGTTGAAACCAATATCAACAATACTGAATTCATGAAATCTGTTCGAAGTCGTTCTCACTTGGTACGAAAGAACCGGATGAAAGAGTGAAAAGTTGTGAACTTCACTTGCGATCAATTGAGGATCGTAATTATGGTGATTTTTAGAATAACTAGATAGATTATAGAGCTTAATGGCGGATTTGTAATCTAATTCCTCATTTTGAGCAGAGGCAAAAATGGCTACGAACGAAAGAAGTCCTGCAAATAATAATTTCATAATTAGGTTATTTGAACTGAAAACGAGAATAGCATTATAAAATTGTTTCACTCATAAAAAATTGCGTTAAGGATAGCAGTGACATCCTCTGTCTCTCAGGCAGAGATAAAACGGATAGCCTGACCGCAGGGAACGCCCTAACAACTTTCTTTAACAGATCTTTTTATTGCTTGTACTGAAAATCAGGTATTTTGCAGCAAAACTACGTGTATGAAATCGGTTCTTTTATTCTTTTCGCTATTGACGTTACAATGTTTCTCGCAAACTCGGGAAAAAGTGCTCGTTGCTGAGCAAGATTCTTTTTATTTATACGTCAACGATGGTGAATCGACCGAGCTTTTCTATTACAAAATGGTTCCTAAAAAGTCGATTAATGGAGCTCTAGTGATTTTACCGGGAATGGGAGAGAGCGTAGAATCGGTCATAGAGCAAATTTCGTGGGACGAAGCAGCGGTAAAGGAAGGATATCTGGTCCTTTTTCCTTCGTTTAATTTCGGACAGCATTTTTCGGAGCCAACTTTTCAGTTCTTGGATACGATCTTTCAGCAGGTGATGGATGAATATGACATTTCATCGAATGAATTTGTGATTGGAGGACTTTCGCTCGGTGGTTCAACCGCATTGAGTTATGCCGAAACAAGCGTGAAGGATTCGTCGACATTGGTTGTGCCAAAAGCGGTGTTTGGACTGGATCCGCCAGTGGATGAAGCGCGTTTGTATAACTACTGCTTGCGCGAAATTGATCGAAATTTTTCCGAAGGTGGAGTGGGAGAAGCCAAGTTTTTAATCGATTGGTTCAACAGAAAGTATGGTGGAAGTCCAACTGAAGTGCCTGAAAGCTACGTGGAAACATCAATCTATTCTTACGGAGCACAAAAAGGAGGTAATGCGCAGTATTTGAAAGATATTCCTGTTCAATTGTATTCGGACCTAAATGTTGATTGGCTACTGAATGAAAGGCATCGTGATTTGTACGATTGGAATGGAAGCGACCTGGTGGCCATGATAAACGACCTAAAAATGATGGGGAATGAGAAGGCAAATGTTACGATTTCCCATTGCAAAGGAATACGACCAAATGGCAAAGTCCACCCGCATTCATGGTCTATTGTGGATGAAAAATCCTTCATGCAATGGTTGCTTCAACTAGAAAATAACTAATAAGATTATTTGGCTGCCCACGCTATCCGACTGCTAGTTGTTTTGTGTGTATAACATGTATTAACCATACAGAGAGCTTTTTAGGTCGCTTCTGTATGCTAAAATCTGTAAATTACACCCTTTAACAAGCTATTCGTCTACAAGCTGGCAGAGTTGGTCGTAATTTCTGTAAATTATTTTGAGTCAATGAGTTCGAATGGTATATTTGAGAACACCTCATGCTATTTTGAACGGACTTTGGAATAAAATATCTCACCTGGGAATTCCTCAGGATAACGCATTTGAACCGCACGAAATCAAACGATTAATCTTCTTTAATCAGGTTTTGTTTGTGGGGATGTTTGCCACAATTTTTCAAATTCCAATGGTTTGGCCATTTATCGGTGTCAAGTCGTTGGCATTTTTATCAGTATGTCTTTTCTTACTGGGATCTTTACTCTTGAACAAAAGAGGGATGTTTGCGGCTTCTAAGTGGCATTATGGATTGGTGATCTACTGTTTTGGAACGATGTCGACCTTGTTTCTAGGAGGTGCAGCCCTTTATCATTTGCAAGCGATTTTAATCTTTCTTTCATGTTTGATTCTTTTTGATATCAAGAAAGAAAGAATGCAAATTTTAGCGGGAATTCCTTTCATGATCACGAGCATACTAATTGGTGAACTCGGATGGTTTGGTGCTCCTGATTTCTCCGGTCACGAGTGGGTGCAAATTGCGCGTTTTGCAAATATTTCAAGCATTGTCATCATTAGTACTGTTTTTATCTCATTTATTTTACGCCTGAATCAATCTTCGGAAAGTGCTTTGTCGGAAGCTCTTGATGAGGTGACAAGTCAATCCGTTGCATTAGCGCAAGTGAAAGATGGACTTGAAAGTAAAGTGAAAGAGCGAACTTCGGAATTAAAGGAACAGCGCGACAAATTACGAGAGCAAAACGAGGAAAAAGTTGTGCTACTTCAAGAAGTTCACCATAGAGTACAAAACAATTTGCAAATAATCGTCAGCCTCATTAATCTCCAGCTTAAGGGGATTGAGCATGAAGATACAGAGCTTGCACTTCGCGAAATTCAAAGTCGCGTGGAATCAATGGCTATGGTCCACCAAAACATGTATCAGTCGACCAAGTTCAAGGAAATAAGTATGCTCGACTATACCAAGCAAATTATTGATAATATCAGTCGTTTGTATGGCGAAAAAGATCTCAAGTATTCCGTTGAAATTCCGGATTCGTTCAGTATGAACCTAGAAGAAGCCATTCCAACTGGACTCATCATCAATGAGATCATTTCGAACTTTTTCAAACACGGTAGATGCGAAGGGAAGTGCACATTTACAATCGTTGTAGAAGTTACAGACGATCGCTACGAACTGACGTATCGTGATCGCGGAAATGGATTTGATGTAATTCCTGATGTAAACGAGTTAACTTCGCTTGGACTTCAGTTGATCAGTAATTTAACCGAACAATTAGATGGTGAATTTGAATTAGCATCTGATAATGGTGCCATCTACAAGTTAAGTATTCCTTTAAACAAATAACTAGTCATCCCAGTTATGATCAGCCCATTCTGTTTTGTCTAATAATTGGGTAATGATCAGCTTCTTTTTAAATGTCCAAGCGCGAACATCTTTACGTTTTTTATGTGTTTTCAACCATTCGCTGCCCTTTACATTTGGATTTCCTAATAGTTTTTTCGATGCAGCATCACGTGTAGCTTCGTCTTTGTACACGAGAATTACTTCGTAAAGAGGTTCGTGATCATCTTTATCGAAATAATAGACGATGTTGGTGATGTCTCCTTCATCGAGGGTTTCAACATAAATGTGACGGAACCCATCATCTGTATACGACAAGGTTGATGGATCTTTTTTACTCAGGAACTCTTTCATTGTCATGTTGAAAGAGATTGATTTTTTTAATTCTTTCGGTAAAAATTTTTCAGGTGATTTTTGTCCGTAAGCAAAACAACTGGCAACAACGAATAGTAGAATGAATAGATTTCTCATGATAGTGTTTTTATAGTATAAAGTTAGATATTCTATTGGAATGTGGTTATTTAGCGGGCAAACTCATTACAAACGCAAAACTTTCATTGAGTAAATCAAACAATAACTCTTCATCCTCCTACATTTCGTCCGTTACTAAGATGTATCCATTCATTTTAGCCCCGTAACTGATATAAAACGAAGTAGCAAACTTCTCGAAGTAAGCTTGTTGAATATCTTTTGAAAATCGAATTCCTAACTCTCCATTTTTATTTAGTTGAGAAAACATATGTCCATTTGCCGAAGTGTAAGGCATCGTTTTTCCTTTTCGCTCGAAATCAAGAGATTGCTCAATAATCTTGTCGTAAATCGCTAAACGCTCTTCGTATGTTGTAGAATTGCTCATGATTGTTCAAATTGAATTTGAAATTAGCCTTCAATTAATCTTCGGTGATAATTGATTTGTCCCAAGTGATAGCTCAAATGAGTCGTTAAGTGCACTAGAAAGTGTTCCGTTGTATTAATATCCTCAAAAACATGGATAGGAAAATCTTCTTTCATGCGGTCTGCTGGAAAATCAAAAAGTGTTGCGCCAACTACTTGAATAGTATTGTCAATTCCAGCGAGCAATTCTTCACGAGGTACGTTCTTTCTAGTAAATTCTTCCTCACGTTTTCGAATGTACCCTGTGTTCCCTAATTGTGCGCCTACAAACCATTGTAAATTTCCTATTAAGTGGAGACATAAATTGCCAGGTGAATTAGAAATGCTTCCTTTCAGCAACCAGATGTTTTCTTCGTTTTTGTACGATGAAATTTCCGTTTTTAGTCGCGTCAAATCTCGGAGTAAAATGTGGTGTATTGTTGCTGCGCTCATCTTCTATTTAAGTTTTTTACCAGTACCAATATCTTGAGTGCGACAATTGATCTGAGTTTTCGTAATAGTCGACTTGAACTTTTCCTTCGCCTTCTCCCACAAAAAACATATCGAGATCAACCTTACCTTTCTTATTCGCGATGAATTCCTGGGTGTTATTTGTGTAATTACCTATAGACCAATCGTTTGAAATTGAAAACATCCACATAGGTCCGTTTCCTCCAGCAGTTCCATTTACTCCGGAGGTATCAACAGAGAGATTGGTGAGCACAACTTTTAATTCTGCATCTTCGCCAAGTTCTGCTCCAAAACTGTAGTGTAAATCTGGATTTATACTGTCAATTAGGGTAAGGAGATTATGTCCATAGGACATGTAGTCTTCATAAATGATATCTCTATCTTTTTGACAAGATGAGACCGTATAGAAAACCAAAAAAGAGAAGAGTAGGCCGAAAAATCTTTTCATTTGAAGATACTTAGTGGGTTAAATCGAAGACAAGTTACATTAATTGTTTAGATTTTTCCTCAATAACTGTGCGTTCAATGCCACAATTATCGTAGATAGACTCATGAGAATGGCTCCAACAGCAGGACTGATCATTATTCCAATTCCAGAAAAAATACCAGCAGCTAAGGGGACAGAAATGATGTTGTATCCAGCGGCCCACCATAAATTCTGCATCATTTTTCGATAAGTTGCCGTTCCAAATTCAATGATTTGATTGACACTTTTAGGATCACTATTGGCTAGAATTATGTCTGCTGTTTCAGCTGCGACATCTGTTCCAGAACCAATTGCAATACCTACATCTGCTTGCGCGAGAGCTGGAGCATCATTAATTCCATCACCAGTCATAGCTACAAATTCACCTTTCGCTTGTAATTCTTTCACGAGGGCCAGTTTGTCATCAGGAAGAAGTTCTGCATGAATAGTATCAATTCCAATTCTCTCGCCTACAGCTTTTGCAACCGACTTGTTGTCTCCTGTTGCCATTACAACATGAATTCCTTTCTCATGAAGTTGTTTGATAGTGTCGAAGGCAGATTCTCTGATTTCATCTGACAATGAGATGTAGCCGATAAAGTCACCATTTTCGATCAGGAATACGACTGTTTCATCCACTTCTTCTTTAATATTATGTGGAAGTTCTAGGTTTTGACTTCTTACAGCAGATGGACTTAAAATTTCGATTGTTCTCCCTTCAAATTCTCCTTTTACTCCTTTACCTGTGATTGAATCGAAGTTCTTTATGTCCAAAAATTCTTTGTTAAGTTCTCTACATTTTCTGACAATTCCTTCGGCGATTGGGTGTTCAGAAAAGTGTTCTATCGAGGCGGCAAGTTGAAGCATTTCTTCATCAGAATAATTTTCACTAGTCGACTTGAAAGTAGAAACCCCGAATTCACCTTTTGTCAGTGTTCCTGTTTTATCGAAGATAACAGTGGTGATTTTTCGGGCATTTTCAAAAGAGGATCTATTTCGGATGACGAACCCGTTTTTAGCCGACAATGAAGTAGAAATTGAAACGACAAGCGGAATGGCTAGTCCCAATGCGTGTGGACAAGAAATTACCATTACAGTCACCATGCGCTCTAAAGAGAATTCAAGACCTTCTCCTAAGCTCAGCCAAACAACTAAGGTGATGATCCCAGCTGATAGTGCAAGGTAGAATAACCATCCAGCAGCTTTGTCAGCAAGGTGTTGAGTTTTGGAGTGAGACTGTTGAGCTTCGCTAACCATATTGATTACCTTCGATAGGTAGGACTCATCAGAAATGTGACTGACTTCAATTGTTAACGAACCGTGATTATTAATGGATCCACCGATTACTTCATCACCTTTTTTTTTCTCGACAGGTTTTGATTCCCCAGTTATCATTGATTCGTTAATATGAGCAGTTCCCTTGGTAATTACACCGTCAATTGGGATGTTTTCACCAGGGCGAATGAGAATTTTATCACCTTTTTTCAATTCTTTTACTGGAACATCTTTAGTCTCTCCGTCAATAATCTTATGAGCTTCCGAAGGAATTAAGTTTGCAATTTCTTGCAGGGCAGAGGAGGCGCCCATGACTGATTTCATTTCTATCCAATGACCGAGTAACATCAGTGCGATTAAACTAGCTAATTCCCAAAAGAAAGTTTTACCGTTTAATCCCAGAACTACTGCGGCACTGTAAAGGAAAGCAACGGAAATAGCTAAGGCAATTAAGGTCATCATACCAGGTTTTCCTTTGGAAATTTCCGAATAGAGTCCTTTTAAAAATGGCCATCCACCAAAGAAATAGATAACCGTCGATAAACCGAGTAAAATGTAGCGATCTCCAGAAAATGAAACATAGAATCCGATCAGGTTTTGAATCATTGGAGAAAGGATCATGATTGGAATCATTAAACCAATGGAAATCCAAAATCGCCTTTTAAAATCTTCAATCATGTGAGCATGGTGGTCGTGATGATTGTGGTGCCCACCTGAGTGGTTGTGATGACCAGAATGGTCGTGATTTTCGTGAGAATGAGTGCTGTGATTGTGATGTTCGTGATCCATGCTTTTAAATTAGCAAGAATTACTTCAATCTGGTGTTAATGGACTGTTAACGATTTTCACAATTGATTTAGAAGGATTTAAGTAAATAAGCAATTCCCATTGTAAGTACAGCGATCAAAATAATCAACCCAATAAACATAAGCTGAGTAACGCGCTTTTCTTTGATCAGTTTCACGCGATGAGTTTCGAACTCTTCTTTGGACATTTTATTTTTGTATTTCAAAGGTCTTGTAATGCTAGCGACAGTATGCTTTTCTTTAATGTCGTTGTGAACATCTCTTTTACTCATGATAAGTCGCCGATTCTCCTTAATGGAGTGAATCATCCCTGAAATTGCACCAAATCCTCCTGACATAACTAATTTTTGTTAGTAATGTACTAAAAATATTAGTAAAAAGGCTTCTTAAACAAGAAGCCTTTTGTCTACCAAAATTATTTTAATCAGATAGAATAAAAAAATGACCAGGGATCACTCAATAATCAACTGCTTTTCAACAGAGTGATTCTTATTATCTACTACCAAAACGTATGATCCACTGGTCAATGACCTAATATCGATTGTTGTCGATTCTAATTTTCCCGATTTAACAAGCTGACCATTCATTGTATAAATCGCAAACGCCTCAAATATTTCATCACTATTGATTTCGATGTAATCTGAAGCTGGATTTGGGAACACTTTCAAAGAATTAGTTTCTTCTTTTAGCGAAGCATCTGCTGCTTGATGAGCACCAATTCCAATTGCTCCAGATTGTGTTAAACGGTTAACGTAGTTAAGTGCAAGAGTCGGATAAGTAGTTAGATAAGCTTGGTAACGACCAGTTGTTTGAAAACTGGAAATCGGCACAAAATTATCATTGTTATAATCCATAAATGGTGAGGTGCTCACAACTGTTGTATTCGTGTATGATTCTAAATCAGGAAAATCTTGAACATTTTGCCATGACCCTGAGGTGCTCACGTAAGCGTTAGGTGAACTAGAGTTGGATTGTGACATAATTTGAGTCGCTCCTGTATTTTGATAGAAGATATTGTTATTCACAAACACCACAACTGATGAAGTTGCTGATCCTGCAATTTCATAACAAAATGGAGATGTATAAGTTGGATTGGTTCCTTGTGAATTATCGACAACTGTATTGTTTAAGAAGTTAACCGTTAGTGCACAATTGTCAGCTGTATTTGTGAAGCGACCACAAGTTCCACCAACATTTGGATTGTTTGCTGTATTATTTCTGAAAAGATTATTTACGACATGCGCTGTAGAAGTCGCACTAGTTACATTACCAGTTGATCTAAATTCAATAGTAAATGCTGAGTTCCCCAAGTTCACATTATCCTCAACTTGATTATTGAAAAAGTTAAATTCAGAATTATTGACATCCGAGTAGTACATAAGTCCCGCACGATTTAAACCGATGTTTTCTCGAATTTTACAATGTTGAACTGTGAGTGATTGCAGATTTGTGCTTGAAACACCAATTCCATTCCCTGCTGAATTTGTTGAAAATGCTCTCTCGATGATCAGGCCATTGATAATTACATCTCCGTTTGATTGAACATCAATAATTCTTTTTGCATTCTCGGTTAAAGTAATATTCCCAATACTAAATGCTCCAGAATCATCCCAGTTTACATCACCACTTAGGATGGTGGGGTTGTTTTCAATATCTCTTTGGTTCAAGTCAGTTTCGTTTCCACTGAATCCACCATAAAGATCTTCGTTGTTATCAATTACAAAAGATTGATTCGAACTAAAACGTGTGTAGAATCCTTCAGCAATCCAAATTTGTGCGTTCTCTACAGTATTTACATTCAATGCCACACTTAAGTCTGTATAGGCATCGGTCCATGAAGTCCCGTCATTGTTACCAGTAGCGTCATCGTTTACATAAATTACTGTTTGAGCGTGACTAGAAGCAGCGATGGCTAAAATTCCACTCAAGAGGGCGAATTGTTTTTTCATTGTGATTGTTTTTATTAATTGGTGTTATTTGTATTTCATCGCGTCAGCAGGATTCACATAATAAATCAACTGGTCGTTGTAAAGCATGTGTGTTGATCCCCATCCGGTTCCTGTGTATTTTTGACCGATATAGAATCCTTCTCGTTTATAGTTTCCGTCAGGTGTTTTCATAACCACGATACATTTGATAGATCGCGTCAATGGTTTTCCCGTCAATAAACTAACTCTCGTCTCCCAATCAGTAGAAGTGATGTATGAGTACTGCACAGTTTCTTTCCATTGATAAGCTTCTGCTGTTTTTTTGATAAGTGCGAAAGATTCTGATTTTAATTTTGCATCTGTCATTCCTTCTGCAGGTAAAGGTCGAGCTTCTTTGATTTCTTTTTCTTTCCATACACGACGTAGTGCATCAAACTTTTCAAATACCACTTTTGATGTGTATTCAGGTTCGTTTTGATATTCTTTGAATTTCGTAGTGTCTTTCGCTGCAATAACAAATGATTGCGGTTGAGCATCATTCATCCACTGGTGACCTACTTCGTCATTTTTATGGTAGACATATGCACCGATTAAAATCACTCCTGGTTCTAAAACAAGACATTCTGCGTTGTAGTAGCTTTCTGGTCCACCTTGCATTCCAAATTGAAACATCACATTTCCTTTGTCTGCAGATTCCTCATATTGTTCTGGGACCATGGCGTAGTTCGAAACTCCGTTTTCCCAGTGCACTTGCATATTGTGCTCATCAGGAGAGTATTCAATCGAAAAACCACCGTAGAATTTTGTTGTATCGCTACTAAAATGATTGGCAGGAGCAACAATTGCATAGCTGTTCAAATAATAGAATCCAGAGAAATCAATTCGATCCGTGAAATCTTTCTTGTAGATTCCTTTAACAATTCCCATTCCACCATCTTCTGTTTTTAAAAGGCGATCTTCTTCACTGTAAGGTTCGTTGTTCAATTCTTCAGCGGTAATTACACGCATACCATTTTCCATTGAACTCCCAGCAGAGGATGCTGAGAATAATGAAGGCTTCTTACTTTCAGTTGATTCGACCGTGTTCGACGAATTAGTGTTCGAATTATTATCGGAATTTGAACCCGAGTTTGAACTAGATGAAGGCTTAGAAGTCACCTCAGAAGCTTTTTGCTTAATCTTATTTTTAAGACCGCCCAATTGAGCTTGCCCTGAAAAACTGATTAATCCCATGATTAATAATGTGGTAGCTTTAATTGTAAAATTCATTTGTGTGTTATTTTTTTACAAAGTTCGGGAGTGAGCGCCACTAATTTGGAGTTCAATTGCTCAGTGAACTTTATTCTTTCTGAATGAAAATTAGTTCATGAAAAAAGTCAATTAAAAAGCTGTTTCTTTGCAGCGTGAATAGAGTAACGGCTATAATTCTTATTTTTTTTCTTCATTTTTTGTCACAAGCTCAGTTGACGAAGGTGCAATACAGTTTGCACAATGAAGAGAATAGCTCTATTGGTAGTTCAGTTACTTATAACTGGTCGCAATTATCTAATGGTGAAGTTTTTGTCTCGGGAAATTCAGGAATAGAGCGTTTTGATGGAAAGGAATTTTATCCGTTGAACGCTGAAGGTCGAGGAAGAGCAATTTCATCTTCTATTGAAGCACCAGATGGTACTTTATGGTGTAATTCTTTTCAAGGAGATATATATTACTTGGAAAATCAACAGCTGGTTCGACATGAAATAAGTGATTCAATCAATGAACTTACGACCTTCCACAGGATTAAGAGCCGGTTCTTCCTCCGAACAGAGGAAACGCTTTTTGAGATTGATTATCGGACAAAAAAAGTTAGTGAAATTGCCAAATTCGGTCTAATCCGAACCTTGTTTGAATATCATGGTGAAATTTTCTTGATTGTAAATCAAAATGAAGAGAGTTTGGGTGTTCAAAATCTCAGTTCAGGTGAGTTATCTCCAATTAAAATTCCTGAATTGATGGAAAGTGGATGCAGATTTCTCAAAGGAAAATCGAATTATCTGTTCTTCGAAGAAGCACGTAAGTTGATTACCTTAAATGATTTCATGAAGGGGAACTATAGTAGATTTATTTCAATTGACCACCCTGAGAAAATTAACTACTCTTGTCTAACGAACAATCAATTATCAATTTGTAGTGCTGAGGGAATTCGTTTTTTTAGTTTGAATGGTCAGGAGCAAAATGCCATACTTGAAAATTTTAAGGTTTCTCATTTTGGAGTTGATGCTGAAGGGAATTATTTGGCAACAACGGTGGGGGCAGGACTTATCGTCATTCCAAACTTAACGACATCTTCGTACTCCTATGATGCTTACCTTAAAAATGAACAGGTTATCAAATCAATTTCTAATGG
This sequence comes from Henriciella pelagia, assembly GCA_964219255.1. Lineage (GTDB taxonomy): Bacteria > Bacteroidota > Bacteroidia > Flavobacteriales_D > Crocinitomicaceae > UBA4466. The sequence goes on from CAXPPC010000006.1 coordinate 265,986, forward strand.
TGGTTTGTTAATTCATGGAACAAATGGTGGTAACCTCATTATTCATGATTTAAAGAGGAATACTGTTCAAAAACTCTATTTAGGTGCCAAAAGCGATGTCTATTCGATGACATTAATGGAAGATCCTTCAAAGTTACTCGTGTACTGTGATGCATTGTACGAGGTGGATCTAAATTCCGTTTCAATTCTCAAAAAAACGGAGATGACTTCGCTCAAGACGATTTTGCGAGTCGGGGAAGACCATTTTTTTGGGACAAGAAAAAGTATTATTCGGTTTAGGAGTGGTGAACGACAAGATGAGACAGATATCGGATGGATTTTTTCTATGGTCCATATCCCTCAGAAGTCGGAAATTTTGATTTCATCAAAAAGTGGACTTTATAGTTATGATTTGATCAATCACTCTGTTTCAAAAGTCGATGAAAAGCGAATTCCTCAACGCAAAACAATTCATAGTTTGCAAAGAATTGGAACAGATATCTATTGTGTCTATAATTTGGATCAGGTCCTCAAATTTGATATCAATAAGAATAATGCCGAGGTAATTTATCAGCATCCTGAGCAAAACTTGATGGGAATTGATATTATTGATCAGTCGCTTGCTTTGTTTGCAAAAGATACTGTTTACTTTATGAATGGAGCAGGCGAGGTGAAATCAAAACTTACTGTTCTACAAGGAATGAATGAATCGCGCACAAGAAGTGGTTTTTCAATTGATCATTCAATTTACCTTACCCACTCCAATTCATTAACGATTTTGAAGTCTATTCCGGAGGTTAACAAGGCGGTTCCTTCTTTAGCGTACAATTTATTGCCGAATTCGAGTTTTAATGAAGAGAATGGCAGATTGCTTTCGGAATTCAAAGGAAATATTTTGAGCTTGCGATTGAGGATTCGAAATGGAATTAGAGCTAAAGGATCAATCAAAGCATATTATAAGCTTGAAGGGAATAACGGTGATTGGCTTCAGATAGAAAATCCATACGGAGAAATCAATATTGAGCGACTCCCAATAGGAGAGGGAGCTGTTTTATTGAAGGCAGTGAATGAAGAGGGTAAAGTATCCTCAATTTTGAAGATTCCTTTCAAAGTAGCTCCGCCTTTTTATTTGGCTACATGGTTTATTATTCTCGAAATTATAGTGGTGATTCTGATCATGTTCGGAATTACGCGATGGAGAGTTGCTGTAACTAGAAGAAAGTCGATTGAGCGATTACGTAAAAAACAATTGGAAGCCAGGACTTTGAATGCAGAGTTGACCGCGATTCGGTCCCAAATGAATCCACATTTTATATTTAATGTACTCACGGCAATTCAAGCAAAGGTAATCCAAGGGAAAGCTGATGAAGCTTATCAAAATATTGGTGATTTTGCAGAGTTGATTCGAAACGTGCTGGAAAAATCGGGTAAGGAATTTATTTCATTTGAAGATGAACTGGCATTGATGGAAAATTATGTGGAATTGGAAAATTCTCGCTTGGAACAGCCAATTTCATTTGAAATTGAATTGCAAGATCCAGAATACTTTGAGGATGTACAACTTCCAACATTAATTACGCAGCCCGTTATCGAAAATGCGATCAAACATGCCTTTCCAACGGGAGTTGATGAAAAGAAGATCAGATTTATAGCTTCGCGATTTCCGGGTGGATTTAAAATTACAATCACCGATAATGGAGTTGGGTTAGAAGCAACAGCAAGAGACAGTGATAAATCTCATGATTCATTTGCGCTAAAAGCATTACGAAAAAGGATTAATTCGCTTTCAGAGAAGGCATCTTATTCCGTTGCTGTTGATGTTCATAGTTCTGAAAGAGGAACAGAAGTTAAATTCACCTTTACCTACAAATAGATATGAGAGCATATATAATTGATGATGAAGACGCGCCTAGGCTAATTTTGAAGCACTTATTGGGACAGATATCAACAAATGTTGAAGTAATTGGTGAATCAAATAATCTGAAAGATGGCGTAGAAGAGATTAAGCAAAAAGGAATTGATGTGCTTTTTCTAGATATCGAAATGCCTCGTCATAGAGGATTGGAAATCGACCAGTTTTTTGATGGTGTTATTGATTTTGAAATCGTATTTGTGACAGCCTACAGTGAATTTGCGATTCGCGCCTTTAAACTTTCGGCCTTCGATTATTTGTTGAAGCCATTGAAGAAAGTCGACCTTGAAGACACATTGAAAAGGCTTGAGAAGAAAAAGTCTCAAATTTCAAATCAAGAGAATCACTTAAAATTGTTAAGTCAGAACTTAGAAAGTCAAGACAACCAACATTACTTACTTCGCACACACAGAGAAGATGTAATTATCAAAATCAATGAGATTGTTTCTCTAGAAGCGGATGGAATGTACACAGACATTGTTTTGAAAGACGAACGGATCACAGCTTCCAAACCGATGAAGGAAATTCTGGCCGATTTGCCCGATTTTTTCTTTCGTACACACAGGAGCTATTCCATCAACCTCAATCAAGTGGCAATTCCCGTTCGAATTACTCAAGAGGGCGTGAAGACCAAAAATGGGACTTTCGTACCGTTATCGAGTAGAAGCAAGCAACTTTTTTTAGATCGAATTGACCAATTTGCCCTCGCATAGATTTATTTAGTTAGTCCAATTTCGCGTTAAGGGGTGAACTGTTAGCCCACAGCGTAGCGAGGACTTTAAAGGGAAGACCTGACCTGAAAGGGAACGCCAGTAATATTTACTAACGTTCAATTTATTCATCAGTATTGTTGATTTGAAGCTCGAGCCAGCTTATCATTGATGGCAATTCCAACTCCATCGTTCACCACTTTTTCTGCGATTATTATATCTAGATTTAGTTGATCCAATGCATACATGTAGCTGTATAAGTTGTTCATCATTTCGTTTAAACTTCCATTTCTAGATAGTATTTTATGTGGAAAGTTAGCTTCAATGGTTTTATGAGGTTGAGCTAGAAGTAAACCAATATTTTTTCCCTCAAATTTTTTAGCGGCAAGTTCTATATTGTCGGATAAAATAAAATCTGTATTTGGAGAATAGTGCTTATGACTCATTCCTGGAGCCACGATCGGCTGATTTGAGCTGGTTGAAATAACTTTTAGTCTCAGAAATTCTTCAATTTCATCTTGACCAATTGCTCCTTGTCTGTATATTTTTGGCACACTGTCTTCGAATCCGATAATGGTTGACTCAATACCTTTTGCACATTGCCCACCGTTTAGAATGAATGGTGCTTTATAACCGAAAGAAAGTTTGACATGTTCTGGATGTGTTGGACTGATATGATTGGATCTATTTGCACTGGGGGCGACTAAGGGGAAATTGACCGAATTGAGTAACTCGAGGGTGAGGCTATGATTTGGTACCCTTACGGCAACTGAATTAAGGCCAGCTGTTATTAAAGATGAAATATGCTCTTGCTTTTCAAGAACTAAAGTTATAGGACCAGGCCAGTATTTTTCGACCAATTTGAATGCGACTTCGGGGATGTTTTGCGCTATATTTTCCAATTTACTTGCATTAGAAATATGAACAATTAAGGGGTTTGATGCTGGTCGGTTTTTAAGTGCATAAATTTTATTTATAGCATTATCGGAATATGCATTTGCAGCTAAACCATAAACAGTTTCTGTAGGAATGGCTACTAACTCATCATGCTCCAATAAAAGTTTAGCCTTTTTGAGTTCTTCTTTTCTCACTAGTTATTAATTGTTGTAATCTCATGGGTTGCATTGATCACAATACATTGGATCCTCCACAAAACGTTTGTTAGGGAATTCTTTAATTGATTCGAATTTACACTCCTTACATGCGTAGCGATGAGCTAATGTTGATTGAGTTGAACTACCACATTGAGCACATTTTAAACCAGAAATTGATTCCACCACCCAAAAGCCAGGAAAGCTACATGAAGGACATTTAGAGTTTATTTTATCTATCAGTTTGGTCGTTGCTTCTTTTATCACCTTCATCCGAGTGGGGTTTCGCATAGCCCTTAAGTCAGTTTCAACCCAAATTTGATCATTTTTCAGAAACCAATCATTAACGAATTTGTCGAGATGAATTCTTGAGTTAATGTCTTTCTGGATCATTGAGAAATTCTCTTCTGTGTCTTTTAAGATGATCCCATGTTCAGGAAATCCGATTTTCTCTGCAAATTCAGCAACTTCTTCTGGTCGTGAAGCCTTTAGCCCATCATGATTTGTGTTGGTACTCAATACTTTTGCTGAAAATGTTAAATTGTTTTTTCTATCAACAAGAAGAATTAGTTCTTCATTCGCCTTCGCAAAAAAAATGTAAGGATGCGGACCAAATGAGCCTTCACTAGCGATAGCCATGTCGCACCTTGAAATATCCATTGCTAGATTACACTTCATCAGCGCAGCATCAAGCGGAGAATATCTTCTATCAATTTCACCACTGAAAGTTCCGAACTGATTTGTGTTTATTTTCGGAACAAAAGGTATTAACCCCAATTCTTTTTCTAAAATTGGAGCTAACACTCTATTTTTTTGATGCATACTTGCAATGGCAATTTTTCGACCTGAAAAGTTGATTGTTTCTTGCAATTCAATTGGTGCTATCAGGAGTTCTGTCAAGTTCTAGAGATATATTCACCTTAATTGGGTGCGATGAGTTTTTTACTTTTTTAAATTCATTTCCCCAATGCGACCTTAAATCCATTAGTTTTTGAATTTGATCTTCCCATTTACTTTTTGAAGAATGATCGCGCTCCCAATCTTGAAGTGATTTAATCCTATAGTTGTTGATCTGGGTGTTGATCATTTTAATTATTACTTCTTCTGCTTCAATTGGGTTTAGTTCCATTTCACTGATTGAATAGCTTTTTGTTTCCATAAAAATTAATTATTAAGATTTATTTTAAAAATTCAACTGTTGTTTTTTCGTGTTTTTCGTACTTCGTTAATTTAAGTTCATCCCAGTTATTATTAGAAATGTATCTGTGTGATACATTACCTCGTTCATCCAATTTGAATAAATAAATCCATTTATTGTTGAAGAGATTTTTTATTGATGGATGGTTGTTAAGTATCAGATCAATTTGCTGTAATGGAGCCTCAATAAATACATTCAGTCTGTTCGGTAGGTGTTGGAAGCTTTCTCCATTATGAATTGATTGAAGAGATAAACCTGTTTTTAAGTCACCACCTGATCCCTCAATCACTCCTATACCTCCTGTTACATTGTGAATTGTTTTGTTCCCAGCTCCGAGTTTTTCATTGTCGACAACGCTTGCGTAATATTGTAAGTTTATCCAACTAGTTACTACCATTGGGGCAGTAAGAATGGCTTCCAGAATTTTATTTTCAGGGTCACTTTGCCAATCGTAGTTATGTAGGAAAGCTCTTCCTTGAAAATCAATAGCTTTAGATGTCGCTCTGTTGCCAATAATGAATGAGCTACATCCTGCTAGTCCCCATTCAGGTCTTACTTGTGACCAATCATAGGCGCGCTTTTCCAATTCGTTTGAAGTCTCTTTTCTAAGCTCCAAGAAATTTGCTGTTCTTTCAATTCTGGTATTTTGGGTTGCTTTCACGAAACTTTCTTTTGCTTCATTAATTAGCTCTTCGTGCCGTGAAGAAATGTTTTGTGGTGTGTAGATTTCAATTTCATCACTGGTTGTGTTGTGCAATCCTGAAACGAAAAGCGTTTCTGATGGAATGGATATGCCTCTTTGATTAAGTTCCGATCTAACTTGAGGGTCGTTAAGTGCTTGAGCAGCAGTTAATGCATTATTTTTTCCTGAATGCCCTCCACATGCCCCACAATCGAGTCCTGATGCATGCGGATTATTTGTAGAACTAGAACCATGACCGATAATGAGAACAATTTCAGCCAAATTATTTTTAATTCCCATTGCTGTTAGAGCGTTTTCTGACATCTTTACAAGTTCTGATAGTTCTATATGTGATAGGTCAAGTATTGGAGTATTAATTTTTTCTTTCCTGTTCTCTTTTTGTTTAAAGGACTTTTTAATCAATTTTGGGAGATAAAAAATCCCTAGAGGACTAACAAAGCTAAACGCTGATACAGCCCCCGATTTGTAATTTTTCCATGTTTGTTTGAATTGGTTGTGATAAATCTTACTCTTTTCAATTCGCTTTTTTTCTTTAGTGGTATCAAATGTTAGAGTTACTTGAGGACCTGCTGGAATTAATACTGGACATTGATTATTGTCCACATCGAGATTTGTTTCTTTATATTTTATGGGGAAACCAAAAAAACCTGCAAATCCGATTGTTTCAATATTCGGATTGACACTTTCAATATTTCGACGGATTACTTCGGACCGTACATCAATGCAAAATATCGACTGAATATAGCGTTGATTATCTGTTGATTCTTTGTTTGAGTTGGAATTAAATTTTTCGATTAGTTCGTTTTGATGAGATCGATCAAATGCATCTTGTAAAATGATTTCTTTATCGAGAACGTTGTTCTGTAAATGAAAATCACTGCTATTAAAGAGCGACTTATGTTTTTCCCAATTTTGAATGAACGATTCGTTTTTAAATGATTCTTGTGCCGCATATTCCCAAATGAGAAGAATAGCTAAGAATTCTTCAAGAACGTTTGTGGGTGAGTTGTACAATTTATTATTCCAGTCTATACCGGAAATATAGCTTGCCCACCCAAGAGTCTTAAGAAGTAATGTATGATAGTATGCTTCAGACTCTTGAGGAGTAATACCTAAAGAGTGAGTGATAAAGTCTATTATTTTTTCTGGACTTCCCTTGAGGTTTGAAGTTATCGTTTTAAATTCACTTAATCCAGCATACTTAGGAGTTTTATCGATTTGTGCTTCATCGAGATAGGTGGTAAGCAAACCTAATCTTGGTCCTTTCCATATTGCTTGATTTTCATCGAAATAAGCCGCCGCGAAACTAGAAATAGAATCGATCATTATTTGGTTGATTTCACCTGTAGAATCGACTAAATCAACAATTGTTTTAAACCGTATCGGTTTATCTGGATTTTCCAAGACTTGATTAACTTCCTCCAAAAAATCCTCAGAACTTTTAAATTGCCCGTTTTCAACAAGTGCTTCTTCAAGATGTTCTTTTTTTATGATTCCGTCATTAATTTTACTCAGGTAGAATGAGAGCGGCATTGTCATTCTTATATCGGATCTTGAAGCCAATATTTTCGCTGTCTCATGGAAGGAGCTTTCTGTGAAGCCTAAGTATGGATTCACTGCAACGTAATTTTTCAAGGGCCAAAGTGGTGCAATTCTGCTACAAACTTTTTGAACTATATTTTTATTTCTATACATAATTTAAGTATTGTGAATGGTGATTTTTCTACTTTCTGTTTTGTTGTAACCTCCTGTAAATTGAGTCTATATAAAGTCCATTCCTAAAGTGTATCCGAACTGATCGAGCAATGTGTTTATTTGATGGGATAAGTGCTAATATTTGAAGAAATGCAGCTAATAAAAAAAGAGTAATTACGAATGGGATAATTAACATTCTGGTGAATCCAAGCGCTTCATGATTGAGGACGTCGAATTGCATTATTGAGTTCGATGAGAGTTCCAACATATAAAACAAGGCCATTATTGATACGGCTAAGATTAGCGTAATCAAAGATGTTTTCATTGTATTTGTAGTATCAAAAGAATAAACGAGCATTGAGAAAATTCCAATTACCATAATGATGCCTACCACAGATAGTGCTATTGGTATTTCAACGTATTGATTCAAAATCGTATTTAGACCAAGGAAGATGGTGACTGCAAGAATTAAGGAAATAAGAATTTTAATGAAATTTCCCGATCTCTCGTAAAGCTGATGATTAGTTGACTTATTCTCACTGACTATAGAACCTGAACTCAGGAACTGATAAGCTTTATAAAATGAGTGAGAGACGAGGTGGAGAAATGCCGCAGCATACAACCCAAGTCCACACAACATCAGAGAGAATCCCATGTGACCTATGCTTGAGAATACGAGCCCGGTTTTTATGCTGGGTTGAGTTATGAAAGCTGTTGATCCAAATATGGCGGATATTGCTCCAGAAATAAGTAAAATAGCTGATGCAGATTCTACACCGCTATACAATAAGGAGAATCGAATGACTAAAAACGGTCCAGCGTTAAGAAGTCCCGCATGCAATAGTGCGGATAATGGAGTGGGAAGCTCAAGAACTCCGAAAATCCATGTGTGAAAAGGAAACTGAACTGATTTTAATATTGCCGTCAAACTTATGAGTACAACTACTAGTTCACCTATTAGTGTATTTTGAAGCTTCTCAATCGAACTTTCATTGAATAGTATATCTTGAATTTCTCCAGTACCTGTAATGAGATATATTATTGCGAAAGCAGATATTAATGTGAGGTCTGCCATTCGTGCAATCACAAATTTTGTCCTGGCTGCTCTTGTTGCTTTTTTTCTTTCTGGATATAACTGAAGTAATTGTTGCAGGAAAATGCTTGTTAGTGCCCACAGAATGAAAAAACTCAATAAGTTTCCTGAAATAACCAAGAGTTGGACCGTGCCGACTGTTAAATGGAATAATCGATTGAATTTCTGATGTTTGTGATCGCCTGATAGGTAGTTTACACTGAATCGAAAAACAAAATATGCAATTAGTGACACCATCGTAAACATTATGAGACTAACAGAGTCAATTCTCAATGATATACCTAAGCTGTAGTATTGAATAATATTTATTGAATGACTTCCTTGGTTGATGAACAGGGTCAGTCCTGACATAATACTTAATAGGCCTATAACCCCACCAATGTTGTTCTCGGTTCTCAGTCGTTGGATATCAATAGAGTCTGAGCGTTTTAAGGTTTTTAGGAAAAAATAAAGACTATTTAATAAGACTGAAATTGTTAAAAGAGTTGTCATTTTTGTTTTAGTTTGTCGCAAATGTAAAGGCTTATTATTATATATTTTTATATATATTTATGATAATAATCATAAGTAAATTATATGAACTATACGATTAATCAACTACGAATATTTCTCAAAGTATCTCAAACAAAGAGTCTTACTAAGGCTGCGGAAGAGTTGTATATGACGCAACCAGCAGTCTCAATTCAGTTGAAAAATTTTCAAAATCAATTTGGAGTTCCGTTAACTGAATTAATTGGGAGAAGGATTTTTATAACCGATTTTGGCATGGAGGTAGCTAATTATGCCAAGAATATTCTTGAAAAAATAGATGAATTAAAATTTAAAACGAAAGAATTTGAAGGGATATTAACGGGTAACTTAAAAATATCCTCAGCTTCCACTGGGAAGTATGTAATTCCCTTTTTTTTATCTGGATTTTTGGAAAAATTCGAAAATATCGATTTAAAGCTAGATGTAACTAATAAAGCGCGTGTTATTGAAAGTTTAAAGCAGAATGAAGTAGACTTTGCAATTATATCTGTTATTCCTGAAGATATCGAAGTTTATGAGGAAAAACTAATTGAGAACAAGTTATTCTTAGTTGGTAATAAGTACAATTACAAGTCGAAGATGCCGCTAATATTTAGAGAGGAAGGTTCTGCAACCCGAATGGCAATGGAAGGTTTTTTGAATACCAAGAAAACTAGTGGAAAACGAATAGAGTTAACTTCTAATGAAGCTGTCAAACAAGCTGTTATAGCTGGAATTGGGCATTCAATTCTTCCAGCAATAGGAATCCAAAATCAACTGCTCGACGGATCACTAAAAGTAATACCAAAGAGAGGGTTGCCCATTAAGACTCAATGGAGATTGGTTTGGCTGAAAAATAAGAACCTTTCGCCCGTTGCAGAAGCATACTTAAATTTTGTTCGTGAATCAAAAAATGAAATACAAGAGAAATATTTCCGTTGGTCTGATGAAGTTTAAAAACAGGAAGTTCGAAAGCTGATTGAGAAGAACCTTGGTTCGAATCCAACTGGGAATATTGGTAAAACAAAAAACCCTAACTCTAAAGTCAGGGTTCAAATGTGATCGCGACAAAGAGCTTACGCAGTAAGTGAAGAGTGAAGTCGAACGGGAAGTTCAAAAGCTGATCGAGAAGAACCTCGGTTCGAATCCGACTAGAAATATTGGTAAAACAAAAAACCCTAACTCAAAAGTCAGGGTTCAAATGTGATCGCGACAGGATTCGAACCTGTGACCGTCTGCTTAGAAGGCAGATGCTCTATCCAGCTGAGCTACGCGACCGAAATACGTTCATGAATTGCTAAAAATAAAAAAGGGGGATGAGAGAGTTCATCCCCCTTCTTGTCGGGGTGGCAGGATTCGAACCTGCGACCTCCTGCTCCCAAAGCAGGCGCGATGACCGGGCTACGCTACACCCCGAAAGCAATTCAGAATTTAAACATTCTCTAAGGAGATCGTTATCTCCAAATGCGAGTGCAAAAATAAGCATTTAATTCAATGAACAACCATAAAAGTCATCTTTTTTTATCTTTTTTTTCATTGAAAAAAGTAATGTTTCTATGATTTATTGAAAATCAGTTAGTTGGTGTTGTGATCTTTTTGAGTGTATTACTGAAGTTCGCGCGAATACCACGATACATTGAACAATCCTCTTCTTCTTCAATTACAATTGAATCGTTGTAAATCTTAAATGAGATTAAGCAGTCTTCTTGTTTGAAAATTGCATAGTCTTTATCTACAACGGTCGCAATGCCATCGAGTACGCCTGTATGGCCATTTGGCCCAACCACATGATAGTAAAAGGCAAAGTGTTTTTTGTCAATTTTGGAAAGCATTAACTCATCTAATGATTGTTCACGATCTGTTCTTTTATCCAATCCATTGTACATCTCAATGATTTTCGATTGATTATAGCGCACAAATCCAGCCAAAATCTGATCTCTATTTCCAAGATTTAACTCAATGGGGTTTGCTTCAAAATACTGATGAGGTCCATCCGGATTCGCTTGCCAGTATCCATGTAAGCCAAGACTGTCTTTTTTGAAAGTTAAGTATCCAGTATTATTACCAAGATGTGTTTCGATTAGTCGAAGGGTGTCACTAATTGTATCGAGTACTCCATTTAAATCGAGAAATTTCTGGTGGCGGGCATAAAAATACCGTCCTGATACTTGGTCTCCAGAAATTCCTAGCTCCATCACGATTTGTTGTTTGTAATTTCCAATTCTTCCTTCATAAAAACTCCAGTTAGTCGACTGAAAAGTTGTATCATTTACTGCTTTTCCTTCTTCAATTTCTGTGTTGACTTCTTTTCCTTGAAGCGATTCTATTTGATCGAATGCACTGGATTCGTCCTTACATGAAGCTAAAATGGTAATCACCGCGAAGAGAAATAAAACTCTATTCATATTACAAACTTAGTCCAATTTTTACTGTTCTAATAAATTAACGCTTATTTGTTGTATTAAGTCGATAAAATGGCGACTTTAGAGGAACCAAAACATCTAATCATGAATAAACTACTTATTATTCTTTTAGGAGCAGCGACCCTTTTTTCAGGTTGTGAGTTAATGAAAAAGGAACTCAAAAAAGCCAATACAATTAGGAAATCGGCTCAAAAAGTATGCGACTGCTCGTTGGTGTCAGTTAGTACGAATAATTCCAATGGAGTAAAAACGGTTGAATTAACAGTACATAGTTCTAATGCGAGTGATTTGAGTAAGAATGCAGAGAATATTATGGCACAATTACAGGCGGATTATCCAGCTATTTGTGGATTTAGTTCGGTTTTAATTGATTACGGAAACGAATCATTCGTGTTTAGCGGCTGTCCTGAAGAGGATTTGGAGGATATTGTTGAGACTGATTCAACAGAGCTTGCTTTAAATAATTGATTGACAGTAATTTTTATTGTTGCAATGATATCCAAAATTATCTAGGTATTTTTGTGCACTATTAAACACATTATGCCTAAATCGATAGTTGTATTATGCATGCTTCTTTTTTCTGGAGTTGCATTCAATCAAGATACTACCTTTAAAACCGAAAACGTCATCATTTTAGTGATGGATGGTCCTCGATATTGTGAAACTTGGGGAGATTCAACACATCATTTAATTCCGCACATGGCAAATGATTTAGCTGAGCGAGGAGTGATTTTTGAAGATTTTCGAAATGAGGGAATAACGCATACTACTCCAGGTCACGTAGCTCTAACAACGGGTAAATACCAACGAATAAAGAATAACGGAGAAGTCTTGCCTAGAAAGCCTTCTATTTTTCAGTATTATTTAAAGGAGACAGGAAAACCTAAGAAATCAGCTTACGTGGTGACTAGTAAAGATAAATTGGCAGTACTTACCAATTGTAAAGACAAAAAATTTCATGATCAATTTCGGCCAGCTCAAGATTGCGGAATAAATGGTTTGTCCTCTGGCTATCGTGCAGATCGACTGACCCACGCCCGTGTTTTAGAAATTTTAGAAGAGGATCAACCGAATTTAATGCTCGTGAACTTTCAGTACCCTGACTCATGGGGGCATGCTGGAAATCGTGAACGCTATTTGGAAGGAATTGAAGAGGTAGATAATTATATCTATTCGATTTTCAATTATATCGATACAAATGAGCACTACAAGGGAAAAACTACCATTTTTGTTACTAATGATCACGGTCGACATTTAGATGGTCATAAAAATGGATATGTATCACATGGAGATGGATGTGAGGGCTGCCGACACATTAACTTTTTTGCATTTGGACCTGATTTTAAAAGTGGAGTGGTGATGAATGCAGGTCGCGATCAAATTGATATCCCAGTAACCATTGCCTATCTTTTAGGATTCGATTTGCCTTGTTCAAAAGGCGAAGTTATGGAAGAGCTTTTTATTGAAAATTAGCGAATTGTTATAGGAACATGCAATTTTAGTCCGAGGCGATCATTTAATTGACTGACCAAATATGAAGCGAGTAGTTTTGAATCTTCTTCCATCGCTTGGTGAACAAAAAATCCAATTTGTTCAAGTCCTTGATTATTCCATTCTGATATACGATTTACCCATTGATCAATTCGAGCAATATCGTACTTAGGAGAAGTTGAAACGAAACGAATGAAAGGTCGAGGATTGGTGAGGCGCATATGTAATAGATCCCTTCTTCCTGGGGTATCAACCAATGTATTGCCAATACCGTTATTTTCTAGTAATTCAAAAAGCTGAGCTGATGTTGCTGAATTATTGTACCAATCTTCATGACGAACTTCTATTGATAAGTCAACGTCTGTTGGCCATTCAACAACAAATTTTTCAAGCTTTTCAAATGCAGTTGGCCGAAATCGCTCATTAAGTTGAAGAAATACTGTTCCAAGCTTATTTTCAAAGTGAATTATACTTTCTAAGTATTGATCTACACTATCACGAACATCTTTTAATTGTTTCCAATGAGAAATTCCTTGATAAATCTTTGGGAAAAATTTGAAATTATCAGGTGTTTTATCTCGCCACTTGATGATTTGTTCTTCAGGAAAAATTCTGTAAAATGTGGAGTTCATCTCAATTGCGTTGAATTGCTGAGAATAGTAGACCAATTCATCTTTTGTGCCTCTTGGATAAAAGTTTTTAAGATCTTTTCTATTCCATTTGGCACTACCAATGTAGATGTTAGCTGAACTGGTCGTTCCGTATTTTTCAAGATTGTCCTTTGTTGAGGGGTGGTCTTTTGGTAAGTCGAAATTAATCAAACTTGGATCGTCTACTTTTCCGAATTTCATGAATTTGAGTTCTCTTTTTTCGACATGTAATTATCCAGCAAATTATTGGTTGTTGCCTGTACTTTTTTACGAAGAAAACGTGTACGACCTAAAAGTTTACCCGTTAAACCAAGTGCTTGAGAAGCCCACTTATTGAAGTCGAATTCATCAATATGTTCTGTTATTTTTCCTTGATCGAATTTGAAATTTGCTTTGACGTGATTAACTACTTTACGACGTTTGGGACCATAGTGATAGGTTGCAATCCATTCTGCAGATCCAATTTTATCATTTGCCTGAATGTTTGTGAATTCAATTTTCAAGTCTCCTTTGCTGCGATAAATCAGCATTTCCCACATCGATTTAGCTCGAGTTCCTTGTAACTTGCCAAATGCAGGATCTTCAAATTGAATGTTTTCGGCATAGAATTGGGTCATTTCTTTCGAATCACTGCGACTAAAAGCAGCATAGAAAGCTTCGATAATTTGTGAATTATCCATTTCAATCGGTTTGTTTATGACAAAATACGTAGAAGGAGTTATTCTTCAAACTGTTTAAGCCATTCAATTGCGTCTTCAATGTTGTCGAAAATGGCTGTTGGACGAACAGGATTGTTAAATTGAATGAAGAATTTGGCAGCCATTCGTTGGGGTAAAGTGTTAATGACAAAAGCATCGGCAAGTACTAATTCTGATCTTTCCTCGGTAGCCACAAATTCTCGAACTTCTTTTGAAGGAATAACAAATTTTTCGGAGGTGTGAAGAAGTGAATATTTCTTTCCGTTAGAAATTTTAACTCTTTCTGCACAGATTTTTCGCGAATGTTCGATTTCAAATTCGTCTTTCACTTTTGTATGAATTTGCATGATCGAATGGTCATGAATTTTAATCCATACCTCAGGGAAATCGATAATCTCACCAATTTGTAGTTCACTCATAGTTTAGCAGTAGCTCCAGTTGTAGTTCTTAAGCAGGGTAAAAGTAATAAAAAAAACTACTAAATCGGTTTTGTAGTGAAGAATTTCACTTAAGTCATGTGAGATGCACGTCGAAATTAATAAAAAAATCAGGCTGAGACGAAGAGAAAGCTTAATTAATTCAACTGATTCCAATCAAAATTTTGAATAGAAATACTTGGTGAATTTACGCCGGTTCCATTTATTCCGTTCATTCCAGCAGTTCCATTTGAACCGTCGATTCCTGGTTCTTGACCGATTTCAGCCGTCCCTGCTTTACCTGCTTTTCCACCCGTACCTCCGCTTCCTCCAGCACCGGGGTTTAAGACATAGCTAAATTGCTGTTGATAATCCGTCGCATTTTGATGAAAAGTAATTTGAACATTTCCTGGATTTCCTCCGTTACCACCATTTCCGCCATTTGCACCATTACCACCATCTCCAGGTAATTTATTTTTATCAGAAGTGATGATGCCGTCTTTTCCGTCACCACCATCTCCGCCATTGCCACCGATTCCACCATCACCTCCAGAAACGTTGATTGAAATGGTAGAATTTAATGTTGCTTTATATTTCCATGTCTCGCTCCGTGAAAGGTTAAATATATTTAGAAATAAGGTGTCGCGATCTTTCCAAACATGAATTTGTAGATTATCTCCTGGTTGTCCATTTTTACCATTTTCTCCACGATCTCCATCACCACCATCTCGGAACACAATGGCGTCATTCTTATCTTTTCCATCAGCACCCGCAAGTCCATTTTTTCCTGCGGCGATAATATTAAGCGGTCCTCTGAAGTTTAGGTGAAGTTGATCACTCGAATTAATCATTTCGCTTTCCTTTCCCTCTAATTTGTAATGAATGGTGACTTCATTACCTCGATCGAATGGTTTTTTAGTGATTGTAAACGTATGACCATATAAGTACTTAACGTCATTGTTTTCAATCGTCAAATTTTTATTATCTGTGATATCAATCTCTTCTCCATTTACCATTACAGCGTTAATTTTAGCTTCAAAATTTGTACCGTATTGTAAGTCCTGGTTGGGATTGTATTCAAATTCTAATTTCGAAATTTTATCAATATCTAGCGATTTGTAAGAGCCGCAACTGCTGAAGAAAATCAATAATGAAATTGTGAATAGTAGCTTTAAATTGATCATGTGTAGTAATTTGATGATAAAGTTAGTTTTTCATGAGATTTGCAGCAAAAAAAGTGCCAATTACTGTTCAATTCAGCTATTTTAGTGTAAAATCATTAATTATTGCATATGCATCAGTTACTTTTTGTTATTTGTGTAGTCTTTTTTTCTGTTAATTCTTCTTTCTCTCAGTGGTTAGATAATTCGACTCCAACTTATCCAGAGTTAATAGAACATTACAAAGAGTTGACAGAGAAACATGATGAAATTGAGTTGTACAATATGGGGCAATCGGACTTTGGTTTGCCGATATATTTGTGTGTAATAAATGGAGAAGGTGATTCACTTAACACTTTTACTAAAGCGAAAAAATCAACTACTATTCTAATTAATAACGGAATTCACCCTGGTGAACCAGATGGAATAAATGCTTGTCTAATGTGGATTGATGAATGGATCGAAAATGGGAAGCACACGGAGGGAATGCCGGTGATTGGAATTATTCCCGCATACAATGTTGGAGGGGCTATGAATCGATCGGGATCAAGTCGGGCGAATCAAAATGGGCCAGAGGAATATGGGTTTAGAGGGAATGCACAGAATTTAGATTTGAACCGAGATTTTATCAAAATGGACTCTGAAAATGCATTTACGTTTGCTAAACTCTTTCATAGTTTGGACCCGGATGTGTTCATCGATACGCATGTTTCAAATGGGGCGGATTATCAGTATACGTTGACGTACATTGCATCCGTAAAGGAAAGAATGGCTCCGTCTTTGGGGACTTTAGTTCATGAGGAAATGATACCATGGATTGCAAAAGATGTGGAGCAAAAGAAGTTTCCTATGATTCCCTACGTAAATTTATTAGAGGATACGCCAGAGAAAGGAATGTCAGTTTTTAACGATTTGCCTCGTTACTCAATGGGATATACAGCTTTGTTTAATACGATTAGTTTTACTGTAGAAACGCACATGTTGAAGCCTTTTGATGATCGAGTGCAGTCAACTTTGGCTTTTTTAGAGTCGACACTTGATTGGGTGAAAACTCATCAAAGTGAAATAGAAAAGGCGAGAAGTGATGCATTTCAATATGATCTCAATACCACACAATTTCCTTACAATTATCAATTGAGCGATGCGGTGGATAGTATCAATTTTATGGGGTTCGAACATGAGTATATTCCAAGTGAGGTAACTGGATTGGATCGATTGAAATATTACAGAGATCGACCTTTTACGATGAATATTCCATACAGAAATGTTTATGTCGCTCAAGATACTTTGTCCGTTCCAAAGGCTTATGTTATTCCTAGGTATCAAAAAGAGGTTTTAGCACGATTGAAAGCCAATAACATTGAAATGGAAGAGCTGAAGAAGTCTACATTACAAGTGAATAAGATTAGAATATTGGATTTTAAGTCGGCCAAAGCACCTTATGAAGGTCATTTCATTCATTCTGGGACAAAAACGGAAGTATTTGAAGAAAATCAAGATGTGTATGCCGGTGATTTTGTGGTGTTGGTGAATCAAAGGAATAAACGTTTCCTTCTAAATGTTCTCGAGCCAACAATGCCGGATAGTTATTTTGCGTGGAACTTCTACGATAGTCATTTACAGCAAAAAGAGTATTTCTCACCGTATGTTTTTGAGGATTTTGCGGCTGAATTGTTGGAAGAAAACCCAGCCTTGAAATTGGAGTTAGAGGAAAAAAAGAAGTCTAACAAAGCGTTTGCAGAAAACTCGTGGGCACAATTGTATTTTATATATCAGCATAGTAAGTTCTACGAACCAACGCATAATATTCTTCCCATATATTTCTGGAAATAGAAGTCG
Source organism: Henriciella pelagia (assembly GCA_964219255.1). Classification (GTDB taxonomy): domain Bacteria; phylum Bacteroidota; class Bacteroidia; order Flavobacteriales_D; family Crocinitomicaceae; genus UBA4466. The sequence continues at coordinate 283,554 of CAXPPC010000006.1, forward strand.
TCGCTTACTTCCTGAATTTATTCTGTAGTTCTTCTACGATACTTTCAATTTGATCGTTTTTAGCTTGCTTTTCTAAGACAATTGGAGGAGCCATTCTTTCTTTGCAGTCCTGAATTGGGCAACGCTGACAAGTAACAGCGACTTCGTAAGTTTTGATGTTTGGGTCGTTAATAAAGTTGACTTTGCGCTGAAGTTGTTTGTCAATGAATAATCCCACTGAGATACTTCGGTATTGTCCTTTTTTAAACGGATCTTTTGTTGCAGATGATAAAACCAGATATTTGACATCTCCAGGGTAATTAGATATTTGAATATCGAATTCATGTTCTCGTTTACTTTTACTGATTTTATCTAGCACGCGCAGTGCAACCCATCTTCTGCAATAAAACTCATTTGTCTCGTTGGCATAAGGTGCATGGTGGTGTGATAAATGAAGTTCCTTTTTGAGATAAAACTTCCCACTGTTTTCTTTGTGTGTGAAGCGAAGAAAGAAAAGGTTTTGAATCTTGAATGAAGCGGGTAGAATATTCGTTAATCGCTGATAAAATGATTCAGGTGAAGCGTTGTAACTACTCATAATTTCGAGAAGATGCTTCTTATCAAAATTTTCTTTTTCAAAGAGTGATTTCAGTTCTGTCGTTAGTTTGTCTTTTGGTAAAATCAACGCTCCAGCAAAATACGAAGCGTAAAAGTTATTAATCACTTGATCGAAAGAATCAAACTTAATCCACGGGAAAGTATAAAGTCGATCTTTAATTTTTAAATAATTGTTCGCGATCTCTTTTGCGAAAATAAATGTGCGTTGTGCTTCATCTATTTCTCCAGCCAAAAGCAAAGTATTTGTCTCTGGGATGAATAATGAGCGTAAGTTTTCAAGAGCTTCGTAGTTGCTAAGTTCATCTTGCTTAATCGTATACCCATATTCTTGGGTCAAAATTTCTTCTAATTCCTGACTGTCTAATTTTTTCGACAGATCGACTTGATAGGCTTCCGCAAATTTCAATACGTCTTTCTCTAAATTGTCGAAGTAATTATTGTTGGCCTCTTGGAATGAACGTACCGATGCTAGAAAGAAACTTTCTCGACTGAAATTGTAGTGCTGCGCGATTTCGATAATAGTACTGATGAATGCATTGACCTTAACCGGAGCATTTGCCACAATATCAATCAAAGTGCTTTCTTTTATCCCGAATAAATCAAGTGGAATTTCCTTGAAGATTTTCGATTGTAATAAGTCGCCGACCGGTGCAAGATTCTTATCTAACTTCAAAGAGACTAATTGGTCGTAAGCAACATCAAGTTTTTCCGAAAGAATAGAAATTTTATCTGGCTTAGGATATTTTTTTCCGTTTTCAATTTCGTTCAAATACGACTTCGACATACCTGTCAGTTTCGATAATCCAAATAACGACAAATTGCGCTCTGTCCTTATCTGCTTGAGCTTTAAACCAAATATTAGTTTAATGTATTCTTCTTCCATAATTACAAATTTAACCTTTTTGCGAAAATGACATAATTAGCGAAATAATTATAAATAGCGAACGTTCGCTTGTTTTTTGAAATAAAATGTTTTACTATTGCTGAAACAATTAATCAAAACATATGTCAAATACTATATTAAATCCCTCTGCTATAATGTTTTCGGAAGAAGTGAAAAGCCGATTTCCAAGCATTTTGACAAATGAGGCGCTAACTTTTCTTTTTGATCTTCATGAGAAGTTTAACGAAAATAGACTCGAGCTTTTAGCGAAAAGAGTCCAAACACAAGAATATTTTAATCAAGGTAACTTCCCTTCGTTTCCGGAAGAAACTAAGTCAATTCGAGAAGGTGAGTGGAAGGCAAATGGCATTCCGGTTGATTTACAGGATAGAAGAGTTGAGATTACTGGTCCCGTAGATCGAAAAATGATTATTAACGCATTGAATTCTGGAGCGAAAGCGTTTATGGCCGATCTAGAGGATAGTAATTCTCCTTCATGGAAAAACGTCATGGAAGGTCAGCAAAACTTAATTGATGCGAATAAAGGAACAATCTCTCTTGTTGATGAAAATCGTGGAAAGTCATACAGTTTAAATGAAAATCCAGCTGTATTAATTGTTCGCCCAAGAGGCTTGCATTTGAATGAACGCCACCTTTTGGTGGATGGAAAGGAAATGTCAGGTAGTCTGGTAGATTTTGGTCTTTATGTTTTTCACAATGCGAAGACTTTAATGGAAAAGGGAACGGCGCCGTATTTCTATTTGCCAAAACTAGAGCATTATCTTGAGGCACGTTGGTGGAACGAGGTATTTACTTTCGCAGAAGAATATTTAAAGGTGTCAACTGGGACTTTCAAAGCGACGGTTTTAATCGAAACAATTACAGCTAGCTTTCAATTGGATGAGATTATTTACGAATTGAAAGAACATATCGTTGGATTGAATTGCGGAAGGTGGGATTACATTTTCTCGTACATCAAGAAATTCAGAAATCACGACAATTTTGTTGTGCCAAATCGAGATCAAGTGACGATGACAAGTCCGTTTATGGATGCGTACTCAAAATTGGTTATACAACGCTGTCACAAAAGAGGTATTCTGGCAATAGGTGGGATGGCAGCTCAAATTCCTATCAAAAATGATGCTGAAGCAAATGCACTTGCTTTGGAAAAAGTTCGAAAGGACAAAGAACGTGAAGTGAAAAATGGACACGATGGGACTTGGGTTGCTCATCCTGCTTTAGTTGAAGTAGCGATGAATGAATTTAATCAACATATGCCAAAAGCAAATCAGTTAAACGCTCTGAGGGAAGATGTTTCAATTTCTGAGCAGGATTTAGTCGAGCTTCCGAAAGGTACAATTACCGAAGAGGGCGTTCGAAAGAATATCAATGTTGGAATTTTATACATGGAATCTTGGTTGAGAGGTCATGGTGCTGTAGCACTTTACAATTTGATGGAAGATGCGGCAACTGCAGAAATCTCGCGTACACAAGTTTGGCAATGGTTGAAGAATAAAGTCACACTTGAAGATGGTAGAACTTTCGATACTGCTTTGTATGAGGGATTATTCAAGGACGAAGTGTCAAAAGTAAAACAAGCTATCGCTGAAAGTAAAATTGAAAATTCGAAAGTCGATTTAGCAACAGATCTTTTCAACCAACTGGTAACAGCGGATGAATTTGAAGAATTCTTGACGCTTCCAGCTTATCAATGCATCTAAACAAACAATCAATCCTGCGACTGCGGCAACAATCAACAGGATTGATCTAATTATTAATAAAAATAACTCAAAACAAAATTATGACAAATTTAGGACAACACAGCTATACTTCAGTTATAGAAACTGTAAGAGAGTTAAAGCAGAAGTATGGACAAACTTGGGATTCGGTAAGTCCTGAGAGTGCTGCTCGAATGGTAACGCAAAATCGCTTCAAAACGGGATTGGATATCGCGAAATATACAGCGGCGATTATGAGAGAAGATATGGCTGCATACGATGCAGATCCTTCAAATTATACCCAATCACTTGGATGCTGGCATGGATTTGTGGCGCAACAAAAGATGATTGCTGTCAAAAAACACTTCAAAACAACAAAAAGAAAGTACTTGTATCTTTCTGGATGGATGGTTGCGGCCTTGCGTTCTGAATTTGGACCGCTTCCTGACCAGTCTATGCACGAAAAAACAGCTGTGCCTGGATTAATTGAGGAGATTTATGACTTCTTGCGTCAAGCTGATGCTGTTGAGCTAAATGATTTATTCAGGAGATTGGATAGTGGAGAAGATGTGCAGGATCAAATCGACAATTTTGAAACGCATGTAGTTCCAATTATTGCTGATATTGATGCTGGATTTGGAAACGAAGAAGCTACTTATTTATTGACGAAGAAAATGATTCAAGCTGGAGCATGTGCAATTCAAATTGAGAATCAGGTTTCGGATGCAAAGCAATGTGGTCACCAAGATGGAAAAGTGACTGTACCGCATGAAGATTTTATTGCCAAAATAAATGCTGTTCGTTACGCTTTTCTTGAGTTGGGAGTTGATGATGGGATTATTGTCGCTCGAACAGACTCTGAAGGGGCTAGTTTGACACAAAAGCTTCCTGTGAGTCAAGAACCAGGTGATTTGGCTTCAAAATATCTCGACTTTGTAGAGTGCGAAGAAGTTTCAATCGAAGATGTAAATGACAATGAAGTACTATTGAAAAGAGCAGGAAGACTAGTTCGTCCAGTTCGTTTGCCAAATGGATTGTACAAATTCCGCGAAGGAACAAATATCGATCGTGTTGTTCTTGATTGTATCACAAGTCTTCAAAATGGAGCTGATTTACTTTGGATTGAAACGCCAACTCCTCATGTTGGACAGATTGCACATATGGTGAATAGAGTGAGAGAAGTTGTTCCAAATGCGAAATTGGTGTACAATAATTCACCATCATTTAACTGGACGCTCAATTTCAGAACTCAAGTATATGATGCTATGGTTGCGGAAGGAGAGGATGTTTCGTTCTACGACAGAGATAATTTAATGGATGTGAAATATGATGGTTCGGAATTATGTCGACGAGCAGATGAAAAGATTCAGACTTTCCAAATGGATGGTGCACGTGAAGCTGGAATTTTCCATCACTTGATCACACTTCCAACATATCATACAACGGCATTACATATGAACGATCTTGCTGAAGGATATTTCGGTGAGTCAGGAATGTTGGCTTATGTGAAAGGAGTTCAGCGACAAGAAATCCGAAAAGGAGTTTCGTGTGTGAAGCACCAAAGAATGGCAGGTTCAGATCTAGGTGATGATCATAAAACGTTCTTTGCGGGAGAAAATGCTTTAAAAGCTGGCGGAGCTAAAAATACTTCAAATCAGTTTGAGGTGAATGGAGCGAAAAAGGATGGTTTAATAGCGAATACAGCTATAGCATAGATTAAATACGTGTTTTAAGAATGGTCTATGCGTGAAAAGAGGTGGTCTTAATTGATCGCCTCTTTTTTTGTGATTATTGGGCATAAAAAAAGCCTCATCAAAAGATGAGGCTTGCTTCAGCGGTCTGGACGGGACTCGAACCCGCGACCCCGTGCGTGACAGGCACGTATTCTAACCAACTGAACTACCAGACCAATTTTCCAATCTGCTTGCGCTGATACTGACAACAGTCAGTCTTTGTGGAAATTGTATCCGCTTTCGCTAAAGCGTGGGCAAATGTAATACATTTTTCTTGAATGGCGCAAGGACTTAACGAAAAAAAAATCAAACTTTTTTTTAATTGATTTGAAATCAGAGAAATAAAAAAGCCGCAATTATTGTAATTGCGGCTCCAAATATCAATTGACTTGATTATTCCTTGATGAAACGAACTGTTTCAATTGTTCCTTCTTGGCGAATTTGAACAAAGTATAGTCCATTTTCCAATTCTCCAATGTTCATGTCGAAGTTTCCAGAAGTGTGGTTAAAGTTCGCGACAACCATTCCTGATGTGTTGTATACTTCAATTGTTGCACTTCCTTCAATTCCTTTGATTGTTACTTGCTCGTTCGCTGGGTTTGGATACAAGATGTATTTATCAGCAAAGATTTCAAATACCGAAGCAGTACAATTTGGATCGTTTTGATCTAACACTTCGATTGAATAGTAATCTACAATTTGAGTTTGTGGTGAAGTAGCTCCTCCAACGTAAGCATCAACAGTAATTGTTAAAGGGTGGTTACCGATGTCTCCTGCGATTGCAGTTCCAACGATAGAAACGCATCCTGTTGTTCCTCCTTCAAAAGCACATTGGTCAACTGGTGAAGTTGTGTTTCCTGCATCGTAGCATGAATACGTGAATCCAGTTGGAAGTCCATTTACACTTACAACCACAGCACTGTCAAAAGACAATGGTACTGGAAATCCTCCAATAATCACTGTTGTGTCAACTGGAACAACGATTGTGATTAGTTGTTCATATGCAATTCCAACACAAGCATCGTCGAAACCAGTAGCACTATCTGGGTATACTCCAGGTTGAGTATATTGTGGATCTGGTGTACATTGTGCAGTTGCAGATGCTACGCTGAAAATTGTCGCAGCAAAGAAAAGTAGCAGTTTTTTCATAGTTCTCATTTTAATTAATTAGGGTACTAAGATAAACTAAATTTCAATTAGTATTTCAGTCAATTGAAGGAAGCTTATAGTTTTCGAACCCACCTATTTTTTTGAATGGTTGATTTATATCTACATTATAGAGTTTTGGAATACCAGTTTTGTCAATATCGACAATCGTGATAATATCATTTTTTCCGCCGCCCATCCCGGATGCAATCAACGAGATATTATCCTCTTTGTAGTACATAAAAGCATCAACTTGATCTGTGCATCCAACATCCCCAGCAAAAACATATACTGGTTTTTTAGTTTGTTTTAATAACGGAGCTACAGTGTTCCAAAAGTTAGTTGAACCCGGATAATGAGGCGTATAGTTGATTTTAACTCCGCCGAATTTGTTATCTGGAGCCCACCAGATGAGTTCGTGAATGAAGATGAAAATATTTCGAATTGAATCTTTAGCCAAATTACTTTTCAGAAATTCGAGTTGCTCACCCTCAATATTCCAATTAGTTGGAGATAGCAGAATGAATAAATCCTCGTTGTGATCAAAAGACTGATAGTGATGCTTAAATCGTTTTTCAAATTCTAGTCCACGATCGTGATTTCCAGGAGCAATAAAGATCGGCATATTAAATTCCTTGAGCTCTATTTGAAGTGAATCCCAATGAAGACTGTCTGGCTTTACCACAACATCACCCGTAAGGAAACCAAATTCCATTTTGGGTTGATTGTTTAACTCAGGGATGAACTCTTTTAGTGAGTCGTAAATTCCGTACTGAGGATAAAGAGGGTTGCCATAAATGTGTCCTGCAACAAAAAAAGAATACTCCACTTCACTTTCTTGTTCAATGGAGCATCCGCTAAAAATTGCTACGGTTAATACCGCTATAAAAATTCGCATTATTCGATCACTTGAAGTGGAATTTTAGTTTTCTTATTCCCATCGGCTTCAATTTCAAGAATATAAGCTCCAGGTGCAGCTTTTAATTCGATTTCTTGTTGATTGATATTGTTGGCCTGCTTCTCAATGATAACTCGGCCATTTAAGTCGTAAACAACAAATTTTACATTAGAATATGTTTGTTCTAATTCAACTGTTATGTTTCCTTTAGTTGGATTCGGGTAAACATTAACATTCGAAAGCAGCTCCTCTGAAATTCCGTTCGAAATTAATGTCACACAATCTGATGTATCAATACAACCATTATCATTAATGATTACAGCAAAGTTTCCTTCGATATTTGTCAAAGTTGATTGAGTTTGACCAGATAATGGAGCATAGTTGTTATTACAATCAACCCATTGATAAGTCACTCCAGAACCTGTGTGATTTGCCTGAGCTGTGCTTGGATTAACTTGAGTAACGGTTGTATTTACCTGACCAACTATTGTTAAATCTAATGTTACAACTTGAATACAGTTTGGATTGTTAACCGTATCAGTATACACGCCGGAAGAAGTATATGTTTGCCCATTGGCAGACCAAGTATAACTTGAGCACTCCGTTACAAAAGTTGTAGCTGGATTCATTGTTGGTGGTAAATCGAAAGCTTCAGTTTGGTCCGAGCGACTATTAGAAGAACCCTGGCTGGCAGAGAATCCTAACCCTCTATTGGCAAAAACTTCCCAGATTAAGCATTGATTAGCTCCATTATACAATAATTGATCAGCTTGAAGAATTGCATCTCTACCATCAACAAATCCTGGCTCACATGGCTGAAGTTTTAATCCCATCATAACGAGTTCCATTGCTATGTTATTTCCTCCAGTCCCATTATGTAAATCAGGATCGAAACCATATTGATCGATGAGCGCCCAATTCAGATCCCACAACATTGTACACCAAACAAAACCGATTCCGTGCGGTTGTGAGATCGATCCAGTGTTGTTCGTCGCAGCATATGTGAAGTTATTAACTGTAAAGCTTGTGCTATATGGAGCTGGACGGATTCCGTCACCTGTTGTTGGTTCATTAATTGCGTATGTTCCGATTCCTCGAACATCAGTTCCTTGATCGCCTGGTTCAATCGTTAGCATTAATCCAAAGAAATCTGACCAACCTTCACCCATTTGTTCGCTGTTGCCCAAACAGTCCGTATTATTTCCACCACCTGTTAATCGGTTTGAAATTCCATGACCGTATTCATGTGCAATTATTCCATTATCAAAATCACCATCGTTTTCAAATGGCCCGTTGTTTTGAAGTGTTGCATTTACTGTTCCACCATTTTCAATAATACTGATGATACTATTTCCATCTGCTTGAGATATCATTACTGAAGGAATAGTAATACTTCCGCCTGTACCCCCCATTGTGATTGGCGCTGTGGCTACGTTATTTACCATGATCACTGCAGCTGCACCGTTGTTTTGAGCAAATTCAATTTTACTAACGAAAGTACATGATCCACGACGAATTAAAACAATCTTGTTGGCAAATTGAGCACCGTTGATTGGTGCTTCGCAGGCATCGTACTCATCAGGAACTCCATCATTGAAAATTACAATATCTGAGGTGATTGGTGTTACAGGTACTGGAGGTCCAAATCCTGCTTCAATTGCAGTGTAAGTTCCTGCGATTGTTCCCGGAGAATTGACAGTTAACAAATCTGAGCTTCCAACAGCATCCCATAAATACATTTGCATTCTAGGGTTATTACCGTCTGGTGGTGTAGCAAAATTGGCATTGTTTGATCCACCACCATCTTGTGCTTCAGCACGAACGTAATCGGATCCAGAACCACCATTTCCATAATTGTTTTCTTGGAAATTTCCACTTGCTTCATCAAATCCATAGTGATACCAGATATCATGCATCATATTATTCATATAAAACAAGTTCGTGATTGCAGCATCCCAATAGTTTTGTGCAGGTTGATTTAAATTCAATGGAAAATCAAAATTGAGTGCTGTACCACCATCTGGTGAGTAACCTGGTTGATTGTCATCGTTTGCATCTTCATAAGCATGCACGTTGTTACCTTGAGTGATTGTGTATTCCTCACCTGCAATTCCGTTGTCATCATGCCATCCAAATGGAGATGCAACATTGTCGTACGGTCCAACCAAAAGGCTTCTTGATCCGTGATTAGGACTTTCAAGTGGAAGTGCAAAAACATTGTATTGATCCGTTCCAGGAGGAGGTGGCATCATTAATAGTTCTGCAGTTTCATTGTTATGAATCGATTTTGAAGTATGTTCTGGATGAATACAGTGAGTGACCCAATCAGTTTGATTTAATAGATCACCTGTAGTAGCATCAATTCGCAAACTCCACCAATGTTCTTGATCGGATGGTGCAATGCTTAAATTCCAAGCTAATTCGAGATTTCCATCATTAACGAAATATACTAGTTCAACAGGAATGTCTTCCAAAGAAACTTCAGATCGATAAATAAATGCTGTTTTGGACGACTCAAGTAAATGTGGTTGAGCCCCATTGTCAATACCTAGATGTTGTGCTGCAAAATTAATGGCGTCAGACGAAGATATCGCTGGGGTAGTTAATTGATTGTTTTCAATATCTACAGAACGATTGGCAGATAAATAATACCCTTCATTTTTAACAGCAATAGTAACGATCGCGTTGAAAATTGGCAGTTTATTGATTGTTTGTTGTATATAATAATAATGTACTCCTCTCTCTTTGTCGAAGTGTTCACTTGAGATTTTCCAATCAACATTTTGCGCTTTTTCGAACACAAGCTGTTCATTAATAAATGCTTTTAGCTTCGGAGGCATCTCTTGTCCGGTAGAAATAAAGGACAATACTAGAAAAGGGAGAATAAGTAGCGATTTGAGTATAAGTTTTCTTTTCATGGTAGTTCTTATTGATGGTTTAAAACCAAATAATGTCCATGAAAATAAGACTTTAAGAGGAGAAATCCTCCCCGCTCATCAAAAATAACAGAAGTGTGTTATTATGTTACAAACTGATTCGAGTAGAATATTTGATCTCTTCCAGAACAATTTGGCTGTCAATATCACTGATATTATGAATAGAAGCAACTTCATTGACTAGGAAGTCTCTATATTCTTTGATACTTGCAAATCGTACTTTTACTAAGAAGTCAAATGACCCAGAAGTATGATAGAATTCTGCCACTTCATCGAGCGATTCCATATGGCGAACAAATTCATCTCGTTTATCACTATGATGGTCCTTAATTGTTATGTTCATAAAAACCATTATATTCTTGCCAAGAAGATCTGCATTCAATAAAGCCACATATTGTTTGATAAATCCAGCATTTTCCAGTTTCTTTATACGTTCATAGATAGGTGTGGTTGTTAATGAAAGCTCCGAAGCCATTTCTTTGGCTGTTTTCATAGCATCCTTTTGGAGAATTTCAAGGATTTTTCGATCTGTATTGTCCATATGAAGTGAAAATAACTAGATAATTCAATTTTAACAAATAAATTTACCGAATTTATATAATATACACAAAGTAATTGCTTTTTTAATGAACATTTGCAGTGATAATTACTGAATTAAAATGAAACGGGTAATCAAATCTTTTTTAAAATTTCCTGAAGGATATCAGGAAGAAATCTATGCTCTTTATCAAGAGGGTGAGTTGAACAAAGCAACTTTTCCATTCAATGGATCTATTGAAGATGGAGTAATCTATGTTGATGAAGAAGTAACTTTTTTAATTCCAATTTCTACAATCAAAGCGTCAAAAATGTCTTCTTCAGCTGATGACGACGATGACGATGATTTAGATAATGATAATGATGATCTTGATATCGGAGATGATATCGACGATGTAGACGATGAAGAATAAATATTTAGACTTAATTGATCAGACTTTTGAATTCCCACAAGAGGAATTTGAATTAAATAATGGAAACCTTCGATTTAGAGGGTTAAATCTTATGGAACTAGTGGAGAAATTTGGAACTCCACTACGTTTTACTTACGTTCCTGTTATTGGAGAGCAAGTTGAAAAGTGTAGGGATTGGTTTAGGCATTCCATGGACAATCAACAGTACGATGGTAAATACCATTATTGTTATTGTACGAAAAGCTCACACTTCAGTCATGTACTAGAGGAATGTGCCAAGCATAACACAAATATTGAGACCTCGTCAGCATTTGATATTGATATAGTAATCTCTTTGTTTCGTAAAGGTTTGCTGAGCGAAGATATTTATGTCATTTGCAATGGATATAAGACGAAACAATATGTATCGAAAATCAAGCAGTTGATTGATCTTGGTTTCGATCGCATCATTCCAATTATCGATAATTTCCAAGAATTTGATTTACTCGATCAAATGATTGATACTAAAATGGAGCTTGGAATTAGAGTTGCTTCTGAGGAAGATCCAAAATTTGAGTTCTATACATCTCGTATGGGAATAGGTTACAAGGACATCGTTCCTTTTTACAACTGGAAAATCAAAGGAAGTAAGAAGTTTCGTCTTTCGATGATGCATTTCTTCGTGAATACAGGAATTCGTGATAATGCATACTACTGGAACGAGATGAGAAAATACTTGAATGTTTACACTGATCTTATCGAAGAAGGTGCAAACGTTCGATACTTAAATATTGGAGGTGGGTTCCCAGTGAAAAATTCGTTGGCTTTCGATTACGACTATCAATATATGATTGATGAAATCGTTGCTCAAATCAAATCAGCTGCGAATATGGCCGGAGCAGATCACCCAGATATTTTTACCGAATTTGGCTCGTTTACGGTTGCAGAATCAGGGGGGATGATTTATTCGATCCTTGATCAAAAACGTCAGAACGATCGCGAGAGATGGAACATGATTAATAGTTCTTTCATGACCACCTTGCCTGATACATGGGCGATCAACCGCCGTTTTATTATGTTGCCAATCAACCGCTGGGAAGATAAATACGAGCGTGTTTTCTTAGGAGGAATGACGTGTGATAGCGATGATTATTACAATTCAGAACAACATATCAACGCGATTTACTTACCTGAATTTAAAAAAGATAAGCCGCTTTATGTTGGATTCTTCAACTGTGGAGCTTATCAAGAATCGATTTCAGGTTATGGTGGGATAAAACACTGTTTGATTCCTTCACCAAAGCACATTTTGATCGATCATGATGAAGATGGAAATGTCACTTATGAATTATTTAGAGAAGAACAAACGAGCGATCATATGCTCAAAATTCTAGGGTACGAATGAGAGATTACGCAGGAATTTCAGTAGAAAATGGAACTTTGGAAAAAGCTGCTGCAGTTTTAATTCCAGTTCCTTATGATGGAACGAGTACTTATGGTAAAGGTGCAGACAAAGGTCCAGACGCGATCTTTGATGCTTCTGAAAATATGGAGATTTATGATATCGAGACAGAGTCTGAAGTATATCGTAAAGGAATTCACATCGCGCCAGCAGTTACTGAGGATGAGTCACCAGAAAAAATGTGCGACGCTGTTCAGTCGGCTGTATCATTGTATTTAAACCAAGATAAGTTTGTTGGACTATTAGGTGGAGAACACTCCATTTCTATTGGTGCAATTCAGGCTTTTAAAGAAAAATATGAAGACTTAACTGTACTTCAGTTGGATGCGCACTCTGATTTGCGACCTGAATACGATGGTTCTGCATGCAATCACGCTTGTGCGATGCACTTGGCTTCGAAAACAACAAATTTGGTTCAAGTTGGAATCCGTAGTATGGACGCTGTTGAATTACCATTTTTGAATCGCTCGAATTTGTTTACTTCTTATGAAATCCGTGAGAATCAAGATTGGCAATCGGATGTTGTGAATAGCCTAGGAGAGAATGTTTACATCACAATTGATCTGGATGCTTTCGATCCGTCAATCATGCCTTCAACAGGAACTCCAGAACCGGGTGGATTGTTGTGGAATGAGACAATCGATTTGCTTAAAATGGTGTTCAAACGCTGCAATGTAGTTGGATTCGATATCAATGAATTGGCACCACAACAAGGAAATAGTGCTCCTGATTTTATGGCAGCGAAACTACTTTATAAAATACTTTCATATAAATATCACTTGTAATGTCACAAACAATTAGATCATTCATAGAGAAAAATTATTTACACTTCAATTCTGCGGCACTCGTTGATGCGGCTAAAGGGTATGAAGCGCACCTCAAATCAGGTAAGAAGATGCTTATTTCACTCGCGGGAGCAATGAGTACGGCTGAATTAGGAATTTCTCTAGCTGAAATGATTCGTCAAGATAAAGTTCATTTAATTTCTTGTACTGGTGCAAACCTCGAGGAGGATATCATGAATTTGGTAGCACACAACAGTTATGAGCGTGTTCCAAATTATCGTGATTTAACACCGAAAGAGGAATGGGATCTATTAGAAAGAGGATTGAACCGTGTAACTGATACATGTATTCCAGAAGAAGAGGCATTCCGTCGATTGCAAGAGCATGTTTTTGAGATTTGGAAAAAAGCTGAAGAGGAGGGAAAACGTTATTTTCCGCACGAATTTATGTACCAGTTATTGCTTTCAGGGGTTTTAGAACAATACTATGAAATCGACCCAAAGAATTCATGGATGTTGGCTGCTGCTGAAAAGAACTTGCCGATTGTGGTTCCAGGTTGGGAGGATTCAACAATGGGGAATATCTTCGCTTCATACTGTATTAAAGGTGAATTGAAAGCTTCGACAATGAAGTCTGGAATTGAGTACATGATGTGGTTGGCGGATTACTACACAGAAACTGCGGGTACAGAAGGAATTGGTTTCTTCCAAATTGGTGGTGGAATTGCGGGTGATTTTCCAATCTGCGTGGTTCCAATGTTGTATCAGGATTTGGAAAGAGAAGATACGCCATTCTGGAGTTATTTCTGTCAGATTTCGGATTCTACTACGAGTTATGGATCGTATTCAGGAGCTGTTCCAAATGAGAAAATCACTTGGGGAAAGCTGGATATTGATACACCGAAATTTATTATTGAATCTGACGCGACAATTGTTGCACCTTTGATTTTTGCCTATTTGCTAGGAGAATAGTGAATCAAAATATTGATTTTTAGGAGTCCAAGTCATTTCCGTGATTTGGACTCTTTTTTTTTGAGTACAAACGGATTTTCAGTATCATAGTGCTCAGGAATCATTGATTCTGAATCAATTTGACTAATTGAACTTTAATAACACCAATGCTTATGAAAAATTTTACGCTGACTGCATTAATTCTTGTAGCTTTCAATTTGAGTGCTCAACAGGATACAAAATTGAGAATTTATCATTTCTCAGGTAACCATGAATACCAAGACAATCTTATCGAACAAAATAATTTAGGACAGGATTATAAGCCAACTCGTGTTGCTTATTATTTGTCCAAGTTTACAGTTGTACATGATGGTGGACAAGAAACGGCCGTTTCAGAAGATACGATTGGTTTAGTTGAAGCTGGGCAAGGACCATACTCTGAGGTAGCGTTAGGATCTTTAAATATTTCAAATGTTGAAGCGATCAAGTTTTACATTGGGGTTCCAAAGATACCTAACGGTGGAGATCCATCTGTTTATCCATCAAATCACCCTTTAGCACCCCAAAATCCGTCTATGCATTGGGGTTGGGCTGCTGGATATAGATTCCTTGTATATGAAGGAGTTGGTGGCGCGAATTTCTCTCAAACGTTCCAATTGCATGCACTTTGGGATACCAATTATTTTGAGCAAACAGTTCCGGCTACAGGGCATGTTTTTGGAAATCAAACAATTATTGCAATTGATGGTGATTATGTAAAAGGATTGAACGATATTGATGTGAGTCAAGGTATAATTGCTCATGGAATTGATACTGAAGATCTGGAGGCCTTAATAAACTTTAGAAATATTGTGTTTACCAACAGTGTTCAGAATGTTCAACTAGGTGTAGACGAGATAGCTAATAGTGAAATGATGATTTACCCAAATCCCATGAGTGGGGAGGATCAACTCCATATTGAGAATATCAAACCAGGCCAAGAGGTCCGCATAGTTGATTTGACTGGGAGGGTACTTTCTACACAATCAATTAAATCAAATCAAACACAATTTTCTCTGGATGCTACTGGAGTCTTTATAGTTCAACTGTATCAAAACGGAGAATTATTGGATAGCCAAAAAGTAGTGAGAAAATGATTTACAAGCGATTATTACTATTTACCTTAGCATCAATTGGATTGCTTTCGTGTAAAAAGGAAATTGGTACAATCAGTCCAGTGATCAGTGATTATCAATTAAACATTGTGAATGGAACCTTGCCAACACCTAATTTACCTGCAGATAACCCATTGACGGTTGCCAAGGTAGAATTGGGGAGAAAATTATTTTATGATCAACGATTGTCGCGAGATAACAGTATCAGTTGTGCAAGTTGTCATCGTCAGGAGAATGCATTTTCTGATCCACGAGTTCTTTCTTTGGGAGTGAACAAAACTGAAGGTAAACGTCATGCAATGGCCATCTTCAATATGGCGTGGAATGGAAATGGTTTCTTTTGGGATGGAAGAGCAAGTTTATTGCGCGAGCAATCGCTTATGCCCATACAAGACGAACTTGAAATGCACGAAACATTACCTGGAGTTATTCAGAAGTTATCGCATGACATGGATATGAAACTGAGCTTCGCTCAAGCTTTTGGAACAACAGAAATTACGGCTAAAAATATTTCGTTAGCACTTGAAAGTTTTATGTTGTCCATCGTTTCAGACAATTCAAAATACGATCAGTATTTGGCAGGAAAGGCGACTTTAACAGAAAGTGAAGAGCGGGGAAGAGTATTGTTTTTTACTGAATACAATGAGTTTTTTCCAAATACTTCTGGAGCTGATTGTGCACATTGTCACGCTGGTAATAACTTTGAGAACGACCAGTATATGAATAACGGGATTGACACCGATAGTGAGTTCACTGATTTTGGTTATGAATTAGTTACAGGAGATCCAAGTGATAGAGCGAAGTTTAAAGTTCCTTCATTGAGAAATATTGAGGTTACTGCACCATACATGCACGATGGGCGATTTGAAACTTTGGAAGAGGTTGTAGATCATTACAACGAACATGTTAAGAATTCATCTACTGTAAACTTAGCTTTGTTGAGTACAACGTCAACTGGATTAATGTTGGATGATCAAGATAAAATAGATCTTGTTAACTTTTTGAAGACTCTGACTGACGAGTCGTTATTGACTAATCCAAAGTATAAAGATCCTTATTAAAAAGTATAGACATAAAAAAAGCCTCTGAAATTTCAGAGGCTTTTTTTTTGAATGTGATATAGTATTAATCGTTCACTTCAACAACTTCTGCATCCGGAGCATTTTTCTTAACAGAATCGATTCCGTTTTCCATTCCTCCTTGATCAGCATACATTTGGCTTGAACCAATAATTTGGTGATTTCCAGCTTTCAAGTTGAAGTGATACTTTCCATTTTTAGCTTCTTTTCTTTCGTAACGATCATCGTTGTCAGCATTTTTCTTAACTGATTCGATTCCGTTTACACAAGCAGCTTTAGTAGTGTACATCTCGCTTGTTAAAATGATCTGTCCGTTTCCAGCTTTTAAGTTGAAGTGATACTGATCGTTCTTTGCTTGTTTGATCTCAAATTTCCCCATTTGATTTGTATGTTTTGGTTGTTAATTCTAGTTAATCGAGTAAAATGCCCGACTCGTCTATAAATTTAATGAATTTTTTCGTCTGCAGGCTCTTCTTCTATTGGGAAAATTTTCTCAAGATCTGATTTACCTTGTAGGCGATCTAGCATTTCTTCCAATTGCGATATTGTTAAACCTTTTGCAATGGTCTTCTTGTCTTTATCCAAAATAAATACTCTTGGAGTAGAGTAGATATCATATGTCTTTTGATAATTTAATGATTCTAAAGTAGTATACTTTGGTACTAATCTTCGAGCATCTTCCATGGCAATGTTGTAAATACTATCGGTAACCGCAACATTGATGAATTCCAAATTATTTTTTTTGATAAAGGCTTTCCACTTCGCGTAATCTTCGCCTACCGCTTTACCTACAGCAAAGACTTCAATGTTTCTATCTTTGAATTTCTTTTCATACAAAGTTTGAAGTTTAGGAGTAACCTTCTTGCAGTGTCCGCATTCTGGATCCCAGAAGTATAGTATAGTATATTCGCTTGGTAGGCTCTTGAAATCTCTCCATTTGTTATTCACGTCTGGAAGAATAATATTTGGTGGTTGGATTCCAAGGACAGTGTATTGCAAATCATTAACGCGATCACACAACTTTTCAATTTGGCTTTCGCTCATCCAGTAAGCAGGCGATTCACCATTCTCATTTTTAGAACAGTAATATTTTTCTCCCATTCGAACAAAAACTTTATCTAATCCCATAATATTGCTCTTCTCATATGTGCTTGTAATCCATGAGACACAATATTGGAAAGTTCTTGACTTTGGATCCAACTGATCACACAAATCGAAGGCATAATGAATAACTGTATCCCAGTGCTGAATCATTAAATCCTTGCTAAAGTACTTTTCTAACTTCCCGTGAAATATGGAAGTGTTAACCAATCTATCATCAGAAAAGTCAACATTGTCCCAATAATGATCTCGATAATAAATAAATGCGAGATTTGAATTTCCTTCTTTCTTAGATAATTCAGTTATTGAATCAGGTACCTGAATATCCATCGACATTTTAACGATCTTCGAAACTAACAAGTTTGGATTTTGCTCAATTAATGCAAGTTGATATTTTCTCACTTTTTCTGATGCGCCATCAATCTCTTTTTGTAAGTTTTTATATTCCTCTGATTTCTTGTCGAATGACTGTAATTTCATTGAAAGCGCCTGTGTTTTTTGTCTTTCGTTTCCAATAAAATCTACGTATTTGAAGAATACCGTATTCTCTTCAGACTTTTTCACTTTGGCAGAATTCATCAGTTGAGGATATTGCGCCTCAATGCTTACGTCTTCATTGTTGTAGACAAACTCTAACATGGATTTGTCTGGTAGAAATAATGCAAGCATTCCTGGTTTTTGCTTTGATCCATCAAATTCAACAATTCCTTTTTTAATCTGTGCTGTGTCCGCGTAAAACAGATTCTTTCCGTAGTACTTAACAAGATGAACTGTTGTATCGGCTTGACCTTCAATTTTGAATTTTAGCTTTTGTCCGAACGAAACAGAAGCGATGAATAGCGAAAAGAGTATGAGTGCGTTTTTCATAAATTAAACGAATTTGTCAACTAAATATAATCCATTAAAAATGGCAAAATGTGCTTCAAAAGTGGATTAACATTTCTTTAACGATTAATATTCATTGAAGATGCCTTTTCTTGCTGTAAAATAACTTGCAGCACTGAAAAGAATGTATGCTAATACCAACGATAGAAGACTGCCAATTGTAATACCTTCATCGATGTAAATCCCTCCAGATGAGAACATATAGTCCAAAAAGAATTTTAAAATGAAGAAGAGAATCAGTCCGATCACAGCAATTACACCAAAAATCTTCACGAAATAGATAAAGAATCGTTGAATGATTTCCTTTGGATGATATCCAATTCTCAATAGCGTTCTCACTTCGTATGCATTTCTCGACATCAATAATTGCATATACTGAATCAAGACTAATCCTGAAACGAAAACGGCAATAATTGAAATTGCCAGTACGACCAAAAATAACGTTCCTACGATGCTTTTAAGTCGACCTACAACCATTTGTGAGCTACGTGATTCTAACCCTCTTTCGGTCAACATTTCTTCTACACGACCGAATTCACTTTCTTTCCCAGAGATCATAATTTGCGTGATTTTTTGATCACTTCCGTCTGAGTATTTCGTGTTACCATATTCCATGAAATCTTCAGGGACTAAAATGGAAGAAACTTCATTTGTGAATCCAACAATTCTGCAGTCAACCCATTCTTTCGACTTTTCATTCGATAAAGTGAATTTACATTTGATTTTCATCACTAAATCATCCGAAACTTGCGGAATTCCACTTGCACTCATGAAGGTGTTCAACATCACAAGGAAGTCACGAGGCATGATAATAGGAACGAATTCATCTCCTTCTTGCCAAGTCCAATTATCTAATTCAACATCCAGAAAATCTTGATCAACAGTTTGGATAAAGACATCTGATCTAAACCGTGGAACCATTGGATCAGCTGTTTCAAAAGAAACGTCAAAATTATTGGAAACAACTGGTTTGATATCTTCAATAAAGGAATTGGCCTTCATTTTTTCAATTTCCTGTTGAGTAAAGTCTGTTTTATTCAGTCCAAGTAAACTTGAGTTCGATACTTTTTTCTGAACTATAATTGTGTTCGGACCTAAGATTTCTGCACCCTCGCCAAATTCGTTCACCTTGATGAGGTAGTGCATCGATGTGATCAAGAAAGTGATACCTAAAAAAGCACCAATTACAGCGATAATTAACTGCCTTCTATCTTGATTTTTAAATAATAGTTTACGCAGCATGGTTATAGTTTTAGTTCGTAATCGTATTGATAATTGTGATCGTCGCCAAGAGTGGTTAGTACAAATCCAGCTCCTTGTTCGACCGTCCTGTTGTGAATTAAGTCCAAACAGCGATTTGTGTTTTCAACATCTAAATGCGAAAATGGTTCGTCCATGATCAACCATTCGTAAGGTTGAGCAAGAGCTCTTACTATCGCCACCCGCTGTTGTTGTCCCATGGATAAAAGTCCACATTGCTGATTCCACTTAGAGTCGATTTCCAACTTTTCCAATTGCTCCTTTAGTTCTTTTTCCGAGTAGGTATCTGTCAATTTATTCTTTAACAGCAAATTTTCTTGCACTGTCAACTTTGGGAACAACTGTAAATCTTGAAAAACAACAGAGACTTTTTCTTTTCGAATTGTCGTCCATTCATCTGGTCCAAAATTTCGGATATCTTCACCGTCGTATGTGAGCGTACCAGAATAATCTGATCTTAGTCCAACAGTTGTTGTGGTAAAAGTTGATTTCCCTTTTCCACTGGAGGCATTTAAAAGGATTCTTTTGCCTTCTTGAAGTTCTGTGTGATTTCCCCAAATTGAGTCTGCTCCATGCTCAATGGATGCCAATGGTTTGGGCAAAATATGGTCGAGTATAATTTTCATGCAATGGTTTTGATGAATCTATTTCAAGAATCGTTCCAAGTTGATCAAAGATGAGATAGAATAGTTTCTATCATCTTTTCGTTAGTATCATGTTCTATCCAAACAGCATCTGGATTTCTTCGGAACCATGTCAGTTGTCTTTTTGCGTAGCGACGAGAATTTCTTTTAATCAATTCGATAGCATCATCAAGTGAAGCTTGTCCTTCCAAGTAACTGAATAACTCCTTGTAACCAACTGTGTTCAGTGATGTTAAATGCCGATCTGAGAAAACTGATTTTACTTCTTCCAGAAGTCCGGCTTTCATCATTAGGTCGACTCGCAGATTGATGCGATCATATAGTTTTTTTCTGTCGTGATTGATGACGAATCGCTTTGTTTCAAATGGTCGATTTTTAGTTTGACTTTTTCGCAATTCAGAAAACTTCTTCCCTGTGAGTCGAATCACTTCAATAGCACGCATGATGCGCATTGGATTCTGTTTGTCGACAAACTCATAATATTCTTGATCACTTAATTTAAGTTCTTCGAGTAACGGTTCTATTCCTTCTTCGTCAAATTGTTGTTGAACAAGGTCTTTTACTTCAGGAGATGTTGGGATATCATCGAGTCCATCACAAAGTGCATCAATGAACATTCCAGATCCGCCAACAAGAACAATTTTATCGTGAATTTCGAATTGTTCTTCTAGTAAAAGAAGCGCTTCTCTTTCAAATTGTGCGGCAGTGACTTCATCATGAATTGAGTGTGAATCAATAAAAAAGTGCGGAACGCCATCCATTTCCTCTAGCGTTGGTTTTGCTGTACCAATACTTAGTTCTTTATAAAATTGCCTAGAATCAGCCGAAAAAATACAAGTCGACAGTTTCTTTGCTAGGTCAACACTAAGAGATGTTTTCCCGCTAGCTGTGGGGCCTGCTATGACGATTAACTGTTTGATGTTTTTATTTCAAAAATACCATTTATGCTGGATATCTTCCTATCCATTCGAGGTATCTCTCCATAACATGTCGAACGTAGTTGTAAGTGATTTTACTTCGAATCATTCCATGTTTGACCACTTCATCTTGATAATACTCTTGTTTACCGAGGTTCAAGAGCATTTTTTCAACGTTATCGTCCCATTTTAAATGATCAAGCCCATGCTTTTTAGCTAAACGTTGAGCGTCTAGAATATGACCACGACCAGCGTTGTAGGAGGCTAGAGCAAATTTCTTGCGTTGGAGTGGATCTGGAACTGCTTTCCAGTAGTTTTCGTCAGCCTTCAGTTTTTTTGCTCCTCCCATAATTTGTACTTCTGGAGGGGAATCTGGGTAAACTCCATAAGTCGGACCGGTATTTGGCATAAATTGCATCATTCCATAGGCTCCACCAAAGGACTGTACATCTGGATTAAATTTTGATTCTTGATACGCTACGGAAGCTAACAATCGCCAGTCCCAACCAGAAGATTTACCGGCATTTTTGAAATAAGCGTCGAATGCTGAAATTGATTTAGAATTGAGCGTTACGTATTTTTTGCCAGACTGAATTCCAACATGTTTACGTTCAAAGTACTTTCGGAAAATGTATTTATAAGTAGATGTTTCCTTGAAGTTAACTAGCCATTCATCCATTTTTGCCTTCAATAAATGACTGCTTTTACGCATGGCAAATGCCATTCGCTGGTCGACCGATAATCGTAAATCGGTATTGATATTATCAAAGAACTGCTTATTGACTTGAGCTACATTTTCTTCGATAATTGTGTAATCGATAAGGCCTTCGGAAACCATTTCTATAAGTTCTTCACCGCCAATAGAACCATCTTCGGGTTGAATAAATATAGTATCTCCAATCTCTTCTTGAAGGTGCAACAATCGCTTATAGTAGCTTGAGTTTTTCCAAACATGTACTTGTTTTTGAGCAAGCTCTTCTGGACTTAAAATAAGCGCCTTTTCCTTTTCTTTTTTACTCATCTTACTCCAGTTTTCTGGAATTCTTTGAACAAGAACTTGATGAGTTTTCATGAAAGGCTCAGAGAAGTTGACTTCACGATTTCGTTCACCCGTAATTGTATAATTACATGCCACGACATCTATTTCGCCACTGTTCAATTGCTGTGTAATACTATCCAAATTTTTAGCAACCACTACTTCAAGATCAACCCCTAATTCTTCGCTGAACAATTTGAGCATTTCATATTCAAAACCCATTTTTTTCTCGCGATATTCAAAATAGGAGGTCGTACTGTTTTCGAAAAGTACCGTGAGTTTTCCTTTCTGCAGTATCTCGGGTAAATCTACAATGACATCTGGTCGTTCAAAGGACTCAGTTTCTTTATTATTCTCCATAACACATGAGAATAAACCAACAAACAATATTGGAAGTAGAATAGGGAGATTTCGATGTGTAGTTCTTTTAAGCATCATACAATTTGCAGTAACAAAATACATTTTTTTTTGAACTGCGGAATGCTAAATGAATAATGAATAAGATTTAATTAGGATTTTTGGGAAAGTTGGTAGGATTCGAAATACGGGATAGCATCGGTCATATAGATTCTAAAAGCTTTTTCGATACGTGTTTCCATTTTTTCAAACACATGATGGGCAGTATCGAGGTTGTTTTCGAAAGAAATTCGTGAAGATACTCCTTTACTAGCTTTCATTAGACCATAGCTAAACTGATATTGATACAACCAGTTTTTTGCCCGCATGCGATCAAGAACCATGAGAAAATGTTCGGAATAAAACTCTTTATGTTTCAAGGGAGCCTCATAAAATCGAACTGTAAACTCTTCGAGTGATGATTCATGAAAGTCTGACCAATTTTTTGCCAGAAGATGATCAAAAAACAGGTCTACAGCTATTCCCGATATCTTTGGTAAGATAGGGTACAGTTCGTGCATTAAATCAATTACTGCTGGATGATTGTCGATGTAACTATCAATAGTTCTATGAAGACGGATTCCGCGTTGAATGATTTCGGGATACATGGATAAATCACTTCCTCGAACGAAGTCACCAAATAAATTAGCATGCATTAAATCGGTGTCGTTGTTGGAAAAATAAAGGTGTCCCAAAAAGTTCATAGTGGAAATATAGGCAAAAAAAATCCCGCTCAATAGCGGGATTAAATTTTAATATTCGTCCTCATTGAAAAGGAAATCTTCTCTTGACGGATAATCCGGCCAAATCTCTTCAATACTCTCGTATGTTTCCCCCTCATCTTCTAATGCTTGAAGATTTTCTACAACTTCAAGAGGAGCTCCAGTTCTGATAGCAAAGTCAATCAACTCATCCTTCGCTGCTGGCCAAGGTGCGTCTTCCAAATACGATGCTAATTCTAATGTCCAGTACATAATCCTCTGTTTTAATTAGTGTTACTTGCCGCAAAAGTAATTTTTATTTCAAAAAAACCAAATTAATGATTCGATTCTTTACATCTTTTTTTCTAGCAGCCTGAAAACGATCACATTCGTGGCTTCCATGGAAATTCAGTTGCGTTTAAATCTTTGGTCAATTTTCGACTAAGCACGAACAGATAATCACTCAGTCTATTCAGATAAGTCAGAATAATTGGTGCAACTGTATGATGTGCATTTAAATCAACTGTTATTCGCTCAGCTCTTCTACAAACACAACGAGCAATGTGACAATAAGATACAGTTGTATGTCCACCTGGAAGAACAAAACTTTTCATTGGTTCGAGTTCTTCATCCATGGCATCAATCCATTTTTCGAGATTGTTAATATCGTTCTCTTCTAACTGCGGAAGTTTCATTTTTGAACCTTCTTCGTCAACTGCCAGTAATGATCCCATGGTGAATAATCGATCTTGTATTTCAAGTAATTGCTCAAGGATTGCGTTACCAACTTTCTGATCTCTGATTAGACCAATATGTGAATTTAATTCGTCTACGGTTCCGTATGCTTCAATGCGAAGAGAGCTTTTTGGGACGCGCGTTCCGCCGATTAACTGCGTTGTTCCGCTATCTCCTTTTTTAGTGTATACTTTCATTCTGTGCTAATTCCTCTTTTTTCTTTCTTAATTCATTAATACGAGCAGATTTTCCTATTGCCCTGATGTTTTGAGCGGTTTCGGTGTAGTATTTGTGAATTTTCTCCAGAAACACAAGTTGGAAATCAACCCATTCAGCATCTGACATTTCTCTGTCGTATAGTGCTATTTCATCACGTAATTTTCCAGAAATAGCGTAGTAATCTGGTCGTCCTAGATAATCATGATCAGCATCGCACATGATCATTTCTAGTAAATTTCGTGGTTCAACCGTCATTTTTGTCGCCTCAATAATTCGAACAACAACGTTGATTTCTTCATCATCATATCCAAAGAGAGGTAAAGTCGATTCTGCCATTTGCATAGCGAAATTCTCATTCTCATGATAGTCATAAATATAGCCGGCATCATGGTATAAAACCGCTGTTCTCAATAGAAGCAAGTCCTCTTCTTCTACACCTTCCAACTTGGCAAAACGAATAGCTGCTTTTTCCACATTCAATGAATGTGCAATATCATGATAGATTATGTTCTCTGGTAATAATGAACGCAGTCGAGTTAGAATATACGTTCTCATTTGCTCAAAATCCATAGAAATAAGTCCGCAAGTCTTTCTCAACTGGACAGACGGATATCTACCTTCACCTAACAAAGAGTATCGATTTTTAATCTTTTTCAGATAAAACATTTCGATGCTACCACCACGTTTGTGTATGTCGAGTTTACCTCTAGGTTCTATTTCGAAATAAGTACTAATTCCATCGCTAATATTCGACGTAATCGTAATATTCCCACTTTTCGATACTTCTTCAGCTCTCGCAGCAACATTAACAGTGTCTCCCCAAACATCAAAACTGTATTTTGACGATCCAATGATTCCTGCAACTAATGGTCCCATGTGAAGTCCAATTCGAATTTCCCAAAAGTCTCTCCGCAAAGCAATGGCTGTATCACGTTCTGTTAACATGAAATCACGAATCTCCAAAGCGGCTAAACAAGCTCGAACTGAAGCTCTGGGTTCATTTTCGGTAACTCCTGCTAATGCCATATATGCATCACCAATGGTTTTTATTTTCTCGAGATTGTATTTGTTAATGATCTCATCAAATCTGGTGAAATACTTCTCTAGTTTTTTGATTAGACCAAGTGGTTTGATCTTTTTAGCTTTCGATGAGAAGTCCACAAAATCAGTAAACAAAACAATTCCATTTTGCACCTTTTTTGGTGAGAATTTACCCGAGGTACTTAATTCATCCAGTATGTTTTCTGGAAAGATGTTTCCAAGAAGCTGACCAATTCGTTGATCTTTGTAAAAAAGCGATTTGTACACTTCTACTTTACTTCGGATTAGATTTGGGTTGAATGGAGTCGATAGATAATCGATAGCACCGAGGTTAATTCCTTTTACCAATCGACCTGGATTCACATTCTCGTCGGCTAAAAGAATAACATAATTGTTTTTCAGAATCGAATTGTTCTTAATGCTTTTCAGTCTATCTAAATCGTTCATGAACTCATCAATATTAATGAGTAAAATCCCAATTTCTTTTGTATTCAAGGTATTCCAAGCTAGATCGATTGATTCTGCGAGTAAAACATTGTTACCACTTCCAGATAGAATTTCTTTCAATCCGATACGAATTCTAGGTTCTTGGTCAATCACTAATATGTTGATAAACCTCTCCATTAAAGTTCGATATCGTCAATTGTTTTAGTTGCTCCTGTTAATTCTAAAACACGATTGATTACAGCGTCTACAGAAGCATCCGGGCAGCTAGCTCCAGATGTTATAATGATGTTTAATTTTTCTTTTTCAGGAAGGAAATCAGTGTGTGACTTCAAATCTTTAGAGTGAATGTCAAATGCATTTATTTCATTCTTGCTGATGATTTCATCCTTGTTTTTTATGAAGTAAGTCGGGAATTTTGGTTCCAACAACTCAACTAAGTGAGAAGTGTTACTGCTATTGTATCCACCAACAACGATAGCTAAATCGACATTCTGATTCAATAATTCAAGTGTTGCAGACTGATTATCATTTGTCGCGTAGCAAAGCGTATCTCGCGTATCCGCAAAATGATCTTTTAGGTTCGATTCACCATATTTCTGGATCATCGTTCCTTTCAGAAAGTCCGCTATTTCTTGAGTTTCTGTCGCTAACATGGTTGTTTGGTTGACTACACCGATTTTATTCAAGTGCACTTCTGGATCGAATCCTTTTGAAATCTTTCCATCAAAAAAACGATAAAAATCCTCGATGGTTTCTTTTCCGAGAATAAAATCCGCCAAAAATTGGGTTTCTTCCATGTTCTTCACGATCAGCGAAGGAGCATTTTCTTTACTATGAGAGAAAGTCGCTTTTGTTTCTTCGTGTTTGTGTTTCCCGTGAATAATGATGGTGTGATCAGTTTCTCCTAATTTCGATGAGCGATTCCAAACTTTTTCTACGAAAGGACAGGTAGTGTTGTAGGTCACCACATCAATTCCTTTTTCTTGAAGCAATGTCTTTGTCTCAACTGTTGTTCCAAATGCAGGAATGATCACTACATCCTCTGGGTGAATTTCATCCCAAGGAATAAGTTGATTTCCTTCCGTGTCTTGAATAAACTTCACCCCTTGACTTAATAAATCTTCATTGACTTCAGGATTGTGAATCATCTGGCTGAGCAAATAAATCTTTTTCCCTTCATTTTCCTGAATCGCTTTGTACGATTTCTCGATGGCATTTTCAACACCATAACAGAAACCGAAGTGGCGACTGATAATAAAAGTAACGGTACCGAAGTCGAGAAGTGTAGGAGAGAAGTCCTTTTTACGAGGATCTTCCAATTTTCTTTTCGCTTTCACCTTACTGATGATGGGCGATTTATAGTATTCTGGAATTTCGAATTTCTTCATCGTAATCAAATGTAAGAAATTTGGAGGCTTCTAAGCTTCGATTTTTTGCCAAATTCATTTAAAACAAAAAAGGCCCTCCGAAGAGGACCTTTCCGATCAAAGAACAACATTTTTGTCCTTATCGTGCTTTACACCGTATTTGAATTCAATTTCTTTCTTTCCTCCAGGTTTGATACTGAATTTCCATTCCACAATACCTGTTTTCTTGTTCAATTCACCTTTATCCAAATCGATTGCATTGATTTCGATATCGGCGTTTTGCGTGATTGGAATTTGATCTTGAATCACTAAATCAATTGATTTAGATTTTAAGTTTTTCACTTCGATGCTGTATGCATAGGTGCGGTCAGTTTTAGTTCCAACAACCTTTTCTTTGCATTCATGCTCTAACAATGTTCGTTTTACGATGATATTAGGATCTTTTCCTAAACTCAACTGTAAGGTGTCATCCATAGATGAAGGATCCAAATATGTCTCACCGATATAACTTCCATCGAAGAAGATATTTGCCTTGGCTGGAACCAATTGTAACTCATCCAATTTCGTTAACTGAGCTACTAAGTACGCGCTTTGATCGTATTTTGGAACTGTGTAATATTTGTAATCAGCGTCCAGATCAACGTTTTTAACCAAAACCATGTGTTGTTCATTATTTGATTTAATGGAGTACGGTAAGTCGATTTTGAACTCAGCAGAAATTGTATGGTCAATTACTTCTACAAATTGGTTAGAATATTGTGCAACTGCGACTTCATTCATTGGTGCGGAATCGTAGGTATAACTGTCTTGCGCGGTCATTTGTGGTTGACCATAACCAAGGCTTTCGGCCTTCTTTTTTAAATCACTTTTATTTTCATAAGCTCCGTTTACTCTCCCGTAATTCGCATTGTAATAATCAACATACCAAGGATGTAAAGTCGGTTTTGTTTTATTTTGATATGGATTGTTTGTCGAAATACTTAATCGGACATCTTCCCAATCAACTCCCGTGTTTTGATAAACTTGAGCTTTGTAATTTAAGTTAATTGATCCATTTTCAATCTCACTTCTTAAATCATACATTGGGACCCAACCAGCCTGAGAAACGAGGTAAGAAACATCTAGATTTCCTTTTGCATAATTTTCTGCAGAAAGCGTGATAGTGATTCGTGGGCGTGGTCCTCGGTTGACAGCTGGTTGACCGTTATTACTCGAAAAATTTCTGAGATCAGTTAAACGTTGTTCCATACCGCTCAGTTCCTTTCTTTTATCAGCTAACTCACGATTGAAAGTCAACAATTTTGAGTTTATCTCTGTCATTTTAACCATATAGAAATTCAAAGCGTCTTTTAAAAGTCCAATTGAATCATTCACTTTTCCTTGTCCACGAATTGCTCCATTGTTAGCCAATATTGATTTCGAAGTTTGAAGAACATCAATCTCATTTCTTACACCTTGAATGGTGTATCCCATTGTTTCAATTGAGTCTTCAAGTAAGCGCATTTTCTTCAGAACCGCGGCTGGAATGTTGCTTACATTAATTTCCTCTGGTTTAGGATAGTACAAGCTGTATTTCGAATCTAATAATATTACATTTCCAGTCGCTTTGACTTGTAAGCTTTTAGGGTCAATCCGAGGACTGATTCCTTCAATAATAACTTTTGTTATTCCCTTACCAATTGAGTAAGATGAGCTTCTGAAAATTTGGGCACCTTGCGCATAAACGATAACATTGGAGATTTTTGATTCAACAATTTTTTCGTCATTCGCTGATACCGGAAGCGAAATAATCAAAGCACAGATAATCGCAAAAATATTCTTCATGGTTGTTGTTTTTTTGCTCTGTACAACCATTAATATAATTCGTTCAATTATTCCATACTGAACTGGATAAGATATGTGGAACTCTTTTTACTAGGGGCTTTGACGACTTCTCCATTAATTTGTTCGATTAAAGTATGAACTAATTCAGTTCCAAATGATTCACTTGAATTACTAATTCCATTTTGTTTCCAAGTACCGTTATCCGTATACAAAAGTTGATAAGAAGAAACCCCATTTTTAGCAATTTGCACCGTAATAATACCTGGATCACCGTCATTAAATCCGTGTTTTAAAGAATTGGAAATAAATTCATTGAGAATAAGTGAAATTGGAACAATTAAGTCGTTTTGAACATTCGGAAGATCAGAGGATATTCTGAATTCGATTGGATTTTTCACACCATACGATTCAATTAGATTCTCTCCAATAGATAAAAGGTACTTTTCCAGGTCAACTTTCATCAAGTTATCGGACTTGTAAATTTTTTCATGCAGTTTTGAAATGGATTGCACACGATTCACAGAATCTGCAAATTTCAATCGCGAATCATCATCTTTAACTTCATATGACTGAAGCTTCAGTAAACTGGATATTATTTGAAGATTATTTTTCACGCGGTGATGAACTTCTTTGAGCAAAATGTCCTTCTCAGCATGCCTCATAATGAGTTCTTGATTGGCATTTCGTAACTGTTGATTTACTTCTTGCTCATTATTTTTAGTCATGTGAATAAAAAAAGCTAGCTCGACAGAAATAAATGTAATAGCAGCTAAGAAATTTGCAATTCGAATTGCTGCATTGGTAGCGCTAGGTGCACCTGGTGCTTTGAGCACATCCGTTTCAATGATAAAGATCATGAGCATTTGAACTACCACAAAAAATGTCACCCAACGCAATTCCCTTTTTAAATCATAAGAAATGAAAATTGAAATCAATACAGTAAAAGACGGAATGTGATTGTAACTCGCATGACCTAATCGACTAGAGGCAAGGCCAGCCAAAAGCAAAATTGAAAGAAATGCGACAAATCGAGCGACTTTAAAGCTAATGTATTGGTGACTGATAATTGCCAAAATTCCAATTGCACCCCAAGAAATGTGTAAATAACCAGCAACAGAATCAAAATTGAACGCATAAAGTGCATTCGGAATTGAAGTAAGAATTCCAAGAGCTACAATAACGTTGAAAAATTCCCTTCGTCTTTTAAGTTCGAGAGAGTCATTTTTCTTTGTACCAATATTTTTTAGCGCACTGAATAGGGACATTGGTTATGCTAGCAGTATTTCAGCCAAGATACCAAAATTGTTTGATGTACAATTCTTAAGTATAAAATTATACTCTGTAAATGAATAAAATTACCCGATCAATGAACGAATTTCTTCGATGATTCGATTTGCGAGGTTATCCGCGGCCGTTTTCGACTTACTTTCTGAATAAATACGAATAATTGGTTCAGTGTTACTTTTACGCAGGTGAACCCACTCTTTACCAATGTAGATTTTTACTCCGTCAGTCGTATCTACCTCTTCGTTTTTGTATTTATCCGCCATTGATTGAAGTACCTTGTCGACATCAATTTCCGGAGTCAACTGAATTTTATTCTTTGAGATAACATACGTTGGATAACTATCACGAAGTTCACTCACTTTCATTTTCTTTTCGGCTAAAAGCGATAAGAATAATGCGATTCCAACAAGAGAATCTCTACCGTAGTGCAATTCTGGATAAATGATTCCACCATTTCCTTCACCACCGATTACAGCATTTTCTTCTTTCATTTTAGTGACTACATTCACCTCTCCAACAGCAGATGCAAAGTAGCTCAAACCATGATCTTCGGTAATATCACGTAGTGCGCGAGTGGAAGACAAATTTGAAACTGTCGCCCCTGGAGTTTTACTTAGAATGTAATCTGCCACTGCGACAAGTGTGTATTCTTCACCGAACATTGATCCGTCTTCACACACCAAGGCTAAACGGTCAACATCTGGGTCTACAGTGATTCCTAAATCGGCTCCTGACTTTTTAATTTCATCTGATAAGTCAGTTAAATGCTCTGGTAACGGCTCTGGATTATGAGGGAAATGTCCAGTTGGATCACAATAAAGTTTTGTTATTTTCTTCACCCCAAGTGCTTCTAGCATGGCTGGAACGAAAATTCCTCCTGTTGAATTTACAGCATCTACCACAACTGAAATATCAGCTGCTACTATCGCTTCTTTGTTTACTAAAGGAAGATTTAAAATCGCGTCAATGTGCTTTTGAAGGTATGAATCGTCGTTGGTTACAGTTCCCAAATCATCAACTTCAGCGAAATTGAATCCTTCATTTTCAGCAATTGATAATACTTCTTGACCGTCAGCTCCAGAAATGAACTCTCCTTTTTCGTTTAAAAGTTTAAGCGCGTTCCATTGTTTTGGATTGTGACTGGCAGTTAAAATAATTCCACCTTGTGCCTTTTCCATAGGAACAGCTACTTCCACAGTTGGCGTAGTAGACAAACCTAAATTAATAACATCAATTCCAAGTCCAACCAAGGTAGAAACTACCAAGTCAGAGATCATTTGACCAGAGATTCTTGCATCTCGACCAATAACAACTTTTACTTTTTGATTCGCATTTCGGTTGATCAACCAAGTTCCGTAAGCCGCAGCAAATTTCACCGCATCAACTGGAGTAAGTCCATCATTTACGGCTCCTCCAATAGTCCCTCTGATTCCTGAAATTGACTTAATTAATGTCATTTAAAACGATTTTTTTAGTTCGATCATTTTCATGCACGCGATGGCACATTCAATTCCTTTGTTACCGTGTTTTCCTCCTGAGCGATCAATGGATTGCTGCAAAGTATTGTCCGTTAGAAGACAAAATGCGACTGGTGTATTGTATTTAAGGTTCACATCTTTAATTCCCTGCGTTGCTCCTTCGCACACAAAGTCGAAATGACGTGTTTCTCCTTGAATCACCGTACCAATGGCAACAACACCATCAACATCTCCGCTCTCGCACATGTATTGACAACCTAATGGAAGTTCAAATGCACCTGGCACAAATCGTACTTTAATATTTTCTTCTTTAACACCGTTTTCGAGAAGCGCTTCTTTGGCTCCTTTTAATAAGTTCAGTGTTATATTTTCATTCCATTCAGAAACAACAATGCCGATCTTAAAATCGGCACCGTTTGGAATAAATTCCTTATTGTATTCTGACAAATTGCGATGTTCTGTCGCCATTATTCTGCTTTGTTTGAAGACGCACGAGCGATGTACTTCTCAATTTGCTTTCTTGAAGCGTAAGTTGGGAAATCATCTTTTATGCGTTGGTAAAATTCAGTTGCTTTATCGAAGTTGTTGATTTCTTCTGCACACAATCCAGCTTTCCAAAGATACATTGGTGTAGTTAAATCATTTTCATTTGTATTAGCTGCTTCCAAGTAACGTCCAGCCGCCTCGTCATACTTTTCCATTTCTGAAAGACAATCCGCTTGAAGTCCGATGCTCATTGCTGCAACATAAGTATCTTCAACAGATACTCCTTCTAATTCGTCCAATGCTTTTTGATATTCACCTTGCGCCATTAACTGACGAGCATAAACGAATTGAGCAACCTCACCACCAACTTTTCCATCGTACTTCTTAACTGCGGATTGAAGTTCTTCAATTGCAATATCCGTAGAATCTTTAGCTGCGTAATTCAATCCAACCCAATAGCTGTCCATTGATTTCTCGTTCGCTGGCTTCCACACAAACTGGCGGTAAGCAAAGTATCCTAATACAAGAATTACTAGAGCTCCAACTCCAAATGTTACGTAACGAAGCGTTTTGTTCGATTTAAATTGACTCTTAATTTGTTCTGGTGTGATATCTTCTAACATCGTATAATTTTAAGCGGAGCAAAAATAGAATTTTTTTTAATAAAAGAAGCACGACTTGCCATTTGATTTCTACTGATTTCAACTAATTTTACGCCAGATGCATTTACAGAACTTACATCTCGTCAATTTTAAGAATTATGAGGACGCCCAAATCGAACTTTCGGATGGGATCAATTGTTTTGTTGGACGAAATGGTGCAGGAAAGACAAATGTCCTTGATGCAGTACATTACCTGAGTATTTGTAAGTCGTACATGAATGTTGTCGACCGCCAAAATATTCGCTTTGAACAACCATTTTTTGTGATTCAAGGTGATTGGAAAAAGGAAGATCAATCAGTAAACATTCATTGTGCTGTAAAAACGGGTGCGAAAAAAGTTTTCCGAAGAAATAAAAAGGATTACGAAAAGTTAGCGGATCACATCGGTCAATTTCCTGCGGTGATGATTTCTCCATATGATCGCGATTTGATTTCAGAAGGGAGTGAGCTTCGCAGAAAGTGGATGGATGGAATTATTTCTCAGTTTGATCGCCACTATCTTGATAATATTCAACGGTACAACAAAGTATTAGCACAACGAAATGCCTTGCTGAAGAA
The DNA here is from genome assembly GCA_964219255.1 of Henriciella pelagia. Classification (GTDB taxonomy): domain Bacteria; phylum Bacteroidota; class Bacteroidia; order Flavobacteriales_D; family Crocinitomicaceae; genus UBA4466. The sequence goes on from CAXPPC010000006.1 coordinate 316,868, forward strand.
TATGGCGGAGCACCGATTGTTTGATCGCGAGTCGATCGAAGTGTGGAATGCTCAAATGAGTGTGTTGGGACATAAAATCTTTGAGAAAAGAAAGGATTTTTTGGATGAATTCATTCCAGTTTTTCAACGTCATTACGACAGTATTGGAACGCCAAATGAGGAAGTTCATCTTTCGTATAAATCGCAGTTACACGATGCTTCGATGGATCAACTTTTGGAACAATTTGAGAAGAAAGATGCTTTATCGCGCTATTCGAATGCAGGTGTGCATAAAGACGATTTAGTCTTTGAAATTAAAGGTCACCCGGTAAAGAAATTTGGATCTCAGGGCCAACAGAAATCGTTCATTATTGCCTTGCGATTAGCTCAGTATGAATGGCTGAAGCATCATTTGGGAGTTACTCCGGTTCTTTTATTGGATGATATTTTCGATAAACTCGATCATGTTCGCGTGGAACGATTAATGAAATTAGTTGCGGATAATTTCTTCGGTCAAGTGTTAGTAACTGACACTGATGTTGAGCGAATCAGGTCTGTTTTTGCTTCCAACGATCTTCAAAGTAAATTGTTCTCTGTCGCTGACGGCACCATCCAAGAACTAGGGTTAGTCGATTAGTGATTCCTTTTTACTAGTTTAGATGAAAATCACACGCATGAAAATCATCTACATTTTACTTTTTATTCTACCGAGTTTCGTTTCGTTCGCACAGTCAACTTCTGAAATTGAACCACTAACTATTGGTGAGCACGTCACATTTCATTCTGAAATTTTAGATCAAGATAGAGAACTCAATATCTATCTTCCGCATGGATATTCTGAGGATTCTGCAAAACTTTATCCGGTGATTTATTTGTTCGATGGTTCTATTTATGAGGACTTTCTTCATGTTGCTGGGATTGTTCAATTTGGCTCTTATCCATGGATCAATATGTTGGAAGAAAGTATTGTGGTTGGAATTTCAAATATTGATCGAAAGCATGATTTTACGTTCCCAACGGAGAAGGAAGAATATAAAGAGATCAATCCAGTTGCAGGTGGCTCAGCGAAGTTCATGGAATTTATTGAATCGGAATTAAAACCATTGGTGGAATCGAGTTACAAAGTGTCTGATGAATCGACAGTGATTGGTCAGTCGCTAGGTGGACTGCTCGCAACAGAAATTCTCTTGAAAAAGCCTGATTTATTTAATAACTACGTAATTGTTAGTCCGAGTTTATGGTGGGACGAAGAATCACTTTTCGATGTTGATTTCCCAGAATTTTCTGATTCAAAAAAGATCTATGTTGGAGTAGGGAAGGAAGGTAAAATCATGCAGAAAGATGCTCGAAAATTATACAAGTGGATTAAGTCAGAAAAGAATGACTCCACTAAATTGGCTTTCAACTTTTTCCCTGAAAACGATCACGGAGATGTCCTGCATGTCGCGGTTTACGATGCGTTTATACAATTATTTGGTTCAGAAGCGAAAGAATAGTCTCGAATAAGTTCATTACCTTGCGACCATGAGTGATTTGAAGCGAACATCCAATGAAGCACCGTTGAAAGAAGTCATCGATAGATGGTTGAAGGCGTATGGTTTGGATGGGAAGATGAAAGAATTGGATGTGATTAATGCTTGGCCTGAATTGATGGGTACAGCTGTTGCTCATCGCACAAAAGAAATTAAAATCAGAAATAAAACGCTTTATCTCACGATGGAATCTTCCGTAATGCGAGAGGAGTTAGCTAATGGGAAATCCATTATCATTCAACGCATCAACGAAAAAGCAGGCTTCGAAATTATCAATGATATTTGGTTCGGATAATTATTGGATCACCACTTTTTGTCGACTAACCCCATAAGCTGTGAAATAACCCAAAGCATTATTCGTCCACTGATAAGTTGGATTTGCAGGAGCAGCACTACTTGGATCAGAAGCACCATCTAATTCCTCGAAGTAATCGTAGACTTTTTCGTCAATAGTTCTCATTTCCACATCTACTGTATCACCAATATCGAAGAATGTTGCGAAAAGTGGGATCTGTACCAAATTTCCATTTGTTAGTGCATCATCTGTTTGGAAATCATCAACTAACGTATCGTTTCTCCAGTATTTGGCATAAATGTGATCGCCTTCAGCCACTGGGTCGTTGTAATTAAGGAAGGCTAGATATCCTCCCGGTCCACCGAAAAAACCTGATTGTTCGTACACATAGAAGATTGGCAGTTGTGGAATTACTGAATGCAGAACTGTCGTACTTGTATAAACAACGCCATCATGTGTAACGGCAATCTTGTAATTTGAATCGAAAGTTGGAGCGTAATTGGTCAGCTCGTATTTCCCATTTCCAACAGAAGGAATTGTTTGAACGCTTCCAGATTGATCAATAATAGTAATAAGTGCATTATCTATCGATGGAGCATTTGAATTGTCGAAATAATTCGAAGTTTTCGTAACTTGAACACGAACCGTACTATCTTCAGTGGTGTACACCGCTTCGATTACCAATTTCGGGTCAGAATCGTTAAGGTCTACATCAATCACTTTTTGACAAGATGAAATCGCCGCGATTCCCAAAAGAACAAATAATAACTTTTTCATTTACTTCAAATTAAAATTCCATGTTATCGAAGGAACGATTTTGAATAAGGCCGTTTGAATGGCTTCCGTTTCTCCAGTATCTTCATTTTCCTGAAAGGAAATTGTGTAAGCATTTTCTCGAGCGTAGACATTGTAAATTGAGAAATTCAGACTGTGCTCAAATTTCTTTCTATCCTTCATGTACCACGTCAAACCGAGATCCATTCGGTGATAATCTGGCATGCGATATCCATTTCTTTCTGTGTAATATGGATAAGTCACACCATCAATTGTATATTTCCCAGCTGGGAAAGTAACCGCGTCTCCTGTGTAATAAACAAAAGTTGAAGCAAGAGACAAGCTTTTGGTCAATTCGTACATAACAACAATTGAAATATCGTGAATTCGATCTTGTCGAGCAGAGAACACTTTTCCATCATTGATATCATCAAATTGACGAAGCGATCGAGATAACGTGTAACCAATCCAACCTGTTAATTTTCCTTTTTTCTTTTCTAGTAAGAGTTCAATTCCGTAGGCTGTACCTGTTCCGTAAACCAATTCACCTTCGACTTCATTGTTCAGTAAAAGGTCAGCTCCATTTCTATAATCGATTTGATTTTGAAGTGCTTTGTAATACACCTCAGCTGAAAGGCGATAGGCATTTTTCTTGAAGTTTTGGTAATAACCAAGGGCGATTTGATCTGAAATCTGTGGAAGGATATTATTCGAACTTGGTACCCAAACATCGGTTGGACTACTAGTAGTCGAATTTGAAAGCTGATGCATGTACTGGAACATACGATTGTATCCCAATTTGATGGAATTTTTCTCGCTGATCACGTAGCTCATTGAGAAACGAGGCTCCAATCCTTGATGGTATTTAATCGATTCCCATCTTCCGACTGAATCTTCGGCTACTTTATCACCGTTTTCATCAAAATCATATGATTTTCCACCCACGAGATCAAATCCAGAATAACGAAGTCCGTATGAAATATTAAATCGATTGCTAAGTTTTTGCTCATTTTGAATGTAGGCACCCACTTCAATTCCGTATCGGCTGTCGAGAACAATTTCGTTGAACGATTCATTTCCTCCTGTTAAAGCTCCAGGTTTAAACGTGTGGTGCATTCCGATTACACCGAATTTAAGCGTGTTATTTTTGTTTGCATAAAGACTGAAATCCTGTTTCACACTCACATCTTCAATGGCGGAATTTACACCAAAACCATCATCCCCTGAGCCAACAGTAAATCGATAATTGTAGTTACTGTAAACCACTGAAGTATTCGAGAATAACTTGTCCGAAATAATTCTGTTATAGCGAATCGTACCTGTTGCATTTCCCCAATCGAAACCGAATTGATCGCCAAAACCAAAATTGTCTCTTCCGAAATAACCCGAAACGAAGATTCTGTCTTTGTCCGATAATTTATAGTTCGCTTTCGCATTGAGGTCATAGAAATAAAGCTTTGTATTTCGAATATTCTCATCGTTCGAAAGTTTCAAGAACAAATCGAGGTAACTTCTTCTTCCTGATACGATAAATGAACCTTTGTTTTTGACAATTGGTCCTTCCACAGCTAAGCGCGAAGAGATCAATCCTATTCCACCGGAAACTCCAAATTTCTTGTTGTTTCCATCTTTCATTTTAACATCCATCACAGACGAAGCTCGTCCTCCAAATTCAGCTGGAATTCCAGATTTATGCAATGAAACATCTTTCAAAGCATCTGAATTAAAAACCGAGAAGAACCCTAATAAGTGCGATGCATTGTAAACTGTAGCTTCATCGAGGAGTACTAAGTTTTGGTCAGCACCACCACCTCGAACGAAGAATCCAGAGTTTCCTTCACCAGCGGTTTTTACTCCTGGCGTGAGTTGCATCGTTTTCATGATATCCTTTTCGCCGAAAATGACTGGGATTGTCTCAATATCTTTTGGATCGAACTTGGTAACATTCATTTCCGAAGAAGTGATATTTTCGTTTTCTTTCACTCCTCTCACTTGAACTTCTTCAATTTGTTGAACTTCTTGCGGCAGAGAAAGCTCGACGTTGATCGTCATGTTTTCCTTTAGTTCGACCTTTTTAACCAAATCGTCGAATCCAGTTGCTCGATAGATTAAAGTATAAGTCCCAGCTTCAAGCGTAAGAGAATAAAATCCATAAGCATTTGCTTTTGCTCCTGTATTTTCGAGTTCTTTGACTTTTACGATCGCCCCAAAGAGATCTTCTCCATTACTGGAATCCTTTATCGATCCGCTGATTGTATATTGTTGAGAAAGTCCAACTTGAGTAAGAAGTAAAGCGGCAAAGGCTAAAATAAGTTTCATTCGTCGACGAATTACGTTTTTGATATCAGCCATAAGACGACCGAAATCGAGATTTGTTACACAGGATCAAAAATAAATTAATTCAAGTGCTAGTTTCCACTCAAATTGACCAGTGGTTTAAACGAATTGTCGAGAGGTAAATTCTAAAGACTGTCAGAAACAACTTTATATGTTGGATCTTCCAGAACGTTGACTTCGATTAATTTATCGGCGTTTTTCAATAACTTTTGACAATCTTCACTCAAATGACGAAGGTGTACTTTTTTTCCTGCTTTTTGATAACGATCTGTTAACTGGTTTAAAGCTTCAATAGCTGACATATCAAGAACTTTGCTTTCAGAGAAATCGATAATTACATCATCAGGATCGCCTAGAACATCAAATTTCGAATTGAATACAGAAACAGAACCAAAGAAAAGTGGTCCAAAGATTTCGTAGTGTTTGGATCCATTTTCATCCACATATTTGCGAGCACGAATGCGTTTGGCATTTTCCCAGGCGAATTTTAATGCTGAGATAATCACCCCAATCAAAACCGCTAATGCGAGATTGTGCAAGAAAACTGTAATTAACGTCACAACAACCATAACGATAACATCAGTAATTGGCATTTTACCGAATACCTTCAGTGAAGCCCACTCGAAAGTCCCAATTGAAACCATGACCATTACTCCAGTAAGTGCAGCCATCGGAAGCTTCTCAATCACTGATGCTCCGTACATAATGAAGATGAGCAAGCCAACAGAAGCAACTATTCCCGAAAGTCGTGCGCGCGCTCCGGATGAAATGTTAATCAAACTTTGACCGATCATGGCACATCCACCCATTCCTGAAAAGAAACCTGTTACGATGTTTGCTGTTCCTTGTGCTACACATTCTTTATTACCACGACCTCTTGTTTGTGTGATTTCGTCGATGAGATTCAATGTTAAAAGACTTTCAATCAATCCAACTCCTGCAACAATCAATGCATAAGGAAAAATGATGGTTAATGTTTCCCAGTTGTATGGAATAGAAGGAATATTAAATGGAGGGAATCCACCTTGAATAGATCCCATATCACCAACTGTTTTAGTGTCAATTCCGGCAAAAATCGCAATGGCAGAAACGACTAAAATTGCGGCAAGTGAGCTTGGAATAAATTTCGTCAGTTTTGGAAGGCCCCAAATGATAAACATCGTGAGTAATACTAATCCTATCATTACGAGGAGCTTATCTTGAGGGAGCCAATGCATAACAGTACCTTTCTTCTCGATGTTGTAAATGGCATCTTTTTCAAAATTATAAGCCACTGCTTTCGTTCGTGCATTGTATACTTGATCACCGTATATTAGGTAGTCGACCGTTTTATTCTGAATATTGATGATCTCATTATTGACAATTTTGTAGCTAGCGATATTTCCTTTAGTCGCAAATAATGTATTTCCCTCAATTACATAAGCTTTGTCAGTAGAAACTGTTTCAATTAGGTTGTTTCCAAATGGATCTTCTTTGGTCTCTTTAAATGAGTCGATTTGAGCCATGAAAATCACAATTGCCAATCCATTCACGAATCCAAACATCACTGGATGAGGTACCAAGCGAATGAATTTACCTAAGCGCAGAAGTCCAGCTAATATTTGAATGACACCAGCTAAAATTACCGTTGCGAATATGTATTGAGTGATTTCATCGACTGTAATGTCTGGGTTGACTTTTTTAATGATGGTAATCATCCCAACATAAACCACAGCGACAGCACCAGTAGCACCAGAGATCATTCCAGGTCTTCCTCCTAAAATTGAAGTGATTAATCCGATAGAAAATGCCGCGTAAAGTCCAGTTAGTGGAGAAAGTCCAGCAATTAATGCAAAGGCGATTGCTTCTGGAACCAGCGCGAGTGCGACTGTAAGTCCAGATAAAATTTCGTTTTTATAGTTGACCTTTTGCTTGAGGTCGAAAAGATTAAAAAATTGTTTCATGGTGCTGCCTTCACATTTGAGGGCGCAAAATTACAACATTCTTCTCGGGAAGCAAATCGAATCTTACTTCTGTGGCTTTTCTGGATCGATGACTTTAATACTGACGCTTGAATTACTTCCAGATGCGTAGAAATAGCACAATTTTTTCAGGAAATCAATCTCTTCAATTGCTGTACCGGGGACAATCAATCGATAAATTTGGTCCTTGGCTGTTGGTTGGTAATATAAGGTTGTAGTCTCTGTACGATAATCGATATCTAATGAAACTTCTACCCATTCTGAAGTTACTTCGCCAGATTCGTTGAGAGTTTTCGCATAAATAGTTGACTCAACATGTCCCATTCCGCGGTGATCTTTCATTTTTGGGTCGTAAATCACTGTAATATGCTCCGATCTTTCAGTAACCTCTCCCATTACGTTTTCAAACCATGTTCTTTTGGCAAAAAGTCGACTTTCGTTGTACCAACCATTGTAGTGCTGTTCGAACAATTCTTTTGTTTCATAAATCCATGGTAGAGACTGGTGAGTTGACATCAAACTAGCATCGTGAAAGTGAATTAATTCAGATTTGAAGAAATCAATAGTAGTGTCACTCCAAACTTTATTTTCGATCACGCGTTCTGTCAAAATTCGGTGACCTTCATCGTTTAGGTGTGTTCCGTCTCCAGAATTAAATTCGTCTCTTAGTGAAAAATCAGTTTTCTCAAATCCATTCCAAAAATCGATGTAATTCGGATATTTCTTCAGCATCATTTTGTTCAATTGATTTTGCTGATTAAGCACTTTCTCTTCTTTGAAATTTCTAGGTTGAGGTGAACAAATCCAAACAGGAACATTTTCTTTTCGAGCTTCTTCGAGTATGATCTCGTAGTTCGTTAATTGATCTGCGTTACTGTATCCCCAGCCAGCATCGTTCGAAGGTAAATTAATGATGATAGAAGTTGGATAAAAAGCCAATGCTCTTGTAATATTTCGAAGCGTATCTACTTTTTGACGTTTTTCCGGAGCTTTAAATCCATCAGGCATCAAATGGTAGGTTGTGTAACCACCTTTGGCCAGATTGATAACTTCATTCTCAGGATTGAACGATTTCATATATGATCGGAATCGGTTTACCCAAGCGCTATCTTTCACGGATGGACCGTGACCAGCAGCAGTTGATGAACCAATAACCACTATTCTGTGCGTAAAACCTTCTGGAAATGCATCAGATTGAGAAAACGAAATGATTGGAAATACAATCAATAAAACAAGAGCTAAATGGCGCATAGTTTTTACAAGTAAAGATCAAAAACTGTTCCGATTATTCCTTAATGAATCGGGCGACAATGTTACGGTTATCGCGACGAATTTGCAATAGGTAAACACCAGGATTTATTGTGTTAACATTAATTGTATGATTTTCACTTTTTCCTTGAAGAATTAATTTCCCTGACAAATCAAAAATAACATACTCAGCTCCAGAAATTGGTAAGTTTAATATTCCGTTTGTTGGATTCGGATAAACTTTAAAATCACTGGCTAGTTCATCAATTCCAACTAAATCGGCGATTGCTACTATCAAAGAATCTTCAGCGAAACACCCTAAGGAATCTGTAAATGAAACAGAGACATAGTGAATGCCATTTCCTAAATCAGATGCTGGTAAATTGATCGAAGATGTTGTTTGTCCAGTCGACCATTGGTAGTTGTTATATCCTGCAGGAGCGGACAAGGTCAGTGTGTCTAAAATGTCAATTATGGTGTCCTGACCGAGGTCAAAATTCAAGTTACCTACGAACGCGGTAACTGGAGTTCGCACTGTAGCACATTCTCCTTCTAAACGAGTTCCATAGTGGTAATGAACACCACAATTTAAATCGCGAGGGTAGTAGTTTCCTCCAAAATCGTGACTGCTTCCGCTTCCTGTAATGATTGAAATTTCAGAAGTTGATCGAATAATTGGGTTTGGAACACTTCGATAGGAGAGAGTTGAACTGGAATTTGCTAGTTGAAAATAAACACCAAGAGTGTCATTCTGATTCACATTGATATTTCCCAGAGGAACGGAGGTAAATGAATTATTGGAAAACACATTAACTGTAACACTACCTAAATAATTCCAAGCTGCAGCATTTGTTTCAAAGCCAAGGTGCGATCCATTTCGAGTGTAGATTTCTACCGTCTGATTTCCTGTGGTATTGATTTTAACATCGAAACTATCGATAGTGATGGCTTCGTGAGCTACAATATCTAACATCGCTCCATTCCAGTTAATGGTCGAGCTATTGGTTGTTTCCAAATAATCAGAATAATATAAATTACCCAAAACAGATTGTGCGTACCATGTTGTGGTACTATTTACAGCTCCTGGATAGAAATCTGGACCAAATCCAACAGGAACGGTATCTGAAAGTCCTGTGTACCATAATACGGTATCTCCCACCGACTGCACATGCAATTCAGCAAAATCAGATTGACAAAGTGTATCATGAATAGCAGTAATTGAAGGCTGACCTAGAGACTCAAAATAAGAACTAAATGAATTGTTTGAAACTGAAGTGTCGCCTGCTGAATTTAGGGAAAGATCGAAATTGTAATATCCACTTTCATATAAATTTAATGACAAGTCTATTGTATCTGTCGAACAAGCATCGATTCCAGAAAGCTCAACAACTGTATCTGTGAATAAAGTGGTAGTTGGTGCATGGATTAAATCCGTTGTCAAGTAATAAGGATTCGTTTCATCGCTTCCAGCATTGGCTATCACAACTTGAATTTGTGCAAGACTATCTCCACAACCAAAGTATCCGGTTGGCGTTACAGCTGTGAATAACAAATCAGGTGTTGGTAGAGTGTCTGTAATGATTGAAGGAATATCAGCATCGATTACTCGATTAGCTAAAATTCCATGAGCAGCATCATTCAAGTGGGTTCCATCTCCAGAATCGTAAAGCGGGTTAATTGAATCATTCGGTAGAGCAATTGTATCCCAAAAGTTAATGGCAAATGGATCAAATCGAACTAAAATTGAATCTCGTAAAGTATGTTGCAAGGCACGAATTGAATCGCTCGCGAAGTTCTTGGGCTGTGTTGTACAAATCCAAATCGGAACATTGGCATTGTTGGCTAACTCCACAATTGAATCGTAATTATCCATTTGCTCCTGATATGTAAATCCACCCGAAACATCATTTGACGGCATATTTACAATGATGGCATCTGGGTTATGATTCAAAGCAGTTGTAATATTCTTGTTCACATCTGGATTCGGTCGACCTGGAGGAGGCGTAAACCCCGTTCGCATAATACGATAGGTATTGTACCCACCGACAGCAAGGTTGATCACCTGATTTGAAGGGTTAATGGATTCCAAATAAGCTTTGTAGCGATTAACCCAAGTACTGTCAGGAGATGAAGGTCCAGAACCAGCAGCCGTTGACGATCCAAGCACAACTAACTTAATTGGTTGAAGACCGATACACGGATTCGTTTGAGCAAATAATTGAAGTGTGAAAAGTGAGAATAGAATAGCTAAATACTTCATCAGTGAAATTTGTGTGACAGCAAGTTACAAAAAAACGGCTACTCATTGTGCTGAGGAGGTAGAATACAGGGGACTTTTGAAACCCGGTCATGCAAAACAATACTTCCTGTTACACCAACATTTAAAGAAGAATTTCCAGGAAGTTTCACGATGAAGTGACATTTTTCTTTCACGAAATCAGGCAACCCTGTGTCTTCAGCACCAAGTAAATAAATGGCTCTTTTAGGATGTTCAAATTCATGCAGCCACTCGGCATTATCATCAATTTCTACTCCAACAATCCTGCAATCGTAAGGGATACTAGCTAGAAAATCATCGAATGTTTTATAATTGAAAAGTGGAATTCTTGACCAAGCGCGAACAACATCAGAGGATTGTTTTTTGTACTTTCCGTCAACCGTGAAAATGTATGAAGCCCCCAGAATATAAGCGGATCGCCAAAGTGTTCCTAAGTTGTGCGATGTTTTTCCTCTAAATACTCCGATGGCGTGATAACCTCTTTTGTTGACTGTTTTCATGCGGCAAATTTCGCGATTTCGTTTGATTTATTGGCATCTTTGTACTTCAATTCAAGATTTATGGAATTTATATCTCAAAAACTCGACGACTACGTTTGTGCTCATTCTGAAAATGAACCAGAATTATTATACGAATTGAACCGTGAAACAAATATGAATGTTTTGCGACCAAGAATGTTAAGTGGACATTTTCAAGGGAGAGTTTTGAGCATGATTTCGCACATGATTCAACCGAAACGAGTGTTAGAAATTGGAACTTATACAGGCTATTCGGCATTGTGCATCGCAGAAGGGTTACATCCTGAAGGGTCGATTTTAACCTTGGATACGAATGAGGAATTGGAAGATTTAGTAAATGAATATGTCTCCAAATCGCCATACAACAATCAAATTAAAAGTAGAATAGGGAATGCAATGGAGATTATTCCAACTTTGAATGAGGAATTCGATTTAGTGTTCATCGATGCGGATAAATCTAACTATCTCAACTATTATAAAATGATCATTGACAAAGTTCCATCTGGTGGATTTATCTTAATTGATAATGTGCTTTGGTCTGGAAAGGTAATTGAGGAAGTGGATCCAAATGACGTGGACACAAATGTGTTATTGGAATTAAATAAATTCGTTCATGAAGATGAGCGTGTGCAAGAGGTATTATTGCCAATTCGAGATGGGTTGACGATTATCAGAAAGAAATAATGCTGGATATTCTTTTCGAGGACGAGGACCTTGTTGCAATTAATAAACCAAATGGTTTGTTGGTTCACAGGACTAAAATTGCTCGTGATGCGGATGAGTTTGCAATGCAAATGTTGCGCGACCAACTTGAAATGCATGTGTATCCTTGTCACCGATTAGACAGAAAAACATCAGGTGTACTTTTATTTGCAAAGTCGGAAGAAGTAAATCGCAAAATGCAAGAAGCTTTCATGAATCAACAGGTTTCCAAAAATTACTTGGCGATCGTACGTGGATTTACGGAAGATTCAGGTAAAATTGATTACGATTTAAAGCGAGATGATGGAAAAATCCAGTCGGCAATAACACACTACAAAACGATTGCGAAAATAGAAATTGATCTTCCGTTCGGAAAACACTCCACTTCAAGATATAGTTTGATAGAAGTTACTCCAGAAACTGGTCGAATGCATCAGATCCGAAAACATTTCGCACATATTTTTCACCCAATCATCGGTGATCGGCCTCATGGTTGCAACAAGCAAAATAAATTGTTCTTGGAAAAATTTGGACTAACAGAAATGATGCTGCACGCCAAAGAAATCTCATTTCAACATCCATTGAAAGATGAAAAAGTCGTGATAACTGCTCCACTCAGAAGTTCATTCAAGAAAACGCTAGCTGATTTACAGATCTCCATCTAGAACCGTATTATCGATTCTTCTTCTCTTGCGTTCCTCGTTTTGCTTATTAACTCCTTTCACGATAGAAATAATTCCAAGGACTAACAGAACTGGTGGATAAAAGAAAATACGATCCAAGGCAGCAATTCCAACAACGAACCAAACAATTGCTCCGATGATCATCAAAACACCACCAATAACGGTCCCAGAAAGAGATGATCCTTCTTCTGCTTTTCTGTTTTCCTCTACCATTTTTAAGTTTCTCTCTTCTTGCTGGTCTATCTCAAAGTCGGGACATTCACCTTGAAAAGTCGCTTTTTCAGAAGTTAGCGAGCACACCAATCCCTGCTTCGGTGAAAATTCTCTTTTTGTACATTTTTGGCAGAAAGCGAGTTGTTCTTGTCTTGTCATTTTTCAGTAATTAGGTCAGTATTAACGATTGCAAAATAGAAAAAAGAAATTAATTCTGCGACTTCATAATTCATCTAGGAATCAAACTCTAATCGGACTGACTTTCTTATCGTATATTCGCAGCACATGAAATCGGTAATCACTTTTGTCAAATCTAATCCGGGGAGCATTTTATTCTTCTTGCTCGCGATACTTGGTGTGTTAACGGTTTCTGATTATGGTATTAGCTGGGATGAAGATATTCAGCGTCAGACGGGTTTAATCAACTATAATTACATCTTCAATGGAGATTCGTCTCTTTTGACTTGGAAAGATAGGGATTATGGAGTGGCGTTTGAGTTACCATTGATTTTTGCAGAGAAGGTGTTTGGTTTAACCGATTATCATTCGATTTTTGTTCTACGTCACCTTATCACACATTTATTTTTTCTGATCAGTGGATTTGTGCTCTACAAGCTGATTCTACTACTTTTTAAAAATAAAGTTTTGGGTGTGATCGGCTTTTTAATGTTGGTTTCGCACCCTGTGATTTACGGTCACTCATTCTTCAATTCGAAAGATCTTCCGTTTTTATCGATGCTGATCATCGTACTTTATCTGGTTGTTTTGGCCATTAAAAAATCGAAGTGGTTGAATTTTCTCTACCTCGGGATTGCAACGGGATTGCTCATCGATATTCGATTAATGGGAGTGATCGTTCCGCCTGCAATCGGAGCCTACCTTTTTGTTCAATCTTTACTCGATAAAAAATGGAGGGAAAGAACTATTCATTTTGGTGTTTTTATACTAACATTGGTTTGTACAGTTGTTCTATTTTGGCCATTTCTTTGGGAGTCACCCATCGAAAACTTCACATTTGCATTTAAAAATATGTCCCAATTTCGCTGGGATGATGATGTTTTATTCAATGGTCAATTAATTCCTGCGACCGAAATTCCTTGGTATTATGCTCCGGTTTGGTTTGCTATTTCAACACCGTTGTTTTTTCTTTTGTTAGGAGTTGCTGGAATATTTTGGTCAGTTTTTAAGTTCGTTAAGTCACCAATTTGTGCTTTAAAAGATAAAGAATTAAGTATCACTTTGTTGATGTTCGTTTTCTTTGTTGGACCGCTCCTGATGGTAATTATCCTTCATTCTGTACTATATGACAGTTGGCGTCAGTTGTTTTTTATTTATCCGGCATTTGTCCTTGCTGCGATTTACGGAATTCAGGAGATGAAGGGGAGGCTTCGGAAGATTGGAGTAGGGGCAACACTGATTTCGGTTGTGTTTCTGCTGATTTTTCAAGTCAAACAGTTTCCTTTACAATATGTGTATTTCAATCAACTCGTTCAAGATAAAACGAATCGCCCACTAAGGTCACAATGGGAAACAGATTACTGGTGTCTTGGATTTACAAGTGGATTAAATACAATTTTGGAGAAGGATGAGAACGATCACATTCGAATAGCCTTCAGTCATTATCCAGGAAAATACGCAGTGAATTTTTTACCAGCGAATGAAAGAAATCGAGTGGAAATGGTGACGAGTTTGAAAGAAGCAGATTATTTTGTCGTTGTTTACAGGTGGCATCCTGAAGAGTATCAAAACGATCAATTGGAAATTTTCCAAGAGTTTAAGTTCGATGAAACGTCATTTTGTAAAGTGTTTAAAGTGAATAAATAAATGAAGTCCGAACTTTGTATAATCATTCCTTGTTACAACGAAGCTGAAAAGTTATTGTTGGATAATTACCGTCAGTTTTTGTCGGATACAAAGGGATGCATTCTCGTTTTTTCAAATGATGGTTCAACAGACAATACACAAAATCTTCTTTTAGGACTCCAAACTGAATTCGCTCATCAAGTTTTCATCGTTCATAATCCAATTAATAGTGGAAAAGCAACGGCGGTTCAAAAAGGATTTCAGTTTGCCTACGAAAAATTGGAATTCGATAACATCGCATATATTGATGCAGATTTGGCCGTTTCATTGGAGGAAACTTATGAGATGAGGCATTTGTTAACTGATGAAATCGGCTTTGTCTTTGGCTCTCGGATGCTGCGCGTAGGTTCAACAATTGAGCGAAAATTTCATCGTTTCTTTATCGGACGGATAATTGCTACATTGATTTCAAGAGCTCTTCGACTAAAAGTATACGACACGCAGTGTGGTTGTAAATTGTTCAGTCACAATTTGGGAAAAGTCGTTATCGAAGATAAATTCCTCTCTAAATGGTTGTTTGATGTTGAAATATTCTTTCGCCTATTTAAGAAATTAGGAAAATCAAAAGCGATAGAATCAATGCTCGAACATCCGATAAATGAATGGATCGACCGTGGAGCATCTAAAGTGAAATTTAGTTACGGATTCAAAGTCTTTTTCGATCTGAGAAAGATCAAGAATAAATACCGACAGTATCGTTATTGATCGAGTTTACGAAGTTCCGTTTTTAATTCATCAATGCTAACTTCTCGAAATTTAATATTCGTAGACTCTGAGATTCTTCCTTTTTCCAAGCTCAAATAAGCGCGACCGAATTTATACTTCAGCGCCAAAATCCAAACAGCCAAACCAGGAACAACATTTTTGAACTTGAATTTTTTTCCTTCTCTATCTGCGGGGAATAGTGATCGTCTCTCGTTGATGATTAAACTGCAATTAATCTGATCCGAAGGAGTAATATCAGTAAGCATGTCAATTCGATTTTTCTTATCATAACTGCTGAATACATCACAATTTACCCAGCCTAATCTTGAGGTCTGCATGACATAATATTGTACATCGGAAATATTGCCGCTACCTTCAGTAACCGACTTTTCAATATTGTCCATTTGCTCTTTTCGCTTTGCCTCACGAATCTTTTGGAGGGTATCGTTTAATGCTTGCCAATTATCAACTCCATACTGATCGAATAGACTGTCGCAATAATTTTGTTGATCAAATCCACCAGAAGAAACACTTGTGAAGCCTCTTCGATTTCTTCTACGCAGTTCTCGCTGACATTGTCGAAATGATTTATTGTCACTTCTTTGATCTTGATTAAATGCACCTGAGAATGTTTCGTCAATTCTACCGAATAATCGACAGAAGAAGATGCCACATTTTTCACAGGAAACTCCACCACTCGGACTCCATCCATTACAGTAACCTGGATTGTACCATGAAATAGAAGGACGGATTCCTTCGCTCAACGTCCAATCCATATCATCCGTGTGAGGGTCACGTTGTCCATAGAATAATTGCATTCCTTCTTTTGGATCGTTAGTTGGAAGCATAATTGTCAGCTCTTTCCCGGGATTTAATGTCAACGGATTTCCATTTTGATCTTCTGCTTCCGTGTAAATCATTCCACCTGTTTCTAAAGCTCTTCCGCTAGATGTTGTGCTCAAATTTTCCATGATCATGTCCGAAAACTTGTAGACTTCTTTTGCTCGGAACTTCACACATTGATTTGAGTTGGTATTAAATGCATTTGCCGGAACGGATATTACTGTTCCTTGATCTAAAACTAATATCGTATCTCGCTGTGGATCGATGCAAAATTCTTGTTTTTCTTGCTCCAAAAGCTTGTAGAGATCGCGAATATGGCTATCATCCACGGGTTCTACTGCAATAGCAGGTTCTTCCCATGTAATCGTTACTCGCCGATTTTCTTTTCGACCATTTTCAGAATTATTTTCCTGTTTTGGCTGACTTTCACCAACAAATCTAATCGAAATATTTTCTGCTTTGAAGCCAAATTCAATGAGTAAATCCTTCACTTCGGTTACTCTTCGTTCAGAAAGTGCAAGATTGTATTCATCGCTACCTCTTGCATCTGTGTGACCGCATAATTCAATGGTGCCAGCTTCTGCTAAAGTGTTTAAATAGAACTTTTTTAATCGATCGTATTGGGCTTTGGTAACTTTACTTTCGTCTGTTCTAAATTGAACATTGTACTCCCTAATTGGAATTTGATCCGCGTATGAAACGAATACAACTGAAAAAATAAATAGGATAGAAAAACTAATTTTCTTTTGAAGCGTTAGTAGTGTAGTCATCGGACGAAGTGTTTTCCTACTAACGTAGAAGTAATACAATTTAGTATATCTAAATAATTCCTGCGATCATCAAAGCTCCCATCACGAAGAGTAAAACGCCAACCAATTTTTGAACACCAGAAATAGTTGTTTTCTGAATTAATCGCTTACCGATGAATGTTCCCAAAAAGGCAAAGACAATTCCGATGATTAAGAGTTGACTTCCATCTGACAATGCTAACATCAGATCTTTTTCTTTATTCGCTCCAATTGAAATTAAACCCAAATAAATAGGGATTCTGGCAAGATCTACAGTTAAAGAAACGGCATTTGAAGTCCCCACAAATTGTTCTTTCGTTAATCCAGATTTAGATAAAAAGGCAGATCGAAATGCTCCTTGGTGACCAGAAATTCCTCCGAAAAATCCACTTAGTGCTCCTCCAAGCGAAAGGTATTTTTGGTGAATCTGTAGGTTACTAAATCGTGGACTTAAATCGAACCAAGCAAAGAAAATCATCAGTGAGCCAACCACAGTGTTTAAGGTTGTCATCTTAAAATTTTTCTCTCCAATCGACCAACTGAAATAAGGCGAGCCTTCACTCATTAAACTAAGCAAGTAGCCACCAAGAGCAGCTAAAATCATTGCTGGAATTCCAAAACGTAAGTAGGTATTGAGGTGAATGTGCTTTCGTACCAAAAAGAATTTGAAAATGTTGTTCGATAAATGCACAATAGCTGTCGCTCCAACGGCCACTGGAACATCGAAAAACAAACTAAAAACTGGAAGCATAAGCGTTCCAAGACCAAATCCTGAAAAGAAGGTCATTCCAGCCCCGAAAAGAACTGTTATTGCAATGAGTACATATTCCATATCACAAAAAAACGGAAAATCAATCGAACTTTTAATTCACAGATTGTATCTTCACTAAAAATTAATGTAATGATCGATTTTCGAAGCGATACGGTGACAAAGCCAACAAGAGAAATGCGTGAAGCGATGCTGAATGCTGAGGTGGGAGATGATGTTTTTCAAGAAGATCCAACGATTAACGAATTGGAACAATACGCAGCTAACTTATTCGGCATGGAAGCTGGGATTTATTGTGCTTCTGGAACTCAAACGAATCAAATTGCGATCAACGTGCATGTTCAACCTGGTGGTGAAGTAATAACAAATGAGGACAGTCACGTTTACAAATATGAAGGTGGTGGAATTGCTCGAAATTCAGGCGCTTCGGTGCGATTAATTCGTGGGAATCGAGGTCGACTTACGTTAAGCGATGTTCAGCAGTGGATCAATCCTGATGATGTGCATTTACCAATTACGCAGCTTGTTTCCTTGGAAGATACTTCGAATCGAGGTGGTGGTGCTATTTACGACTTCGAAGAGATTAAAAAAATCAGTGCTTTTTGTCGACAAAATAATTTACCGCTTCACTTGGATGGTGCGCGCGTGATGAATGCTATGGTCGAAAATGGAATTGATTTCAAGGAATACGGACAGCAATTCGACTCAATCTCTATTTGTTTATCGAAAGGTTTGGGAGCGCCAGTTGGATCGGTTTTGATTGGAAAAAAGGATTTCATTAAAAAGTCACGCCGCGTTCGAAAAGTATTTGGCGGTGGAATGCGTCAAGCTGGAATAATTGCGGCAGGTGGACTTTACGCTTTAAAAAATAATGTCGATCGATTGAAAGTAGATCACGATCATGCAAAACAATTGGAATCGACTTTGAATGATTTGAGCTGGGTCCAAGAAGTAGTTCCAGTTGAAACGAACATTGTTGTTGCTATCTTAAATGATGCTTCAAAAAGAGATGAGGTGATTCAGAAGTTAGAACAGAAGGGAATTAAAATAATGGCTTTCGGTCCAGGAATGCTTCGTTTTGTGACGCATTTGGATATTTCTTCAGCAGATATTGATCAAACAATTAGTGAACTAAAAGCATTGAATCTGTGAAAGCTTATTTGTTCATACTGAGTGCGGTTTTGCTTCTTTTTTCTTGTCAAGAAGAAAGTGAAGAAGTGCTTTCAATGGATGATATTTTACCACAATCAGAACGATATAATGGAATGCAAGTGGATTCAATTGAAGAAGATTCGGAGGCTTTAAAAATCAATTTCAATCCATTCAAATACGATAGCCTAATCGAAATAGACGATCGTGTTTTTCCGGAAAGATTTGGACCAGATTCGGTGCGTAAATACCGATTCTTTCATGACGAATTCAAAACAGATTATTACGAATTAATCTTCGAAGATTCACTAAAAACGATGAATGCTTTTTTCAATTGGTTGGATTGTTTCGGAGATGATTGTGATCCACATTCTGTAGGAGAAAAACGCAACTTCCAAAAAGAAAGCATGCAGCTTTGGGTGAACGATACAGCATTAATTTATGTTTCAAGTGCTCAAAAAGGCATCAGTCTCGAATGGAAAGAATACCTGAAGCTGAGAGGTTACGAAGATGATTGGAATTATTACATCGTTCAATTTTATCGTGCCTCGGCAAATTGGTATACTTTTAAAGACGGAAGACAAACTAAATTAAATCAATAGTCATGAAAATTGTAAATCGCGGATACATTCTCGTTACGCCAAAACAACCATTTATCGATTGGGCGCAAAAACAAGATGAAGAAATTGAACTTTTTGGAGAAGTAGAGCCATCAGTGTATTTGATCGAGGAAGATTTTTATGATGATGAGCCAATTATTAAGGCAAACTTTAAGTCAATTTTCTACAACGAATTAGATGCTGTTAGCGAGACGGATGATGATTATCCATCTATCGATTTGGAAACTTTTATGACTTGGTTTGATGTTAAATTAGGTTCTTCGGTTTTTGACACTCAGTCATCTGATTTAAAAAGAGATTAGTTCGATTAATTTTCAGTCGCGAAAGGAGAGCAAAAGCAGCATTCTTTTATCTTTGCTGAAAATTCGAATAACATGGCATTAAAATGCGGAATTGTCGGACTTCCGAACGTTGGTAAGTCGACCCTTTTTAATTGTTTGTCAAACGCAAAAGCGCAATCAGCAAACTATCCGTTCTGTACGATAGAACCAAATATTGGAACAATTTCAGTTCCTGATCCAAGATTAGAGAAATTAGAATCGCTCGTAAATCCTGAGAGAGTGGTACCTACGACAATGGAAATTGTTGATATCGCTGGTTTGGTAAAAGGAGCATCGAAAGGTGAAGGATTGGGGAACCAGTTCTTGGCGAATATTCGTGAAACAGATGCGATTATTCACGTTTTACGTTGTTTCGACGACGGAAATGTGGTTCACGTTGATGGTTCAGTAGATCCAGTTCGTGATAAAGAAGTAATTGACATCGAGCTTCAATTGAAAGATTTAGAGACGATTGAAAAGAAAATTCAATCTCTTTCACGTGTAATAAAGTCGGGTGATAAAGATGCGATCAAAGAGAATAATCTTGCATTAAAAGTAAAAGAGGCTTTGGAAGCTGGACAGTCTGCTCGTTCTGTTGAAATGGATGAGGCGGAAAAAGAAATCATTAAAACATTCCACTTAATTACAGCAAAACCTGTAATGTACTTGTGTAATGTTGATGAGGCTTCTGTGAAATCTGGAAACGCACATGTTGAGGCAGTAAAAGAAGCTGTCAAAAACGAAGACGCAGAAGTATTGGTGATTGGTGCCGCAATCGAATCGGATATCATGGATCTCGAAACATACGAGGAACGCAAAATGTTCTTGGATGAATTAGGGTTAGAAGAGCCTGGAGTAAATCGTTTGATTCGTTCAGCATATAAGTTGTTGAATTTGGAGACTTACTTTACAGCCGGAGTGAAAGAGGTGAGAGCCTGGACGATTACAAAAGGTATGACAGCTCCACAAGCAGCTGGGGTGATTCACACAGACTTCGAAAAAGGATTTATTCGTGCTGAAGTAATGAAGTACAACGATTTCGTAACATTGGGAAGTGAGAATGCGGTGAAAGAAGCCGGAAAATTCCGCGTAGAAGGAAAAGAATATGTAGTTGAGGATGGAGATGTGATGCATTTCCGCTTCAATGTTTAACAGATAAATTGTATTTTAGAGTAGCATCTATTAACCAGAAAAAAATAGAAAAGAATGAGTATTGCAGCAAATGATCCAAATCTTAAATCATGGGTGGAAGTCCCACAAAATTCAGATTTCCCAATTCAAAATTTACCGTTCGGAGTAATTCGAATTAATGGTGGTGAGCCACGCGTGGCGAGTAGAATTGGAGATTTCGCAATTGATTTGAAAGCATTATTTGTTCTTGGTTACTTTGAAAATTTACCTTTTACTTTGAGCGATTTTGATTCAGACAAACTGAACAATATGATGCTTAAAGGAAAAGAAGGTACACGTAAATTACGCGATCGTCTTTCAAAATTATTTTCGGAAGGGAAAAGCGATCTCGCTGGAAAAGAGCATCACGTTGCACAAGTGTTGATTCCAATGAACGATGTGGAGATGTTGATGCCTATTTCGATTGGTGATTACACAGATTTCTATTCAAGTGAGCAACATGCTTTCAATGTTGGATGTATGTTCCGCGATCCAGAAAATGCATTGATGCCAAACTGGAAACATCTTCCTGTCGGATATCATGGTCGTGCTTCTTCGATCGTTTTATCAGGAACGCCTATGCATCGTCCAAAAGGACAACAGAAACCAAATGCGGATGAGCCGCCAGTTTATGGACCATGTCGTTTGTTGGATTTCGAATTAGAGATGTCGTTCATTACTTATCAGGGTAAACCACTTGGTGACTCAATTTCTACATCCGAAGCAGATGACTATATCTTTGGAATGTGTTTGTTCAACGATTGGTCGGCGCGTGACATCCAGAAATGGGAGTATATTCCATTAGGACCTTTCTTAGCGAAGAATTTTGCTTCTCATATGTCACCATGGATTGTAACATTGGATGCATTGGAGCCTTTTAGAGTTCCAGGTCCAGTTCAAGATCCAAAAGTGCTTCCTTATTTGGAATATGAAGGAGACAAACATGTTGATATTAATTTACAAGTGGCAATTGCTCCTGATGGAGGAGAAGAGACTGTTGTAGCTAACTCGAATTACCGTCACATGTATTGGAATATGAACCAACAATTGGCGCATCACACGGTGAATGGTTGTAATATCATGGCTGGAGATATGATGGCGTCAGGAACAATTTCTGGTCCAGAAGAAGGGCAATTCGGTTCTATGCTAGAGATTTCTTGGCAAGGAACGAAACCCGTTAAAATGAGTGATGGTTCGGAACGAAAATTCCTTCAAGATGGTGATACAGTAACTATGAGAGGTTACAGTGAGAAAGACGGAGTTCGTGTTGGTTTTGGTGAAGTAACAACAAAGATTTTACCAGCTAAATAATCGAATTTGGAGACACCGTTAAATATCGATTTAGAGAAAGAACGAAAAGAAATATTGAATGCTTTTCGTGGATTGCTTCGTGCGACTAAAGATCGTACAAAAGAAGATACGCGATTAATTCGTAAGGCATTCGATGTCGCCGTAGATGCACACAAAGATATGCGTCGTAAATCTGGCGAGCCTTACATCTATCACCCAATTGCTGTGGCGCGAATTTGTGCCGATGAAATGGGACTTGGTGCGACTTCAATTGTATGTGCTTTGCTACATGATACAGTGGAAGATACACACATCACCTTGGAAGATGTAGAGGATCTTTTCGGTCCTAAAGTGCGATTGATTATTGATGGTTTAACTAAAATTCCTGAAGTTTTCGATGAAAATGCCTCGGTGCAAGCAGAAAACTTTAGAAAAATGGTACTCACGATCTCGGATGATATTCGCGTAGTATTAATCAAACTTGCAGATCGACTTCATAATATGCGAACGTTGGGCTCAATGCGACCTGACAAGCAAATGAAAATCGCATCTGAAACGAAATTCTTGTATGCTCCGCTAGCTCACCGATTAGGGTTGTACTCTATTAAAAGTGAGTTGGAAGATTTAGCACTTCGGTACACGGAACCAACGATTTACAAGGAGATCGAGTCGAAATTAAAGTCGACAAAAGATGCGCGTAACCGATTCATTAGAAAATTCGTTCAGCCAATTAGAGCGGCGCTTACTGAGGAAGGTTATGAGTTCAAAATAAAAGTCCGCACTAAATCCATTTCTTCGATTTGGAGAAAAATGCAGACCAAAGAAATACCTTTCGAAGAGGTATATGACATTTTTGCCATTCGAATTATTCTGGATACGCCACCTGAGTCTGAAAAGCCTGATTGTTGGCGAGTATATAGTATTGTAACTGACTTCTATCAGCCAAGTCCAGATCGTTTGCGTGACTGGATTTCGACTCCGCGCGCAAATGGCTATGAATCGTTGCACACGACAGTAATGTCTCCATCAGGAAAGTGGGTGGAGGTTCAAATTCGTTCAGAAAGAATGGATGAAGTTGCTGAAAAAGGTCTCGCCGCTCATTACAAATACAAAGAATCGAAATCTGGAGAAACAAAGTTTGATCGTTGGATTTCAGAAGTGCGTGATTTACTTGAAAATCCAGATGTAAACGCGATGGATTTCATCAACGAGTTCCGTTTGAATTTGTTCAATGATGAGATTTATATATTTACTCCGAAGGGTGACCTGAGAGTCCTTCCAACAGGATCAACAATTTTGGATTTTGCTTATGATATCCATACGCAAATTGGAGATCGATGTATTGGAGCGAAAGTAAATAATCGACTGATGCCATTGAGTTACCAGTTGCAGAGTGGAGATCAGGTGGAAATTATTACTTCATCTAAACAGCGTCCAAATGAAGAATGGCTTCGATTTGTCGTAACGGCACGTGCGCGTCAGAAGATTAAAGCTTCGTTGAATGAGGAGCGCAAGGCAATCGCGATGGACGGTCGTGAAATTTTGGAGCGAAAATTCAAGCAACATAATATTCGTTTCGCTTCGGATAATATTTCAACACTCGAAAAATTCTACAAGGTTCCAAGTGCAACAGAGTTGTATTTCAGAATTGCGAAAGGAAAGATTGACCTAACCAAACTTCGTGAACTAGAGAATAAGAATGGTGTTCTTGAAATAGAGAAGCCGCCATCGACTCGAAAAATCAAAAAAGATACTTTCCAAAAAGTTAACAAGAAGGAGGATACCATTATCATTGGTGAGGACTTTAAAAATATTCAGTACAAAATGGCTGGATGTTGTAATCCGCTCCCAGGAGACGAGGTTTTTGGATTTATAACTATTAATGAAGGGATTAAAATTCACCGTTATAATTGTCCGAATGCAGAGCATTTAATGTCGAAAATGGCATATCGATGTATTAAAGCACGATGGAAGAATACGGAACTTCAAGAAAGAATTGCATCACTCACTGTCACTGGAATTGATAGAGTAGGATTGGTAAGTCAGTTGACGCAAATCGTATCCAAAGAGCATAGCGTTAACATGCGCTCAATTTCATTTGAAACCATTGATGGACTGTTTGAAGGACACATGACAGTTTTGGTGTATGATACGGAGCATCTCCAAACTTTGATGCATAAGCTGGAGCAAGTGGAGGGTGTACAACGCGTTACAAGAACAGCAATTAAATTAGCGGATAACGAAAATTAATCTTCTTTCAGCATACTTTCTTTAGACTCTGGACGAAGCGCCATTTTCCAATTAAAACCTGGGACAAACTGTTCTTTTTTGACGATTTGTTCCATTGGATAAAAGGCACCATCCGGAGCTTCAATATAGCTTACTCCAACAATTTCATTACTATCGATATCAATTCGGAGATCGCTTGCATACAAACGGTTCATTCCGAGTCGTTTTACAGTGTTTAATGTGTCCGTTTTCTCTTCATCTTCCGGGAAGAAGATTGTCATCGCGTTGCCGTTTACAAATGCTTTTTGAACTTCATTATCTTTAAACAGAGCTATGATTTTATTTCCAGCTATTTGATTATAGTATTCTTTCGGCTCAACTTCCATAAGAATAGTCGCACTGTCGTGGATATTAACACGATCAATCACTGAATCGATAATCTCCACTTCCATAAAAACCCCTTTTAATTCAGCTCCATTCGACCAAATAATAGGCGAGTAGTACATTTCTAAACGATCTTTTTGAGGGTCGTAAGCAATACTATCTGCCTTTCCTTGAATTTCATTTGAGAAGATTTGAGCTCCGTGGTAGGCTTTGATGTACTCGAGAGAATCGTCTTTGTATGAATAAAGTGTATCAGCATGGACATAAAGTGTGTCTTTATTCATTTCCTTCGAAGCAACTGCGCGACCTGTAATCAATGAATAATTTAGGGAATCAGAGAAATAGGCATAATCTCCTTCGAAATTCATTTTCTCTGTTGTATCACGATAGAAAACATTTCCCTTCCCAATCGATACTTGTTCATCCGGTAGGTAGATTAAGGTGTCACCTGAAATATAATCTGAACCTCTTTCAATTACGGCATTTTTCGTCAACTCTCCTTCCCCTGAATCAACATTGTACCATCCCGATTCACAATAGATTTTTGTTCCATCGTTCAAAATGTTGGTCGGACCAAAGAAATACGCTTTTTTCTGACTGTATACGTAACGAAGTGTATCGGTTGTAAGTTGAATGTCTGGACTTTGATAATTAACCTCCTTGCTAAAAAAGAAATTTTTCGAGTCAGGATGAAAATAACCTATTCGACTGGTCAGTCTTTCATTCGATATTATACTTTGAACTTCTCCACCATATTGATAATAAGCTTGACCTTTTCGAGCATCGTATTCGAGTGTATCTGTGGTAAGTTTGTATTCGCGATCACGCACACGGACATTTCCCCATAATTTTGCCATTCGTGTATTTCCGTTATAGAAAAGTGAGTCGCAAAAAAGGTTGAGTGTATCTCTTTTATTGACATGAACCTTTCCGTAAGCACGCACCGCATTTTTGCGCTCATAGAAATAAGCTGAGTCGCAATACATTTTATTGCCTTGATAGATAAAATTGACATTCCCAATTAGCTTGTGGATGCCAGTTTTTTCATTGTACGTTAGAATATCAGAACCAGGAAGCAATTCGAGTCCTCCAGGTTGCGCGAATAATCGAAACGTGAGCAAAAAAAATGCGCTAACAAGCAGCGCATTTTTGGATATGTTTAAGTGTGCTTTCAAGCAAGTACTTTATTTTCCAAAGTTTGTTTTCTGTCCGGTCCTACCGAAACAACGCTAATTGGAACTTCCAATTTTTGTTCCAAATATTTCACATAGTCTTTCAACTCAGATGGAGCTTCCTCATAAGAAGTCAACTTCGTTGTGTCACAATTCCATCCTTTTACCTCTTCGTAAACTGGTGTAATTTCTACATCACAAACGTCGTAAGGGAAGTAATCGTATTTTTCACCATCAATAATATAGTGAGTACAAACTTTAATTGTCTCGAAGTTGTCAAGAACATCACCCTTCATCATTGAAAGTTCTGTCGCTCCGTTGATCATAATTGCATATTTCAATGCTGGTAAATCAACCCAACCACATCTTCTTGGACGTCCAGTTGTTGCTCCAAATTCGTGACCGTCTTTTCTGATTTTTTCACCTACTTCATCATCAAGTTCAGTAGGGAAAGGTCCAGAACCAACACGTGTACAATAAGCTTTGAAGATACCAATAACGCGACCAATTTTAGAAGGTGCAACACCAAGTCCAGTACAAGTTCCGGCTGTTACAGTATTTGAAGAAGTTACAAATGGATAAGTTCCGAAGTCGATATCCAACATAGTTCCTTGAGCTCCTTCAGCAAGAATTTTCTTTCCAGCTTTCATAGCATCATTCAAGTAATGTTCGCTATCAACTGCAGTTAAATTTCTCAACTTCGCAACGGCATCAAGCCAAGGTCCTTCTAATTCCGATAGATCATATTCAAATCCTTCGAAGCGATCTAACATGAAACGGTGTTTTTCAACCAACGCTTTGTATTTCTCTTCGAAGTTTGGAGAGAAAATATCACCTACTCGGAGACCATTTCTACCCGTTTTGTCCATGTAAGTTGGTCCGATACCTTTTAAAGTTGATCCAATCTTATTTTTTCCTTTTGCTGCTTCAGAAGCTGCGTCAAGTAATCGGTGAGTTGGTAGAATTAAGTGTGCTTTTTTAGAGATAATCAAGCGTGACTTAATATCAATATTAAATGGAGCCAATTTGTCCAATTCCTGTTGGAAAATTACTGGATCAATTACAACACCATTTCCGATGAGGTTGATAACTCCTTCGTGGAAAATTCCAGATGGGATCGTGTGCAATACGTGTTTGATTCCTTCAAACTCTAGTGTATGCCCTGCGTTTGGTCCGCCTTGGAACCTGGCGATAATGTCATACTTAGGAGTTAAAACGTCAACGATTTTACCTTTTCCTTCGTCTCCCCATTGTAAACCGAGTAATACGTCTACTTTCATTGGTTTTCTTTAAAATAAGTGATTGCTGCGTCAATACTGTCGCAAATTGTATAAACTTCATCTAACTTGGCGATTTCGAAAATCTTGCGTGTATTTCCTTCAAGATTTACAAGGATCAATTCACCTCCCATGATGCGCGCCTTTGTCAGCGTTCTCATGAAGAAACCAATTCCAGAGGAATTAGTGTGTGTGAGTTTTTCCAGGTCGAAAACAATGCGGTAGTAGTTTTGATTGAGATAGTTAAAAACTTCTCTTTCCAATTCTTCATAATCTGATTCGACGGTGATCTTACCAGATAATTTATATATGATGATTGGATCGTTAATTTCTATTTCGTAGGATAAATTCACTTGTCTTCGCTTGTTGATTTATCGTCTTTTCGAACTCCATAGAAGTAAAGGGAATGGTGTTGTATTTCCACACCAAAAATTTCTTCTATCGTCGATTTTATATGCTGAATTCGCGGATCACAGAACTCGATTAGTTCTCCTGTATCTGTAAGGATTACGTGATCGTGTTGTTTTGATCCGTGTGACTTCTCAAATTGCGCAATGTTCTTTCCGAATTGATGTTTACGAACAAGATTACAAGCTAAAAGTAATTCGATGGTGTTGTACAAGGTTGCTCGCGAAACACGATAGTTTTGATTTTTCATCTTCACATAAAGTGATTCGATATCGAAATGTCCCTCGTAACCGTAAATCTCCGCAAGTATCGCAAATCGTTCAGGTGTTTTACGGTGACCGTTCTGCTCTAGGTAAGCAGAGAAAATATCTTTGACTTTAAGCTGTAATTCTTCTTGAACCATGCATTAATAGGTAAAAAACAAAATTAGTGAATATTATCGATTGTACGAGAAAGGAATATACACGAATACAGCGAGTTTTCAACAGAATAAACTTACCGCAATAGAAAAAGGTCGCTCAAATGAACGACCTTCTTTTCAGTTATTTCTTTCTTATAGAAGTGATTCTAAAATCTCGTCTTTTGATTTTCCTGCGCGGAATTGAGCAACAACATTATCGAAAGTATCATGAATATCTTCATCATCCATGCCCAAAGCAATTCCGTACTTTTCTACGAAACGTCTCTCTGAGCTATCAACTACTCCGTCAACTAGCATCATTTGAGCAAATTGAATGAATCTTTCGTAGCGATCTTCTTTAGACACAGGTGGAACCATTGGATACTGATCTGAGTGTTCGATGATTTCTTTAACTTGCTCTGGTGTTAGAGAAAGTCTGCTTGCGATTCTTGTTAAAAGTTTCACTTCCGACTCATCTACTTTCCCGTCAACACGTGCAAGCATTACAAGGTTATTAAAGTGCCCTTTGTCCGCACTTTGTTCTCCTGATTCAAAAAGTTGTGCAATTGTTCCCATATCTTAGTTTGTTCGACGCGTTGAGCGCCATTGCTTGTTGTTTATAGTGTCTTGTTTTTTTCGTTTCCGACGGCGCAAAGATAACGAATTGAATTGCTTTCGCATTATTCTAAACGTTATTTTCGATGTAACCGATTAAAGAGTGAATAACTTTTATATGAATTTCTTGTGCGCGATCGGCGTAGTTCGATTTTGGCGCACGTATTTCTACATCACAAAGATCAGCCATTTTACCACCATCTTTTCCAGTCAAACCAACTACTTTCATTCCTTTCTTCTTAGCTTCGTCAATGGCGTTCAACACATTTTTTGAGTTGCCACTCGTAGAAATAGCCAACAAAACATCGTTCGATTGTCCAACAGCAGAAATATATCTAGAAAAGATAAATTCAAAACCATAATCGTTGCCAACACAAGAGATGTGACTTGGATCTGAAATTGAAACAGCAGGAATCGCTGGTCGATCGTCTTTGTATCTCCCCGTTAACTCCTCTGCAAAATGCATAGCATCACACATCGAACCTCCATTCCCACAGCTGATTATCTTACCACCATTTTTGATGGAGTCCACCATTAATTTACCAGCGTTTTGAATTTTTTCAAGATTTTCTGGAGTGTTAAATTTTTGCAAAATTTCAAGCGCTTCAGAAAATTGGTCTGCTATTTGATTCTCACTCATCGCAATGATTTTTGTCAAAAATAAGACAATATTAAAAGTAGGGGAGAATTTATCAATCAAACTTGCTATATTTGAAACCCGAGCCATGGCTCTAAAACAAAACAAACTATGAAGAAAGGTTTACTACTAATCTGTGCTGTTTTTATTACTGCTGCTGTAAATGCGCAAGACTGTTTCATTCGACTTCAAAAAGCTTTTGATGATCGTGGAGCATATTCTATTTCTGATGACATGCACAGAAATGTTATTCTATCATTTTTCGAAGATGGAAGTTCATACTGTGTATCAGGAAAAGCACGAGTAGAAAATGGATTGGTTGTTTCCATTTTTGTTCAATACGATGATAACACGTACGAATTGATGGAGAAGAAAATTTACAATTCAAAAAAGCAACCGCCGCAAATTGTAAATGGAATTTCAGAAATGATTTACAATTCAGATGGTGAGAAATTCAAGGTAGTTTTCATCGATGCGTTGAAGCCAAAACAAAAATCTCTGAAACCTGCGGTGTTACCAGATGATTTATAGAAACTAAATATTTAAAGAATCCCATTCGATTTCGGATGGGATTTTTTATTTGTATCAATTGGATTAATTAGATTTGATTATGTCAAAATTTGAAGGTAAGATCGTTTGGGTGACGGGAGCATCATCTGGAATTGGTGAACAAATCGCAATTCAAACTGCGTCGCAAGGAGCAAAGGTGATTCTTTCAGCACGAAATGTTGAGAAATTAGAAGAACTGAAAAATAAACTTCCGAATCCAAATGATCACATGATTGTTCAATTGGACTTGGCGGATTCTTCAAATTTTGAGGAGTTAGTTGTAAGTGTTGTGGATCGTTATGGTAGAATCGACTATTTATTTAATAATGGTGGAATTTCTCAACGATCAGAAGTCCATGAAACACCGTTGGAAGTGGATCGCCGTATCATGGAGGTTAATTATTTTGGTAATATCGCATTGACTAAAGCTGTATTACCTGTTTTTCGAAGACAAAAGTCAGGACATTTTGTGGTGATCTCAAGTATCGCTGGAAAATTTGGATTCTTCTTACGTAGTGCGTATTCAGCATCTAAGCATGCTCTTCATGGGTTTTATGAAAGCTTACTTTTAGAAGAGGAAAAAAACAACATTTACGTGACGATTGCATGTCCCGGAAAGATTAATACTCAAATCTCGGTTAACGCATTAAATGCTAAGGGAACGAGCCATGGAGTAATGGACCATAATCAAGAAACTGGAATGTCGGCTGAAGAGTGTGTAAGTCAATTAATCTCAGCAGTGAATTCAAATAAAAAGGAAGTTCTGATAGGTAAGAAGGAGATCAAGGCTGTCAAATTGAAGCGATTTATGCCTAATCTATTCTGGAAGGTGATTAAAAAACAAAGTGCCACATAGAAATAAAAAAAGCGATAGAAAATCTATCGCTTTTTTTTGATCAATATTTCGTTTACCATTTAAAAAGTGGTCTATTCGACATAAGGTCATTCACATCTCCTCGAACACTTTTGATAATAGTTTCGTCATTAATATTTGTAATCACTTTGTCCATCAACTCAACTACAGTAGGAATTTCATCTTCTTTCATTCCGCGTGAAGTAATTGCTGGAGTTCCAACTCTCATTCCAGAAGTCACAAATGGTGACTCTGTATCGAAAGGAACCATGTTTTTGTTAACAGTAATGTCAGCTTGAACAAGAGTGTTTTCAACATCTTTTCCTGTAACTCCTTTAGATCGAAGGTCAATCAACATTGAGTGATTGTCAGTACCGCCAGAAATTACAGAATAACCTCTTTTTACGAATTCCTCTGCCATAACAGCTGCATTCGCTTTCACTTGTTTCATGTAAGCTTTGTACTCGTCAGTTAGTGCTTCTCCAAATGCGACTGCCTTCGCGGCAATTACGTGTTCCAATGGACCTCCTTGAGTTCCAGGGAATACGGCTGCATCTAACAAAGCTGCCATAGATTTTGGATTTCCATTGTTCCATTTAAGTCCAAATGGATTATCAAAGTTTTGTCCCATCATGATAATTCCTCCTCTTGGCCCACGCAAAGTTTTGTGAGTAGTAGAAGTAACGATGTGACAATGTTTCATTGGATCTGATAACAATCCAGTAGCAATTAATCCAGCTGGGTGAGAAATATCAGCAAGAACTAAAGCTCCAATTTGATCAGCGATAGATCGAATACGTGCATAATCCCAATCGCGACTATAAGCTGAAGCCCCACAAATGATCATTTTTGGTTTCTCACGAAGCGCAACTTCTTCCATTTGATCGTAATCAACCTGTCCAGTTTCCTTATTGACTCCGTAAAAATGTGGTTCATACATTTTACCAGAGAAGTTGACAGGAGATCCGTGTGTTAGGTGTCCACCGTGACTTAAGTCAAACCCTAAAATCTTATCACCTGGTTTCAAACAGGCGAGAAAAACAGCTGTATTTGCCTGTGCTCCTGAGTGAGGCTGAACATTTGCCCATTCCGCACCAAACAATTCTTTCAATCGGTCGATCGCTAATTGTTCAACTTGGTCAACAACCTCGCATCCTCCATAATATCTTTTACCTGGAAGTCCTTCAGCATATTTATTTGTTAGAACACTTCCCATAGCTTTCATCACTTCGTCACTTACGAAGTTTTCAGAAGCGATCAATTCAATACCGTGAAGCTGACGTTGGTGTTCTGCCTCAATCAAATCGAAAATTTGTTTGTCTCTTGCCATTCTTGACTAATAATTTTGTTTGTAAATAAGTTGAAGTCCTTCTTTTAATGTAGTTTCAGGTTTATATCCTGTTAAATCGTGTAATTTTTTAGAGCTACCAACGCGTCTTTCAACTTCGTAATCGTAGCGTTTTTTTGGAGCATCAATGTAGATGATTTTAGATTCAGAATTAGTAATCTCTTTAATTCTTTCTGCAACATCAACAATGCACCATTCAGCTTCATTTGCGATATTAACGATGTGATAACCTTTTTTATCCATCAGTCGCACACAAGCTTCGATAGTATCATCAATGAACGTAAAGTCACGTGTCTGCTTACCCGTACCGAAAACTGTGATGTCGTCTCCGGCATTTGCTTGTTCAAAGAAACGTGGGATCACCATACGATTATCTTGATTCCATCCATAAACATTGAAGAAACGAAGAGCAATAACATCAATTCCTTTTTCTTCAAAATGAGATGCAAGGTAGATTTCATTGTATCTTTTCGCCATCGCATAAGATGTACGAGGATCCACTAAAACTTCTTCCGTTAATGCATTTTCTATTGCTGAGTGACCATAAATTCCACTTGTAGAAGCGTACATGATCTTCTTTATATTGTTTTGTTCTGCTGCGTGAACTACATTGCGCGTTCCAATCACTTCAACATCCATAGTCTCGACAGGATTGTCAGCAACGATATCCACACCTAAAACGGCAGCGAAATGGAAAATTAAATCACAACCACGAGAAGCATTGACAACAGTATCTAAACTGCGAACATCGCCCTTGATAAATTCAATTTTCCCGAAAGTTTCTTTGTCCAATTTGTTTCCGCGAAGAAGGGAATCGAGGACAACAACTTCATGTCCATCTTCAACTAAACGTTTCGCTAAGTTACTTCCAATAAATCCTGCTCCTCCTGTGATTAGTATTTTCATTCTACAAGTAGTGTTTGTTGCAAATATGCCTTTTTAATTGAATAAATCATTTCGTTGACATAATTACAGTCGTTTAATAATAGTAAGTGTATGTGTTAATTCACCATGCTGTGCATGAACAATTCCTTCTTTAGTTAAATGATCCTTTCGGACATGACCGCTCGCGTGGATAATTCCTCCATTCCCATCGAGGATTCCAACATGTGTTATTTTCCCTTTGCTGTTGGCAAAATATGCGAGATCTCCAGCCTCAATATCTTCGAAATCGACTTCTGAACCGTGTTCGACTTGTTCGGAAGCATCTCTCGGAAGATTAAATCCGAAAAACCTGTATACAACTTGAACGATTCCTGAACAATCAATTCCAAAAGGACTTTTTCCACCCCATAAGTATGGTGTGTTTAAGTAATCTTCAGCTAATTCTACGATGTTGTTTGATACAGAAAGATCGTCATTTAGAAACTGAAATTCATCTTTGCCTATATTAAATTCGGTAACACCTTCTGGAATAAATGATCCACGACAGATGCGTTGTTTTCCCCACGGAGTTAAAATGGTTGCTTCTCGACTTTTCAAGTAAGAAAGCCCCTCATTCCATCTTCTAACTTCTTTTTCAGAAAGAAATTTGACGTGTTTATGGTCGATATAACCTGTGTAGCCGTCAGATAGGACAGTAATTTTCGCCCAAGGGTGATTGATCGACTCAACTTCCACTAATTCACCAAAAAGTAATTGAGTTACAATTTCAGAAGCATCACTTTCTTCAGCTCGAACAGGTGAAATGCTCACCAAACAATATGCTTGTTTGCTTGCCATTATTTTTTGGGGAAATTAGGGTGATTACGAAGATTTACTATTTGTTGCACATGACGTTCATTATGGTAAGTAACAAACAATAAGGCATCTCCCAATCGCAATCGAACTATTTTTGATATGGAAATTGGAACTTTTACTTTCTTCAAGTTAACTTGACCAGCTTTCTGATTAATCTCTAATAATTCTTGTTGCTGATTAATGAATGTATCAAATTCGTCACCAGTAACCAATTGTTCTTCGATCGTTGGGTTATAACCCTTCGGAGCTTTGAATTTACGCTTGATATTGTTCGCTTTACCCAACTTCATGGACCTCCAAGCAGATCTTCCTAGTGGTGAACTAACGAATTCTTCTTTGGCATTAACGAATCGCGTTTGTTCTATTTTTTTGAGAAATGCTGGATGATAATAAGAGGCATATGCATTTAAATGTGCGAGAACCTGAGCTATGCTCCAAGATCCAGGGTTTGGTCGCCAATTGAGTTGCTGTTCACTCAATTTCTGAACATATTTCTTTACCTGCGAAATGTTTTCTTCAGTAATGTCCGAAATAGTTTGAAGTAAACGTTTCGTAGTAATGGCTCCTTTCATAGATTTTAAATGCGTCTGAATATTACAGTCAAATGTAGCAAAATATGACTAAAACGACACAAGTAATTTATCAAAGAATAGAGGAAGTTTCGTTACTTTCGTAAGCCAGTTAATTGTATTTAGAAACCAGTATGGAAAAACCATTGATTTTAGTAACCAATGATGACGGAATTTCAGCAAAGGGAATTCGTTCGCTTTATGAAGCTGTAAAAGACTTTGGTGATGTTGTATTAATTGCACCGGATTCACCTCAGTCGGGGATGGGACACGCCATAACAATTAACGAGCCGTTACGATTAGATCCATCGGATATTTTTTCTGGAATTGAGGCTTATGCTTGTTCAGGAACTCCGGTTGACTGCGTGAAATTGGGTGTTTTTGAAGTGTTAGAGCGTCGACCTGATTTGGTGGTTTCAGGAATTAATCATGGTGCAAATACAGCAACAAATGTATTGTATTCTGGAACGATGTCCGCAGCTGTTGAAGCAGCAATGGAGAATATTCCTTCCATCGGTTTTTCGCTCGATTCGTTTGATGCCAATGCCGATTTCTCAATAGCAAAGGAAGTGGTTCGAAAAGTGGTGTCGAATGTGCTCGAAAATGGAATGCCTGAGGAAATTTGCTTGAATGTCAATATTCCGTACGTCGGAACTGAGGAGTTCAAAGGAATGAAAGTTTGTCGTCAAGCACATGCATACTGGGAGGATAGTTTTGATAAACGAAAGGATCAGTTCAATCGTCCTTATTATTGGCTAACAGGTGATTTTAAAGGTCACGATGAAACAGAAGACACAGATTTGTACTGGATCGATAAAGGATTTGCGACAATAGTGCCAACGCAATTCGATATGACGGCATATAAAGCAATGAAAGAACTTGAAAAGTGGGAATTATGAATTTGAGAAACTTTGGAATTGATCATATTAAAGGAATTGTTTTGGGGATCATCACGCCTTTGATTTTCGTTCCCCTAGTGTTGTTGGTGATTTCGTGGATGCAGGATTACTACTTTGAATTCCTGTGGAATAAATTCACGTTCGATCGTTCTTACCAGATAAAAATCTTAACGATTTCAATTATTGCGAACCTCATTTGGTTCTATCTTTTCTTAAATAAGGAACGATATAATATTGCCATGGGAGTAATTTTAGGGTCAATTGCCTTTGCGCCTTACGTTTTGTATATCAAATTCTTTTAAGTGAAAAACGGAAAACGTTTATATATAATCGCTGGTGAAGCTTCAGGGGATTTACATGCGGCCAATTTGATGGAAGCTCTCTTAAAGGAGGAAGAAAATTTAGATTTCAGATTTTGGGGTGGTGATCGCATGAATAAAGTGCATGATGGACTTGTGAAACACATTCGTGATCTCGCTTTTATGGGATTTTTGGAGGTGATTATGAATCTTCGAACTATCCTTGGAAATATCTCGTTTTGTAAAGACGATATTTTGAAATATAAGCCTGACGCACTCATCTTAGTGGATTATCCAGGGTTCAATTTGAGAATCGCGGAATGGGCAAAAGAACAAGGAATTCCAGTTTTCTATTACATATCACCTCAAGTTTGGGCATGGAAACAAAAACGTGTTCACAAAATCAAAAAGGTGGTGGACAAAATGTTTGTGATTCTTCCTTTTGAAAAACCGTTCTACGAAAAATTCGACTACGAAGTGGAGTATGTTGGTCACCCATTACTGGATGAAATCGCCAAATACTCATTCTCAGATGCAGAAAAAATAGCCTTTAAAGCAAAGTATGCACTAGATGAACGACCAATAATTGCAGTTCTTCCTGGATCGAGAAAGCAAGAGGTGCGCAAGAAATTACCAGTGATGCTAGATGCTGTTCGAAGCTATGGTGACTATCAAGTTATCATTGCCGGCGCACCGAGTTTGGAGTTAGATTTTTATAAGGAGATTTCTTCAGAAGATGTAAAGATTATTTTCAACGAAACGTATAATTTACTTGGATTGGCTCATTCGGCTGTGGTGACTTCTGGAACGGCGACTTTGGAAACTGCTTTGTTCAAAGTGCCTGAAGTTGTTTGTTACAAAAGTTCTGGATTCTCTTATGCGATTGCGAAACGATTGGTGAAAGTCAAATACATCTCCTTGGTGAACTTGATTATGGACCGTGAAGTAGTGCGCGAGCTAATTCAACATGATTGTAATGTGAAGGAAATTCAAGGGGAGTTAAATAAGATATTGAACGATTCGGCGTACAGAAAAAAGATGTTGTCGGAGTACGATCAACTGGAGAAAATCCTCGGTGGAGGAGGAGCTAGTCAAAAAGTTGCACAATCCTTGTTAAAAAGTATTTCTAAGTGATTCATTTCAAGGTGAAGTGAATTGTATTTTTATGCCGTGAAACTTTTACCCTTCATATTTTTTGTTTGCATTTTGAACGTCGGAATGGCGCAATCAATGCGAATCGGTGTGCTTAGAGATTACAAAGTTTCTCGCATCTCCTTCAGTTACGATGAGGCTGTTTATGAGGTTTATGGAGACACAAGTTATCTTGGAAAACTGGACAAATTTCAATTCGTTGAACTCCAACTATCAGGAGGAAAGATCAAACTAGAGATGAATACTGTCTCGAAAGGTTCATTTTCGAAAATCATTATTCGTTCGGATTCCACGAATTCTTCGATAGCATTAAAGTCTAAAATCCCATCTGTTCGAGAGAGAAAATACGAAGATGATTTTGAGATCAAGGTCGTTAAAGGTCGCATGGCAATTGTGAATTTGGTCTCTATGGATGATTACCTCAGTGGTGTTATTGAGTCCGAAGGTGGTGGAGGTCGACATATTGAATATTACCGTGTTCAGGCATTGATGAGTAGAACGTATGCATTGAAAAATCGATCTCGTCACAATAAAGAGGGATTTGAATTATGCGATGGAGTTCACTGTCAGGCTTACCATTACATGCTGCGTTATACTCCAGAAATTAGAACAGCGGTTAAAACGACGAGCAGAGAAGTGTTGGTGGATCAAAAGAATAGATTGGTGGCAACATATTTCTCTGCAAATTGCGGAGGACAGGTTTGTGATGCTTCGTATGTTTGGAATTCTTCAGTTCCTTATGTGAACACGTTTAAAGATACGTTCTGCATTCATACACGCCAAGCTACTTGGACGAAGCGAATTCCTCAAACGAAATGGAGAAATTTTTTGGTGCAACAATATGGATATCCAATTCACGATCAACAAATGGCATCGATGATTTTCTATTTCGATCAACCGGAACGTAAAGCATTTTATATTCATCCTTCATTGGGAATTCCTTTACGCGATTTACGAACTGAATTCAAGTTGAAATCGACATTCTTTAGTGCTCATCCTGAAGGAACAGATGTTGTTTTGGAAGGAAGAGGATTTGGTCACGGAGTTGGACTTTGTCAGGAAGGAGCGATGGAAATGGCCAAAAGTGGATATAATTATCGACAAATAGCACTGTTCTATTTCGACGGACTGAAGATTATTAAAACGATAGAGGAGTAGCTATTCAGCGAAGATTACGTATACATCTTCGTCATCTTTCTTGAAGTACTTTTTCTCACGTGCATAACGCTCAACTTCAGAAGGAAATTTTAGTTTCTCCAGTGTGTTTCTCGTTTCTTTCAAGTTTGCTTCCATCTCATTTTTTGCATCTTCCAATTGAGATAGTTTACGTTGTTGACCGAAAATCGTGAAAACATCATACTCATCTAAGAATGCTCCATAGATTGAAAATATCGCAAACGCAATAAAGAATTTATTCTTGAGAAGTGGGAAGACTTTCTTCATGTAACAAAGATAAGACGATTCAATCGGTTGTAGAACTGGTTTAAATTATGTTTTAAATAATGCTTTGTGGACAAGCTGATCTATTCCGGTAATTGAACTCCCTGGGCATATCCGAAAATATCGTTTGGATCGAATTGTTGTTTAAATTCTTGAAGACGCTCATAGTTTTCTCCGTAATAAGCTTCTTTCCAGTGATTGAATCCAATACTTGGGTAATTTCGGTATTGATCCCGATTTCCGTTTTCAAAGAAAAGAGATTGTATTGCTTCGAACTCTTTGAGATAATTATCCCTCTTTTGATCCTGACCTTCATTCCAATAAGATTGCAGCTCACTCAAGAAATTGTAACTACGATGCGGGTAACTCGATTTCTTTTCAAACTCTTCTGAATTAATTTGTCCACCTAACGTATTAACTTGATAAATTAATCCCGGAGTCGAAGTGACTTTCTCTAAAACAGCATCAATACAGTTTTCGATATCACTGAAATCGTTGTAATAGCCAGCAGATGCATTTTTAAAGTAAATAGGATGTTGGACACCATAATAATTCTCAAGGTGCTTGCCAATATCGGTATACTTAGCACTCGATTGTTTATCCGTGATTTCAGTCAGTGCTTCAATAAATTCGCTTACTTCATCTGTAACGGATTCATAGTTGGTTAATAAGATTGTAAGTGACTTTCCATTTAGAACGAAAGCTGAGAAGCAAGAAGCTGGAAGAAATTGTGCAACACCAAACCAAGTAGAAAGAAGAGATTTCGCTCTTTCAACATCTAATTTGTATGCTTTAAATCGATTGTAGGTGAAATGTTTAGGGATTTCATGGGTTTTGAATGTCATGGAAGTAACAACACCAAAATTTCCATTTCCACCACCTTTAAGTGCCCAAAGAGCGGGACTTCCCTCATTTAGTTCGTGAATTTCTCCATTCCCATCAACAAGAGTTGCTTTGATGAGGTGATCGCATGTTAGTCCGTACTTGCGTGAAAAGAAACCATAACCACCACCAAGTGTTAATCCACCAACTCCAACTGTTCCACACGATCCTGCTGGGAGAATTCGACCTTTTGGCAAAGTTTCATCATAAAGTTCTTTGAGAATTAAACCAGGTCCGACTGTGATTTCGGTTTCGTTCCATTCTTTCGACTTCAATAGACTCAAATTAATGACCATTCCTCCTTCATTAGAAGAAAATCCCTCAAAGCTGTGACCTCCACTTTTTATTGCGACAGGAAGATTTAATTCATTCGCATATTTAATCGCTTTTGCGACGCCTTCAGTATTTTCTGGAAGAGCAATGATGAAAGGAGTTTGAACTGTTAAAAGATTGAAACATTCGGCTAGTTTATCAAACGATTCGTCCGTTTTTTTGAAGTAGGTAACATGACTTTCAATAATCTCATCAACCACCGAATCAATTTGGGTAGAGTCAACATCATCCGTAGTGGGTAAATCGCTTAATACAGTTTCTTCAGCAGGAGAGGAGCAACCAATCAAGTGAATACCGAAACCAGCGAGTAGTAGTTGTTTGATAATTCTTCTTCGATCTTCCATGAACTAAATATAGAATGAAATGGTTATAAATGAAAAATCCCGATGTCGCCACCGGGATTAATTTCACTGATTAAACGAACTAGATTCCGTTTACAATTTCATCGTATTGAGTTTGCCAGTCTTCATCATTTTCAAACCACTGAGATACTTTTCCAAGTAAATCTTGTGCTTTTGATTCTTGACGACCTTTGATCATTGCTTTTGCAGAGTACAAAACTCCCATTTTAAGCATGTTTTTGTCAGCATCACTCCAGTTTTCAATCGATTCGATTTCTTCGAGAAGTTTTTCACCTTCTTGCCATTTTTCGCGAGCACCTTGTTTATCGTTATCGAAAAACTTACAAGCTCCCATAATGTAGCTCGAGCCAACTGTGTTAACACTAATCTTTTGGTATTTGATTGCCCAGGCTGACCCTCTTTTGTAACTTTCGGCTCCGATTTCATTAATAATCAATTCGTAAAGAGACATTTGAAACTGGTCAATAAACTCTCTTTCTTCTTCGATTGTAGCTCCATCGTTGTATTTAAGGTCGTACTTAATACCTTTCCCTAAAAACTTGATAGCATCTTTGTAGGCATTTTTGAACTTTTCATCATCTGTTCCTGATAATGAGATCTTGTACAATCCTTTTGATAACCAAATATATGGTAGGATGTCCTTTTTAGTTTTATCGTCGTTAGTATATTTTTCCGCCTCTTTCGCTAACTTTTCGTAATTAGCATCCGCATACAAAATGCGAAGATCAGTGTAGTCTGGCGACTGTGCACGACCGATTAAGGAAATTGTCAATAACGAGATAAGCGTCAGAATGTGTTTCATTTTGTTTGTTTTTGTTCTTATCAATTTCAAATACTGTGCCGAAAAAGTATTAATTGTTACATCTAACATAACAATTCTATTCAAAGCTGCTAATTAATAATGATAAAATTTCTTGTGCGGCCTTTGAAATTTTTGTTCCAGGACCAAAAACTCCGAAGACACCTGCTTCAAATAAGTAGTCGTAATCCTGTTGTGGAATAACTCCTCCTGCTACAACCATAATATCGCCACGACCTAATTTTTCTAGCTCAGCAATCACTTGTGGAACCAAAGTTTTATGTCCAGCAGCCAAAGATGAAACTCCTAAAATGTGTACATCATTTTCCACAGCTTGTTTTGCCGCTTCTTCCGGAGTTTGGAATAGTGGGCCAATATCCACATCAAATCCGATATCTGCGAACGAAGTTGCAATAACTTTAGCTCCACGGTCATGACCATCTTGTCCCATTTTGGCAATCATAATTCGTGGTCGTCTTCCTTCTAATTCACTGAACTGATCAGCTAACTCTTTTGCTTTATTAAAGTCTTCGTCTCCCATAGATTCTGATGAGTAAACTCCGTTTATTGAACGAATAGTTGCTTGATATCTACCGTATGCTTTTTCAAGAGCTAGTGAAATTTCTCCCAACGAAGCACGACTTCGAGCACAACGAATTGCAATTTCTAATAAGTTTCCAGTATCGTTTTTCGCTGCGTTTTCTAATTCAGCCAATAATTTGTCAACTTCTTGCTGATCTCTATTCGAACGTAACTCATTCAATCGATTGATTTGAGATTCACGCACTTTGGTATTATCAACCTCGAGAATATCAATTGGATCTTCTTTTTCAAGTTGATATCTATTCACACCAACAATGATGTCTTTATTTGAATCGATTCGTGCTTGTTTACGGGCTGCAGCTTCTTCGATGCGCATTTTTGGAATTCCAGTCTCGATCGCCTTTGCCATTCCACCGAGCTCTTCCACTTCCTCGATCAATTTCCAAGCTTCTTCAACCAATTGCTCTGTTAGTTTTTCAACATAGAAGCTACCTCCCATCGGGTCAACATGCTTTGTGATTCCCGTTTCTTCTTGCAAATAAATTTGCGTGTTACGAGCGATTCGTGCCGAGAAATCTGTTGGTAGCGCGATAGCTTCGTCAAGTGCATTTGTGTGGAGTGATTGTGTTCCTCCAAGTGCGGCAGCCATGGCTTCAATACATGTTCTGGCTACGTTATTAAATGGATCTTGCTCCGTCAAACTCCAACCAGAGGTCTGACAGTGCGTACGTAACGCAAGTGATTTCGGATTTTCAGGTTTGAACTGATTCACCAATTTTGCCCAAAGCATACGACCAGCTCTCATTTTTGCAATCTCAGTGAAATGATTCATTCCAATTGCCCAAAAGAAACTCAATCGTGGTGCGAATTCATCGATTTTCATTCCAGCTTTTAATCCAGCTCTCAAATATTCGAGTCCATCAGCAAGCGTATAAGCCAATTCGATAGCAGCAGTTGCTCCGGCTTCTTGCATGTGGTAACCCGAAATAGAAATCGAGTTAAACTTTGGCATATTCTTCGAAGTATATTCGAAAATATCAGAAATGATGCGCATTGAAGGTAAAGGAGGGTAGATATATGTATTTCTCACCATGAATTCCTTCAAAATATCGTTCTGAATCGTTCCTGTTAATTTATGTTGTTCAACTCCTTGTTCTTCTGCAGCAACGATGTAGAAAGCCATAATTGGAATTACAGCTCCATTCATTGTCATCGAAACAGACATTTCGTCCAAAGGAATTTGATCGAACAACACTTTCATATCAAGAATTGAATCGATAGCAACTCCAGCTTTTCCGACATCACCAACCACCCGCGGGTGATCAGAATCGTATCCTCTGTGAGTCGCTAAATCGAAGGCTACAGAAAGTCCTTTTTGTCCCGCAGCCAAGTTTCTACGATAGAATGCATTCGATTCCTCGGCTGTTGAGAACCCGGCATACTGACGGATTGTCCACGGTCTGATTGCATACATCGAACTGTAAGGTCCTCTTAAATAGGGAGGAATTCCAGATACAAACCCGATTTGTTCAGCATCTTTTATATCGGACTGATTGTAATATTCTTTTAATGCGATATTGTCTGCTGTCGTGTATGTTGTTGCACGATCTTTTGACTGAATTTCTTTCGCTTCAGTAGTTGCATCGATGGTTGTAAAGTCTACTCTTTTCATACTGCTGCGATAT
Source organism: Henriciella pelagia (assembly GCA_964219255.1). Taxonomy (GTDB): domain Bacteria; phylum Bacteroidota; class Bacteroidia; order Flavobacteriales_D; family Crocinitomicaceae; genus UBA4466. The sequence goes on from CAXPPC010000006.1 coordinate 359,480, forward strand.
TTTTAGAGGATTCTAAGATTAATTTTTCCATTCCCAAATACGCTGGTTGAGATGTCCATTTTAGGTTCGATTCATCAGGATTAGGGAATTTGTTTACACCGATCAAAATGCGTTCTCCTTTTGCAAATTTCTCTGTTCGAACAGCAGCTTTTTCTTTCACTTCGGATACAAAATTGCTCAGAGCTGAAGCATTGAAAAGTCCACCTTCTGATTCAATTTTTTGGAAATTTCCCCAAGCTTTCGATTTAATTTGACTGGCAAGAACTTCTAGATTGTAACTTCCTCCCACGGGATCGATTACTTTGTCGAAATAAGATTCTTCCTTCAAAATAAGAGGAATGTTCATTGCCATTCGTTCGCTTAATTCTGAGTTTTCTTCTTCAGCATGGAAGTCGTATGGAAGAACAATAATGTTATCAACTCCACCAGCCAAGGCTGACATTGCTTCGGTAGTTTGACGCAATAAATTCGTGTATGGATCTTGAAGTGATTTATTCAAATGACCGGTCATTGCAGTAATTCTGGCATTATACGTGCAGTCATGCTCTGGATTGTAAGCTGCAATTACTTTCGACCAAAGCGATTTAAAGACTCTGAATTTTGCAATTTCGAAGAGGTAATTAGCACCAACTCCCAATCGGAATGTTATGCATGCTGCAGCCTGATCAATAGATAAGCCGGCATCCATTAATTGAAGCAAATATTCGTGACCAACATTTAAAGAGAATGCAATTTCTTGCCAAGTGGTAGCTCCAGCTTGTTGCACTTCAAAACCATCTACCAAACAAAAAGCTTGTTGTTTTTCTTTTTGATGATTTGTTGCAATCTTTTGAAGTAAATCGCTTCCGGCCAACATAAAATCGAAGTTGAACTGAACGTTGTCAGCGAAATCCTTTGTTAAATCTGAAATTGATAAGTAATCATCATACGATGAAACTTCAAATTGAACATTTATGTATTGCAATTGAATAGCGTTAAGAACAGTCTTCCAGTCGGTATTTGATTTACTTCCTTTGAATAACAGTAGGTCGGCACCAGTCATTAATTTTTTTAATGCCTTTTCATTCGCTGCTTTTTCATCATCAACAATAATAAATGATCCATTTTTCCAATCATTGTTTGGTCTGGCCATTCCTCTTGTATAAGGAAAAGCACCTGGATCCTCAATTGATGTGGCATTGTCAGAATGTTGGTAGCCCTTAATTGTTATTTCTTCGACATCATCCATAACGTCGAGAAGTTCTTCTGGTTTTCCTTTGAGGTCTGCAATCAACTTTGCACTCCACTCGCTGCTGGAAACTTTGTTGAATTCTTTAAAAAAATCACTCATTGGTAATTAAATCCTTTTGTTCTTCCTGTTTTGGAAGAGATTTTGAATAATAGGCGTAAGCCACAGTTGATATCATCACGGAAAGCACCATTGAAATGGGAATTCCGATATATGGAATATTGTAAAGTCCTAAGAAGATTCCACCTGTAATTATCATTCCAAGTGGGTTTTTAAAAGCAAATCCTAATGTGGCAAAAACACCTTTTTTGTCCCTTTCTAGCGCGAAATCATAAATAGAAAGTCCGAAGAAGAATGCAGCGATTAACTGGTAAATAAAATCATCATAAAAACCTCCAATGAATGGCAGCCACGTCAAAGTCCAATAAGCACCATAGAATAACATTTCCATCACGATCATGATGATTACCACAAAGATCATTCGGATAATATCATTTATGAAGCGAGCGAACCCACCAGTTACTTTGTGTCCTGTTAAATCGTGATCCATTTTTTCTCCCAAATGCGTATTGAAAGGAGAGAGGGCGGTTATTACAATAAATATGTATATCTGTTCAGATATAAAATCAATCCCGCTAAAAAGGCCGTGAACTAGCCAGTTTACCCAACTTAAAACATAGTCCCACCAACTGTAATCGCTTTTGAGATTTACGGCATCATCAATAGCTCCGACAGAATATCTGATATATAGGAAAATCAACATTACCACCGCTCCAGGGATGAAATATGCTAAATACTTTCCTTTGGCTAATTCTTGGAAAGTTGTAATGATTCCTTTTATATGATAGTTTATTGCCTTCATAGCTTACCAGAAAATTTTCAAAATAGAATAAAATATCGCGTAGAAAAGGAAAATCCCCATAAATAATTGAGCAACCGCCGAATACCCGTGTTTTCTCCAATACATGTAATTCAATGTTCCTACTACTATCGCTGGTATGATTGGATATAAGAGTAAATGCATGTTAGATCAAGCCAAATTGTTCAAAATGATGAGTGAAGTGCTTCGCGTGCATTCGTTGCCACTGTTCAAAATCGAGGTTTCCATAAATAGGATGAAGCGTTTTTAATTCAGGGTTATTTTCGAATTTTGCTTCGTAATCCAACCATTTTTGAACTAATTCATCTACAGCAAGTTCTATTTCTGAATGTCTCAATGGAACATTTTCAGGAGCATAATCAGCTTTAAAATTCCTAGGCATTGGTTGATCAGAGTTTAAGTGTTTCAGAGCTCCTTCAATTTTATCCTCTGGAATTTGAAGTTGAATTTCTTTATCTCCAGAACTTACTTCTAAACTTTCACTGAGGTGTTCAATCATGCGCTGAGCACTCATATTACCCCACAAAGGTTTTTTATCAGAAGACAATCCGTTTAATTTTTCAAGAATAACATCGAGTTTTGGTTCGATAAAGGTCATAAGCTCTTATTTTCCCACTAAAATATTAAGACTTTTTGGGACTACACTCACAACTAGTTCATCTTTTACTTCGAAAGGTTCACCATCATAATGAGCTACCTTATTTGTCAGGCGAATCTTAGCATTTTTGAAACGGATAATTTCAGAGAAACGCGACTTATGACTTCTCTTTCTGAAGAAATCCAAGGCGATCGAAGGGGCTGACCAAATCTTGAATGGTTTTAAGATGCACAACTCGATTTCACCATCTGTCACATCAGATTCTGGAGAAACAGTAAATCCATTTCCGAACTGAGATGAATTAGCTACTGTGCAAAGTACAACAGGCAAGGTTTTTACTTTTCCATCAACATCGATTGATACATTTAACGGATTATAGCGGAAAAACTCTTTGATCACTGTAATAATATAACCTCTAAGTCCTCTTTTGGGACCTTTATCAAACGCAGAAGCAACAACAGCATCGAATCCATAACCTCCAACACCTAAAAATCTCCTTTCGTTAACTTTAACGGTATCCATTTGAATTGCGCTACCTTCATTGATACACAAAATCGCGTCTTTCACATTCAATGGAATATTCAAGTGACGAGCTAATCCATTTCCAGAACCAATTGGAATGATAGCTAATTTGACATTTGTTTTAATTAAGGCTGTTCCAACTTCGTGAACTGATCCATCTCCACCTACAGCACATACAACATCAACTTTGTCCTTTGCGGCTTGTATTGCTAATTCCTTCGCGTGATTTCGGTATTCTGTGAAGGCAATATCATACGAGTAAACATCTTTATCAAGGTGTTCTTCAATCAGCTCTGGAATATTGCGTTTGTCGCTAATACCAGAAATTGGATTAATTATGAATCGTATGTGTTGCTTTATTCCCTCCATGTGACATTCTTTTTTAAGTCACTGAAAAATAGTTGTGTTAACGACTTGATTTCTTTTTCACTTTGCGCAACTTCTTCTGGAAATGCTTCAAGAGAGTCGATTTCAATCTCATCGTCTAAAGTAAAGTTAATCAATTTTTGTGCCTTTCCATCATAAAAAGTTAACAAGTGATTATTTTTAAAGTAATAGAAGCTATTTCTATTGAAATTTAACACACCTTTTTTCCCTTTAGAAAAGATCGATTCGCCCACGGAATAGATTTCAGTTTCGATATTCAATAATTCCAAAATTGTAGGAAATATGTCAGTCTGTTGAGCAATTTTAGATGCAGGTAGTGAGTCTAATTTGACATTCGGATGAAAGAATGCTAAAGGGGTTCGATAGAGGTGCGACCTTTTACAATATATGGGCTTTTCACAATTGGGAGAGTGGTCTGCGGTGATCACAAATAACGTGTTGTCAAACCAAGCTTGTTGTTGCGCTTCTTCGAAGAATTTAGACAATGAAAAATCGCCGTATTGAATGGATTTTTCGATTTGAGTTCCTTTTGGATTTTGATGCTCGATGAAATCTTCCGGTAAAGTGTATGGATGATGCGAACTAACTGTAAAAAGCAAACTGAAAAATGGTTGTTTTAATTCAGACATTTTTTTGGCGCTCCATGGATTGAAGTAATGGTCGAAAATTCCCCAAGTCCCATCGTAATGTTGATCATTATTGTATTCATTTCGACCGAAATAATGTCCGAATCCCACTCGTTTAGCAAATGCATCAAAGCGCATCGATCCATTGGTTGCTCCGTGAAAGAATGCGCTGGTATGGTTGTTCTTTTTTAAGGATTTAGGAATTGATTCAAGTCGGTTGTTAGCGTAACTCGATGCTAAAAAAGGTTCATTCATCAATGAAGGGATTGATGAAACAATCGCAGGAATAGCGTCGACAGATTTTTTTCCGTTGGCAAATGCATATTCGATCGTGAGGGATTCATTCAGAAGGCTGTCTAAGAATGGAGTGTTTTGAGCTGATTCATTGTAGTGACCAACGTATTCAATTCCAAAGCTCTCTAGTACGATAATAACTACATTCGTATTGTCGGGCAACACATTTAAAGCTGATGTTTTTTTGACCGGATTAAAGTACTTTTTGGCTTCTTCTTCAGAGAAATACTGTGGTGTATGGATCGATTCTACAGCCACGGTTTTTAATAGCGAAAAAGGAGTGTTGAGGATGAATTCCGCATTTTCAGGAGAGCTTGCAATAAGAACCGTATCAATTATTCCTATTGGTTTAGGTCGAATTCCACCTCGGGCGATTAAAAATAACGCTGGGACAATCACAAAGAAGGTTACAGTTCTTTTTTTTATCCAACTTAGTTTACTATCAGATAAAATTTCCTTTGGTTTTTCAATTCGCTTGTATAAAAAGTAAGCTGTGATAAAAAGAATGATAAAAGTGAGAAGTAACCACCAAAAATCCCACAGAAAGGAACCGGAGAGTGAGCTTAAGTCATTGTCCAGAAATAAATGACCGAAAACATCTCTTGTAGAGCGCTTCATTGTATACGGATAGTAAGCTACGTCAATTAAATTGGAAATGAGCAGGAAGGAATTAATTGTATGAAATCCAACCTCAAATAACTTTTTATGCCATTTGTAACCATGAATAGGTATAGGTAGAAGGTACAAAGTATAGTAGGGGAAAAAGAAAAGGCATAAGGTTATAATGTCGAGCCAAATTCCAAAGAAGAAATCATTTAGTGTGACAGACGAGAAGAGTAATGAATTGTAAACGTAAAAGATCACTCGAGTGACTATTAGTCCACCAGCAACTATCAGAAGCTGAAGGAATAATGATTTTATCACGTTAGGGACGATTTGATTGAATTGCCTCATTTAAGTCAAAAATAGCCAATCTCATTGATTAATCGGTAGTGATAAAACGCTTCATTTTTCCGATATTTGTGAGATAAACTAACGAAATGAAAAATCACACTAAGTTCTTATTGCTCACAATAATGCTGATTTCTTCTGGGGCGATTTTCGGTCAAATTGAACTTTCAAATGAAAGCAGCTCTAAAAAAGATAAGCAAAAGGTAAAGGAGTTAAAGTCAGATACTCAGACAAGTTCAGATGAGTTTATTATTTATTCGAACTGGTCTGTTACGAATAGAGATTTATCCATCAACGAGGGGCTTTTTGGTGATCCTTTGGGTGAAAGAGAATTTGAGTCGAATTTAAATATTTGGTCGTTCGGATTGGGGTTTCGCCAGAGGTCATTAGAGCATTTAAGCTGGGAAGGTGGGCTTTCATTTTTGCGTAATGGAGAAAGCTATTTGTTTGAAGGAACGGATTCTACTTTTAGTTACAATACTTCGTATTCGTACGTTGGAATGCCAATCAAACTTTATTACACGGTTGGAAATCAATTCCGCTTTTATGCTGGAGGAGGTGTGATTCCGCAGATGTTTTTTCAGTATCGACAAGATCAAGAATGGACGGACCCTACCAATAATTCCTATTCAGAAACTTATAAGTTCAGAAATGGTTATTCACAATTTGTATTAGCTTTAGTGTTGAATGTTGGTGGTCAACTGAACCTTGGAAATGCTTGGTCGATTTATGCAATGCCAGAATATCGTTACCAAATAACTGATTCGTACACGGTTACTGATTCGTATAATCACTTTGGTAGAGCAATGGGGATTACATTTGGCCTGACGAGAACGCTTTAGAATGAAAATCAGAGAAATAACTCACTATTTAGAAGGGTTGGCGCCTGTAAGCAGCCAGGAATCGTATGATAACAGTGGATTGATTGTAGGTGACCCTAACCACGAAGTGAAAAATGTTCTGTTGTCGTTAGATTGTATTGAATCTACTGTCGAAGAGGCAATTGAGAAAAAATGCGAATTGATAATTGCGCACCACCCGATTGTTTTTAAAGGCTTGAAAAAGTTGAATGGTAAAAACTATGTGGAGCGAACTGTCATCAAGGCGATTCAAAATAATATCGCCATTTATGCCATTCACACGAATCTAGACAATTATCGCTTTGGCGTTAACTTCGAAATTGGAAATCGATTAGGACTGACTAACTTAAAAGTATTAGCACCAAAGTTCGAAGTCCTCCAAAAAGTGGTTGTTTTTGTCCCAAATCACCATGCTGAAGCAGTTCGAAATGCTATGTTCGATGCTGGTGCAGGTCGTGTTGGCGATTACAAAGAAGCTAGTTTCAATATTCACGGAAAAGGTACGTACAAGCCAATGGAAGGAGCAAATCCTTTTGAGGGGAGTGTCGGCGAAAGAAGTGAAGTTGATGAAGTTCGAATTGAAGTACTCGTTTCAAAACACATAGTAAATTCAGTAGTTCATGCTATGAAAAAAGCGCACCCGTATGAGGAAGTAGCCTATGAAATTTACGCGGTGGAAAACGAAAATCCTTACGAGGGAAGCGGAATGGTTGGAGAATTAGAAGAAGCTTTAAGTGAGCATGACTTTCTTCAAAAACTGAAGAGTACTTTCGGATGCGGAGTTGTTCGTCACACAAAACTGTTCAATAAAGAAATTAAAAAGGTGGCATACTGTGGTGGTGCAGGAAGCTTTTTATTAAATAATGCAAAGCGATCTGGTGCTGATATTTTTGTCACTGGAGATTATAAGTACCACGAGTTTTTTGATGCAGAAGACCAAATTATTATCGCAGATATCGGACATTTTGAGAGTGAACAATTTACTTCGAATCGTTTAGCTGAGATTTTGAAGAAAAATTTCACTACATTTGCGGTTCATTTAACGGAGGTAAATACAAACCCAATAAATTATTTTTAGCTCATGGCAAAAGCGGCAACGAAGAATGAAATGACAGTAGCTGAGAAGCTTGATAGTCTTTATCGTTTGCAATCTATTGATTCAGAAATCGATAGAATTAGAACAATACGTGGAGAATTACCACTTGAGGTACAGGATCTAGAGGATGAAATTGCTGGTTTGGATACGCGAATCGCTAAAATCGAAGACGAAATCAAAGAGATGGAAGTGGAGATTTCAGATCGCAAGAATGCAAATAAAGATGCTGAAGCGGCGATTGCTAAGTACAAAGAGCAACAAAATAATGTAAGAAACAACCGTGAATTCGAATCGCTTGCAAAAGAAATCGAATACCAAGAGTTGGAAATTAAATTGAACGAAAAACGTTCGAAAGAAACGAAAGCGAAAATCGCAAACAAGAAAGAAGTTCTTGAAGAAGCAAAAGAACGTCGTAACTTCAGAGCGGAGGACTTAAGTTCTAAGCAGTCTGAGTTAGATGCAATCATCGCGGAAACAAAAGAGCAAGAAGAGAAATTAGAGAAAAAGTCTGCTACAGCATTGAAAAAGCTTGAGCCAAGATTGGCAGCAGCATATACTCGTCTACGTTCAAATGCACGTAACGGATTGGCAGTAGTTCCTGTTGATCGTGATTCTTGTGGAGGATGCTTCAACAAGATTCCACCACAACGTCAATTGGATATCCAAGTGAAGAAAAAAGTAATTACTTGCGAGCACTGTGGACGTATTTTGGTTCCTTCTGAATTAGTTGAAGGTTAATCAAAGAAACTTATTTGTGAATGTCCCGTTTCTATCGAGCGGGACATTTTTTTGTTCTGTACATTTGTATTATGAAATTTGTCGACTACCCTATATCGGATGAAATAAAACAGCAGTTGGATGTGCTTGGATTTAAACGTCCAACAGATATCCAATATAAAGCAATTAGTCCTATTTTGAATGGAGAGGATGTGTTTGCTATCGCACAAACAGGAACAGGTAAAACTGCTGCGTTTGCGATTCCAACCATCGATCGTATCCAAAAATCAAAAGGAAAATACGCACGAAAATCTGGTGTTTCTTGCCTAGTTATGGTGCCAACCCGCGAATTAGCGAAGCAGATTGCAAATGTTTACCGAGAAATTGGAAAGAGGACGCGCGTGAAAACGTTTGGACTTTTCGGTGGAGTGGGACAGGATCAGCAAATTAAAACGCTGAATAATGGAATTGATGTTTTGGTGGCGACCCCAGGGCGTATGTTCGACTTAATTTCACAAGGTGAATTGGATATCTCTTACGTGAAGTTTTTGGTACTCGATGAAGCGGATCTTATGCTGGATATGGGATTTGCAAAGGACATCAAAGATGTATTGAGGCATATTCCGCAAAAACGCCAAACACTGTTTTTCTCAGCAACGATTTCGAAGAAGATCAAGTCGATGGCCTACGATGTGGTGAAAAACCCAATCCGAATTCAAATTTCACCGAAAAATCCAGTTGCAAAGACTATCGACCACTCGGTTACGTTTGTTGATATGGACGATAAACGTTTCTTCCTCGAAAACATCGTGAAGGAAAATCCTGATAAAAAAGGAGTTGTCTTTGTTCGAACAAAAGTACGTGTGGATCGCGTAGTTGCTGCTATGGCACGAGTGAATGTGGAAGCTGAAGCAATGCACGGTGGACTAGAACAACAAGATCGCTTTGCTATTTTGGATCGATTCAGAAATGGAGAGAATAAATTGTTAATCACAACGGATGTTGCCGCCCGTGGTATTGATATACCGAACGTCGACTTTGTAGTGAACTACGATTTACCAGAGAATCCAGAGAATTATGTTCACCGCTGTGGTCGAACAGGACGCGGAAAAAACAAAGGTCAGGCAATTTCATTTTGTGCTCCAGAAGAAAAACAATTGTTAGAAGATATTGAAGAGTACACAGGAGATGAAATCGATCGCTATGAACTTTCAAAGTCAGAATACAGTAATATCTTGGAAGATACCGATGATGGTTCAAACGATTGGCAAAAACTTATCAAAAAAGCGAACGAAGAGTTCGGAGATGATTGGGATTAACCGAAAGGCTTGGGCGTTCCCTTGCGGGTCGGGCTATCCGCTTTACAAGGTGCCGCTCTTATCCCTAACGCGGGATTTGTGGTTTGAGAATCAAGCTTTATTGGGATAATAGTTGTCGAGCATTGTCGAGACACTAAATTATATTCACTTCTCGTTCCAATTCAACTCCAAATTTCGACTTTACATCAGTAATAATTTGAGTCGATAAATCCAATATTGATTGACCTTTGGATCCTCCATAATTTACAAGAACCAATGCTTGTTTTTTATGTACACCAAAAGTGTCGAATGTTTTTCCTTTCCACCCAGCCTGCTCAATTAACCATCCTGCGGCTAATTTAACCTTGTCTCCAGCAGGATAATTCGGTACATTTTCATGCTTTTCTTGAATTGAAACCAAAACACTTTTCTCTACAACAGGATTTTTAAAGAAACTTCCGGCGTTTCCAATTTCTTTTGGATCTGGCAATTTACTCTGACGAATCGCAATTACAGCATCGCTAACATCTTTGATTGTTGGGTTATTAATTCCTCTTTCTTTTAGTTCAGCCTCAATCGCTCCGTAGCTTGTATTGAGAGAATGATTTTTCGTCAGGCGGTATGTAACAGAAACAATTATGTACTGACCTTTCAATCTTCTTTTAAAAACACTTTCTCGGTAACCGAATTGACAAGATTCTTTATCGAATGTATGGACCTCTCCCGATTCAATGTGATAAGCTTCCAACGAAACAAATACATCTTTGATTTCAACGCCGTACGCACCAATGTTCTGCATCGGACTGGCACCAACACTTCCTGGGATTAGGGATAAATTCTCAACACCACCATATCCTTTTTCTATCGATTGAAGAACAAATTCATGCCATACTTCACCAGCTCCAACTTTAATATCAACGGTGTTTTCATCTTCAGAAATAACCTCAAATCCTTTGATTTCATTCCGGATAACGAGCCCTTCAAAGTCCTCTGTGAGCAAAACATTACTCCCGCCACCGAGAATTAACAATTTTTCTTCTTTGCCTCTGTGAGATAGAAGTGCATGTAATTCCTCAGTGGATGAGAATCGCCCAAACTTACTGGCTTTCACATCGATGCCGAAAGTATTATATGGTAATAAGCTGGTGTTTTCTGATATCATAAAGCAAATTTAAGAGAAAATCGCCCCTTAGTTGTCAACTTTTTAGTGAATGATCAACGATGGAATGTTGTTAAAAATTGGACAGAATACTAAATTAGTAGTATGAAATTAAGACAAGTACCACTGGAGATGATCAATGCGTTGAATAAAAACACATTGATGGAGCAACTCGGAATTGAGTGCGTGGAGTTAGGGGATGATTACTTGGTAGCAACTATGCCTGTGGATCACAGGACACATCAACCGATGGGGTTGTTGCATGGAGGTGCAAGTGCCGCTTTAATAGAAACAATAGGATCAATGGGATCGGTATTGTTGATTGATACGGAAAAACAGGCACCGGTGGGACTTGAAATCAACGCCAATCACGTTGGAGGCTTGAAGTCTGGCTCAGTAAAAGCAATCGGTAAGGTAATTCATGGAGGTAGTCGAACTCACGTTTGGCAAGTGGATATTTTCGATGAAGCAACGGATAAACTCATCTGTACAGGTCGTTTAACGGTAATGATTATCGATAGAAAATGATGGATGTTCTCAAATATCGATTTCCTGGAACTGAAAAAAATGAAAAAAAAGGAGTTTTTGCTGCGACTTTAGGTAATGAAGCAGTAGATGGTTTTGTTGTCTATTCATTCGATAAGTACAAATCCTACCTCTTCGTTGAAGATGAAAATGAAACAAACTCTCAATTTCATTATTGTAGAGAGGTTCCGAAGGAATTGAGTAAAGATGACTATTTTAGAAATGCTACCGAATTTCGAGATCAAATCATAGAACGTGGTTTGTCAAAGGCAATTTTCTCAAGAGTCAAATTCGTTAAGAAATCAGTGGACGCTCATTTATTTTTCGACGCCCTCTGCGAGACTTATCCAAATGCATTCGTCTATTTGATTTCGAGTTCTCACTTTGGAACGTGGATTGGGGCAACACCAGAGCCTTTGGTTGAAGCCAAAAATGAACGAGGCTACACCGTTGCTCTTGCTGGCACGAAGAAATCAGAGGAAAATAACGATTGGGGAGATAAAGAGAAACGAGAGCAATACTTTGTTCAAGAGTTTATCCAAGAACGCCTTGAATCGATAAACATCAAAACAATTGACGTAGAAGGTCCCATTGAACACATCGCAGGTCCTGTTAAGCACTTGAAGTCTTCATTTAATTTCGTGCTTAGTGGCAATGAACCATTGGAAGTTGCAAGAAGATTGCATCCAACTCCTGCTGTTAGTGGATTACCTCAACGAGAGTCTATCGCCTTAATTAATCAAATTGAAGGGAAAAATAGATCGTTGTACACAGGTTTTCTCGGAGAAGTAAACAGAACTGAAGCTAATCTATATGTAAACTTGCGTTGCGCTCAAATCTTCGAAGATAAAATTGCGCTTTATTTGGGCGGTGGTTTTACGAAGGATTCTGTGGTAGAAAATGAATGGGAAGAGACCGAAAATAAAGCACGAACCCTCCTAAAGGTGATCGAAAACTTGTAGTTTTGTACCGTGAAAGAAATTCGCTCAACTAATAAATCGGGAATTGCACATTTTGTTCATTTGTGCACTAAATACGGACTGAAAAAAGTAGTCTGTTCTCCTGGTTCACGAAATGCTCCTTTGGTAATTGCTTTGGATGAACATCCGGCTATCGAAACATTTGTGATTCACGATGAAAGAGTTGCTGCGTTTTATGCGTTAGGTATGGCGCAAGAAACAGGTGAACCTGTTGCTGTGGTCTGTACTTCAGGGTCGGCTATGTTGAATTATTATCCTGCAGTTTCTGAAGCTTATTATCGATCAATTCCGCTTGTGGTTTTGAGTGCAGATCGCCCTGAGGAATGGGTGAATCACGGAGATGGACAAACAATCGTTCAAACCGGAGTGTATACCAATCACATTCAGTGGGAGGGAAGTATTCCTGAAACTATTTCTTGTCCTTCGGACATTGAACCAACAGTGAAAGAGGCTTTTGAAGCGGCATTAACGAATTGGACCGGACCAATTCACTTTAATTTTCCACTCACAGAGCCGTTGTATGGGACGGCTGAATACGAAATGGAAGAATTTCAGGTGGAAAAACTGAACTCTAAGAGTGAAATAATTTCTGAATCAGAGTTAGAACAGATGAAAGAAATCTGGTCGAATTCAGAACGAAAAATGATTTTAGTCGGCCAGTTAGACAAACAATTGGCGGTAAAAAATGCACTCAAAGTGTTGGGAGACGATCCTTCTGTGGCAATTCTTGTAGAGAACACATCGAATTTATACGATCAACGTTGGGTGCATTGTATTGATAGAACCCTAGCGGCGATTTCGCCAGATGAAATTGAGGCTTTTCAACCGGACTTGTTGATCACTTTAGGCGGAGCTATTATCTCAAAGAGGATTAAGAAATTCTTGAGAGAAAGCAATGTGAAGCATCACTGGAAAGTTGGATTCGATTTTCCAGAAATGGATACTTATCGAAAATTGACGAGATCTTTTGAGATGTCCGCAGTTGACTTTTTAAAACACTTAAATGATCACTTAACCGGACTTCCAACATCTAATTTTGGTGCAAAATGGAAGCAACGTGACTTTGAAGTGCAAGCCAGATTGGAACCGTTTTTAATGACTGTTCCTTATTCTGATTTGTCCGTATTTCAGTTGGTCTTGGATTTTATTCCGGAATCAGCGAAAATACACATGTCGAATAGTTCAGTGGTTCGTTACTGTCAACTTTTTGATCCAATTCCAAGTATGTCGTATTACGCAAATCGCGGTACAAGTGGAATTGATGGAAGTACGAGTACAGCTTGCGGAGCGGCATTGAGCGGAAATGGACTACATGTTTTACTCACGGGAGATGTGTCGTTTTTCTACGACAGCAACGCTTTATGGTCAGCTCATTTACCAAAGAACCTGCGCATATTCTTGATTAATAATGAAGGCGGAGGAATTTTCAGAATCATTAATGGTCCTAGAGAATCTGATCAATTAGAGCGCTATTTCGAGGCAAAACACCAGACAAAAGCTGAACATATTTGTAAAGCACACGGTGTTGAGTACGTGAGTGCGATTAACTTTGAAGAAATTGAGAATCAAATGGAGGCATTCTTCAAAGAAGATTCTGAGTCGCCAAAATTGATGGAAATCTTCACACCGAGAGAAGAAAATAATAAAATACTTGACCAGTTCTTCGCTGCAGCAAAAGGAGCTGAGTAAATAAGGAAATAAAATGAGTTTAGACTTTACAATTTTAGGAACTTGGGACGGAATCGTTTACTTTTTGATTTTAAGTTTATTAGAAATCGTTCTAGGAATCGATAACATTGTTTTTATATCGATTATTTCGGATAAACTAAAAGGCGATGAGCAAAGAAAAGCGCGAAATATTGGGCTAAGTCTTGCGCTGATTGTTCGATTGATGCTACTTACAGTCGTTTCGTTTATCATGCAGATGACCGAACCTTTGTTTGAAGTTTTTGGAAAGGAAATTTCAGGCCAATCGCTGGTTTTGTTAATGGGTGGACTCTTTCTGATCTACAAAAGTACCAAGGAAATGCACAGCAGTGTAACAGGTAAAGAAGAGGAAGTTAGTCCTAAAAAAAATAAACTTTCCGCTATAATCACGCAAATCGTTTTGGTTGATATGGTTTTCAGTCTCGATTCTGTAATCTCAGCAATTGGTATGACGAATAATTTGGCGAAGGAGACGGGGCATGATCCAATGATCATTATCTATGCAGCAGTGATAGTTTCAATGATCGTCATGATGATTTTTGCCAAGCCAATTTCTGATTTCATAAGTGAACGACCAACAATTAAAATGCTCGCGCTCAGCTTCCTTGTCGCAATTGGAGTAATCTTGGTGGCAGAGGCATTTGGTGAGCACATTCCGAAAGGATACATCTACTTCGGTTTAGTTTACGCGTTGTTGGTTGAAGTGCTCAACATTCGAATGAGAAAGAATAAAGAAGCGAAAGAGAAATGATTTCCAAGGAAGAAGCTTTTCAAATTCTAAATATTGAAGATCAAGATGATGCATTGGATGCTTTTGAAGATGCCCTTTTCGAGATAAAGCAATTTTACATCACAAGAACACCCGTTCGAAAATTGTGGGAGGCGAAGTACCGAAAATTGCGTCGTTTGGAAGAGGCGATTGCTGTGTTCGAAGAAATCTCGGTTGACCAAATTTCGTTTGAAGTCAAAAAAATAGACGATCAGAATTTACGTTCTTCGGTTAATTCATACTATCAACAACGAGGAGAATTGAATCGAGCTATTTCTTTGGTTAATTCAGTTGAAGGATTGATCCAGTTGAGTCAAATTCAGCTGGATTTAGTTAAAAGCTACGCTTCTTTATGGACGAAAGTTGATGTGTCAGATGTAACCACTGAAGTTTTGTTGAGCAAAGAACCTGATCCAATGGATGTTCTAAAGGCAATCGAAGTGGAATCTTTCGAAGAAATTAATGGTTTGTCAAGCGATCATCCGCTAAAAAATGAGGCAAAACGACTTCAATTGTGGCTGGAGTATTCCGAATAATTTATTGAAATCTGTCCACTTTTATGTTCGAAATACTTCCTTTAAATGAACCATTAGATCGAATAAATACCTGTAATTCTGTCGCTCCATTCATATTTTCTGGCACCTCTAAATGGAATTCGTAGGGATTATTTTGTTGCGGAAAACTAATCGGACTGAACAATCGAATTGATCGCTCAAGAGAGTCTTTTTGTTGAATAATTCGCGCGCCCAAATAACTGTTGTCGAATCCAATTTCAGCTTGAACATCAGCATTAATCCTTAGCCAATTTCCAGCATTTAACTCAATCTTCTTTGATACTTGATAGTATTCGTTAGCTCCACTTGTGTCTGAAAATAGGTATGTATTCACTTGCGAATAGTCGCTTGCATCCATCACCATGTCGTTGTCGAGTAAACTCATGTCCAAAGGCGAAGGATTGCTATTGAGATAAATTCGACCGTAGTATTGGCGATTCATATCACGATAATGAAGAATTGTTTTTCCGTATTGGTTGATCTGGAACATATTCACAAAAACTAAATAAGTTCCAATTGCATAGAACACGTATTTCCATTTAGTTGTATTTACTTTGGAAATAAAAGCAGTGAAGGGTAAAGCAAAAATCGGGTAGCTCTGCGATAATGCACGAGATGAATAAGTCGCTCCGTATTTCCAGTCAGCCCAAGAAATAATGATCCAAATGTTTAGTAAACAGAAAGTGATGACTGACTTTTTGAAGGGAAATTGTTTGATGAAAAACATCCCAATGATAAAGAAAATCGTGATCGGAGTGTAAATAAACCAACCAATTTCCCAACCGAATAAACTTCGGAAATAAGGAGTTAAAAATCGCCAGCTGCTTCCTACATTGTACACAAAGCTTCCTGAAGTCATTTTCCAATAAATCAACTGAGGAAGAATTCCGATCAGCCCGAAAAGAAGCACCCAGATTAAGTGAGATTTATTTTCTTTCACCAACGCCCATTTCGCTTTACTTTTCTCCTTCGTGTTCGTTCCCCACAATAATGGAATAAACAACATAACTAACTCTGTTGGTCGAGAAATAGTGGCAAGTCCAATCGTCAACCCAATTAACGCAGCCATTCGAATTGAAGGTTTTTCATGCCATTTCAATGTTGCATACAGGATGATTACGTACAATGGAAAAATGTAAACATGACTCATTCCCGCGTCGATGCTTGTATACTGAATAAGATTAGATGCCAAAACCAATAAAATCATCGAAACGCCTACAGAACGATCATCAAAATAGCGAAGAAGAATATTTCGTAAGAGTAATAATGCGAGGAAAGTGTACAATAATGCTCCGTAAGCCAATGCATATTGATAAGGTGGTGAGAATCCATCTGCTGGATAATCAGAATTTAGTGCGACTATATGACCAATGGTGAAGAAAGGTAATTCGAGAATCGCAACTCCTCCCAAGTATTTATTGACGTAGTTTCCGTTATCATGTATATTCGACTGATAAAGCGCTCCACCAGTTACGTGGTAAGTCGAATCAATTTTATCCATCCACTTTAACTCCGTAAAATCATTATAGATGAAAGCCGAAGGCAAGTACATGTAGTATCCAAGTCCATCCCATTCAGTAAACATCATGCGTTGGCCACTCGATTGCGTCGTGTTAGTGTATCGAAATCCAAAAAGAACGGCGAAAACGACAATCAGTGAAATGAGAGAAAATGGATTTTTCATAAAGATTAATTCAAAACCAAAAATAAGGAATTTACAATTGACAAATCATGTTAAACAATGAAGAGAAGCCATCAAATAATATTAAATTTGCAGTCCGAATTAAATGATTATGGGAGATAAATATGATAAGCTAAAAGAACAATTGGAACTCCAAGAATGGCCCGGAGTTTTCATGTTTAAATTCATTGTTCCTAATCAATCGGACCTGATAGCAAGAACTACAGCACTTTTCGATAATGCGGTTGATTTAGCTTACAACCAATCGAAAACGGGAAAATATGTGAGTGTGACGGCTAAAGAAATGATGTTAGATGTTGATTCTATCATCGCGAAGTATAAAGAAGCCGAGAAAATTGAAGGATTAATTTCGTTGTAGTATGATACTTTTTGGATTTTCAATTGTAGAAACATTAAAAGGAATTTTGTGGGTGAGTCTCATCATTTTAGTGGTGGTGATTCTATACAGACAGTTGTTGCGCTTTTTAGGAAAAGGTAGCGTCTCTCAAGAAGAATATTGTGTGTTGTACGGACTTGAAGTGCAACCAAGCAGAGGAGAGGTTGAGTTTTATTTTACTTCAGCGAAGCCGAAATATTATCAATTGTTGATTTTAGACGCTGATATGGAGAAGGTAATGGAGGTAGTTTCGAAAGAATGTCACGCTGGAGGAAACATTATTCGCTTCGATTCCAATCGCTTGGAAAATGGTGAATATTTCTACTGCTTGAAGACGGACAACCAGAAAACAGTCAAAAAAATGCGCGTTGCTAATTAGTTAGCATGACAAGATGACATCAATATTTTTTTGGCAAAGTTGTTGTCAACTAAATGAATGAGTTAACTTTATCCGTAAGGATTAGAATAATCAGAAAAAAAGAAAATAATGGCAGTAGAAATCACAGACGCAAATTTTGAAGAACTAGTATTAAAATCAGATAAGCCAGTAGTGGTTGACTTTTGGGCTGAATGGTGTGGACCTTGTCGTATGATCGGACCAGTAATTGAGAAAATGGCTGGAGATTACGATGGAAAAGCAGTAATCGGTAAAGTAAACGTTGACCAAAATCCAGGTGTATCTGCTCAGTTCGGTGTTCGTAACATCCCAACTGTATTGTTCATCAAAAATGGAGAAGTAGCTGATAAGTCAGTTGGAGCAGTACCTGAAGCACAGTTGACTTCTAAATTGGACGGATTACTTTAATCTGAACCAAATAACATTCAAAGGTCGTCTTTTTGGCGACCTTTTTTTTATTCCCAAAATTCAACTAAATTGCTCCTATGAAATATTCAGTTGAGACAATTATTGACAAGCCAATCGATGAAGTGCTTGAGAAGTTTGAGGACAAAGCGAATTATCCAAAATGGCAAAAGGGATTTGTTTCCATGGAGCTGATCGAAGGTGAAGAGAAGGCCATTGGTTCAAAATACAAGCTGAAATACGACATGGGAAAACGCAAGGTCGAAATGATTGAAACACTCAAAGTGTATGATCTACCAAGGGAATTCACTGCTACGTATGAAGCGAAAGGCGTTTGGAACGAAGTTAAAAACTACTTCGAACCAACTGAAGATGGAAAAACGCGCTACCGAACGGATAACGAGTTCCAAATGAAAGGAGCCATGAAAATCATGCAATGGTTGATGCCTGGAGCCTTCAAAAAACAGTCGCAAATCTATTTAGATCATTTCAAAACCTTTGTGGAGACAGGGGAGAGTGCTTTTTAATTAATATTCTCTGGGTTTGTCACGTTGATAAATCTCCATGTATTTTGGGAGTTGCTTCTCATAAGCTTTCCAATCCCATTCCTCTCCAGAGTGTTCAAGCTCTTTTTCAAAAGTCCCAAGTCCGATTACATGACGACGGTGATTGAGGAATTCAGGATCGAGAATTGGACAAAAATAGTATTCGTCAGTTTCTAAATCTCGACAATATTGCGAACCATAAAGCTGATAACCATTGTTTCGCAAACTTACTCTATCCTCTAACATCATTAGAATTCCAGGTAAGACTTTTCCTTGTTGGACTTTCTCGCGGAGTAAGGGGAGGTATTTTTCTTGATATTCGAGCTTTGCATGTTGCGCGATTAAGAAAAAGCTAAAGTGACTGTGAAATCCGAGTAAATCAATTCCTGGCCAGCCATGTTCTTGGATAATACTGTCGGCCAAGTGAATATTAATTGAATCGTTGTAGAGCATAGAATCCGTTAAAGTGGCCATTTCTGGAGAGTTATTCCCAAATTCTTCTCGTACACTTAAAATATTTAAACGGTATTTCTCATCGCGTTCGCGCATCTCTTCCACAAGCTGAACTAGGTTATTATCGACATCCTTATTGATATCAAGCTGGAATATTTCGACAGTGTTCATGAGTGAATCCCACATTTCGTGTTTTTTCAAAGGCGATAGTAAAGTATCGTCCATTAACACTTCCTGGTCTAATTGATAGATATATTTCGTTGGGGCTGCCGGATTAACCAAAGAAAAAAGTAACTCAAATGATTTGTCAGTGCGACCAACAGCGGAATAAGTTCGGGCCAATTTAAACCTAAGATATCCTTTAAATCGATCAGAGACATCCGCAGCAATTGCTTGTTCATACCACTTTTTCGCTTTCTCAAATTCACCTTGATCATAAAACGAATCCCCCTTTTCGTACCATCGGAAAAATTGATCTTGCCCTTGAACAGTCAGAACAGAAATAAAAGTGAAAAGAAGTAAAATGGTTAGTTTTTTCATCGTTTTAAGCTAGGAACTACTTAAATATAGTATTAATCTGACGATAAGTTACAGGCTACCCGCGCTCTCCAACTACTAGTGTTCAACCAATTTTTGTGATTTGTAACACGCCACTAAGCTTCTAAAGTCGCTTTTTGCCGTTAACAAACTCAACCAAAAATTGTGTTGTCCAGCTAACCGTTTCCAAGCTGGTAGGAATAATGCGAGGTCCAGAATCTACTTAAGAGCCATTACAATTGATCAACATTACTGAAGGAGAAACGTTTCTTTGGTTGTACAAGATCGCGTTAGGGATGGTCGCAAGTTACCGTGTAACGCAAACAGCCCGCCCGAAGGGAACGCCCAATCATTAAAGCAATATCCAATAGAAAAATAGTGGAATGAGTGCGACCAAAAGCACGATGTTTATACTTAACAGCACCTTTGAAAAGCGCTTCCATTTCTGAAAAATGGAAGTTTTTAGTCTTAAATAACCCAATGTGACGATAAAGAGGATTAGCAAATAGGGTGTGAAGGAAGATAGGCTGATCAATTTTGAGTTGAAATGTTGATAAGGTGCACTAAAATAGTAGATGTTTTGGTTCGTCGCCAGAACAAACATGTAACCAAATGAAATTGACAGAAAGACAGCAATTCCTAATCTAGCCAGCTTACTTTTTTTATTCGGATCAAAGAAAATAGTGGTTAGGAAGGTCAATCCAGATAAAGCAAAAATCAATCCCGTGAGGGCAATTAGTATGCGCAACCAATCCGCATTGAATGGCGTGATATAACTTTTTAATTGCTGAAATTCTGGGTTTTCAGAGAACAATTGATCAACTGCCAATTGGTGTTCTCCTTTTTGAAACTCTTCTTGCAAATGAAAAACAACTTTCTCTTTAAAATTGTGGTAGAAGTACAGGGTGACCGTCATTTCTTTACTATCCCAAATGGAAGTGAGTAGTGTTCCATCGCCAATTTTGTCGCGACAGACATGCATTTCTTTGGAAAGAGCTTGTGCGTACTCGGCACTCGTGTTGAAGCCTAATGCAATTTTATTTTTACCGTCTTTGTAGCGGTTTTGTTTGTTTCGGTCAGCTTCAATTGTAATAGATGGACAGAAATTGGCTTGTACCAGCGTTGGATCGGAGCCTTTGATGAAAGAATACGGTTCCACAATGAGGTAATCGCCATTCGATTGAACGTAAACAAATACGTCTTGGATAAAGCAGTCTAAGTTGAACTTTTCAAATTGTTGTTGGACTTCATCAATCGTTTTACAAGATTTCAATACGTCTATTAAAAACTGATCCGGATGCTGAATCACTGGTTTGTTGACGTTCTTACCCAATTTTGGGTGATAGGATGCTAATCTTGAGAAAACCAAACCTGCTTCGTTCATACCAGATTGTGCGGCATATTTATTTTTTCCAATCGATCGAGAACCTGTAAAACAACAAGCTAATTCACTTTCAGTTGATTTAGTGAACCACATATGTGGTGCTAAACGCCAATTATCTTCATTCGCACCGACAATTGTTTTTTGATTGTCTGTTAGTTTGTAGAAGCTGCATGCATGAAGTTGCGATGTGAAAATCGTCGTTATTACTAATGAAGTATACAGAGTTAATAGTTGTATGGCTCGCATAATGGGAATTGGTTTCTCTTACAATTCTAGCGATTTAAAAAGTAACACATATAAATAAAAAAGGAGAGTAAAAACTCTCCTTGTTGTGCCCTGGAATGGTCCCGATAGCTATCCGGACGAACCATCACGCCCGTGTAAATAAAAAAAAGGAGAGTAAAAACTATTCTTAATTGTCTGGAATGGTCCCGATAGCTATCGGGACGAACCATCACGCACGCGTAAATAAAAAAAGAAGAGTAAAACTATTCTTAATTGTCTGTAATGGTCCCGATAGTTATCGGGACGAGCCATCACGCCCGTGTAAATAAAAAAAAAAAAGGAGAGTAAAAACTCTCCCTTTTGTGCCCTGGAATGGATTCGAACCATCACGCACGTAGTGCACCACCCCCTCAAGATGGCGTGTCTACCAATTTCACCACCAGGGCCTTTCCCTCTGTGTCTTCCTCCCGATAACTATCGGGATTCACCACCAAGGCGGTAGACTCAGCATCAATTTGTTGAATACTTGAGCGGCTGCAAATATAATGATTTCAACAATTTATTTTCTAAAATCCTAATTCAAATGAAAAGCAGTGAATATGGCAATGAAAACCAAAGCGATACGAATGTCTTTTTCGAGTCCGTCGGTTTCAATGTCAACGTTCCATTTCTCGTAATTGTCTGAAAATACCGTTTTGATGTAGCCATCTGCATCTCCAGAGATAGTCCAGCGTTCAAAATCGTTAGAGAAAGTTGTTCTAACTCGAATTATTTTGTCGTGACCAAGAATTTCCCACTCATCAAAATCGTTTGAAAACACGGTGCGCAGTCTCACTTCTGATCCAATCTCCCAACTATCCCAATCGTTTGAGAATACCGTTTTGATGTTATATCCACCAGCTTGCCAACTGTCCCAATCATTATTGAAGGTCGTTCTGAAAGTCATTCCATCGTATTGCCATCGTGACGGATCATCAATAAAAGTCATTCTGAGATCTTGAGAAAACCCCAGTCCCACAAACAAGGCAAACACGAAGGAGAAAAAGTACTTCATTACATTACAACATTAGTTTCTTTATCGAAGCGCTTGTAGGAAATTGCTACAGCGATCATCGCTAGTGCAAACATAACTGCAAAACTCAAGCCAAGAAGTCCAACATCCAGTGTTCCTGCAATCAACTCTTTCGTAGAAAGTACCACGTTTACAACTGGAATACAAGCTGTAACTGCGTTCAATTCAATTCCTGGGAAGAATCCGACCATTGCTGGAAGAACCATGATAATATTAAGTGGCGTAATAATGCTTTGTGCTTCCTTAAACGATTTCGCATAAACGGCAACTGGAATCATTACACCAGCAAAGAAAATGGTCAATGGAATCAATAGCCCAATCATCATTAAGACAAACTCAACGCTGAGAACACTATGGATGACACCTAATAATTCTGGGTCTTCGACAATATCCAGTACTTCGATGGAGAAGAAAAGTCCGAGTAAAGCAAAAGACGCTGCGAGTAATCCAGATAGAACCACAACACCCATTTTTCCGAATAAAATCTGCCAACGAGCTACGGGAGTCGTCAACAAAGTTTCAATCGTTCCACGTTCTTTTTCTCCTGTGAACAGATCGATTGCTGGATACATACACCCAATAAATCCAAATGCGATGAAAATATAAGGTAGAATTCCACCAGCTAATTTTCCGATCATTTCTTTATCCGAAGCGATGTTTTTATATGTTGTAGCGATTGGAGTTAATTCTGCTTCGTTCAGTTCCATATCCAAATAACGCTCTTGCTTCGCCAAATTTTCGATCACTTTCATATAAGCTTCACCACGTTCTTTCATTCCAAGGTCTGTTGCATTGAAATAAACTTCCAATGGAGCTGGTTTTTTCTCTTGCATTAACTTTCCAAAGTCGGATGCGGCATACATTCCCAATTGTATCGAGTCCTTTTTCAAATCGTCTAATAATTGAGTAGTATCTGAGTAGAAAATCACTTTTTTCTTTCCCATTTCTTCGGGTAAAGCTTGTAATTGGGTGGCTACGTAATTACTTTCATCTCCTACAAATCCAATTTTTAGTTCCTTACTGGCTTGTTCTTTATTGAAAGCGGCGGAAACTCCAACAAATACGTTTAGGATGATTGGGAAAATGAGAACTGGAATAACCAGCATCATGATCAATGTTCTTCTGTCGCGAAGTGTATCTTTTAGTTCTTTTTTAAATATCGTGAAAATCATAGGGCGGCAGTTTTGTTTTGGTTAACGATTCGAATGAATTCAGCAGTGATGTTTTCTGCTTGCATTTGCGCTTTATATTCCTCCATTGTTCCGTTGAAAAGGATATTTCCTTTGTGAATAATGGCCATGTCGTCACACAATAAATCGACCTCACTCATAATGTGTGAAGAGAAAATCACTGTCTTTCCTTGATCTTTACAATCACGAATAAGCTTAATGATATTTTCTGCCGTGATGACATCCAATCCACTGGTTGGTTCGTCAAATACCACCACTTCTGGATCGTGAATCATTGTTCGTGTAATCGATACTTTTTGCTTCATACCAGTTGAGAGCTTACCAATGCGCTTGTTTTGAAAGTCGTACATGTCGAGTAAATCGTACATTCTATTCTTGCGCTCTTCGAAGTCTTCTTTTGAAATTCCGTAAAGATCCGCGAAGTATTTGATCAACTCATTTGGTGTTAATCGCGCGTAAAGTCCAGTTGACCCGGTCAAAAAACCAATTTTCTTTCGCGCTTCTTGTGGATTTTCTACGGCATCAATACCACAAATTTTTATTGAACCAGACGTTGGTTTGAAAATTGTTGATAGCATGCGAAGCGTTGTCGTTTTTCCAGCTCCATTCGGTCCCAAAAGTGAAAACACTCTTCCGGGTTGACAAGTAAAACTGACGTCGTCTACAGCAATTGCTTTGGTTTCTTTCGTATTGAGTTCTTTGCGCTGCTGTTTATTCAGAACAAACTCCTTGCGCAGGTGTGAAATTTCAATCATAGTTATCGATTAAGTGATAAGTAGGGTTTCAATTAATTCATACATTCTTCTCGAAAATACTAACTTTATTTCATGGCGTACAACGAATATTTACAGGAACGGATTGAATCGGTTTTAAATGATAGAAATATTCCTTTTAGATCAATCAAAATGATGGGCGGACTTTGCTATATGATTGATGAAAAAATGTGCCTTGGAATCGTGAAAGATGAATTGATGGCAAGAGTCGGTGCCGAAGCAGCCAAGGATTTATTAAAGAAAAAGGGCGCACGACAAATGGATATGACGAAGCGACCAATGAATGGATATTTGTTTGTTGAACCTGAGGCCATCGATTATGAATCGGATTTAGAATTTTGGATCGACCAATGCCTCGCTTTTAACCCGCAAGCAACTTCGAGTAAGAAGAAATGACATTGAAAAGGCAAATAGGGTGGATCACACTGATCTTTATTTTAAGTGTACTGCTTCGAGTTCCGAATTTGAATCGACCACTTTCGAAGCATCATGAATTTGTAACGGCAATTTCACTGCGTGTTTTGCAAGTTTGGGAACATGAAGGTGCAATTGAACATAATTTCAGTCCGGCAATGAACTATGGAGGTGAAGCGAATAAATGGATTGATAATCATGCGACTTCTCTTCATCAGTTACACGATGAAAAAGGGAATTTCTATTACACTTCACATCCACCGTTTGCGTACATTTTACCGCACGCTGTGTTTTCAGTTTTTCAGATTTCTGCCACTGTTTTGAGTCTGCAGGTATTTCATTTGGCGATTCATTTACTATCGTCCTTATTGATTTTCTTGATCATAAAAGGGTTCACTTCCGATCGGAGACTGTCCATTTTAGGTTTGGCAATTTATACTTTCCTACCAACGACACTTTGGTTTCAAAGCAACACTTATATGAGTGATATGCTCGTTCATTTTTTCTTTTTGGGAGGTATTTTAATCTTCTTACGTGTCTGGAAAAATCCGCAGAAAACTTCTAACTATGCCTTGTTGGGCTTGATGAGCTTTTTCATGATGTATACAAGTTGGTTAGCTGTATTTTTCGGAATTACGGTGGGTGTATTGTCACTATTTAACTGGAAGAAATATGGTTGGAGGTCAATTTTAGCGATTCTAACAGGGACTTCCTTAGGTTTGATATTAATGTATATTCAATATTCTTCGATAGCAGGGAGCGATGTTTATATCGATCAACTATTTCAGCGTTTTGCGGCGCGAGGAAGTGATTCAGTAGAAGCAACTCATTCTTTTTGGGCAGAAAAAGGAAAGGAAGTTGGGATTTTAATTTTCAACTATGCCGTAAATTATTCTCCACTATTGATTTTAGGAGCTCTGTTCTTCATCAAAGGAAAATCTGAAAGTACAGTCGACAAAAAACAATTTCGCGTTTTTGCTATTATGAGTTTGCTACCGATTTACATGCTTCATTCGTTGTTATTGAATTATTCAGGGCACGATTTCACAACGCTTTATTTGAGTTGTTTTGTCGCTATTGGATCGGTTTTGTTGCTCGCAAAATTTAGTTCTAGAGTTCAACTGATCTTCACTGCGGGAATCGTTGTTTTAGGAATTGGAAACTACTATTTCGTAAATCGACCTGGTGAAATCAGTCAAAATGGCGATCACTATGCCGAGTTCATGGAGCAAGGTGAGTTCATTCGTGAAGTTGCCTCAGATGATGAGGTGGTTTTTTGGTTAGATGGTCATATCGATCCGATGACAGTTGTTTATGCGAAGCGCAATATAAAAGAGATTCCTTCACCAAAAGAAGCCCGTCATTGGCTGATGACTGTTGAAAGTCGAAAAGGAGTTTTAATCAGAAAAAATGCTGAAGGAGAGTTGACTTATTCTCGAATCGCTCACTAATTACAAACACGACCTTTGTGTTCACCGTGACTGAATTCATTGTCCAGTGATTTCATTTCTTCTAGTAATTCAGCTGATGGTGGAGTGTACTGTAATTCTGATAAATCTGGTTGTCCAGCATCTACCCAAGCGGTGTACCAAATCGAACCAACAGCTGCTATTGAAGCACGTAATCTTCTTTCGACCATTCCATTCATTCGTCGATGATATTCTTGAGAAAATTCCTTTGAGTAAACTGAAACGGTTACACGACCTCTTTGTTCGAAACTGTATTTTTTATCAGGATCAAAATCATTTGTTACTTCTAATTCCATAGATAAAACAGAATCGACCGCGTAGTGAGAAGCTTTTACTGCATCCCAAATAAAACGATTGATATTCTCCACATAGGCAGCTTTCCCAATGAAGTAATCGTAGTTTTCGCTGTTGATTTCTACCAAGCGACTTTCCCAAAGACCGTGAATTCCCTTCTGATTCGTTAATTGTCCGTTGTAGTTCTCAGTTGTGTGTAAAGGTACGTGAGCATCACCAATGTAGTGACCGATATCAGCCGAATATTTTAGAATTAAATCGACGTTTTTCGTTTCAAAAGCACGTTGAAGTCGGTATTTCATCACTGGAATGTACCACGGAACGATTCCGTACGCTTGCAAAGTATCCTCTGTGAACTTTTCGATTGCATCTTTCCAACGTTCAGGAACGACTTCAAATGGATCTTGTCCCTCTTTCACGTAGTGATCAATATCGATATAATGTCGCTGTGCTTCACCATCAACCGCGTATCTCCTTTTATCCGGATCGACAGCATGTTCTGTAAGAAATTCGATGTGTTCCTTGTAGAAGCCGAACATCTCAGGTGGTAAAGTAAAAGTCGCAATACGATTGATGCGTTTATGACCGAAAAATCCCCATTTTTTCTGATGTTCACTTGTTTTAAAAGCTCCCATCATCAAAGCGGCCGCTCCGACAAATACTAAAACTCTATAGTTTAACCAGTTTCCCATCTTTTAAAATCGGAATTACATCTGTTTGGTTGGGCGTAAGACAGTATTTAATGTCTTCATTCAAATTCAAGTTTTTCAACCTTCTTCTATGCGAGCTTGATTTCAAATAACCCATGTAATTCTCACGAGCAGAAAGATACAAATATTTTGCCGCGATTGAAGAGTCTTCATCCGAAGTAAATTTACCCGTTCCGACTAAGTATTCGCTTATGGCTCCAGCACAAATGGTATCTTCCAAGTTGAATTTATCTTGCCAACCTGAACATAGACATAGAATATTTTTGTCTTGATTTTCAAGCCATTCACAGAGTGCATCAACATTAATCAAGGATCCAACTACCACTGTTTCTGCATCTTTAGCGATGTTAAGCGCTTTAGTTCCGTTTGTAGTTGTTAATACAACTTCTTTTCCACGAAGCTCCTCTTTCATATATGAATAAGGTGAATTACCGAAGTCAAACCCTTCAACGATTTGACCTTTTCTTTCGGCTCCAACCAAATAACCTTTTTCCTTGTATTCGATGGCTTCTTCGATTGTTGAAACTGGAATAATTGAATCAATTCCGTTGTGAAAAGCCGAACAAATAGCTGATGTAGCGCGTAGTACGTCGATCACGACAACAATTTCGAAGTCATCTTTGAAGTATTCATATTGCCCGGGAGTAAAGCATACTTCAACATGTTTTCTTGAATCCATAGCTGCAAAAATAGTCAAATATTGAAGTGAAGAACCTTAGCTGTTCTTTTGAAGTGGTTTCAAGAACTTGTGATCGAGCCAAAATGTTCCAAATGGAAGTAACGAACAGATAAAGGCAATCAATGTAATTTTAAAACCCCATTTTTTATCGTTGTGAAGCACAATAGTCCAAATAACAAAAGCGATAAACAAGACTCCATGAGCCATTCCAACTATTTTATTTGGTGTTCCAATCTCCCAAATGTATTTCAAAGGCATTGTTAGTGCGAAGAGTAGGTAGGAAATTCCTTCCATTACCGACAACAATCGATACTGTCCTAAAAGTGTGGATAAATTCATTTTTTTAGTTGTTTTTGTAAGGCAAATAATTCATCACGAAGTCGCGCTGCTTCGATAAAATCGAGTTCTTTTGCAGCATCCTCCATGCGTTTTTTAGTGTATTTGATTGATTTTTCAAGTTGCTCTTGCGACATATATTGAACAACTGGATCGGCAACTTCTTTTTGGTCTTCGTATTGGGTGTAATCGGTTGGTCCATCACCATCAGCGACTTTGGTCGAATTCAAGATGCGTTCTTTAGATTTTGTCAATGGAGTAGGAGTGATTCCGTGTTCTTCATTGTACTTTTCCTGAATAGCTCGTCTTCTAGCCGTTTCGTCAATCGTTTTTTGCATTGAATCGGTAACGCGATCAGCATACATGATGACCATTCCATTCACATTACGTGCAGCGCGACCAACAGTCTGAACCAGTGAACGTTCGTTACGAAGGAATCCTTCTTTGTCGGCATCTAAAATCGCAACCAGTGAAACTTCAGGTAGATCGAGTCCTTCACGAAGCAAATTCACTCCAATCA
The DNA here is from genome assembly GCA_964219255.1 of Henriciella pelagia. Lineage (GTDB taxonomy): Bacteria > Bacteroidota > Bacteroidia > Flavobacteriales_D > Crocinitomicaceae > UBA4466. The sequence goes on from CAXPPC010000006.1 coordinate 388,112, forward strand.
ACACATCAAATTCCCCTAAACGCAGTTGTCGCAAGATCTCAACGCGCTCGATCGTATCAATATCAGAGTGAATGTAGCGACAAAGAATTCCGATTTTATCCAAGTATTTTTGAAGCTCTTCGGCCATTCTCTTGGTCAACGTTGTCACCAAAGTACGTTCATCTTTTTCGATTCTCTTTTGCATTTCTTCAATAAGATCATCGATTTGATTTTTACTCGGTCGAACTTCAATTAATGGATCGAGAAGTCCAGTCGGACGAATCACTTGCTCAACAACGATTCCTTCTGATTTTTCGATTTCATAATCAGCTGGCGTGGCGGAAACATATAATGTTTGATGTAGCAAACCTTCGAATTCTTCAAACTTTAGTGGACGGTTATCCATTGCTGCTTGAATTCGGAAACCGTAGTCGACTAAGTTGATTTTTCTTGCGCGGTCACCTCCGTACATCGCTCGAACTTGCGGGACAGTCACGTGACTTTCATCAATAACCATCAAGAAATCATCTGGGAAATAGTCTAACAAACAGAATGGACGTTCCCCTTGCTCTCGGCGATCGAAATAGCGTGAATAATTCTCAATTCCAGAACAATAACCTAGTTCCCGAATCATTTCTAAGTCGTAAGTTGTACGTTCTTTAAGTCGCTCCGCCTCTTCAATTTTTCCTTGCTTTCTGAAATTTTCGACTTGCTTTACCATGTCCTCACCAATTTCTTCTATGGCGATTTTGGTTGTTTCAGGACTGGTCACAAAGATATTTGCTGGATAGATGGAAATTTCTTCGTGCTTCTCAATAGTATCCGTCGTTTTTGGATCGATAGAAGCGATAGATTCAATTTCATCTCCCCAAAACTCGATACGCAAAGCATGATCGGCGTAGGCCAAATGAATATCAACTGTGTCACCTTTGACACGGAATTTTCCTCGGTCGAATTCACCCGAAGCTCTCGAGTAAAGATTTTCCACTAGTTGAAAAAGGAACTTATTTCTGGCGATAACATCACCCACTTTTAGGTGGATAATGCTGTTTGCGAATTCGTTTGGATTTCCGATACCGTAAATACAAGAAACCGAAGCAACTACAATTACATCTTTTCTTCCTGATAGCAGAGCAGAGGTTGCTGAAAGTCGTAATTTCTCAATTTCATCATTGATCGATAAATCTTTTTCGATATAAGTTCCTGTAACGGGTAAATATGCTTCTGGTTGATAGTAATCGTAATAAGAAACGAAATACTCCACTGAATTTTTTGGAAAGAATTGCTTGAACTCACCATATAATTGCGCGGCCAAGGTCTTGTTGTGCGCTAAAATCAACGTAGGTCGATTGATTTCCTTAATCACATTAGCGACCGTAAACGTCTTACCACTTCCCGTAACACCGAGTAATGTTTGGTGCTCCACTCCTTCATCAAGTCCGCTAACTAATTGCTTTATTGCCGCTGGTTGATCTCCCGTCGGTTTAAAATCGGAAACAAGTTCGAAATCCATGAAACAAAAATACGAATTAAAAGACCCTAACGATGTCAAAAGTTTATCTTTGAGCTCACACAATTTTCGAATGGATTATTTCTTACTCATATTAGGATTGCTCGTGCTGATTGTAGGCGGTGAATTTTTAGTGCGTGGAGCAGTTGGATTTTCCGCAGCGTTTAAGATTTCACCTTTAGTGATAGGGATGACCGTAGTTTCATTTGGTACTTCCGCTCCTGAATTATTGGTGAGTTTACAGAGTGCTTTGGATGGAAATCCAGGAATTGCCATCGGAAATGTGGTTGGATCTAATATCGCGAACATTGCGCTGGTTCTTGGTATAACGGTATTAATCTTTCCAATAGCAGCCGAACGACAAACGAAGATTATTGATTTTCCAATGATGATGTTGGCGTCGATTTTATTCTATGTTTTTGCGCTAGACAACGTTGTTGAGATGTGGGAGGGGATTATTTTATTCCTAATTCTAGTTGGATTTATTTCATTTTTGATAGTCAGTTCACGACGAAAAACGAAGCGCGCGGAAGAGGAAGACGATGCTGGAGAGTTTGAAGATGCAATGAAGTTTCCTGTTTGGAAATCGGCTGTGTTTTTAATTATTGGACTTGTTGGGCTTTACTTCGGATCGGAGTGGTTTGTAAATGGAGCAGTCGGCATAGCTGAAGTTTTGTTAGAAGGAAATCCAGATGCGGATAGTATCATTGGAGTTACTGTAGTTGCCTTCGGAACAAGTGCGCCAGAATTGGTAGCCTCTGTTGTTGCTGCATTCAGAAAACAAGCGGATATTTCTGTCGGGAACCTAATTGGATCGAACATCTTCAACATATTCGCAGTAATTGGACTTACCGCAGTGGTAAAACCAATTGAAGTGTCAAATAGTATGCTTGAATTCGATTTCTTCTGGATGCTGGGAATTGCACTATCTTTAGTTCTTGTACTTTGGATTGGTCGAAAAATTGGACGTTTGAAAGGAATTGCTCTTTTCATGTCTTATGTAGCGTACGTAACAGTCATTCTTCTCAGAATCAAAGGGATTTTATAGTTCCTGAACTCATTTTTCGGTTCGTTTCAAGGCTAGCTCTGATCTTTACCTTACCTTTGTGCTCAAATTGAACAAATCGATGAAAATCTACAATAATATTCTTGAAACTATCGGAAACACTCCGTTAGTGAAATTGAACAAGCTTACAAAAGACGTTAAAGCGACCGTTTTAGCGAAAATTGAGACAACGAACCCAGGGAATTCTGTAAAAGACCGTATGGCGGTTAAAATGATTGAGGATGCTGAGGCAGCGGGATTGATCAAACCAGGAGGAACCGTAATTGAAGGAACTTCAGGAAATACTGGAATGGGATTGGCACTTGCTTGTATCATGAAAGGATATAAGTTGATTTGTGTTTTAAATGATAAGCAGTCCAAAGAGAAAATGGATATCCTTCGTGCCGTTGGTGCAGAAGTAGTTGTTTGTCCAACAGCAGTTGAGCCAGAAGATCCTCGTTCATATTACTCTGTTTCGAAAAGATTGGCAGCTGAGACTCCAAATTCTTGGTACGTAAATCAATATGACAACCTTTCGAATCGCTTAGCACATTACGAGCAAACAGGACCGGAAATTTGGGATCAAACAGATGGTAAAATCACGCATTTTGTTGTTGGAGTTGGAACTGGAGGAACGATCTCTGGAACTGGAAAATATTTGAAAGAGCAAAATCCAAATGTGAAGATTTGGGGAATTGATACTTACGGATCTGTTTTCAAGAAATATCACGAAACTGGAATTTTCGATGAGAACGAGATTTATCCATACATCACAGAAGGAATTGGAGAAGACATCCTTCCAAAAAATGTTGATTTTGATGTGATCGATCACTTCGAAAAGGTGACGGATAAGGACGCTGCGGTTTACACAAGAAAACTGGCAAGAGAAGAAGGGATTTTCGTTGGAAACTCTGCTGGTGCAGCGATTAAAGGAATTCTTCAAATGAAAGATCAACTAACAGAAGACGATGTAGTAGTAGTGTTATTCCATGATCATGGTTCACGTTACGTTGGAAAAATCTTCAATGATGATTGGATGCGTGAGCGTGGATTCTTGGACGAGGAATTCAAAACTGCAGGTGAATTAGTTGCAAAACATGGAGATTTACCTTTGGTAACAGTGTACGGAGAGGAATTGGTTTCTCATGCGATCGATAAAATGAGAGATTATTCAATTTCTCAAATTCCAGTTTTGAAGGACGGAAAGTTTGTCGGTTCAATCGATGATACTACTGTTTATCATTTATTGATGGATCAACCAGAGTTGAAAGACACACCGATTTCTGGAATTATGGGAGAAGCATTTCCTGTAGTGAAGGAGGATACTCGAATAGAAGAAGTTTCGAAGTTGATTAATAAACAAACGACAGCTGTATTGGTCGAGTTGAAAAATGGTAAACACCATATCATTACTCGTCACGACTTAATTGCTGCAATGGCATAAATGATCGAAGTAAAAGACCAAATGAATTCTGTAATCCGATTGGGAGACTTTCCTAGTCGGATTATTTCGTTGGTACCATCTCAAACTCAATTATTGCATTATTTGGGACTAGAAAATGAGGTGGTTGGAATTACTAAGTTTTGTATTCACCCTGATGAGTGGTTTCGTTCAAAAACGCGAGTAGGTGGGACAAAAACGGTCAAATTTGATGAGGTTTTCGGTTTGAAACCAGATTTGATTATCGGAAATAAAGAGGAAAATCAGAAAGAAGATATCGAGCGGTTAAAAAAGGTAGCTCCCGTTTGGATGAGTGACATTTATCACCTTGATGATTCTTTCGAAATGATGCTCAAAATCGGAGAGCTGACTAACAAATCTACTGAAGCTAACACATTGGTGAATGAAATTAAGTTTGAATTTCAAAAGCTAGATGAGGTTGTCAAAAAAATCAATTCGAATTCATCTGTACTTTATTGTATTTGGAACGAACCGTTGATGGTTGCTGGGAAAAATACTTTCGTCGATGATATGTTAAGTCGATGTGGGTTAATAAATAGTTGCGAAATTGATCGTTACCCAGATGTTTCTACTACTGATCTAAATCCAGATTTTGTGTTTTTAAGTTCAGAACCATATCCATTTTCGGAAAAACATATTTCAGAATTACAGATTCGTTATCCAAAAGCTAAAATCGTCCTTGTAGATGGAGAAATGTTCTCGTGGTACGGATCCAAATTAAAAGAGGCACCTTCATATTTTGCAGATCTACTAAATTCAATCTATTAGTCGTGTTCGGAGTAAGAACTTTAAAATAGTTGGAGTAGGTGGATTTCCTTCGGTAAATTCGATTTTACCTTTCAGTTTCTCTCCTTTATCACCATGCAGCATTTGAATTTCTATGGACTTCATCGAATCAAATAAATCCTCAGATGCTCGATATGATGGAAACATTTTAATGAGACGTTGCATCATTGTATTACCACTCATCTTAGTAATGACACTAGGGCTTCCAGAGATAAATAAATGATGTTCCTCATTGCTAACTGTCTCCATTGGATTTCGTCCAAAATAGATATGCGATTCATCTAGCTGCATATACATAAATAGTTTTCCAGCGCACATAAATGTAGAAGGACCAAGTAATTCTATTCTTCCGAGTGAATCTTGCTCAATTAAAATTTCGTGAATGTTTTGTTCACGATCGAATCCAAGAAGAAAATCGGCGTCAGGTAAAAACATGATTTTTTTATCCTCAGTTAAATCAATTCCGCGATAATTCATCGATAGAGATGAGATTTTAGCTTCAATTCCCGGGATAAAACGATTCAATAACTCTTGCACACTATCATTGATTGCTGCGCCTGGAATAGATGCTGTGATGTGAAGTCCGTCTGGTTTTAATCGCTCCTTTTCAGCATCTTGCTCAGGGAAGAAAAAAAGGCCTTGGATATTCATTTCAGACTGATCACTTTTGAATTGGGCGTTACCCGTAAAATCATCTTTATTGATCTCAAGTTGGATAAGTTCAGATTGATTAAACTTCTTGGAGTAGTTCGAAGAATTATTGAATAGAGTAGAAGGATTTAACCCCGACTTCTTTAAATCGTCAGTTGAATATATAATTAGTCCTACCTTGTTTTTCTGCGCGCACTCAATGTTCTTCGATCGAATTGATTCAGTGAATTCCTTGAATTTTTCAGGTCGATTTAGGTTGAAGTAAGCCACGAAAATGTCATGCTTCGATTTAACTTTCCCTATGTAGGTATTTGATAAAAAGTCTATACCTGTATTAACCGATTCTTGATCTTTTCGCTTCTCTAGAACATCTTGCAATAGGGTTAAGAATTCTTCGTCATTGGAATGAATTAATGCGTCGTAGAAGCCGGTTTTGAGTAATTCCATGCCATCTAATTGAACTACCCACTCTAAATTGTCACTTATAAAATTCTTATTTTGATTTTCGGGTTCAACAAGAAGTAATCGACTAATTGTTATTCCTCCCCATGCGAGTGCTAGTAGAAAAACTACCTTGAGAATAGTAAGAATCGATTGCAATCGTGACATAGATCAAAATTAATCTAAATGTTTAATGATTACCTTTGTACCATGAGAAAATTTGCAGCCTTTATATTGCGATTGTTTGGTTGGAAGATTGATAAAACGACTCCTGAGGGAGTTGATAAGTGTGTTATCTGTGTGGGGCCGCATACGTCTAACTGGGATTTCATTATTGGAAGATTGGCTTTCTTATCCTATGGTGTTAAAGCGAAATATTTAATAAAAAAGGAATTGTTTAAGCCACCTTTAGGTTGGATTTTGAAGGCGATGGGAGGGATTCCTGTTGATCGAAAAGGAAAAAATAACTTGACAGATAAAGCAGTTGAAATTTTCAATAACAGCGAAGAAATGTTCATGGTTTTCACACCGGAGGGAACGAGAAGTTACAATCCAAATTGGAAAAAAGGATTCTATTATATCGCACTAAAAGCAAAAGTTCCGATTTATATAGCGTATATCGACTATAGTACAAAAACTGGAGGTTTTCACGGTCGATTTGATCCAACAGGCGACGCAGAAAAGGATATTTTAGAGATCAAGAAAATTATGTTCCAATACAAAGGGCGCATCCCAGAAAATGGAATACGCCCTGAAGAACTTGAACAAAAATCTTAATTCAACTTAATTTCTGGTTGCACTAATTCGTTATTTGTTGTCGGGAAAATAGCATCTTCAGCTGATCCTCCGTGTAATTCAGGCATCAAGTATTTTCCTTTTTGCCCTTCACGTTTCTCAACTTCAACTTCGCGTTGTTCTGGGTACGTTTGTAAATACGCGTCATTTCTTTCAGAATAAACTGCCCAAGAAACTTTCAACCCTGGCGTTCCACCAGCAATGACAAATTTCCCGTCCTTAATTTCTTCCTTAACATAAAGCTGAGCGAATCCACCAATTGGTGTTAAGTGATAGCTAGGATTTGTATTGATTGCATCATAATAAGAAGGTAACTCAATTACTGCTTCTCCGTTCGCATCAATTTCGATATTTCCACGGTAAACATTCAACACTTCGTTAGATTCAGTTGAGAAATGTCTCAAAAATTTATCTTCTGGAGCTTCCGGGTGATCAATAAGGAATGTTTTTGTTCCAGTTGCACCAAAATTTCCATTTGAGAAAACTCCATATGCTCCAGCTACAGATCCCAGATAACGATCTTCACCAAATACACCATAATATCCTTTACCAGCAGTTCCAATTCCATTTCCTAATGGGGCAATTGTTTCAAAATTCTCTCCATAAAGTCCCATTCCTTGGCTGTAATCCGTTTGACCTACAGTACCATTAAAACCAATTCCCATTACTCCATGACCGCCGTTAGTGCGAAGATTTGATCCATAAACAGCAGCTTCGGCCGTTGCGGTAGATTGAACTTGCCCACTAACTCCCCAAGCAACTCCCGATGAGTTTCCTACAACTGCTGAGGCAATATTTGAGTTTGAATTAGTGGAAGCTTGAATTGTAGAAAAGGTATTTGATGCTCCAGTGTTGTTAGCTAGTACACCAACTCCTGTTCCAGCGTTCGTTGTTCGAAGTCCAACTGCATTTGTTCCTGTTGCGATGATTTCAACTTCACCTGCATCAGCATTGATTGTTCTTCCAGCTCCGGCTCCACCTTGATCGTAAGCTTGATCGAGTGTATTTCCTCCTCCTGGAAGTGTTACTGTGTTTCCTCCAGTAATTGTCAAACTTGATCCCGTTAATTGAAGCGATTGAATCTCATTTGTTGGATCACTATCAGCGTCGTTTGGACTGGTAATATATCCAGCATCATTGGTGAATGCACTTACATTGGTCGGCGCATTTGTCAAATCGTTGTAGTCCCCGCTAAAGTTACTGCCTGAGTTTTCGGCATAAAGGGCGTATGGAACACTCAATAGTTGATTCGTCCCCGAAATTGAGTAAGTTGTTCCTCCATTTGGATCAGTTTCTGTTTTAACGAAGTAAGGACCATTCGACCAATCAATTCCTGCAAAAGTACCGGCAACTGGAGTTCCATTTCCGATTTCAATTGTGGCTAATCCATTGGCATTAGTCGTTGGCGTATGACGTTCAATGTAAGCGGCTGATCCAGTAGCAGATCCTTGTAAAATACTGATTTGAATTCCAACAGGACTGCTTGTAACCAAATTGTTAGTTGAGTTGCGAATTACCGATTGATAGGTCATTCCTTGTGGTGCTTGACCAAATGAAAGCGAACTGATTAAAAGTCCGACTATAAGTAGCGTTTTCTTCATGATTTAGTGTTTAATAAGTTGATAGGTTCCAATGTTATTAGTGTAACTATTGATTCGTAGATGATATTCCCCAGCGGCTAGTTGAGAAACATTTAGTTGATGTTCCTCGGAAGTTAGTTGATCAAATAGAACGATTCTTCCCGAATTGTCAACAAGCTGAAATCTCAAGCCGTCGTATTCTTTTGTTTTGATTGTTAATTCATCCGTCACTGGATTTGGAAAAAGTTCAATCGATAAGTCGTTTAGTTCTTCCAATCCAACAGTTACAAAAAACTCATATGGTTGCTGAACACCTTCGTTGTAGGAAGCGCCATTTGAACCCGATACATAGTCGATTTGACCGATTGAATAACTAACGGAACCACCAGTCCCAGAGGCATCTCCACCTGAGGGAACAGAATTTTCTTGTGCATTTATGCCAGAGGCGAGCGCAATGCAACCAACGCAGATTAGTTGTTTAAGCATAGTAGTAAATTACATGCTTAAATTTAGAAAATTAATGGGATTTAATCGACTTTTTTAGATTGAGGTTTCTTGTCCTTTTCTTTGTATGGACAATGTTTGCATCCATTTCCGCAGCAATAACCTCTTTTTAAATGATATTTTTCAGTGAAGACCAAATAACCGTCTGGACTCATGTAATAATCCTCTGGATCCATTTTTGATCGTTTTGAAAAGCCTGACATGTCATCACTCATAGTGCAAATTTAGTGGATATTTCTGATCTTTGTGATGAATATGATACGAACAGATAATTCAATTTTAGAACCAATTGATCTTCCGGAATTAAAAGAGAGAGGAATTCGTCTTTATGTTAAGCGAGATGATTTAATTCACCCAGAGATTTCAGGAAATAAATGGCGTAAGTTGAAATATTTTATTGAGTTGTGCGATGCCAAGAAAAAATCGGGGATACTGACATTTGGAGGGGCATTTTCTAATCATTTATTGGCGACTGCATCAGCATGTTCGTTAGTTGGATTAAAGTCGATTGGTCTCGTAAGAGGGGAGGAGCTTAATCCTGAAAGTAATTCAACATTAAAAAGATGTCAGCAACTTGGAATGGAGTTAAAATTCATTTCGAGAGAAGAGTATTATTTGAGGAATGACAAAGCGTATCATGAAACTTTAGCAGCTGACTATCCAGAATATCAATTGGTAGCTGAAGGTGGGGCTGGATATTATGGAATGATTGGTTGTCAGGAAATTTTGAAAGAGATTGATAAAGATTTCGATGACATTTTTGTCGCCCAAGGAACCACAACAACGAGCTGTGGAATATTACTAGGTCTGAAAGAAAATCAGCAGATTCATGTTATTCCTGCTTTAAAGGGCTTCGATTCAATTAATGAGATGAAAAATCTATTGAGTAGAAGTGGTTTTGATATCGATTTGGTAGAAGAATTGTTGGAATCCGTGATCGTTCACGATGAATTTCATTTTGGAGGCTACGGGAAATATACTGAAGAGTTGTTGATTTTTATTCAACACATTTACCAGGAAACAGAATTGAAATTAGATCCAGTATATACAGGAAAAGCATTTTATGGTATGATGGAGGTGCTTAAATCAGGAAGTTTTGATAATAAAACGGTCGTTTTTGTTCATACCGGTGGGCTTCAGGGAGTAGAAGGGATAGAACAAAAAAGCGGAGTGAAACTATTTGAATCACCCCGCTCTCATTAATTTCTATTATTTCTTCACGAAACGTACATTTCTAACACCATATTCGTTGGCAACACGAATGATATAAATTCCATTCACGAATTGAGAAACATCAAGTTGAACTTCATCACTTGTTGAGTCAGTACTTAAGACAATTCTACCATTAATATCGACAACCTTAATTTCTGAATTTCCAATTCCAATATTTTCAATTGTTACCAGTTGATCAGAAGGGTTTGGATAAACACTTAATGGATTCAATTCATTCTCATTGATTGAAGCGTCGTTTTCAGAAACGTATGTGTCAAAGGTGAATCCACAACCAAGAGAATTTAGCGCAAAGCTATTCTTCAATTCAGCAGATAATTCGAAAAGTCGAACAACACTGCTATCTGGATGAAGGTTAACAGTGTCAACTCCTACAATAACGACGTTTATGTTTTCTAGTGTATCGTTTGTAGCTAATTCCGTTGGACCAGTAAATCCATACATTCTTCTGTCTCCAACAAAATTTCCTGCTAGTGCTTCCGTGTCATTGTTTCCATGATTTACTCCTCCAGAAGCATAGAATAGTGGATCAGATTGACCTAAATATGAATATTTTACTTCAATGGCTCCTATCGTATTCGATAATCCATTTTGGTAATAACCTTGGCCACCTTGGTACAGTCCTTGGATATCCATAAAGTCGTACCCCCAAGGGCTTGTATTTGCAGCGGCAAACGAAGTTTCTAACGTATAATATTCGTTGTCCACAATAGCATCACCAAAGCCGACTCCGTTGATGCACTCATCGGTTCCTACACCGTATGCATTGTCTAACCCATCAGCTTTTTGCTTCGCGCCTTTTAATGTTAAAGTTCCAACTGCAGGAATGGTATCATTAAAACCTAAGAACCCTCCATTTGCCTCATCAAAACTATCCCCATTATAGACGTATGTTAGACCAAGCTCAACATTAGTACCAACAAAATCATCTCCATTAAATCCAAGATCATAATCATTGAATGTGCTATAATAAACAGAGTCTAAACTTGCTCCTCTGTTAATAGTGATTGTTTTATTAAATACAGTATTCAACAAAACTTCGCTTGTATCACAATCAAAAAAGAATAGATAATCATGCGTTTCAGTACTTGCTGATTCAGGTGAATTTGGTGATTGATGGTAAACATTAAGAATACAATGCGTTCCATAGATTTCTGGATAATCACCGTTTTCAGGATCGTAAATGCCGTTATTATTCTTATCAACAAAAGGAGCAATATTTGCAGCTTGACCAATGCTTGTGTTTCCATGCGCAGGCCATTGAGCAATACCAAATGGAATAACATAACTTGTATTTCCAAGTCCGATGTTTGTTAAATGATCTTCAATCATGTCTCTAGAAACAAAATAACCACGACTGTATTTATCAATTTCTTCTATTGAATAATCATTTGAATTAGTGAATGGACCTGGAAGTAAAGGACTTGACCAAGAACTTAAGTGACCTCTTAATTCATTTTGAGTGTTTTTACCTACGAATGAATTGCTTTGCAAAAATGTAATAGGTCTGTCAAGATTGTTTTGATTGTATTGAAGTCCATGCATGTTACTTAAATCATCATTAAACCTTATACCTAAGTGACCACTGTGTGCTTTAAATTTCTGAGAACTAATTTCTTGATTGAATTCGATAAATTGCATTGGTGGATCGATACCATTATCTCCTATTATCATTATAGGATTCATCCCCAATGACGAAGGTAAACCATTTACTTGCGTGTTAAAATATGGAGTGTAACCTGCACCAGAGATATAATACATGTTGTTAATAAACTTGACTGAATAAGCTTTGTTAAAGTGGATTTTTCCAGTTGTGATTGTATTCATGTTTAAATCAAAATCTATGTATTGACCTTGACCAGTATAATTGGAGTATAATCGATAACCGTTAGAAATTGGAATAAGGACACTACTGTAGGCTACAATTCCGGAGTTAGTTCCAGAGCTTAACAGGTTTAATGAAGCATCATAAATCTCAAAGTTAGTTGCACGTTGAAAAACAAGATTACCATTACTTCCAATGCAAAATACTCCGTAAGGGGATGGAGGGATACCGGAAGAAATAATATTAATCGCTCCGCTTGAATTTCTATGAACTAACTTATCAAAGTAATAAGCGTATTCCTCGCCATTATTGACAAGAACGTCAGTTGCTATTCGATAATTGCTAAATGAACTTGTAAAGCTGGTACTTGGGTCAATTACTTGTTCTGAAAACTGAGAGTTGTCAGAGATTGATGTTGCGATTCTCTTGATTCCAGCTGGATCAGTTGTTGTATAGGTTACTAAACTGTCTCCATTTTTTACAGTTCGAAAATAGCTGCGCTTGAAGAGCTCACTCAACGTATGAACGCTAGTAATTGAATTTGAAATGGGATTAAATTTTATATAACTTAACTTACCAAGAGATCCAGGATTTGCAACTTGAGCGACAAGAACCAGTATTAACTCATTATTATGACTGAAAAATCCAGAAACTGACGCAAAAGTTGTATTAATTCCTGGGTAATTAATACGCTGGTAATCTGATGTGTTTCCATACTCATCAATCTTACCATAAATCATTTTTAAAGTGTCATTCGCGCTTTCTCTAATATTAATAAAGTAGGTTTCTGAATTCAGTTCACAGACTCCAGAAACAATCCCGTCATATCCTTCTGTAAAGGTTATATTCCTGCTGAATTGAGAAAAAGAAATGGTTGTAATAATCGCAAAAATGCAAGTGATTAGGTTTTTCATTGTATAAGATTTAGTAGAGACAATTTTACGAAAGAAATTTGATAGAACAAAAAAGCGGAGTGAAACTATTTGAATCACCCCGCTCTCTTTAATTTCTATTATTTCTTCACGAAACGTACATTTCTAACACCATATTCGTTGGCAACACGGATGATATAAATTCCATTCACGAATTGTGAAACATCTAGTTGGACTTTATCACTTTTTGAGTCTGTACTTAGGACAATTCTACCGTTAATATCAGCAACCATAATTTCTGAATTTCCAGTTCCAATATTTTCAATTGTAACTAATTGATCGGATGGATTTGGATATACATTCAATGAATTTAACTCACCTTCATTGATCGAAGCGTCATTAAGAGAAATATATGGATCGAAATTGTAGCCACAACCGAGTGAATTATTTGCATAACCATTTTTAAGTTGGTAAGCGATCGATTTTAGCTTTTGAATACTACTTAGTGCGTTCAAGTTGATTGTGTCAATTCCCACAATATATGCGGAAAAATTGGTAGTAGTATCATACGTGTTTGCCAGTTGTCCTGGCCCTGATATCGCAAAAGAATAACGATCGCCAGGTATGTTTCCTACTAATTCTTCAGTGTAGAAGTTTCCGTGATTTATACCACCAGAACTGTAGAAATAAGGGTCTGTTTTAGAAAAGAACGCATGACGAACATTTACACCATTGGTTTGTTGCATGGTTCCGTTTGGTAGAATACCGCTTCCAGCATTAAAGAACTCCGCTAATGTGATTGGTACATTTGGAGTTTGAGTTGCATTGTCTCCAGAAATAGACGTGACTAAGCTCAAGATCTCATTATCGACTACACCATCATTAAACCCTAATCCATTCACCGATTGGTTTGGACCGCTACCAAAATCGTTATCCACTCCATCATTGATTTGTTTTACGCCACTTAGAACTAACACACCAGGACTTGCCAATGTGTCATGAAATCCCATTGTATTATAATCTTCATCATAATTGTCGCCATTATAATTATATAAAAGACCTAATTCGACGTCCGTACCCACAAAATCATCATAGGGATAACCAGCATCAATATCTAATGTTCTGAATTGATAGATAGAATCCATGCTAACTCCTCTTGTAATGTACTGGGTTTTGTTGAAAAGCGTATTTGTCAAGGCTTCACTAGTGTCACAATCGAACCAAAATAGATAGTCGTGAACTTCGATCTCTGATGAGTGATTATAGTTTGGAGAATGATGGTAAATATTGAGAATGCATGAAGTACCTTGTATACTTGGGTAGTCTCCATTTTCTGGATCATATACTCCGTTTGCATTGTGGTCAATGTATGGAGCGATATCGGTTGCCTGACCTTTAGAAGGATCACCATGAGCAGGCCATTTTAGAATTCCATATGGAATCTTATAATTCGGATTTGAAAGACCAATATTGGTTCGATGGTCTTCTATCATGTCTCTTGTAACGTAATAACTACGACTGAACTCATCTTGTTCTTCGTAAGAATATTCGCTTACTGAAGTAATAGGTCCTGGTAAATAATTTGTTGAACCGAGATTGGTATTATCTCCAATAATTTCATTCGAATTGTTTTTACCAATCAATGTGCTCGAAATTCCGTAAAACACGGATCGGTATATATTATTCAGCTTATATTGAATGGCTGGAGTTGAACTTGTTGTGTTATTGAATAAACCGAGATGTCCTCTTTTAACTAAAAACTTTCCGAGTTCAACTTCTTCATCATACTCTGTAAATTGTTCAGGAAATGATGTAAGTTCATCTTGTATAATAAACACAGATTCCAGGGACTGAGTTGTAGGTTGACCTGTATAGCGCACTTGAATAATCGGCGGAGCTAATTGCCCGTGAACGAAAACATTTCCATTTATTTTTCTAATTCCGTATGGATTAAAGTTTCGGTACTCCTTTTCTTGGATTAAATTGAAAGATGCGTCGTAATCAAGAATTCTACCAGAACTAGGCGTGATTTGAGCGTAGATTCTGTAACCGTTGGGTGTTGCAATCCCCTCAATTCCGGTAGCAGCGGAATAAGGAATAGTTCCGTTGCTTAATAAGTTCAATGTCGAATCTAGGATGAAGTATTTGTTCGATTTAACAACTGCGATTTGCCCTTGACCGTTTTGAATCAATGTTCCTTGCATGAAAGCTGAAGTTGCAATAGTGGTGCTAGAAACAGATCCATTCGATTCACGTAATAGTACTTTATCATCGTAAATAACGTATTCCTTTTCTCCTGAAATGAGAAGTTCCGTTGCTCTACGAAAAGCGGTAAAGGCTGAAGAGAATGAACTTGAAGCATCTACGACTTGCTCAGAAAATGAAGTTATGTTGTTAACTGAAGTTGCAATACGTTTGATTCCAACTGGATCAATCATAGTATAGGTAATTAGGCTGTCTCCTTTTTGAAGCGTGCGACAGTACCCTCGCTTGTAGCTTTCATTCATCTGCACAAATTGGACAATGTTGTGACTTATTGGATCAATTTTTATATAAGATAGGTCCGCATTTACAGAGTTTCTGGCCATAGTTGCTAGAACTATATTATTCGAATTGTCTACACCTACACCTGAGATACTTAAGTCTACTGTATTAACGCCTGAGTATTCGATGGTATGGTAATTTGAAGTCGTTCCATTTACGTCAAACTCTCCATATGTTATCCGAACAGTATCCTGCGAACTTAATTTGGTGCTGATGAAGTGGTTTACTCCGTTTATTTCAAATAGCTCGGTAGATCGCAGTCCATAAGAAATATCGTTAAAAAATGATTTTGAGAATTGAGAAAACGATGTTAAAGCAAACATCATTATCATCAAAAGGGTAATGACTTTTTTCATACTCATAGTGTTAGATTTACACTACAAGTTACAACACTTATTCCGATAGTCGAATTACCTCAACGGCCTCATTTACATCATGAACTCGAAGGATATTAGCACCGTTTTTTACTGCGATTGTATTCAGAACAGTAGTTCCGTTTAGCGCGTCAGCAGGGGAAATGCCAAGTTTTTTGTAGATCATAGATTTTCTAGAAATTCCCACTAGAATTGGTAAGTTTAGTTCGGAAAAATGCGCTAGGTTATTGATTAATCGGTAGTTATCTTCTATTGTCTTGCTGAATCCAAAACCGGGATCGAGGATTATATCATGTACTCCGAGGGATTTTAGCTTGGCTATTTTCTCTGAAAAGTAGTACATCATCTCCTGAAAGATGTTAGTGTACGCAGTCTCATTTTTCATCGTTTGTGGAGTGCCTTTCATGTGCATTAGAATATATGGCACACGATATTTCCCCGCAATTTCAGCAATTTTCGGGTCGATTTCAAAACCACTGATGTCATTAATGATTGAAGCACCCGCTAGAATAGCTTGTTCTGCAACTGCTGATCGAAAAGTATCAACAGAGATAATTATATCTGGAACTTCTTGTATAATTCGTTGAATTACCGGCACAACACGACTGATTTCTTCCTCAACCGAAATGTCAATTGCATCAGGTCTTGACGAGTATCCACCGATGTCAATTATGGTTGCTCCGGCACTTAACATTTCTTTAACGCGCTGAATCACATCGTCTTCAAATTGAACGCGACTCCCACTATAAAAGGAATCCGGCGTAGTATTGATGATCCCCATAACAATTGGTGTTGATAAATCAATCAACCTTTCGCCAACTCTTATGCTCTGTTTCGCCCTAAAATATGTATCTTCAACTTTTGAATTTTGCATCCTTGTTCATGAGTAAGACCAATACTGAATACACAAATGTAATCAATGTTTGCCGAGATATCTTCTCGAAGAAAACTGCCGACTATGGAACGGCTTGGAGAATCCTTCGACCAAGTTCATTAACGGACCAACTTTTTATTAAAGCGCAACGAATCAGAACGATTCAGGAAACAGGAGAAAATAAAGTTGGTGAAAACATTGAAGATGAGTTTGTTGCAATCGTGAATTATTGCATTATGGCGATTATTCAACTGTGTGAAAATGATCTAACGGAATTGGAATTACCAAAAGAACAAGCAGACGAGTTATATGATAAATACGCTCAAAATGCTTTTGATTTAATGAACAAGAAAAATCACGATTATGGTGAAGCTTGGCGCGATATGCGAGTGAGTTCTCTTACGGATTTAATCTTGCAAAAAATCATGCGTGTTAAGCAGATTGAAGATAATAACGGAGCGACAATTATTAGTGAAGGAATTGACGCCAACTACTACGATATGTTGAATTATGCAGTCTTTGCACTGATCCACATGAATGTGGGACAAAACAACTAAACTTATGAAAGAACCAATTTCATTTCAGGGAAGATCTTTGGTTTTTAATGCACTTCTTGTGGTGCTAAACCTAACAGGATTGACTTTTATGGTCCTTGGTGGACACGATAATTTTGTCGAGCAGTCTACGATGTTCAATTTTATTGGACTGATCTTAATGATTGCCAGTATCGGAGGTCTAATCATTCTGAAAGGTCGCATGATGATGTCGAGCGTTTCACGTGTGCTTGTTGGTGGACTATTCATCGTGTCTGGTTTGGTGAAAGCGAACGACCCTGTTGGATTCTCATACAAATTGGAAGAATATTTTGAGGATGGAGCTTTAGCTTTTAGAATAAAAGAATGGTTCGGAGCACCAAGTTTCTCAATGGAGTTCTTGATGGACTGGGCACTTGCCTTGAGTATCATTATTTGTATAGTTGAAATCGTTCTTGGAGTGCTAACGCTAATCGGTGGTAAGATCAAGTTAGTAAGTTACCTCATGCTTCTGATGATGTTGTTCTTTACATTTTTGACATGGCATACTGCAAATTGTGACTCAGATGTGAAGTTTTTAGATCGTGATACATACGAGATTACTGATCCTATCGCTGTTATGAAGATGGAACAGGCTAAAACAAATCCTGAAATATCAGTTGTTTCCAAACCGAAAGGTTACGTAGTAATTGACGAAATGAAACAGCCTCAATGTGTGGATGATTGTGGTTGTTTTGGCGATGCGCTGAAAGGTTCAGTTGGTCGATCGTTGACGCCGAATGAGTCACTTTGGAAGGATATTATTTTACTTTATTTGGTAATCTGGATTTTCGTAGCGCAATGGATCATTCAACCGAATAATAAGAAACAGAATCTTGTGTACACAGTGGCTGGAATGGCCGTAATTACGTTCTTCTCGTGGGTGTTTGGATGGTATTTCCCAATCTTGTTCGGTTTACTGGCAATTCTTGGTGCTTTGTGGATCAAACGTGTTGGAGGTAAGATACTGGGTAATTTCTACGGAAGTATTTTGATGGTGACCTTATTGTGTATTTTGATGGTGACGTACGTAATGATGTACACTCCTTTGAAAGATTATCGTCCGTATGCTGTTGGTTCTGATCTCAATGAGAAAATGAACGATGGAATTGAAGGAGTTTATCAAAACTTGTTAGTCTACAAGAATAAGAAAACCGGAGAGAAGAAAGAGTATGATGGTTCTTCGGATGAATATGTTAGCTCTAAAATTTGGGAAGATAAAGATTGGGAGTACCTAGACATGGTACAAAAAGCAATCGTACCTTCTAAAAACCCGTCAATTATGGACTTTAATCCGGTGATTGGCGTGAGCGAAATGATCGATGCAGAGAAGAACTTACCTTTTGTTAAGGCAAAATTGGATTCGTCTCAGGTGAAACTTTTGAAGATTCTTTCGTTAGAGTATGACAGTGAAATGTTAGTTCCTTTCGAGGAATACGATGAGGTTGGTTTCCCTGCTGAGGAATATACGATTCTTGATACAGTGACGGATATTAGCCCAGAACTAACGGATATTGAGATTAAAAACGACCTACTTACAGAAGAAAAAGTAGTGGTTGTGATTTCGCGAAAGTTGGGAGAAGGAAATTGGAGTGTTGTGAATCGATTGAAGGAAATACAAAAAGCTTGCGCTGAACAAAATATTCCAATGTTGATGATTTGTAACGCGACAAGAGGAGAGATTAATGAATTTAGAAAGGAACATGCGTTGGATTTACCAGTATTTGCCATGGATGAAATCGAATTGAAAATCATTTCTAGATCGAACCCAGCAGTCCTAGTACTTGAAAAAGGAGTGATCAAAGCAAAATATGCATACCGCACGATTCCAACGGGTGAATCTTTCAGTAATAAACACTTAAACCAATAGTTAATGCCGCGTAAAATAGTTGCAGGAAACTGGAAAATGAATTTGAATGCTGATGAAGCATTACAACTAATTAATGACATCGATCAACTGGACATACCAAATGATGTCGAAGTGATGACTTTCGTGCCTAGTCTGTACGTACAAACGGCTGTTGAAGAGTCTAAAAAAGCAACAGTGGGAGTGCAAAATTTCTTCTATGAAGCAAGTGGCGCTTTTACTGGAGAAGTTTCGATCGATCAGATTAAAAGCTTAGGAGCGAACATTGGTTTGATTGGTCACAGTGAAAGAAGATCTCTTTTTGGAGAAACACACGAAGTATTGAAGAAAAAAGTCGATGCTGCGGTTGCCGGCCAGTTCGATTTTATTTTCTGCTGCGGTGAACCGTTGGAGGAGAGAGAAAGTGGAAATCATGAAAATTTCGTGAAGCAACAGTTGATTGATAGCTTATTTCATCTAAATTCGGAACAAATCAAAGGCGGAATTATTGCTTATGAACCTGTTTGGGCTATCGGAACTGGAAAAACAGCTTCGACGGAACAAGCGGAGGAAATGCATGCAGCGATTCGTTCTTGGTTGAAAGAAAAATACGACGCAACAACGGCAGATTCAATTTCTATTCTCTACGGAGGAAGTTGTAAGCCTTCAAATGCAGCTGAATTGTTCGCTTGCCCGAATGTGGATGGTGGATTGATCGGAGGTGCTTCACTGGAAGCAGACTCGTTTGGTGAAATTATTAATGCTTATTAATTAATGGAGTCACTCGATACCATAGAATTGACAATTACCTTAAATCCAGTCAACCCGTGGACAGATATCATTATTGCTGAGTTGTCGGAACTTGGTTTTGATGGATTTGTGCAAACAAAAACTGGACTCCAAGCTTACGCCCCTGCATCAATTGATGTGTATGAAGTAATTAATCAATCTTCTTTGCAACCTGAAAGTGATTTTACCTTTTCGATTGAGAAAAAGGTGATCCCTCATCAAAATTGGAATGCACAATGGGAAGAGGACTTTCATCCTGTTTATGTGGAAGAATATGCGACAATTTTGGCTCCTTTTCATGATGCAAATGACGGGAAAGGATTAACGGTCATTATTCAACCGCAAATGTCCTTCGGAACTGGTCACCACCAAACAACTTGGATGATGACAAAAGCACTCTTCGAATTAGATAGAATGCCCGAAAAGGTGCTAGATATGGGATCGGGGACTGGAGTTTTAGCCATCGTTGCTGAGAAATTGGGGGCAAAGGATATTCTGGCCGTCGATATTGAAGAATGGTCAGCCGAAAATGCAAGAGAAAACGCTGAAAGAAATAATTGTCAACACATCAACTCGGTTTGGGGAGATGTAGATAAAATTCGCGGTCATCAATTTGGACTGATTATTGCGAACATCAACAAGAATGTGCTCAAGGCGCAAATGGAAGATTACGCAAAATGCCTAGATCAAAATGGTAAACTTTTATTAAGTGGTTTTTTTGGATCAGATGTGCAAGAACTCGTAACTTTTGCAAATGAATTCGGTCTTACTCTTGAGAAGGAATTTTCGAAGGATGAATGGGCCGCACTTCAGTTAAAGAAGACAAACTAAACGACAAGATAAAATGATGAAATTCAAAAACATGTTACTGCTGCTGTCAGTGATGGTGACTTTTAACGGACTTACGCAATCATTTTCAAATTCAAGAGAAAAATTCGTAAAGGAATTCCAAAAACTTATTTCGGATTACGGAGAGGGTGACCAAATGGACTTCGCAAAAAAGGAACTTCCGCTAATGCTTGTCGAAGGGAACTCATTTCCTGAAAGTTATTTTTCCAAAATGGTGACAACGTGTAATCTCATGGAGGAAAAAAGATTGAAAGTTTATCCGGAGATTTACAATTATGTTTTTTCAGTAGCTTCTTTTGTGAAGAAAAAACAGCCTGAATCGAGTTATTTGGCATGGCAAAAGACCGTTGAGGACATGCTCGATTCTCGAAATGTTCGTAAAATCAAAGATTTCGTTGAGTTCTCTGGGGGATTCTTTTCCGAAGGTAAAATATCCGAATCTTCAAATCATAAATGGTATTATTTAGGCGGAGCTTACGGCTTTGAAACAGATGCGAAGGGGGTTACGATTATTTTTTCAGAGGGTGATTTAGTTTGTCGCGCAATAGGGTCTTCTGGAGCTGATCGTGGAAAATCAGTGGATAGTTTACATGTGATTAAAACATCTGGTGAATTTGATCCTGTTTTGAGTAAATGGACCGGTCGTGGTGGTAAAATTACCTGGGAAAAGGTTGGGGTTGATCCAACTAAAACTTATGCAGAATTGAAAGGGTATGACATTTCTTTGAAATCATCAACTCTGAGAGCAGATACTGCTTTACTGACAACATCTTACTTCAATCAACCAATCATGGGGAGCTTATCGGATCGCGCTTTCAAAATAAACCGTGAAGAAGATAAAGTATATCCACAGTTCTTGTCATTTGATAGAAAACTTCTCATTCGAAATATCATAGAAAATATTGATTACTTGGGGGGATTTGCAATGCAAGGTGCAAGCTTTGTTGGGGCAGGTACATCGAGCGATCCAGCAATGGTGACTCTAAACAAAGATGGGGTTCCTTTTATCACTGCTAAGTCTGATCGAATTTATATTAAGCCCGAAAAGGTATTCGTGGCTAGTGCAAAATTCACACTTTTCTTGAATTCTGGTGACTCTATTTATCATCCGGGTATTCATTTCGACTATGATTTAGAGAAAAAGGAAATTCAATTGGCCCGATCTAACTCAGGAATTGGTGAGGCTCCTTTTCAAGATTCATATCACAAATTGGATATTTATGCACCAAAAATGATCTGGAAGGTTGGTGAAGATCGACTTTCATTTACATATGAATTTGGAACAAGTCAACAACAACGAGTTGCTACATTTGAATCACAAAACTATTTCAATGAACGAATTTACGATCAATTACAAGCAATGGAGTCAACTCACCCGTTGGTTGCATTGTCGAAATATTGCTATAAATATGACGAGTACGTAATTAACGAAGGGAAAGCGGCGACAGCAATGGGTAAAACAGTAGCACAAGCTAAACCTACACTGTTGAAACTGTCAAGTATGGGCTTCATTGCATACGATACAGAGGCGCAAATGGTCGCTATCAATCCAAAGTTGGAGAATTTCGTCCGAGCTAAAGCTGGTAAAATTGATTATGATAATATTGTCTTTACTACTGACTTAAGACCGAAAAAACTGGAGGGATATGCTCCAGAACAAATCCAAAAAGATCCATTTTTAAAGGCACTGGATTCAACGTACAAAGCGCAAACAAACGAACGTATGCTGATGAAAGAATTTGGATATATGGATCTCGTTTCAATGGACTTAGAGCTAGAGGCCGTTGACCAAGTGCTCATTTCCGAAACGAAGAATACAGTTGTATTCCCGGAAGAAGGAAAGGTGAAAGTGAAGGCCAATCGCGATTTCGTATTTAGTGGATGGGCCAAAGCGGGTAAGTTTGAGGTGGATACAGAATTAGCTAGTTTCGAATACGATGACTTCAAAGTAAAACTTCAGAAAACGCGCGAAGGTGTGTTTAGAATTCGTCCTTTAGATAAAACACATGGAACTAAGGGAATTACCATGGCAAGCTCTCTCACTGGAATTACAGGAGAAATTTTAGTGGACGACCCAAATAACCGATCTGGGAAGAAAAAAGAATTTGAAATGTATCCGAAGTTGTCGTCAGTAAACTCGTCGAAAATTTTCTACAATTCAAAAGACATCTATCGTGGAGTTTATGACAGTGCGCGCTTCTATTATACGGTAAAACCTTTTGAGATGGATAGTTTGAATTCGTTCAATGAGTCGAAGCTACGGTTAGAAGGTGAGCTAGTTTCCGCTGGAATCTTCCCGAAAATTCAGGAACCGTTGAAAATCATGCAGGATTACTCATTTGGATTCTCAACTGTTGCTCCAAAAGGAGGTTATACATTCTATGGAACAGATGCGAAGTACGAGAATAAAATTGTGTTGTCGAATAATGGATTACAAGGTGCAGGAACGATCAACTTTATTAACTCTACTTCTGAATCGAAAGCGTTGAGTTTCTTGCCAGATTCGACAGTTGGAATTGCCAATTTTGTCAATCGTCCTTCAGAAACTGGAGTACAGTTCCCTGATGTGAAGTCGGAACAAGCTTACATTACATATGTGCCAAAAGGAAACATGTTAAAGGCATCCTCAACGCCTCAAAATGAATTGGAATTTTTCGAAAAAGAAGCGGAGCTGAGAGGAACCGTAGTTATTCAGCCTAAAGGAATGACTGGAAGAGGCTTAATGACATTTAAAAATGCCAACTTGATCTCGGATAAATTCGAATACAAAAGATGGGATGTTGATGCTGATACTTCTTCATTCCGACTCCAAAATCAAAGTGACGATGTATCAGAAGATGCTCTGGCGTTTAAAACCGATAATGTTAAATCGAGTGTTTCATTCAAAACAAGAATGGGAATATTCAATTCAAATGAGGGAGAATCGACTGTTGAGTTCCCTGTAAACCAATACATGGCTAAGATGGATCGCTTCAAATGGTTCATGGATGATTTGGCAATCGAAATGGAAAAAGGGAAGGATAAAGATGTGGCCATTGAATCTGGAGTGGATTTAGTTGGATCAAACTTCTTCTCGACTCACCCTAAGCAAGATTCATTGAATTTTAGAGCGCCAAAAGCAATTTTTGATGTGAAAAAGAAAACAATTTTCTGTGATGAAGTGGAGTATGTTGATATTGCCGACGCTCGTATTTATCCAGATAGCATGAAAATCAATATTCGTAAGAAAGCAAAAATTGATAAACTGTTGAATGCACGAATTGTAGCCAATTACGTTACTAAATATCACCAGTTTAGTAACGCCGAAGTGGAAATCAATGCGCGTAGAGATTACAACGCTAGTGGTGATTATCCTTATTATGATCGTGATAGTAATGTAACGTACATCGCAATGAAAGATATCGGATTGGATACTTCTTACCAAACACGAGCATCAGGAAAAGTGGATGTTTCGGATAACTTTAAGTTAAGCGAACAATTCGATTTCTATGGTGATGTAGCAATTCACGCAGCGAATCCACTTATTGCATTTTCTGGGGCAACACGTATTAATCATAGTTGTGAGAAGTTCGATAAAAACTGGATGGCTTTTACTTCAGAAATCGACCCGAAAAATATCCAAATCCCAGTACAGGAATCGATGAAAGATCTAGATGGAAATGCAATCTCGGCGGGAATCGTTTGGAGAGATGCAACGGCAACAGACAGTATCGCTTTGTATCCAACATTCCTGTCTTCTTTAGTTGATAAGGATGATCCAATTGTGATGACGTCTAGTGGATTCCTTCAATATGATGATGGAACAAAAGAATTCCAGATCGCATCGAAAGATAAGTTGATTAACCGCGGTGAGAAAGGTAACTATATCGCTCTTCATACTGAAAGCTGTTCAATGAATGGTGATGGTGTCATCAATCTTGGAATGGATTACGGTGATGTTGTTGTGGATGCAGTTGGTGTGGTGAACTACAATCAAACAACGGGACAAACAACAATGAATGTTACAGCCCGTTTTGATATGGCAATGGACAAAGGTCTGATGCAAGATGTTGCAACGCGAATTTCTGAGGTGGAAGGACTGAAGGACATGGATTTCAATTCAACTACACTCGAACAAGCCGTTGTGGAATGGGACGGATTGAAGGCAGCAGATAAATTAAAAGAAGAGTTTATTCAAGAAGGTAAAGTGAAGAAATTACCAGATGGTCTTCAAAATACAATGACGATTACTGGATTGAGATTGTCTTCATTTGAGAATGATAGATTACAAGATCGTGGATTGATTACAGATGTTGAATCAGCGGTGCTTGTTAGCATGTATGGAAAACCAGTGATGAAGTATGTTCCACTAAAAGCTTTCTTCCAACAAACGTATTCGGGAGCGAAAAACGATAAGTTCATGGTTTACATCAATATTCCTGGTGGTCGCGATTACTTCTTCAACTACGAAATGATGAAGAAAGATGGTGTAATGAATATTAAAACGGGGGATACGGAATTCAGCGCTGCACTTACCGAAATGAAAGAAGATAAGCGTAAAAAACGAAACTTCTTGTATCAAGTTACCTCGAATAGTGCCTTTATCGCTAAATTTATGCGCCTGTTCGAATAAGATGATAGACTACTTACTGTTTGGAATTATAGCGTATTTATTAGGATCAATCCCTACCGCAGTTTGGGTGGGGAAGGCCTGGCATGGGACTGATGTGCGTGAGCATGGAAGTAAAAATGCGGGGGCAACTAACACTTTTCGTGTCCTCGGAAAGAAGGCGGGAATTGTTGTTTTATCAGTGGATATCCTGAAGGGATTCTTAGCTGTGTTTTTGCCATTTTTATTTGGTGTGGGCGACTGGGGAACGGATGACTTAATCCATGTTCAGTTGATTACGGCAATTTGTGCGGTCTTGGGACATGTGTTTCCAGTTTTTGCTGGATTTAATGGTGGAAAAGGCGTTGCGACTTCTTTGGGAGTGATCATTGGGCTGCATCCAACTGCTGCGGCCATCTGCTTGGGAATCTTTTTGATAGTATTTATTGTGTCCAATTATGTTTCCCTTGGAGCGATTTGTGCTGCGATTGCATTTCCGACGCTTTTGATCTTAGTTTTTAAAATATCATCGCCCTATTTTATTGCTTTTAGTATTGTTTTATCAGTCGCGGTGATTGCTGCGCATCGTAAAAACATTGGTCGACTTATTCGAGGTGAAGAAAACAAAATGAACCTTTTCAAGAATAAAGCGTAGTTAATACAAATAAAATTGCGCGTTTATACGTAAGTGAGGTTATACACACATACTACTATTGTCCTTTTAATGTTATTGGTTTCCAGTGTGGTCTGGGGACAAGATGACAAGAAGAAGGAAGAAGCCGATAAGCTATTTGAAAAAGAGCAGTACGTCGATGCTACGCAATTGTATTTGCAATTATTAACCAACGATCCGAAGAATGTAGATGTTAATTTTAAGTACGGTACATGCCTACTTTACAATTCGGATAAGAAACAAGATGCGCTTCGTTATCTCAAATTCGCAGCGTCTTCTGAGGGGGCTGATGCTCGATCTTTTTATTTCCTTGGGAAAGCTTATCACCTCAATTATCAGTTCGATGACGCCAAGAAGAATTACCAAATCTATCAAAAGAAAATTACTAAGGAAGATGACAGATATCCGGTAAAGCGAAATATCGAAATGTGCGATAACGGAAAGAAACTCCTTAGCACTTTTACAGATATTATTGTCTCCGAAAAAAAGGAAATCGATCAAGAGAAATTTTTCCGACTCTACCACGATATGCAGTCGATTGGTGGACAGATCCTAGTTACCGAACGTTTTCAATCGAAATTAGACAAGAAGAAGGGCCATGTTCCTATCGTTCACTTCCCTCAGAATGCAAAAGCGGTTTATTACTCGAGTTATGGCGATGATGACAAAAACGGACTAGATATTTTCGTCCGCCGTAAGTTACCTAATGGTGAGTGGGGAGAGGAACAACGACTTCCAGGTGATGTAAATACGCCTTACGATGACGACTTCCCGTACATGCATCCAAGTGGAAATTTCTTGTATTTCAGTTCGAAGGGACATAATTCGATGGGAGGATATGATGTCTTCCTCGCAAGAAGAAATGTGGATAATAATCGATTTGAGCGCGTCGAAAATGTCGATTTTGCTATAAGTTCTCCAGACGATGATTTATTCTACGTAGTAGATTCACTTTATCAAAATGCATATTTCGCTTCGTCCCGCCAAAGTAGAGATGGTAAAATGCATGTTTATCGTGTGAAAGTGGCACGTGTTCCAATTCAACAAGTTATTGTGATGGGTGATTTTCTTTCAGAGATTAATCCAGAAAACAAAGCGATGAATATTTCTGTAGTCGCGATGTCGAATAATCAGGAGGTTGGGAAGATTAAATCGGATCCAAAGGGTCAGTATTCCTTCGTTTTTCCAAAAGGTGGAAAGTACAAGTATGTAATTGATATTGAAGGCTCGAATATTACAACCGAGGTAGCGCTGGAATTACCGTTCTTGGATGAATTCAGAATGTTGAAACAACGCGTCGTACATACTACTGAAAACGGGAATGAGATTGTGAAAGTGGTCAACCTCTTCGATGAAAAAGTGGAAGGTGGTTCTGAACTTTTGGCTTCAGTAATTCGAAGAAAGGCGGATCTTGATGTGAACATAAATGATTTCGATCCAGAGGCATTGGCAGCATTCGAATTAAGTGCAAAACGTGCTGAAATTTTAGAGAATTTGGGCTACAAAGGAATGAGTTCATTGGAGGTGATGAACCAACTGGATGAATTGGCTTCGAAAGAGGAGACGATTAATGAGCTGGTGGAGAGAATGACTGGTTTTCTTGACCTAAAAACGGTGGAGAATGGAGATCGATTGGAAGAGTTAGTGGAAAACTATCAGGATTTGATTTCAAAAGCTGAGTCTGCCAATTCAGATGCGGAGAAATATTCATATCTTACTGAAGCGAAAAAAATTGAGGATCAAATTAATAAGTTGACTTCGGAAATAGCAGCTATTGAATCGATCAATGAGGAAACTAATCAGTTAAATTCTGCTCAATCTGGATCGATTTCTGATGTTCGAGATCAGTTTAAAGAGCAGTTAGAGGCTGGAAATGAGGAGAAGGCACTTGATTTACTAGCAGCAAGTAGTGCAACGGTTACTGCGGCGAAAAGTCGTTCCGTGGATGAATTAGAGAGTTCTCGCATTGATAAAAGCATCAAAATGAACGAGGATGCAAATCGTTTGGATAAGAAGTTGATTGAATACGAACGAGAAATAACTCGTTTGGAGGCTGAAATTCAAGCGCTGGATTCAAAGTTGCCGAATGCAAGGAAGAAAGAAGCGGAGGAAATCAAAAGTGAATTGCAGCAAAAACGATCGGAGTTAGATCTTTACGAAGAGGAGAAGTTACGAACGCAACAAGATATTCAGAAAATCAACCAGAATGTTGCTGAACTGAATGATGCGGTAAATCTTCTTCAGGAAGCGAATAAGTTCTCTGGAACGCTTGATGAGGTGAATCAGCAGGCAATCAGTGAGGCGCTAGAAACTAGTCACGAAGCAGAGAAGCTAGTCGAGCAAAGTGCTATTTCTGATCAAATTGCTTCTATCGAAACGGCAAATCCAACTATTTCTGAAAATTTGACTTCCGTTGAAAATTTAGAAGTTCAGGAGAATATCAAAAAGAAAACAGATCAAGCGGAGTTAGAGATTTTAGCTAATTCGTCACTTTCTGAAGAAGAAAAATTAGAGGCATTGATCGAAAATAATGTCTCTGCGATGGAGGATATCGATAAT
The DNA here is from genome assembly GCA_964219255.1 of Henriciella pelagia. Taxonomy (GTDB): domain Bacteria; phylum Bacteroidota; class Bacteroidia; order Flavobacteriales_D; family Crocinitomicaceae; genus UBA4466. The sequence continues at coordinate 416,460 of CAXPPC010000006.1, forward strand.
TCGATGCAGGATTTGGAGAATCAACTAAATGCTGATCCTGAGAATGAATCGTTGTTACAGGAGCAAATGGAATTGTCGGAATTGAAGTCCGAAATTGCCGAGCAAACGAAAGATTATCAAGCTGAATTGGGTGAACTGAGAAACGAACCAGTTGATGTTGCCTTGACAAAAGAAGATGTGATTGCTTCGGTTGATCCAACGTATGAGACTGAATTAAAAGCTCTCGAAAATCAGTCGTTGACGCCAGTTGAGTCGTTGGAAGCGAGACAAAATCTTGATCAAAAGTTAGTCGAGTCGATTGATAAAAGAATTCAAGAAATTGAACGTGAATTAGCTGTTGGAAACAATTCAGAGTTGGTCGCAGAAAAAGAAATGCTGTCTGAAATTCAGTCGGAAAAAGAAGCGAAAATTGAGAAGCGATCTGCAGAAATTGCTGAATTGAAATCGAAAGAAACTTCACCAACAACATCCGAGGAGTTGATCGCAAATGTTATGTCAACTTATTCTGATGATGTCGCTGAAATAGAGAATGCGGCTAACTTATCTGAGGTAGAGATTCAAGAGAAATTGAAGAAGGTCGACAATACTTTGAAATCTAAGTTGGAATCGAAGCAGCAAGAACTAGCAAATTCAATCAGTGCTGATCCAAATAATGAAAGCTTAATCAAGCAAAAAGAGCTGGTTGATGAAACGTTGCTAGTGCTTGGAAGTCAGATTGAAGAACGTGCTCAAACAATAAATGCACTCAATAATTCGACTTCTGTTTCGGATAAAGACGTGGCGGCAATCGAATCGAGTGTTCAATCTGAAGTGGAGTCTAAATTCCGTCGCGATCGAGAGAAAATTGATGCTGTAGCTGATCCATTTGAGCAATCGAAGCAGATGTGGGAGTTAGAACAGGAGGTGATGGATTATCTTGTTGAAGAGAAAACTTCTGTGGAAAAAGAACTTGTTGGAGATTCTGAAAATTCAGAATTAATCGCCAAGAAAAAGGTGATTGAATCAATGATTTCGCAACAGAATTCAGTCTTGACAGATCAGAAAGCACTGGCACTGGAAGAAGCGAAAAAGAAAGGTCGATTAGCTGAAATTCGCTCAGAAGTCGATCGTAATTACGAGAAAGAGATCGCGTTAGCAAAAGAAAGTGGTCCAGCCGAAGTTGTAAATCGAGAAGTGGAATTACAGGAAAAAGTTGAGGAGCAAATTGCCAAAAACGAATCAACTTTAGAACGCAAATATTCCGTTTCAGTCGACTTAGAAAATATGTTATTGCGTGAAGTACTTTCGGATAGCAAAACACACGTAGAAGAGAATCAAAACGAATTGGCAAACGAGAACTCAGATCAGAAAAAGAATGTATTTATTGGTGATTTACGCCAAGAATTGTTCGAAGGATCAGAGAATGAACTAACGGCAGGTTACACCACGAAAACCGAATTGGAGAATCAAGAAAAAGTCTTGGTTGATTATCAATCGAAGCTAGAAAAGCGATTAGGTGAGATTCAAGAGCAACGTCAAATTGACTCGACGGATCCTCAGTTGATCGCAGAGGAGTCGTATGTAGAAGAAGAACTTTCGGAGGTCAAGAAGAAACTTGGTCGCGTGCGAATTACATTGGGTGATTTAGAAACGGATGTTATTGCAAGTTCAAATTCAGATGAGCAATTAAGATCGTTGGAAAATGAAGTAAATGAGCTTTCGGCATCGTTACACAATGAGAATTTGAGTTCTTCGGAAAGAAAGGAATTGGAAGAGAGACTAAGCGATGTTCAGAATCAGAAATTAACGCGAGAGAATGAAATTTCAGAAAGTAACGTTCGGTCTACACAAGCTGAGAATTCTGAGTTGGCAGAGGTGATATCGAACGGACAAAACGAAACAAGTTCTACTGCCAATGATCTTGTTCAGAAAAAGAATGAAAGTTCTTATGAGACATTAAAAGCCGTTGAAAAAGCCAAGTCTGAGGAAGAAAAAGCGTATCTACTTGAGAATTTGGCTGATAATCAAGCGAGAACAAATGAGGTTTTAAAAGAAATTGCTGAGAGTCAACGCATCGAAGAAATTGAATCATCACAAGGGATTACAATTCAATCGAAAGAAGAATTAGAGTCGACGAAGCGAAAATATTCCATCCGAATTGGTGCTTTGGAGACAGAATTGGAGCGTGTAAATGATCAAATTTCGGAAGCGAAGAAAAAGGAGTTGCCTGCACTTGAATTGAGAAAAGATCAATTGGAAGCTGAGATTAAATTACTGACACAACGAGTAACTCAAATCGATCAACAACTGACAGATGTTAAGGAATCAGATCCGCTGATCTCAGAAGTAGCTCGAAATACTGAAGTTTCTTACAACGAAGAACGAAAAATCGCTTCAACAGAAGAATATAAGTCGTATTTAGATATAATTCAGGATGCGATTAAGTTGGAAAATCAAATCACCGAATTAAAAGCTCAATTAGACCAAGAGCGTGCTGATTTGCGAAAAGAAATCAAGTCTGATCCATTGAATTTACCTTCAGATTTAGAATTAAGAACACAGCGCATAACTAAATTGGACAATGAGATTTTGGGACTTGAATTAGAGCGAAATCGAATTAAGCAGCAAGCTGAACAATCTTTACCAAGCAATAACACCGAAGCTATGAAAATTCAAAACTTGGTCGCACGTGGTGTGCAGCCGATCAAAACAACCTTGGTCGCAACGGCAATCTTGAGTATGCCAACGAATGGTTTCAGCTTAGATGCCGAGGGAACGAATATTTATTCGGAGGAAAATCCAATTCCGGTTGGAGTGGAGTCGCCTTCGGGATTAGTTTACCGAGTTCAAGTTGGTGCGTTTGCTAAGCCGATTCCACAGGATTTATTCAACGAGTTTAATCCGGTTTCTGGAGAGAAAATCTCGAATACGAACATCACGCGATACATGGCGGGATATTTCAATAGTAGTGAATCGGTGACTGATGCTCGTCAAAAGATTCGTGATCTCGGTTATTCAGATGCATTCGTGGTGGCTTATTGTAATGGTGAGCGAATTACTTTTGGTGAAGCAAGAAGATTAGAAGCTGCAGGAATTTGTGTTCCAAAACGAGCGGAGGAAATCATGATCGAGGTGGCTGAAAAAACAGCCGATAATTTGGGAATCGAAACTACAGTTGAAGTAGAAGATCTTCCAGATTGGAGTTATCACGATGCACCTGGAGCTGTGAAAGCGAAGCCGATGGAGGCAACTAAAGGATTGTTCTTCACCGTACAGATCGGAGTTTTCAATCGACCTGTGAGTCCGGAAGAAGTTCAAAATCTACCGGAAATAATGACGTATCGACTTTCCAACGGACAGATTCGTTATGCGACTGGAATGTTTGATTCAGTTGAAGATGCATTACCGAGAAGAACAGAAGCTTTGGAAAGAGGAATGGAAGGATCATTTGTGACGGCATATTATGAAGGAGAGCGGATTTCAATCACCAAAGCTCGAGAGTTATTAGCTTCAAATGGACCAGAAATCTTGGAGTCGAACAGAAAAACAGAACCTGAAAAGCCAATTGAAACTCCAGATAATGTTGTCCGAACCGATTCAGTTTCTACAAATACAGTTGAAATTCCAGTGAAGATTGAGCCTACGAAGAGACCTAGAGTACAAGTTGTAACGAAGAAACAATTCGATGATTACCCAAGAGATGTGTTAAATCGCTACAACACGGAAGGTAATTTCTATTACGATGTGAATGATCGCCGCGTGAAGTCGATTATTTATGAAAACGAAGATAGATTGCCACGTTTATCGAATTTCAAGAAAGATATCGATACAATCTTCATCTCAGAAGCAGACTATCAATTGTCGCTAGATAAGAAAGTAATTCAGGTTCGCGTAGCAGATTCAGTAGTTCCGGGCGACTTCATGGATTGGTTGATTCGTCTCGCTTATTTGAAGGAAATTTCTTTGGATAGAGAAGGAACGTTGATCACAATTCGTGGAATTGAACCAAATAAAGTTGTGGAGGTACAGAACAATATTCGTATCTTTAATCTTGTCCCCGAAATTAAGGATGAAATTGAACTTGAAGGAATAGAAGAGAAATGACAGCAATAGAAACAGACGTTTTAGAAGAAGTCTTAACCAAAGAATTACAAGTAGAGCAGAAGGATTTGATCGTTTTCAATGATGATTTCAACACATTTGACCACGTAATTGAGTCGTTAATTAAAGTATGTCGACATAAACCTGTGCAAGCTGAACAATGTACGTTTATCGTTCACTATAATGGTAAGTGTCAGGTAAAAAGAGGCGATTTCGAAACCTTAGAGCCTATGTGTACAGCTTTGCTCGAAAGAGGAATTACAGCAGAAATTCAATAATTATTCAAAATTAGCTTGCTGATAAGAAAAAACACCTTATATTTGCAACCCGAAATTGATGGTTAAACATTATTTCAATGGCCTCGTAGCTCAACTGAATAGAGCACTTGATTACGGCTCAAGAGGTTTCAGGTTTGAATCCTGACGAGGTCACGAAAAGCTCTCCAATTGGAGAGCTTTTTTATTTCTAACCCTTTCACCAATACAATTCCAACAGGATTTCATTATCTTCCGCCTCAAACTAATCAACAATGTTCAGGATAGCTTTTCTATGTAGTTTTTTGACGATTTTTTCATTCGCGCAAGAGTCTGAAGAGAAATATAATTCTAAATCAATTGCTTGTATTTGGATGGAAGCTTATCTGGAGTCGATTAAAAAAGATGGACTCGGACCAACGGTTCATGCACGTAATCTATATCATATTTCTGCTGCTATGTATGATATTTGGCATGTTTACAATCCGGATGAAGGTCAACCACTTTACTTAGGAAAAAGTGTAAATGGATTTGAGTTTGAATTCGATGGATTTGAGGTTCCGGAGAATCGTGATAGTGCTATGCATGTTTCGATTTCGTACGCTGCTTTTCGGTTAATGATCAATCGATTTAACAATTATTCGAGTAAGGTACGTGTAAATGATGACCTGATTTTTTTGATGGAAGATTTAGGCTTGGATCCAAGATATATGAATGATGATTATTCGGACGGATCAGCTGCTGGGTTAGGTAATTATGTCGCAAATTTGATTTTTGAGTTTGGACTGACTGAGCCTGCGGGTGACGAAGATGGCTATGAAGGTCCTGGCAGTGAACCCGCAAATTATCCTCTTAAACCAAATGTTCCTGGAAATAAAAACTTAAAGAACAAAAATCGATGGCAACCACTTTCGGTAATTGATTACATAAATGAAAAAGGGTGGGATTCTACTTTACTCGATTGGAATTATCAATTGATCCCAATTACAGATGTTTTTCTTACTCCGCACTGGGGAAATATCACGCCGTTTGCAATGACCGATGAGGATAAGAAAATATTACTACGAGATAGAAATGAGTATGTAGTTTACAACGATCCCGGACCTCCTGCAATTATTAATGACGATTTATCTGGATTGGATGCATATCGATGGAATCATAGTTTGGTGGCTTCATGGAGTAGTCACAACGATCCAAACGATGAAACAATTATCGATATATCTCCCGCCTCAATTGGGCCGACTAATGGATTGCTGCCAACGACATTGCAAGAGTATTCGGACTTTTTTGATTATGAAAATGGTGGTACACTTACTTTACCTAATAAGATGAATCCAGTTACAGGGAAACCATATAAGAAGAATTTGGTTAAGAGAGGTGACTACACCCGTGTAATAGCCGAATATTGGGTAGATGCAGTTAATACATATTCGCCTCCAGGACATTGGATGAAAATGTTGTGTGAGGTTTCTAACGACCCAAAAACTATCAAAAAATGGAACGGAAAAGGGAAGGAGTTATCGCAATTAGAATGGGATATTAAAAGTTTTCTTACACTATCTGGTGCGTTACATGATGCTGCGATTTCAGCCTGGAGTATTAAGGCTTATTATGATTATGTACGACCAATTTCTGCGATACGTTGGATGTCCGATAATGGACAGTGCTCCGATTCTTTGTTACCTAGATTTCATCCAGAAGGCTTGCGATTAATTCCCGGAAAGGTTGAATTAGTCAAAGATGATGATCCATTAGTTGGTGAGAAAAAAGAGCACTTAAATAAGATAAAAATAATGGCATGGCGCGGTCCTGATTATATTAATAATCCGCATGATGAAATAGCTGAAGTTGGATGGATTTTAGCTGAAAATTGGTGGCCGTATCAACGATATTCATTTACAACTCCGCCTTTTGCTGGTTATGTTTCTGGTCACTCAACTTTTTCAATTGCAGCTGCAGAAACGATGACAAATATTACTGGATCACCATATTTTCCAGGTGGAATAAGAGAAGAAACGTTTGAAGCGAATGATTTCTTAGAGTTCGAAATGGGACCTTCAGAAGATATCACCTTGCAATGGGCTACGTATCGTGAGGCTGGAGATGAAACTTGCCTTTCAAGAATTTGGGGAGGAATTCACCCACCAGTGGATGATATCGAAGGGAGAAAAGTAGGTGAGAAGGTTGCACAGCAGTCGTTTGAGTTTGCAAACAGTCTATTTTAGCTCATTCAAATATCCTTCTGGTAACTTGTAACCTAGTCGCTGAGCAATTAAGGCATCTTTTTTTGCCTGATCAAATTTGTTGAGTTTCTTTAAGTTGATCGACCTTAAAAAATAGGCATCGGCTTCCTTGGGTGAATTTGAAATTAAAAAGTTGAAATCTTCAATTGCTTTTTGAGGTTCATTCATATCTGTTAGCAACACTCCACGAAATTTACGATAGTTGGTATTGTTTGGTTCAAGCTTTATCGCTGAAGAATAACAGTCATGAGATTTATCAAAATCCTGTAATATCTTATAGGCCGTAGCGCAATTGAAGTAAGCAAGTGAGTAATTTGAATCAGCCTTAATTGCTTTTTGAAATGATCGAATGGCAGCTTCAAAGTCTCCATTTTTTGCGTTGATCACCCCGATATTCATGTGTGACTTGGCAAAGTTTGAATCAATTAAAATGGATTGCTGATAATCATTCATTGCTAATGTAAGAGAAGTTTTTTCGAGGATTAAACCTCTTTCATAAAGTGATTGTGCAAATGGTCTAAGTTCAATGCTTTTATTCAAATCCAATAGTGCTTTTTGATAATTTCCGATTTCTGCAAAGTAAATTCCTCGACTCATATAAGCCCATTCACTTCTGGGATGTACTTCAATTACTTGAGACCATAACGTGTCGCTATTTTTCCATTTTTGAGATTGTTGAATGGTTTGGAGGCTGATGAATACAAGCCAAATAACTCCAATACCAATGATGCTCTTCCTTAATAGTTTGCTTTTTGAATGTTTCAGATATTCGATGCCAATCGCAAGACAATAGAACAATCCAATATAAGCTAGGTAAGTATATCGTTCACTACTCTCCGCCTTTCCAAACGGAATAATTTGAAGCAAAGGAGCGATTGTTACGACGTAAAATGCCAAGCCAAAAAATACATTCTTGTATTTACTGAATGTGTAATAAAGAATAAGGGTAAGTCCTAAAAAGGGAATGATTGCCAAATATTGCCATATTGTTGGAGAAAGGTCGATCGAAAACGGATGAAAAGCAGCTAAGTTGATTGGGATGATTGCCTGAAAGATGTAATAAATTGAATTATACATTCCAATTACAAGTGAACTGCCAAAATTGATTTGACTCATCGCATCCATGGAGTTACTCGCTTGTTGACCAAATTTAGCGATGAATACAGCGACTCCTGAAAGGATGAAATAAGGAGTTTTATTCCAGAATCTTTTTAGTTCTAATCTACCATCTAGAAGAAAATCAATGAGAATCAGTACAACTGGTAGGGTAAACGCGATGCTTTTAGAGAGTATGGAACAGATGAAAAGTAAAATCGAAATACTTAGCCAAATAATTTTTTTCTGATGTTGATTCGATCTGAATCGCAAATAACCGAGTATACTCAGAAGATAAAAGAAGACATATAAAACATCTTTTCTGGCCGAAATCCACGCGACTGATTCAACATGCATTGGGTGCAATCCGAATAATAGTGAAACTATTCCGGCTACAAGTAACGAGGAGTTTAATCGTATAAACAGGACAAATACTAAAGTCACATTAATTAAGTGAATGATAAGGTTACTCAGATGGTATCCAAATGCATCCAATCCCCAAAATTGATAATCAATTGCCAAGGATATTATAGTTAGTGGGTGATAGATTCCTTGAACCTCTGAGGTTTTAAAGATTTTTAAAATGGATTCAGAATTCAGTTCTTTAATAAGCTCATTTTCTAAAACATATGCTGGATCGTCCCAATTAACCCAATTGTTTTGCAGCGTTGGAGAAAGTACAAAAGCAGAAATGAGAATTATGCTGAACGCCATAATCACTTTTGCTCTGGTGCCTTGGTTATTGGTTGATTCTCTCATTATTTGTGTAAATATAATGTCATAAAAATTGAATTTTAACTAAATGTTTGAATTCTGATGTGTTTTAAGCAAAAAGATTACTACTTCGTCGAGTTATATTAGTGTTTTATCGCAAGTATTGCTAGATTTGCAGAAGATATAACTATTAACTACATCAAATTCATTTGACATGAAAAAGATTTTAAGTGTCATATTTGCAGTCACTTTGTTTACTACAGCTTTCGGACAAACACTGAATGAGAGTCAAGGAACCGGTTCTGGAGTGAATATTACTACAGGTGACTACAACACTTTTTATGGCGACAGCTCAGCCTCGACAAATTCGTCTGGAAGTTTAAATACTATCATTGGTTTCAAAGCTGGTTTTTATCAAACTTCTGCTTCTGATAATGTTTTTATTGGAGCAGGAGCAGGAGGTGGAACAACAACTGGAACTGATAACGTTGTAATTGGAACAAAAGCAGGTGGTTGGGGAGCAACGGCTCCAAACTCTGCAGGAGGCTCTCCAGCAGGGGCGCTTGGTACGGATAATGTGGTAATTGGTACGGAAGCAGGTATGGTAATGGAGACAGGAGCTGCAGATAACGTGCTTATTGGAGAGGAGTCTGGTCAAGCATTAACTACTGGTGATGACAATGTTTTCGTTGGAGAAGATTCCGGTTTTAATACTACAACTGCCTCAGATAATACGTTTATTGGAAGTGCATCTGGTCGTCAGAATACAACTGGTTACAGAAACACTTTCGTTGGAAATGAGTCAGGTTACGATAATACTACTGGTTTCTGGAATACTTATGTAGGTGATTCTGCGGGGATTGATAACAGTACAGGTATTGCGAATACATTTGTAGGTCACGCAGCAGGAGCGGCGACTGAGTATGGTAGTCATAATACATTCATTGGTAACAATGCCGGATGGGATAATAACCGAACGAATGCTGCAACTGGAGAAGGGTTAAGAAACACTTATTTAGGTTCTAATGCAGGTTTCTCAAACAGAGAAGGAAACGATAACATTGGTATTGGTGCCTTTGCTGATTTTATTTCAGTTGGATATACTGCAACGGATAATCGTCGAATAATCTTCATAGGTAACTATACAGATGTTGACGAACAAGATGCAATTGCGATAGGATACGAAGCGGATGTGTACGGACAAGGTACTATTGGACTAGGAAACTATTTGGGTTATGAGAGTAATGCTTCTGACTTTGCAGTTGGAATTGGATATTTAGGTTATTCTCGAAATTCAAATAATACTGTTGCAATTGGTCGTCAACATTATGTCAATAATGCGGATAATTCGATTGCAATTGGAGCATACGATTCAATTTCTGCGGATTACGGAATGGCAATTGGTTATGATGCCAGCTCGAGTGCAGCATACGGATCGGCCTTTGGATATGGAGCAAGTGTAGCTGGTGATTCTTCTATGGCTTTCGGTTATGGAGCTTCAATTCCAACTGGAGTGATTAATTCGGTTGCTTTCGGAACGAATAGTACTGCAGCTTCGAGTAATTCTTTTGTCTTAGGTGATAATACGAATGCGCTTCGATTAGGAATTGGAACGACTTCACCAAATGCAAATGCAGCAATTGATTTAGCAGAAACAGATAAAGGCTTGTTGTTAAATAGAATGACAACAACTTTAAGAACAACGTTAGGTGGATCATTAGGAGCAGCTGATCAAGGAATGATGGTGTACGATACAGACATTGATGCCGTTTATACTTGGAATGGCTCTGCTTGGAATACTGTAACTAATACAGATGATCAAGATTTATCTCTGTCTGGAAATACGCTTTCATTAACGAATGATGCTACGACAGTTGATCTTTCAAGTTATCTAGATAACACAGATGCACAAACTTTGGCTTTAACAGGGACTTCATTGACTATTTTAAACGGAAATACGGTTGATTTATCTTCAATCGATACGGATACACAATTAACAGAAGCACAAGTTGATACGTATGTTTCAAATAATGGGTATTTGACTTCATTTACTGAAGTTGATGGTGATCCAACGAATGAGATTCAAGATATCTCTCTTACAGGAACGAACTTATCATTGACAAGTGGATCTACTATTGATCTTTCGGTTATCGATACGGATACACAGTTAACAGAAGCACAAGTTGATACGTATGTGTCAAATAACGGTTATTTAACTTCATTCACTGAGGTTGATGGTGATCCAACGAATGAGATTCAAGATATCTCTCTTACAGGCACGAACTTATCATTGACAAGTGGATCGACTATTGATCTTTCCGTTATCGATACGGATACACAATTGACAGAAGCACAAGTTGATACGTATGTTTCAAATAACGGGTATTTAACTTCATTCACTGAGGTTGATGGTGACCCAACGAACGAGATTCAAGATATTTCACTTACAGGAACTGATTTGACAATCTCCAGTGGTTCTACAATCAGTTTAGCTGGAATTGATACGGATACAGATGATCAAACATTGTCCTTGGTTGGAACAACACTTTCAATTCAAGATGGAAATGCAGTTGATTTATCTACTCTAGATACTGATACTGATGAGCAAGATTTGACTGCTGCAACATTGACTGGAAATGTTTTAACTATCGATATTGAAAACGGAGCTTCTGTTTCTGTTGATTTATCTCCAATGTTGGCTAGTATTCAAGCGCAATTAACTGACTTAGAAATTCGTGTTACTGAACTCGAAGCGTGTGCATGTGACTCAACGGCGGGAATTTGGGATAATGATGGTGGAACTGTAGAATCTGCAATTCTTTACCAAAACATTCCAAACCCATTCAATAATACTTCTTCAATCAAGTACTATATTCCTTCGTATGCGAATTCTGCAAACTTGGTGATTAGTAATACAATGGGACAAATCGTTTCAAATATTGATATCAAAGAAGTTGGAGATTACGGAACAGCTTATGTGAATGCAGACGGACTAGCGAAAGGTTCTTACTACTATTCGTTATATGTCAACCAATCACTCGTCGATACCAAAACGATGGTCATCGAGTAATACCAATGAAATTCAACAGAAAGGGGGGCAATGCTCCCCTTCTTTATTTATATTCACACTATGAAAGCTTCTTTTGTTATCGCATTTTCTCTATTGCAATTTATTTGTTTTGGTCAGGTTGACTCTTCACCGTCCGATTCGATTTTGACTCGACCAACACTGGTTGAAATGTGCGCACGTTACCCAACAGATAAATGTATGGACGGTCATAAGTTCGTGGAAATTTATCAAGACTTGTTCGAAGATGAACGTGATTCCATGGAGCGCTTCTTTGAAATCGGAATACTTAACGGAGTTTCTCACTTGATGTGGAGAGAGTACTTTCCAAATGCGGATATCTTTGGAATTGATATACGAGACTACTCAGCTCAAAGTCAGGGAACGGGGATTCAAACCTTCGTTGCTGATCAGTCGAACAGAGAGGATCTAGCTGCATGTATTGATTCGTTTGGAGGGAATTTTGATGTGATTTTAGACGATGGAGGTCACGCCATGGATCACCAACAGGTAAGCTTGGGATATTTATTTCAGTATGTGAAGCCAGGTGGACTTTTTATCATTGAGGATGTTCATACTTCGCTGCCTAATTATTATCCAGATGAGGAATTTAAGGTGAATGAAGATCAGACGAATACAACGCTATTTATGATCGAATGGTTTATTAGAACTGGACAGATCAAAAGTGAATATATGAATCGAGCTGAAATGCTTTATTTGGAGCAGAATATTGAGTCGATACAACTTCATTACAGAGATACCAAGAATCATTCAATCTTGTGTGTGGTTAAGAAGAAAATGTAAAAATGTCGCAGAAAATTGACTTGATTAACATCGGGCTAATTCTAATTTCAGCAACTTTAGCTTTTCTATTTCCGTTAGAATTATTCATTTTTTCCTTCGCCATTCTAGGCCCGTTACATTATTTAACGGAGATCAATTGGTTGAATAGCAAAAACTATTATTTCACGCCAAACAAACTTTGGTTATGGATTGGAATCGTTGCAACTATGCTTATTGTAACACCAAAACTTTTTATAGAATACACAGCGCATGATAGTTGGTTCAATCGATTTATGATCGATTTTAATTCTTGGTCGAACGGATTTATCTTCATCACTTTGATGCTTGCCTTAGGCTATCATTTTCTTAAAAGTAAAGTTGGCTGGATCATCTTTTCGATTCTAATTCTGATCGGAGCTATTCTATTAAATAATGTTGAAGTTTACACAAGTTGGATTGGGTTATTTGTGCCAACAATTATCCATGTTTATTTATTTACGGCGTTGTTTATGATTTTCGGAGCAAAAAAATCGAAGAGCAAGTTAGGATTTGCCTCTGTCGCATTGCTTTTAATGATACCATTTCTGTTAATTCCAATCGATCTTACGAACCACAACTATGTGTTTTCAGATGGACTTAAGTCGATTTATGTTGACAATAATTTTCATGTCACTCCAGTAATATTTGCCAAAACACTGGGGTTGTCAGATGGGACTTCGTTTTTCTTTTATGAATCTTTAGAGCTGAAGTTAATGATGTTCTTGTCGTTCATATACCTGTATCATTACCTGAATTGGTTTTCCAAAACGACGGTGATCAAATGGTACAAATCAATGAATTTTAGTAAAACAATCATTGTAATGCTGATTTGGATAGTTCTACTTTATCTATTTTATGTTGACTTCCGACTTGGTCTACTCGTTTCTTTATTTTTTAACATGCTACACGTGATTTTGGAGTTTCCCTTGAATGTTGTCACTATCAAAGCTTTATTTTCCAAACCTAACTAAGAAGTAAGTACCAAATTCCACTAGTTAAAAAGGAAAGAAGTATCGTTGTAAAGACGATCGTGTTGCTGAGTTTGGGATTTAAGTTAAATTGATCATTAAGAATTCCAGCACTGATCATAGTTCCCATGGAAGCTTCAAATACTGAGATAGTTTTTGTCATCCCTCCAATATTAAAAAGTACCGCAACTAACAAAACAAGAATCGGGGAGATAATCAGCTTATAAATTGAAGCAACCGCAACTGGCTTCCAAATACTCTTCATTTTTGTCAATTCAAATTGAATTCCAACACTGAAAATAGCTAGAGGAGATAGAGTAGCTGCAAGCGTTTTGAATAATGGTTCTACAGAAGATATGTCTGTATATCTTGGGAGAATAAATGCTAAAGGAATTGCAAAGAATGGCGGAAAGGTTACTAGTTTTCTAGTGATAACTTGAATCGAAACAACTCCACCGGGTTCATTTTTCATGGCAACAAAAGATGCAAAAACAGCTAGTAAAAAAAAGTTTGCCTGATCGACAATAGCTGCAATTGACAACCATTCATCTCCATAATAAGCAGAAATCAAAGGAAAACCGATGAACGATGTATTTCCAAGTCCTGTCACAATAAGAAATCCTGCTTTGGTAGCTCTATCAAAATTGAAAATCTTGTGTGCTATTTGTGTTAGTCCCCAAGCGCCAAACCAACAAATGAACGGAGTTAAAACGGGCAAAAGAAGGTCGCTTGACCATGTGATTTTCGGTAAATAAAACAAAGCTGCAGCGGGTAGGGCAACATATATCAACCATGTGTTAATCCCAAGATGACTCCCTTCCTTTAAAATTTTGGTCTTTTTTAATAGAAAACCAGCAAAAAAGCAGATGCCGATGAGAAGGAAGTTAGCCATGCTTCAAAAGTACACAGGATAAAGGTACTGACAACATCTACCTTGGTAAAGATGTGTGATTTTATTAACAGTAATCCGAGAGTTACTAGATTTGGTCAATTAGGAATTCTACCAGCGCGTAATCGAATAGCTTTTTGAATCGAAACATTACAGTTTGATGTTTGAAGCGATTGTCAAAGCCCTGCAAAACTTTTCAAACTGTTTGTTTGGTGAGAAAACTAGTAGTTGGAGAGCGGCCTGAAAGGGGGAGCATTGATACATATCTGCTCCAAAATGCTGTCATTCTTTTGATATCATTAATTTAGTCAACATAATTGGTTTTGTTTTGGGAGAAAAAAGAGATTTTGCGATTGAAGAATTGTCGAATAACCTCAATGAAAGGGTGAAGGAATTGGAATGTTTGTATGCCATTGCTCAGATTTCCGAAAAATTTAGGGGGGACACTTCAGTTTGCTTGGCGAAAATTGTTGAACAAATCCCAACTGGGTTTCAATTTCCAGAAATTACGCAAGCATATTTGGCGATAGATGATATTTCTTTCGGCGAAAGTGTGCAAAGTACAAGCTCGATTCATGTTTCTTTAAAGCTCTCTGATGGAAGAGAAGGGAATTTGTTAGTTGGTTACAGTGTTGATAATCAATCAGGTGAAGAATTGACTTTTTTACTGGAGGAGGAAGCTTTACTTCGTCAGATAGCACATGAAATCACTCAGATTTTAGAATTTGAGATCAATGAAAAAAACGCCATTCAATTGCGTGAAAAATTGCGTTTCAACGATCGTCTGAATGCGTTAAGTGAGATCACAGGTGGGATTGCTCATGAATTGAATACGCCACTTAATAACATTCTTGGTTATGGTGAATTGTTGCTGAAAGGCGAAAATGATGCACAGCGGCGAAGTGATTTAAATCGCGTACTTAAATCGGCTGCTCATGCACGAGAAATCGTAAAGAAACTTATGTTTTTTTCGTGCGATTTACCAGAGAACTATGCACTGAATGATATCAATACAGTGGTAAAGGATTCGCTCGATATGTTAAGGATTCAACTGCACGATCGCGCGATAAGGCTTCGTCTAAATTTAGATCCAACAATTCCAAAGTTGAGATTGGATGTTTTTCAGTTTACACAAGTTATTTTCAATATTGTTCGAAATGCGATTCAAGCTATGCAGAAAAATGGTGAGTTAACTATTTCTACTGATTTTAGGAACAATGAAATACGCCTGTCGATTCAAGATAATGGTTGTGGTATGGACGAGTTGGAAATTAGTAATCTGTACAAGCCATTTGTCTCCGGAAGAAAAGGAAAATCAAATATGGGGATCGGACTTTCGGTAACTCAAGGAATTGTGCAAGCGCACGGGGGGCGACTGGAAGTCGAATCCAAACCGAATTTAGGAAGTACTTTTGCTATTATTTTTCCCGTTAATTAGAAGTTATGAGCGCATATTCGATTTTAGTTGTAGATGACAGCAGGGATTTATTGGAGTTGTTGAGGCGACAATTGAAGGAGCAAGGTTGGAATCCATTTGTTTCTGATAATGTCATGGATGCCATCGATATTTTAGAAAACACAAAAGTCGATTTGTTGATAACGGATATTAATATGCCTGAAATTAGTGGGGAACAACTTATTCGCTACGTTTCTGAACGAATTCCGAATTTACCAACGATTGTTATGACCGGCTTTCCAGATGTAAATTCGGCCATTAATGTGATGAAATTGGGAGCATTGGAATATCTCATTAAGCCTTTTTCGGAAAAAGATTTGGTTAATGCCATCAATAAAGTCATGTTGACAAGTGAATCAACAAGGGAGGATGCGCCAAATCAAGAAGATTTTTCACCAAAACAGTTTCAGGGACTAATTGGTGCCTCATCGCTCATGCAGGAGCTGTATCACACCATTGATCGCGTAAAATCAAATAAAGCGACGATTTTAATTTCTGGAGAAAGTGGAACGGGGAAGGAACTGGTGGCACGCGCCATTCATTACAATAGTGATTTTGCTACGGCCCCATTTGTTCCTGTGAACTGTGGTGCCATTCCAGATCAGTTGTTGGAGAGTGAACTTTTCGGTCATATCAAAGGAAGTTTTACTGGTGCAATTACCAATAGAGCTGGTTTTTTTCAAGCGGCAAATGGCGGAACTTTATTTTTGGATGAGATTAGCAATACAACCTTAGAAGTTCAGGCTAAATTATTGCGTGCGATTCAAGAAAAGGAGGTCACTGCTATCGGAAGCACCAAACCTCAAAAAATCGAATTAAGAATAATAACGGCATCAAACGTCAATCTTGAAGAGCTCATTGAGCAAGGGAAGTTTAGAGAGGATTTGTATTATCGATTGAATGTGATTTCTCTTGAAATTCCTCCGCTAAGAAAAAGAGGTGAGGATATTTTGTTACTTGTCCGCTACTTCAATAATAAGTACTCAAAGGAAATGGGTAAGGATGAACTGCGTTTTGAACGAAATGTACTCAAGATATTTGAAAGTTATCAATGGCCTGGAAATGTACGAGAATTAGAGAATTTTATCCAGCGTATCGTCGTTATGCATGACGGATTAATTTCTGTAGATGAAATTCCTGAATACATGAAAAACAAAGTAAAGTTAACGAGTTCCAATAAGTTCGAAACGTTAGCTGAAATGGAAAAAAAGTACATTCAGAAGGTGTTGATTTCAACAAAAAACAACAAATCGGAAGCGGCTCGGATTTTAAACATCGATCGTAAAACTTTACGCGATAAGTTGAAATAATCTCCTGTTCAATTTCTACTCACACTGGGGAAAAACTCCCCAATTATAAAGCGTAATTATTCGTTTTGGCATTTCTTGGTTTTTATTTAAATGTTTATTAATCAGTAGATTACAGTTTTCTGTTGTGCCTTAGAATTTGTTTGGCATCTAAATTGACAATAGGATGAAAACAAAATGAAGTGAAGGTGGATTTATGTATGAATTGTTCTCTTGAGCTCGGGTGTAACTACAAGCTTTCGAAAAATGGATCGAGCATCTATAATTGCGAGCTGTTTGCGATTGATGAGCCGATCGAGTCTTTGGTTTACTCCAATGCTCAATCACTAAATACAGATAAGATTTCGAGCAATAACAATTTTGCAGTCGACCTCTGTTCCACATGCGACAGTAAACATTCATGCGCGATTAGAAATGAAGGGCATTTTGTTTTTCAATGTGAAGAATATAATTAACAACAATAAAAAAATGAGTAAAAATCAAGTTGCCGAAGTCAAATCTGGCATGTACGAAAATGTGATGCGCCAATTCAATCGGGCCGCAAATGTGATGGATTTAAGTCCTGGAATTCGCAACATTCTGGGAGCTACAAATACTGAAATCGTTGTTCATTTTCCTGTGAAATTGGATAGCGGTGAGGTAATTGTGTTAACAGGATATCGTGTACAGCATAACAATGCATTAGGTCCGTACAAAGGTGGATTGAGGTATCACCCAACAGTTGATATCGATGCTGCACGTGCGCTTGCCATTTGGATGACTTGGAAATCGGCGTTGGTGGGATTGCCATACGGTGGAGGAAAAGGTGGAATTCAAATCGACCCTAACAAGTTTAGTGAAGCAGAACTGGAAAGAATTACGCGTCGATTTACCTATGCTTTGGGAAATAATATTGGACCTGATTTTGATATTCCCGCTCCAGATGTAAATACAAATCCGAAAATAATGGGGTGGATTGCTGATACTTATTCCTCCATTCAATCGCCATCTGTTCGACATAAAAATCTGCATGTCGTAACTGGTAAACCTATTGGTGCTGGTGGACTTGAAGGGAGAGACCGTGCAACGGGATTTGGAGTTGTTTCTACGTTGAAATTTTGGGCAGAATCTGTTGGCGAGGAATTGAATGGAAAAACGTTCATCGTTCAAGGTTTTGGAAATGTGGGGTACTGGGCATCACTTTTCTTGACTGAACTTGGAGCAAAATTGATTGGTGTTCAAGATGCGAGTGGAACTATTTATTCTTCAGAAGGGATAAATCCAGAAAAGCTACACAGTTACTGTTCTTCAAATAGCAATAATGTGGCTGGGTTCCCAGAAGCTGTGGCAATCGATCAATCAAATTTCTTTGGTTTAGATTGTGATATTTTAATTCCAGCAGCACTTGGAAATCAGATTACACCAGCCAATTACGATGAAATAAAGGCAAAAGTTATTGCTGAAGGAGCAAACGGTCCAACTAGTGTAGAAGCAGAGGAATTATTGAGAGAAAAAGGTGTCACTATCATTCCAGATATTTTATGTAACAGTGGAGGAGTGATTGGAAGTTATTTCGAATGGTTGCAGAATAAAAGATCTGAAAACTGGCAATTGGAGGAAGTGTTAGAGAAGATTGAAAAGAAGATCCGATTGGCGTTTGAAAATGTAATGAAAGAATCGAAAGAATTAGATGTTGACTTAAGAACTGCTGCGTATGTTGTGGCCTTGAGACGACTGGAATTGACCTATAAAGAAAGAGGTGTTTTCCCATGATGAAATCGATCGGCATCGTAGCAGAAGGTCCGGATGATGAGCTAGTAGCTTTGACTCCGGATCACGCTGCGCAATTATTAAATAAGTATACTGTTTTTGTTGAGGCGGGAGCGGGTGTAAAAGCCGGATTTAGTGATGATTTCTACATTGATGCAGGCGCAATTATCGTTCATGATAGAGCTGAGTTGGTGATGTTATCGGATGTTATTTTGACGTACAGAAGTTACACAGCGATTGATGCATCATCCACGTTGAAAACAATTATCAGCTGTCACCCCGTTCGCGATGAATATGAACTTTTACTTCCCTACTTGAATAGACCTATCAGTTTGTATAGTTTGGATTTATTATTGTCAATTACAGATCAAAATGCGGTTGATGTTTCCAACTATACTTCGATAGCACGTTATCGAGCGTTGATGACTGTACTAAAGGAGTTGTTAGGCAAACGCGTTAAGTTGAGTTCTTTGCTGTTGAGTCAGTCCATGAAAAATTTTGTCGATCATTTTTTGGAAAGTGAAGGGAAGCAGTGCATAGATGAAGTTTTATCAACAACATTGGTGATAAAGAATGGGAACTTGATGAGGACTGATTTGATAAATGATTAATACTTGAAGTATGTTTTGTATCACAGATGAAGAAAGAGCAATGCTATTGTCGATTATTGATGAAAGCAGTTTGAACACCGATGAGCAGCGAAAAAGTGCCAGGGTAGTTAGGAGGAAGTTGTTGAAGAACATGAATGAGACAGAAGAACAAAGGAGTTGTGAGAAAGTGGTGACTTTGGGTAAGATTGTGAATGTCAAAACTTATTTCGGACAGCGCATTGGATTAAAAATTGTACTGCCAGAACAAGCTGATTTAGTTTCACGAAAGCTCTCCATTTTTTCATTCATCGGTGCGGCGATTTATGGTGAAAAAGAAGGCACTGTTGTTCCATGGATGATGGATGATGAATTAGAATTGGTTGAAATCACAAAGGTTTCAGCGATAAGTTAAAATATTTGGGTGACTATTTTATTGGTTGATCGTTCGTAGAAAGATAAGGGTTAATTATCGTTATCTAAGTTTAGTTTACCCCAAATGGACCAGCTCGGCCTCTCCCGAGCTGGTCTTTCTTTTTGTAGTGATGAAATAAATCTTCAGAAATTCTACCAGCGCGTAATCGAATAGCTTTTTGAAACGAAACATTACAGTTTGATGTTTGAAGCGATTGTCAAAGCCCTGCAAAACTTTTCAAACTGTTTGTTTGGTGAGAGAACTAGCAGCTGAAGCGCGACCTGAAAGGAGGTAGCCAAATAATCTTACAACCTTTCTAGAGGAGTTTTTACCCCATCAACTAACGAGTAACAAGCGAGCTTATCCTTGAAAACGGAAGACTTAAAAATTGATTTATTTAAAAGCATTCGAACACATTCTTGAATCCCTTCAACAATTGAAGGGTGAGGGTGAACCAATTCCGACAATACTTCGATAGGGGCATTCATTTTGATTAATAGTCCCACGGCTTGGATGGCAGTGGATGCATGTTCACCTACCGCACGCATTCCTAAAATGCGCATTTCCTCGTCGTTCGAAACAATAATCTTGAAGAATCCCTCAGTTTTACGCATGGCTATGGCTCGAGCAATCACTGAATAGTCGACTTTTACCACTTTTACCGGGATATTTTCATCGATACACTGTTTTTCGTTCAGTCCAACAGCAGCAACCTCAGGTTTCAAGAACATGATGGTACAGACATTATCGTAGCTTAATCGATCTTGCTTGTCTTCAAAAGCTTTCTCTACTGCATGTCTCGCTTCAATTTCTCCCATATTTACGAGAGCGATTCGACCTGAAACGTCTCCAACTGCGTAAATGTTTGGAATGTTCGTTCTTGTATCGTCGTCACCAATATGTCTACCTCTTTTTGACATCTTAACGCCAGCAGCATCGATGTTTAATTTTTCGATATTTGGTACACGGCCGACAGCCAAAAGTGCTTTTTCAACTTGAATGATTTCTTTGAGACCATCATCGTACGTTAATTCGTACTCAACCATTCCATCTTTAACTTCTAGTCGCGCTAAATTTGCCTTGTGGTGAATTGTCACCCCATTTTTTTGAAGATTTGAAGCAACTAACGAGCTGATATCAGAATCCTCAAAGGGAAGAATTCTGTCCTGGCGATCGATCAAATAAACTTTAGTCTTCCCGAAATTTGAGAAGATGGTAGCATATTCACATCCGATTACTCCGGCTCCAACGATTACCAAACTTTTAGGGTAGTCTTCTAGCTGTTCGATTCCATTACTAGTTAAGATATTTTTCTCATCAACAGTAATGTTGGGTAATGATCTAGGTCGACTTCCTGAGGCAAGTACGATATATTCACCACGAATGATTTTCTCGGTGCCTTCGTGTGTGATTTTAACTTCATGTTCAGACACTAAACTTCCAGTTCCTCGTTCGTAATGAAGCAATTTATTCATCGTCTCGGTCTGAAGTAATTTTATGTGACATGAATATTGGAATTTACGCTCAAAAATTGCTTCGTCTAATTGTCTTCGAACATCTTGCCAAGAAACTTCGTATGGGGAACGTCCGCCAGAAACTAGGGTGCTGTTGATGTGGGATACACGATTAGATATCTCCCAAAGTGTTTTAGAAGAGAGGGCTCCATTGTAGACACCAGCTCCACCAACTCGTTCTTTTTCAATCAAACAAACTTTCTTTCCATAGTCGATACCACGCATAGCCGCAGCATACCCTGCAGGTCCTCCACCAATTACAATTAGATCAAAATTGTCCATTCTTATTGCTTAAATTCGCAATAAAGATAAAAAAGCCCATGATTGTGGGATTGATTTTTAGGAATTTATCCAATGGAATATAGCAAGGATCTTCAAAATGCAGAGGCGCAGCAAGCTGAATTAACACAAGCTTTTAAAAAGATTAAAAAGAAAAAAACAAGAAATTTGGATGATCAGTTTCGTGATCTTCATGATGAGGTCTTCGAGCAAATTGATTGTTTGAAGTGTGCTAATTGCTGTAAAACAACTAGTCCGATATTCAGAGACGTCGACGTTGCTAGGATTTCTAAAAAGTTCAAGATGGACACATGCGATTTCGAAAATCAGTTCCTACGTAGGGATGAAGACGGTGATTTAGTTTTAAAGAGTTCTCCTTGCACCTTTTTGAATGAAGATAATACTTGCTTCATTTACGATGTTCGCCCACAAGCTTGTAGAGAATACCCACATACAGACAGAAAAAGAATGCATCAAATCCTCGACTTAACTTTAAAAAATACGCTCATTTGTCCTGCGGTAAGTCGCATTTCCCTGAAGATCATGAGTCAAAACAGCTAAAACCAACTATTTTTTGATTAATTTCGTCTAGAAACCATAGATACTGTAACACCGAAAATGAATACTATAAAATCAACACTACTTACAGCTACCCTTGTATTCTTTAGTTTGGTTGCTTTTGCGCAGCGAGGAAAGAACGGGAATGGAACAATTACCGCAGCAAACACTGTCGTTAATACCTATACTTATCTTACAACTAACGCTACGGCCGGAACATTTTCAATAAATGTGGCCAGTAACGCTATGAATGGTGGTGCTTTCACAACACCTTTGCAAGCTGGTGATCTAATTCTAATTATTCAGATGCAAGGTGCTTCCATGGATATTAATACAATTCCCACTGTAAGTTGGGGAGGAGATTATACCGTTCCTAATGATTACATTTCAGGGACTTGGGGTGCCAATCCTCAATACTTTGGTCGCGTTACAAACTTCAATAATGCTGGTCGATTCGAAAAGCGCGAAGTATTGAGCGTTTCTGGAACAGGTGTCATTAATTTGACGTGTGAATTAAAGAATAATTATACTGCATCAGGGCATGTACAAGTTGTCCGTATTCCACGATATGATAATTTAACTGTCAATTCGACAGCGAGTATTGTTCCAACACTTTGGAACGGTCAAACTGGAGGAATTGTAGCGGTTGAAGTAGAGAATAATTTAAACTTACAAGCGAACTCATTTATTACGGCAGCTGCCGCAGGTTTTAGAGGCGGTGCACTCGATCCTGCGAGTAATACTGGTGGTGATCCTGCTCCAAGTCCAAGATATTTAGGAAGTAATAACAATCTTCAAGGATCAGAAAAAGGTGAAGGTATCGGTGGATATGTTACGGAATATTCTGCGCTTTATTCACGATATGGAATTGGAGCTGTTGCCAACGGAGGCGGTGGTGGTGGTTTCCAAAACACCGGAGGTGGTGGTGGATCTAATGTCGATCTCGGCTTTGCTTCGCTTCCAGGTTCTTATTCTGGAAAAGGTATTCCTCTTGGGTATGTTTCTACATGGAACTTAGAATCTGCTGGATTTGGTGGTTCTACTTCTGCTGGTGGTGGTAGAGGAGGTTACGCGCTCTCACAAAATGATTTAAATGAATCTACTGTTGGCCCAGACAATGATGCATGGGGTGGAGATGGTCGTAAAACAAATGGAGGATTTGGTGGACACCCACTTCCTTTTAATAGTAATTTAATCTTCTTCGGAGGTGGAGGAGGCGCCGGTGATCAAGATAGTGGTGATGGTGGTCGCGGTGGTCGTGGTGGCGGTATCGTCTTCGTTACTTGTTATGGTACAATAACAGGATCTGGTACTATTTCTGCTGCTGGTGAAGATGGACAAAGTACAAATCCAACAAATGCTTCGCCAACTACAGGAACGCCAAGAAGAGGTAATGATGGTGCCGGTGGAGGAGGAGCTGGTGGTTCAATCCACATGGAAAATGCTGCAACAATTCCAGCTACTATCTTATTAGATGTACACGGTGGAGATGGAGGAGATCATAATATCTCTATTCTAAATGTCTCTCCATTACCTGCGCTACCTTCAGAAGGTGCAGGTCCAGGTGGTTCTGGTTCTGGTGGGCAGGTAGTTTATGCAAATGGAGCTGCTCCAACGAGAGACTTAACTGCAGGAACTCCCGGTTCAACTAACTCTTCTCATCTTGTGAACTTCCCTCCAAATGGGGCAACTAGTGGTAACTCAGGGGTGAATATTGGAGCGACAGTCCCTTATCACAACATTACTGCTTTGGATCAGTCTATCTGTTCGGGAGCGACTGCTACATTGACGGCGACTATTGTTGGAACGCAACCTGCTGGTTCAACAATTGGATGGTTCGATGCTTATTCTGGTGGAACGCAAGTTGGTACAGGAGCTACATTTACAACACCAGCTCTAACAGCGACAACAACTTATTATGTAGGACTTTGTCCAGGTGGAACTTTTAGAGTGCCAGTTACTGTTACTATTTTACCTCCAGACGATGCAACGTTTAGTTATTCAGCAACTAATTATTGTGTTAACGGTGTAGATCCTACGCCGACAATAACTGGTTTGGCAGGTGGAACTTTTAGTTCAACAGCTGGATTGTCAATTAATGCCTCAACAGGAACAATTGATGTGAGCGCTTCAACTCCTGGTACATATACAGTTACTTATTTGACAAATGGACCTTGTCCTGCATCTAGCAATGTTAGTGTCACAATCGATCCTTTGGATGATGCAACATTTAGTTATGGTGCAGCAACTTATTGTATCAATGATGTTGACCCTACGCCTACGGCAACATTACCTGGAGGTACGTACACAGCTGCGCCAGCTGGACTTTCAATTAATGCCGCAACAGGAACAATTGATTTGAGTGCTTCAACGCCTGGAACTTATAATGTTACATATACGACAGCAGGAGCTTGTCCTAATTCATCAATTCAGTCTGTAACAGTGACTAATTTAGATGATGCATCTTTTAGTTACTCGTCTGCATCATACTGTACAAGTGAACCTGATCCAACTCCAACAGCAACAACTGCCGGCGGAACGTATTCATCTTCACCAGTTGGACTTTCAATTAATGCATCTACAGGTGTCATTGATTTGAGTGCTTCAACGGTAGGTTCATACACAGTTACATATACAACGAGCGGTTCGTGTTCCAATTCAAGTAACCAAACCATTACCGTAACTGCTCTTGATGATGCGACATTTAATTACGCAATGGCTTCTTATTGTGTGAACGACGCTGACCCAACTCCTACTGCTGTTACACCAGGAGGAACTTATTCTTCAACTGCAGGACTGACTATTAACGCATCGACAGGAGCAATTGATGTATCTGCAAGTACTCCAGGAACTTATACAATTACATATACAACTACTGGTGCATGTGCTAATTCAAGTACAACTTCAATTACTATTAATGCGTTGGATGATGCAAACTTTAACTATTCTTCAGGAGCTTATTGTGTGAATGATGTTGATCCAACACCTACGATTACTGGATTAGCAGGTGGTACATTTAGTTCAACTGCTGGAATTTCAATTAATGCATCTACAGGGACAATCGATGTAAGTGCATCTACTCCAGGAACATACACTGTAACATACACGACAGCTGGAAGTTGTCCAAATTCGAGTAATGTTTCGGTGACAATTAATGCATTAGATGACGCAAGTTTCAGCTACTCATCTGCTTCTTTCTGTGTGAATGATTTGGACCCAACGCCAACTATTACTGGATTGGCAGGTGGAACGTTTAGTTCGACTGCTGGACTTTCAATCAATGCTTCTACTGGAACAATTGATGTTTCAGCAAGTACACCTGGGACATACACGGTAACATACACGACTTCTGGTACATGTCCAAACTCGAGCAATGTAAGTGTTACAATTAATGCACTTGATGATGCTTCTTTCAGTTATTCTGCAGCTGCGTATTGTGTGAATGATGTTGATCCAACTCCAACTATTGCTGGTTTAGCGGGAGGAACTTTTAGTTCAACAGCTGGATTATCGATTAATGCTTCTACAGGAGCAATTGATGTTTCTGCTAGTACACCAGGCGCTTATACAGTGACTTATACAACATCTGGAGCTTGTCCAAATTCAAGTAATGTTAACGTAACTATTAACCCATTGGATGATGCAACGTTTAATTACTCTGCAGCGAGTTACTGTATTAATGCGGCTGATCCAACACCAACAATTACTGGGTTAGCCGGAGGTACATTTAGTTCTACTGCAGGACTGGTGATTAATGCTTCTACAGGAACAATCGATTTGAGTGCTTCGACTATCGGTACTTATTCGGTTACTTATACAACTTCAGGGACATGTCCGAATTCAAGTAATGTTTCCGTAGAGGTAACAGCATTGGACGACGCATCTTTTGCTTACGGTGCAGCATCATATTGTGTAGGAGGAGTTGATCCAACTCCAACGCCAGTAGTTGCAGGGGGGACTTATTCATCAACTGCAGGACTTTCAATAAATGCATCTACAGGTACAATCGATTTGAGTGCATCTACGCCTGGAACATATACTGTTGATTATACAACTTCTGGAGTTTGTTCGAATACTTCAAGCCAAAGCGTTACCATTACTTCTTTGGATGATGCTTCATTTAATTATCCATTATCTGCTTATTGTGTAAATGATGCAGATCCAACTCCAACTGCAGTGGTTGCAGGTGGAACTTATACGTCAACAGCTGGATTGTCAATTAATGCTTCTACTGGAACAATTGATGTGAGCGCTTCAACTCCTGGTACGTATACTGTTACTTACACAACAGCTGGGTCGTGTTCTAACTCAAGTAATGTTTCAGTAACAATTAATGCTTTGGATGATGCGACATTTGGATACTCAGCTGGAGCATATTGTTTAAATGATGCTGATCCAACACCAACTATTACTGGATTGGCCGGTGGCTCATTTAGTTCAACAGCTGGACTTTCAATCAATGCATCAACAGGAACAATTGATGTTTCTACAAGTACACCTGGAACATACTCTGTTACTTATACTACTTCAGGAACTTGTCCAAATTCAAGTAATGTGTCAGTAACAATTAATGCATTAGACGATGCTTCGTTTAGTTATGCAGCTACTGCATTTTGTGTGAATGATGTTGATCCAACACCGACTGTTACCGGATTGACTGGAGGAACGTTTAGTTCATCTGCTGGACTTTCGATTAATGCATCTACAGGGACAATTGATGTGAGTGCATCTACTCCAGGAACATATACTGTAACGTATACGACAGCTGGAACTTGTCCAAATTCGAGTAATGTATCGGTGACAATTAATGCATTAGACGATGCTTCATTTAGTTATTCAGCCGCTGCATACTGTGTGAATGATGTAGATCCTACACCGACTATTACTGGATTGGCAGGAGGAACGTTTAGTTCAACAGCTGGACTTTCGATTAATGCTTCAACTGGAATTATCGATGTTTCAGCAAGTACACCTGGGACATACACGGTTACATATACAACTAGCGGAACTTGCCCGAATTCAAGTAATGTATCTGTTACAATTAATGCGCTTGATGACGCTTCCTTTAGTTATTCAGCTGCCGCATATTGTGCTAATGATATAGATCCAACACCAACAATTACAGGTTTAGCAGGAGGTTCGTTTAGTTCTACAGCTGGACTTTCAATTAATGCGTCAACAGGAACAATTGATGTTTCTGCAAGTACACCTGGAACATACTCTGTTACTTATACTACTTCAGGAACTTGTCCAAATACAAGCAATACATCTGTAACAATTAACGCTTTAGATGATGCTACTTTTAGCTATTCGACAGCGAGTTATTGTGTGAATGATGTCGACCCAACACCAACAATCACTGGTTTAGTTGGTGGTACATTTAGTTCAACGGCAGGATTATCAATAAATACATCGACAGGAACAATTGATGTTTCAGCAAGTACTCCAGGTACTTATGATGTAACTTATACAACTACTGGTACTTGTCCTAATTCAAGTATAGTTACAATAGCTGTTACCGCTTTAGATGATGCAACTTTTAGTTATTCGAATACAGCATACTGTGTAAATGATGTGGATCCAAGTCCAACTGCAACTACTGCTGGAGGAACATATGCTGCATCACCTGCGGGATTATCTATCAACGGTACTACAGGTCTAATTGATGTTTCAGCAAGTACTCCTGGATCTTACACCGTGACTTACACTACAGCTGGTGCTTGTGCTAACTCGAGTAATCAGACGGTTACAATTAATGCGCTTGATAATGCTGCGTTTAACTATTCTTCAATTGCTTACTGTGTAAATGATGCAGATCCAACTCCAACAATTACTGGACTGTCTGGTGGAACATTTAGTTCTACTGCTGGTTTATCAATTAATGCTTCTACGGGAACAATTGATGTGAGTGCTTCTACTGCTGGAACATATACAATTACTTATACGACAGCTGGTTCTTGTCCAAATTCAAGTAACGTAACTGTTACAATCAATGCATTAGATGATGCCACATTTACAATGACACCAACATGTGATGGTGGTACAGCATCGGTATCCGGTACTTCAGGTGGAACATTTACATTCACTGTGGCGCCTGGTGATGGTGCAGTGATTAATGGATCGACGGGTACTGTTTCAAACGGAACGAATGGTTCCACTTATGATGTGACTTATACAACAAATGGAGCATGTCCAGTTTCGTCAAATCAAACTGTAACAGCTCTGCCTGCTGATGACCCATCATTTACATTAACTCCAGCTTGTGATGGAGCAACTGCAACAATTACAGGAACAACTGGAGGTGCTTTCTCATTCGCTTCTGCGCCAACTGATGGGGCTACAATTGACCCAACAACTGGTACAATTTCGAATGGTTCTTCAGGTGGAAATTATACAGTGACTTATACTACAAATGGTGCTTGTCCAATGTCAATGTCTCAAAATGTGACAGCATTGTTAACACCGGTACTTGATCCAATTGCTGATCAATCGGCATGTGATCAATTCGTGCTACCTACGATTACAGGTTCTAATTTGAGCGGTAACGAGGCGTACTACAATAACGCACAATTGTTAGGTGGTACTGTAATTACTGGACCGTTAACTACTTCTCAGACGGTTTATGTTTACGATGACAATGGCGGTTGTTCTGATGAGATCAGCTTTGTGGTCACAATTAATACAACCGATGATCCTTCGTTTACATTGACTGATCATTGTGAGGGGAATGCTAATTCAGCATCAATTTCTGGGGTTACTGGAGGAGTCTTCGAAATTGTTCCGCCTGCGACAGATGGTGCTTCAATTGATGGTACAACAGGTGAGTTAATTAATGGAGTTGGTGGTACGATATACACTGTGTTGTATACTACAAATGGAGCTTGTCCAGCGAGTACAACGCAAACGGTTGAAGTTTTTGCTATTCCTGCAGCACCGATTGTGAGTGCTGATGAGACTTACTGTTTAGGAGATTCATTGAATCCTATGACTGCCACTGGAACGAATTTGACTTGGTACGATGATATGTCATTATCAAATGTTGTTGCTACAGGTTCTACTTATACTTCGACGAACACGATGGAGGGAACGTATTACTATTATGTAACACAGACTGAAAACGGTTGTGAAAGTGTTGAATCAAGTATTGCTCAGATAATTCAAGTTTGTGACCCAACAGTTCCAACGGCATTTACTCCAAATGGCGATGGTGCTCATGATGATTGGGAAATTCCAAACCTTGATGTTGTATTCCCGAATAATATTGTCCGTGTTTACAACCGCTGGGGGAACTTAGTATTCGAATCTCCGCAAGGTGATTACGACAACAACAGATGGGATGGTACGTATAATGGTGATTTATTACCTGTTGGTTCATACTACTATATCATTGAGCCGAATGATGGAAAGTCGGAGGCTAAGACTGGTACAGTGTCAATTATTTTGGACTAAGCTGAAGTTTGTCGTAAATTGGAGGTAGATCGGGAAATATGGTTGAGCCAGAAAACAAGATAGTAACTTCCGAAGTGCGTATGGCATTTCAGGAGAAGTGTGATGAGTTAAGAGCGGAAAATGGCAGAAATGTGCAGGCTTCGCATTTTGGTTCATTTACACAGGATCTTGTTATGAGTTTATCAGAGGGGATTGAAGAGCTAATGGTCTCAATGGGAGATCATCGACTGGTAATAAAAAGAATGTTCTCAATCCTCATTGAAGGACTTCAAAATATTCGTATTCATGGTGGTTATGATTCTTATTCAGATCAACAGTTGGCTTATCTTATTGTAGCGGCTTCGGATGATGACTACAAAATTATAATGGCAAATATTACGAATGCCGAAGATCAAAATCGAGTCGAATCATTTATTGATAAAATCAATAGTTACACAGAAGAAGAATTGAAGGATACGTATCGATCTGTTTTAGCAAATGAGTTTTTATCTCAGAAAGGAGGTGCTGGACTCGGTTTTATTACAACACGAATGAAATCTGGTAATCAACTTGGTGCGCATTTTATGGAATTAAATGAAAGTCAAGTTTTGTTTTCTCTTGAGGTGGTTTTAAATCGAATCAAAAAGAAATAGCTCTTGCTAAAGATTGCATTCCATCCGAATTATATCTTAAATCTACCCCCCGGACATCGATTCCCAATGGAAAAGTATGACCTGCTTCCACGACAATTGATGTATGAGGGAACTGTCGATCAATCTAATTTTTTCGCTCCCAATATTCCTGAATTAGATCTGGTTCTTAATGTACATAATCCTGTTTATGTAAATCGTTTGGTTAATCTCGAATTGAGTCCACGTGAACAGCGCAAAACTGGATTTCCGCATTCAAAAGAGCTGGTGAATCGCGAGCTTCAGATAATGGAAGGAACCCGAAAGTGTGCTGATTTCGCTTTGGATTATGGCATAGCGCTCAATATTGCAGGTGGAACACATCATGCCTATTCGGATCGTGGTGAGGGTTTTTGTATGTTGAACGATCAGGCAGTGGCTGCACAATGGTTGCTGGATAATAATAAGGCTAAAAAAGTATTGATCATCGATTTGGATGTGCATCAAGGAAATGGAACTGCTGAAATCTTTAATAACAATCCGAATGTCTTTACTTTCAGTATGCATGGGAAGAATAATTATCCTTTGCATAAAGAGAAATCTGACCTCGATATTGAATTGGAAGATGGGATTGATGATCTGACCTACCTGAATATTTTGAATAATAATTTGTCTCGTGTTTTTGATGACTTTCAACCTGATTTCTTATTCTTTCAATCTGGAGTTGACGTGCTTAAAACGGATAAGTTAGGTCGACTTGGTTTGACTTTAAATGGTGTTAAAGATCGAGATAGACTCGTTCTGAATCTCGCAAAGAAAAATAATCTTCCAATTGTGTGTTCGATGGGAGGTGGGTATAGTCCGGATATCAAAGATATTATCGAAGCACATGCCAATACTTTTAGATTGGCTCAGGAAATCTTTTTTTAGTTGCATTTAAAGAAAAATAATTACCTTTGTTTAGATTCAATCTAAATAGATGCAGCAAATCGTTCCAATACAAGGAGAAATCAACAAAACTTCAGCAGAGTTTATTTGCTGTAGTAAAAAGAAATGTTGCAAAAAATTCAAAAAGAAAGGCTACCATTGTAAGAAGTGTCCAAAGCTTTAATGGTGAAATCAATTTATTTATTTTCCATTTTCTCAATTTTATCAACGGGGATTTTTGCCCAGTCGATTGAGTTTTCTGTCGCTAGGTATAGAACGGATTATTTGATCGAAGCAGGTTATGGCTATTATAAGCAACAGCATAAAGTTTCTGGAGTTGCTGGAATTGGAATGACAAAAACCTTGAGTCAACAACGATTCAATCCGAGAATCGGGGTTGAGTACGCCTATGATTTTTTAGATGCTGAAAAATTGTTTCTGGGACCAACATTAGGACTTTATTCTTCAACTTATTTAATTACAAAATCCCCGAAATCAAGAATTTGGAATGAAGAGTTGTTGGCAGGAGTGAACTTCGAGTTTGGCAATCAATTGAAATTTGGATCCTCGTTGATGTATGGTTTTATGACTGAACATTATTCTGATAATTTCTATTTATCTTATGGATTCAATGCGAAAATTGGACTTATTTATTGTTGGTAGTTTTTTGTTGATGTCAATTCTGGCTTGTCGAAAAGATAACGGTTTTCAGAATATCTCGGTGATAGGGCATGCTGGGAATGGACTCGATAATTTTGCTACTTTCTATCATGATAATTCATTTGAATCCATAGAAATGGCATTGAAAACACCTGGATGTGATGGTGTAGAAGTAGATGTTCAACTTTCGGGAGATGGGAATTTGTGGCTCTTCCACGACGAAAAATTAGAGAGTGAATCCAATGGTGAAGGGTGTGTTCCACTCAAAAGTGATGACTACCTATCTGGATTAAACTATTCGTCGGTAAATAAGGAAAAATTAATTCAATTAACTGAGATTCCTGTTGAATCGCTGGTTAACAAGAAACTTTATCTTGATTTGCGGCATTTTAATGTTTGTAACTCTACTATTGTTGATCTCGATAGAATGGTGGAGAAACTGGTGGAGTTCAAAAGCCAGAATTCATCTGCTGATTTAATTACGGTGACGAGCTATATTCCGTTGATTGAAAAATTAGAGGTTGAGAATTTTGAGGTTTTTATCGGTGTAAATTCTATTGAGGAATATCAATCGATGAAAAGTAAGCTGAATCAAATAAGCGGAGTTGTAGCGAGATATAAGGATTTCTCAAAAGATGATGTATCTTTGATCCAGTCAGATAATTGTAAGGTAGTTCTGTTTGATATGCGCTCAGTTTCTGGAATTAGAAAAGCGTTAAAGAAACTTCCAGATGCGATTATGACGGACGATCTAAAATCAGCAATAATTGAAGTAGAATGAGTAAGAAAAATCGACAAAATGTAGTTTATTCCACAAATCCGGATTTCAATTACGACTACGAAGAAGAGGAGGTTGAAGAAACATTAGATCCACAAGATCAATTACTTTATGTTTCAATCGATCGCAAACAACGCGGTGGAAAAGAGGTTACGTTGGTTGAAGGATTCGTGGGGACGGAAGACGATTTAAAAGATCTTGCAAAGATGCTCAAAAGTAAATGTGGAGTCGGTGGAAATGCAAAAGATGGAAATATCTTGGTGCAGGGAAAATTCAAAGATAAAGTAGCCGACTTGCTCGAAAAAGAAGGGTATAAAGTCAAGAAAAAAGGAGGGAACTAAAATTTCGTCCAAAAAAACGCTCAAACCGAGTTTTTAACAAGGTTTTAGTGGATAAGTTGTCACTATTTTTCGTCGAAAAACCGCTGTTCTTCATTAAATTTATACTTCTTCAATAAATTGGGGTAAATGGCGGAAAATCAATATACAGAGGATAATATTCGATCGCTCGATTGGAAAGAGCATATTCGACTTCGACCTGGGATGTATATCGGGAAGCTGGGCGATGGTGCTTCAGCCGATGATGGAATTTACATTTTGGTGAAAGAGGTCGTGGATAATTGTATCGACGAATTTGTAATGGGGAATGGAAAGCGAATCGATATCAAAGTGAAAGATGGCCTCGTTTCTGTTCGCGATTTTGGTCGTGGAATTCCACTCGGAAAAGTGAACGATTGTGTTTCGCAAATCAATACTGGTGGTAAATACGATTCAAAAGCCTTTAAAAAGTCAGTTGGACTGAATGGAGTTGGTACGAAAGCGGTGAATGCTTTGTCTTCTCATTTCATGGTTTACTCCGTGCGTGATGGGAAGAAAAAAGAATCGCGCTTCGAAAGAGGGGAGCTGGTTGAAGATTTGAAACTGACAGATACGGATGAGCCAAACGGAACGTATGTTGAGTTTATCGCGGATGAAACAGTTTTTAGAAAATATGCCTACAAATCAGCTTATCTAGAGCGAATGATTTGGAACTATTGTTACCTGAATCGTGGGTTGACAATAACGCTGAATGGTCAGAAATACATTTCGAAGAACGGACTAAAGGACTTGTTGGAGAACAACATGGATGGTGATCCGCTTTATCCAATTATTCACCTTGAGGGAGAAGATATTGAAGTGGCATTGACGCACGGAAAGACGTATGGAGAGGATTATTATTCATTTGTGAATGGTCAGCATACAACGCAAGGTGGTACACATCAAAGTGCTTTTAGAGAATCGCTGGCTAAGGTGATTAAGGATTTTTACGGAAAGAATTATGAAGCATCAGATATTCGCCAGTCTGTTGTAGCTGCGATTTCGGTAAAGGTGATGGAGCCAGTTTTTGAATCGCAAACAAAGACAAAGTTAGGTTCGCAGGAAGTGGAGCCTGGTGGGAAGTCAATGCGTGCTTTTGTGAACGATTTCCTAAAAGAAAAGTTGGATAATTTCTTGCACCGTCATCCAGAAGTGGTGGAGATTCTTGAGAAGAAAATCAAGCAATCAGAAAAAGAAAGAAAAGAACTTTCAGGGATTCGAAAAATCGCTCGTGAAAGAGCGAAAAAAGCGAATCTTCATAATAAGAAATTACGCGATTGTAGAGTTCATTTGACGGACCAGAAAAATGAACGTCGCGAAGAAACAACGTTGTTTATCACCGAGGGGGACTCAGCAAGTGGTTCGATTACAAAGTCACGTGATGTAAATACACAAGCGGTATTCTCATTGCGTGGTAAGCCGTTGAATAGTTACGGGTTGACCAAGAAAGTGGTGTACGAAAACGAAGAATTTAATTTGATTCAAGCTGCATTGGATATCGAAGACGATATGGATAACCTCCGCTATAACAAGATTGTAATCGCTACCGATGCCGACGTCGATGGAATGCACATTCGCATGTTGTTGCTGACTTTCTTCCTTCAATTCTTTCCTGATTTGGTGAAAAGAAATCACGTTTACGTGCTTCAAACACCCTTATTCCGTGTGAGAAATAAGAAGAAGACGATTTATTGTTATTCGGAGCAAGAACGTAAAAAAGCGATTGATGAGCTGGGTAAAAATCCTGAGATAACGCGATTCAAAGGACTAGGTGAGATCTCTCCAGATGAATTTAAATACTTTATTGGAGAAGATATTCGCTTGGAACCTGTGATGTTGTCGAAAGAAGCTTCAATTGACTCTATTCTTTCCTACTTCATGGGGAAAAATACGCAAGAGCGACAAGAATTTATTATTGATAACCTTCGTGTTGAGGATGATATCCTTGCGGAAGAAGATGAATCTGACGAACTAGAAAAAGCATCCTAATTCATGGCTGAAGACGAAAACGAAGAATTAGATAACCAAGGACAAGAAGAATCTCAAGAAAATTCTCAAAACGAGAAAGAGGTTGATGATAAGATCATTCCTGTCGGTGGACTTTATGAAAATTGGTTCTTAGACTACGCCTCGTACGTAATCTTAGAACGTGCCGTGCCTTCTTTGTATGATGGTTTTAAGCCTGTGCAGAGAAGAATTTTGCATTCCATGAAGGAAATGGATGATGGTCGTTACAATAAAGTGGCGAACATTATCGGAAACACGATGAAGTACCACCCTCACGGGGACGCTTCTATTGGAGATGCTCTTGTGCAGCTAGGACAAAAAGATTTGTTAATCGACTGTCAAGGAAACTGGGGGAATACACTTACGGGAGATGGTGCAGCAGCTCCACGTTATATTGAAGCACGATTGTCGAAATTTGCTTCGCACGTAGTTTTCAACGCGAAGACAACGAACTGGTTAAGTAGTTATGATGGCAGAAATAAAGAGCCAGAGCAACTTCCAGTAAAATTTCCACTTCTTTTGGCGCAAGGTGCAGAAGGTATCGCGGTGGGAATGGCGTGTAAAATCATGCCGCACAATTTTAACGAATTGATCGAACAGTCGATTAATCATCTAAGAGGAAAGAAAGTGACGATTTTGCCCGACTTTCCAAATGGTGGTATGGCTGATTTTTCGAACTACAATGATGGACTTCGTGGTGGAAAAATTCGTTTAAGAGCCAAGATTAAAAAGGTGGACGCTAAGACTTTAGTGATACACGAAATTCCATACGGAACGACTTCTTCGTTGATCGATTCAATTTTGAAAGCCAACGATAAAGGGAAAATCAAGATTAAAAAGATTGAAGATAATACAGCTGCGGAAGCAGAGATTATCATTCACATCGCACCCGGAGTTTCTCCAGATAAAACAATGGATGCGCTTTATGCATTTACGGATTGTGAAGTGTCTATTTCTCCAAACTCTTCGGTGATTGATGGAGATAAGCCGCGATTCCTTGGTGTAAGTGAAATCCTTAAAATCAATACGGATAATACGGTCGACTTGCTAAAGCAAGAGCTGGAAATCCGATTGAATGAATTGGAGCGACAATGGCATTTCTCAACTTTGGAGAAAATCTTTATTCGTGAAGAGATGTACATCGACTTTAAGAAATACTCGGATAAAGAGAGTCTCTTCGAATATATGTACAAGGCATTTAAACCGTTCTCTAAGCAACTTATTCGAGAAATTGAGGATGAAGATCTTCAAAGATTGACGCAAATTCCGATGATCCGTATTACACGATTCGATTCGGACAAAGCGGATGAAAATATTGCGAAAATCGAAGCGGAAATGGAAGTAGTCAAAGATCATTTGGCTAATTTGATAGAGTATGCGATAGACTACTTCAAAGATCTGAAGAAGAAATTTGGAGAAGGAAAAGATCGTAAGACAGAGATTAAAATTTTCGACTCAATCAATGCTTCGAAAGTAATCATCGCTAACAAGAAATTGTACGTGGATTACGAAGAAGGGTTTATCGGTCATGGACTTCGAAAAGCGGAATACGTTTCAGATTGTTCGGACATTGATGACGTGATTATTTTCTTCGCCTCAGGTAAATTCATGGTAACCAAAGTGGACGATAAAAAGTTCGTCGGTAAAGGAATTATCTATGCGAACGTTTGGAAGAAAGGTGATAAGCGTACAGTTTACCATTTGATGTATCAAGACGGAAAAGGTGGTCCAACCATGATGAAGCGTTTCAACGTGAATTCGGTTACGCGGGATAAAGAATACGATTTAACGAAAGGGACGAAAGGTTCAAAAGTGCTCTACTTTAACGTGCATCCGAACGGAGAACGTGAGTTAGTTACTGTGGTTCTTCGTGCCCGTCCTCATTTGAAGCGATTGAAGTTCGATATAGATATGGGAGAACTGTTGATCAAAGGGCGTGGTGCGGCTGGAAATCGCGTTACGAAAGAAATTGTTTCGAAAATCGTTCAGAAAGAAGTCGGAGGTTCTACTTTGGCAGCTAGAAAAATCTGGTACGATGATGTTGTAGGTCGACTTAATGACGATAAGCGTGGTAAATTCCTCGGTCAATTTAAAGGGGATGATAAGATTTTGACGTTATACAAAAGTGGTCACTATCGATTGTCTGGATTTGACTTGGCAACTCACTTCGATGAAGATATGATTCACATTGAAAAATGGAACCCAGATCACGCGATTACAACTGTTTACTACGATCCTTCAAAGGATTTACATTATGGAAAACGTTTCCTTTGTGAGGTGACAACTGATAAAAAAGTGTGCTTTATCTCCGAAGAGGAAGGAGCTCATATGGATTTGGTGTCAACGGCTTACGAACCGAAAATACGTGTGGTTTATAAC
Organism: Henriciella pelagia; assembly: GCA_964219255.1. Taxonomy (GTDB): domain Bacteria; phylum Bacteroidota; class Bacteroidia; order Flavobacteriales_D; family Crocinitomicaceae; genus UBA4466. The sequence continues at coordinate 453,621 of CAXPPC010000006.1, forward strand.
AAACTTCTAAAGGCAACAAAAAATCTTCCAGATACGGAAATCAACATGGCTGAATTCATTGATGTTAAAGGGATGAAGTCGCAAGGAAATCAAATTACTAAACTAAAAGTGAAAGAGATCGTCCTTGATGAGCCAATTGAAGGTGAAACTCCTTGGCCAGACGAAAAAACATCAGAATCTAAAGCTGAAAATGAGGAGGGAAGCGATGACGAGAGTGCAACAACCGTCGAATGGGATTTGTCAAAAAATGATGATGACGATCAGCCGAAGTTGTTTTAAAATCGAGTCAATCAAATCCATTTGAATCTTTATTAACAAATCGCTATTTTTGCGACTGAACAATGTCTGTTCGAGTTACGGGTGATTTCTCTCCAAGGAATGAGGAAAGGATAATCGTTCTCCGGGATGAACGTATAACTCAATATTAATTGTATGGAAACGATGATGGATCAAAAATTGACCTCTCAAGATTTAATAAATTTAGAAGATAAGCATGGTGCACACAACTATCATCCACTTGAGGTTGTTTTAGCTAAAGGTGAAGGAGTGCATGTTTGGGATGTAGAAGGAAAAAAATATTATGATTTCCTATCAGCTTATTCTGCTGTAAATCAAGGTCACTGTCACCCTAGAATTGTTGGCGCAATGGTGGAACAAGCTCAAACTTTAACGTTGACTTCGCGTGCATTCTATAATGATGCTCTAGGTCCATACGAGAAATATGTAACAGACTTTTTTGGATTCGACAAAGTGCTTCCAATGAATACAGGAGCTGAGGCGGTTGAAACGGCAATCAAGCTTTGTAGAAAATGGGCATACGAGAAAAAAGGAATCGCTGAAAATGAAGCTAAAATCATTGTTTGTGATGGTAACTTCCACGGAAGAACTACAACGATAATTTCTTTTTCAAATGACCCTGTGGCAAATAAGAATTTCGGTCCTTACACACCAGGATTTATTCGAATTCCATACAACGATTTGAATGCCCTTGAAGCAGCATTAAAAGAAGAGAATATCGCTGGATTCCTTGTTGAGCCTATTCAAGGTGAAGCGGGAGTTTTTGTTCCAGACGAAGGTTACTTGTCAGGAGCTGCAAAATTGTGTAAAGATGCCGGAGCTTTATTCATTGCTGACGAGGTTCAAACGGGAATTGCTAGAACTGGTCAGTTATTGGCAGTTAATTATGAAAATGTAAATCCAGATATCTTAATTTTGGGTAAAGCACTTTCTGGTGGAGCGTATCCAGTTTCTGCAGTGTTAGCGAACGACGAAATTATGATGGTGATCAAACCTGGTCAGCATGGTTCTACTTTTGGTGGTAATCCTGTTGCAGCGAAAGTTGCAGTGGCGGCATTAGAAGTGGTGAAAGATGAGAAATTGGCAGAAAATGCTGAGCGACTTGGACAATTGTTTCGCAAAGAAATGAATCGCATCATTGGACAAACGGATCTAGTGAAAAAGGTTCGTGGTAAGGGATTGTTGAACGCAATTATCGTAAATGATACTGAAGAGAGCGAAACTGCATGGAATCTTTGTGTTGCGTTGAAAGAAAATGGATTGTTGGCAAAACCTACTCACGGAAATATCATTCGTTTTGCTCCACCATTGGTAATGAACGAAGAGCAGTTGATGGAGTGTGTTGCGATCATCGAGAAAACAATCATGAACTTCGAAAAATAAAATTGAAATAACTTAATTGAATCCCGATCAGTATTTTTGGTCGGGATTATTTTATACTAATCAGCAATGCAAATAGTTATATTTGCGTTAACACCTAAAACAAATACAAATTGGCAAACGCAATAAAATTTGGAACAGACGGATGGCGCGCCATCATCGCAGAAGAATACACAGTTGATAATGTAGCAAGAGTTTCGTTGGCAACGGCAAAATGGGTAAAAGCAAATTTTGATAACCCTTCTATCGTAATTGGACATGATTGTCGCTTTGCAGGTGAATTATTCATGGAAACTGCAACGCGCGTTTTCATCAACGAGGGAGTGAAAGTTAAAATGGCCAGAGGTTTTGTCTCAACACCGATGGTATCCCTTGGGGCTGTGGAAATGAATTGTTCGCTTGGAGTGGTTATCACAGCAAGTCACAACCCACCTTCTTATAATGGTTTCAAGTTGAAATCTCATCATGGTGGACCGTTGTCTCCAGAGAAAGTGCAAGAGATCGAAGATATTATTCCTTCTGAACATGGTCTGAACCTAAAACAAATTTCATTGGATTCTGATCTTGTTGAAATTGTTGATTTAGAAACAATGTATGTAGAACATGCACGCGCTAATTTCGATCTAGAGGCGATTGAAAAGTCGGGTTTAAAATTAGCTTACGATGCCATGTATGGGGCTGGACAAAATGCATTGAAACGTTTGTTGCCAAATATTGAGTTTCTACATTGTGATCATAATCCTTCGTTCAGAGGTCAGGCTCCTGAACCAATTGCTAAGAATCTTCAAGAATTAGAAGCTTTCATCAAGGAAAGAGGGGATATCGATTGTGCTTTAGCAACTGATGGAGATGCAGATCGAATTGGACTTTACAATGGAGCGGGAGAGTTTGTCGATTCACACCATATCATCCTTTTATTGATTCATTATTTGAAAAAGTATAAAGGAATGACTGGAAAGGTGGCTACCGCTTTCAGTACGACGCCTAGAGTTGGAAAAATGGCTGAGCATTATGGACTAGATTATGAAGTGGTGAAAATCGGATTTAAATACATCGCTGGAATAATGGTCGAAGAAGACGTGCTAGTGGGTGGTGAAGAGTCTGGTGGTATAGCTACGAAAGGTCATATTCCTGAAAGAGACGGAATTTGGATGGGATTGATCATATGGGAATTCATGGCTAAGTCAGGTAAGTCACTCGATGATTTGATCGCAGAAGTCTACGAAATTGTTGGAAGCTTTAAATTCGAACGTAGTGATTTGCATATCACTGAACAATTGAAGCAGAAAATCATAGCAAATTGTAAAGAAGGAAACTATAAGAGTTTTGGAGAGTACAATGTGGAGCGATTGGAAACAATTGATGGGTTTAAATATTTCTTTGATGAGGACCGCTGGGTGATGATTCGTCCTTCAGGTACAGAGCCAGTGTTAAGAACTTACGCCGAAGCTCCAACTCTTGATGAAGTGAGAAAAATCCTAAAAATCACAGAAGAAACAATCTGTAATTAATATCTTCAAGGGTCGTACATTGTATGACCCTTTTTAATTCCAATCTTATGCGCCAAGTAGTCGTTTTTATCACAGTAGTATTAATTCTCGTCGTTGTTTCCGTTTTGTTGATGTTTTTTCCAAAACCGATGATTTTCGTAATCATGGGAGTTTTAATTATTGTTGGAGTGTACGATTTAGTACAAAAAAAGCACACGATATTAAGAAACTTTCCTTTGATTGGTCACTTACGCTATATTTTGGAGGGAATCGGACCGGAAATTCGTCAATACTTCATTGAATCGGATACAGATGGTAAACCACTGAACAGAAATCAACGTGCTTACATTTATTCAAGAGCAAAATTGGAGAATTCTAATCATCCTTTTGGAACGGAACATGATTTGCAAAAAGAGGGGATAGAGTGGGCGCCTCATTCAATTTATCCAAGTGAACATTTGGAAGTCGCTCCGCGCGTTCGGTTCGGTGGAGAGAAATGTACTCAACCGTACGAAGCTAGCTTATTCAATATTTCCGCGATGAGTTTTGGTTCGTTAAGTAAGAATGCGATCATGGCATTAAATAAAGGAGCTGAAGCTGGTGGATTCTATCATAATTCTGGTGAAGGTAGTGTGTCTCCGTATCATCAGATGGGTGGAGATGTGGTTTACCAAGTTGGGACTGGTTATTTTGGTTGCCGAGCTGAAGATGGAAATTTTGATCCTGAGAAATTCAAGGTAACAGCTGCCATCCCAACAGTGAAAATGATCGAATTAAAGTTGTCGCAGGGTGCGAAACCTGGTCATGGAGGAATTCTGCCAGCGTCTAAAAATAATGCTGAAATTGCCAAAATTAGAGGTGTAAAACCACATACAGAGGTCGATTCTCCTCCGGGACATAAAGCATTTAATTCGCCTGAAGGTCTACTAGAATTTATTGACCAAATGCGAGAACTTTCTGGTGGGAAGCCAGTTGGATTTAAATTGTCTATCGGAAGCACTGCTGAATTTGAACAAATCTGCCGTGCCATGATTGAGACAGGAAGAAAACCTGATTTCATCACTGTCGATGGTGCAGAAGGTGGAACAGGTGCGGCTCCAATTGTCTTTTCTGATCACGTAGGAATGCCTTGGGAAAATGCCTTGGTATTTGTGGTGGATACGTTGGAGAAAATGGGACTTAGAAAGGATATTCGCGTAGTTACTTCTGGTAAAATTGTTACTGGTTTTGATATGTTTAAAGCTCTGTGTCTCGGAGCTGATGTGTGTAATTCCGCTCGTGGAATGATGTTAGCACTTGGTTGTATCCAGGCGCTCGAATGTCACAAAAACACTTGTCCAGCTGGTGTAGCGACTAACAATCCTTCAAAAATGCGTGGACTTGTAGTGGAAGAGAAATGGAAACGTGTTCGCAATTACCACAATGAAACAGTAAAAGACTTTTTAGCACTGTTCTCTGCAACTGGATGTGAGAGTTTATCGGATTTAAATCGACAGTTGATTTACAAACAAATAGATGGTAAAGCCGTTTGTTTCTCCGATATTTACGCAGAGTTTTGTGAAATTTAATAACTGACTGTTTAAGAGTTATGGCTGGATCTACTTTTGGTACAATATTTAAGTTAAGCACTTTTGGTGAGTCGCACGGAGTAGCTATTGGCGGAGTTATTGATGGTGTTCCTGCTAACTGTCCAATCGATTTAGAAGAAATTCAAATAGAGTTGGATAGAAGAAAACCGGGTCAGTCTAAATTGGTGACGCAACGAAAAGAATCGGATCAAGTTCAAATTTTATCTGGTGTTTTTGAAGGGAAAACTACTGGAACACCAATTGGATTTATCATCCCAAACAGTGACGCGAAGTCGAAAGATTATGAGCACATAAAGGATGTGTATCGCCCATCTCATGCGGATTTTACCTATGAGAAAAAATATGGAATTAGAGATTATCGAGGTGGTGGAAGATCTTCAGCAAGAGAAACGGCTTGTCGCGTTGTGGCTGGTGCCATCGCTAAACAAATTCTATCAATTCACGGAGTTGACATCTTGGCTTATGTCGATCAAATTGGAGATGTGAAGCTGTCTGGAAGTATTGATCCTAATGAAATTGAAAACAACCTTGTTCGCTGTCCTAATGCTGAGGATGCTGCGAAAATGGAAGCTTTAGTTCAGTCGATTAAAAAAGAGGGAGATACAATAGGAGGGAGTGTTTATTGTGAGGTAAATCATTTGCCACCGGGCATTGGAGAACCTGTTTTTGATAAACTGCATGCCGAATTAGGGAAAGCTTTATTTTCGATAAATGCTGTGAAAGGTGTGGAATTTGGCAGTGGATTTAATTGTATTTCGATGAGAGGATCGGAACATAATGATGAGTTCCTTGAGGATGGATCAACTTTAACGAATAATTCAGGCGGGATTCAAGGTGGAATAAGCAATGGAATGCCAATTACGTGTCGTGTTGCGTTTAAACCAGTGGCGACTTTATTACAAGATCAATCTTCAATAAATCGTGATGGCGAGAAAGTGACTGTAAAAGGTAAAGGTCGACATGATGCTTGTGTTGTTCCAAGAGCGGTACCAATTGTAGAATCCATGGTAGCAATGGTTGTGCTAGATATGTTTTTAAGATCTAAGTCAAGTTCGATCGATTAGTTCTCTTCGAATTCAGCAATTACTCCACCTAAAATCAACCAACTACTTGATTTTACGCAATCTTCAACTATAATCTTGAAAGTTTTATTCATGTATCGTAACACGAGATGTATGTCGGTAGTTTCGACAGCTTCATTCGATTTAATGGTATAACGAATCTGAATGATAGACGTCTGAAGTAGATCTATCTCATGCATGTAAATCTCATCAATCGTATTCGAAAAAATTAATTCCGAGTCTTCGTTGGCTCTTTCGGATTTCTGAAGGAGTATTGGTAACATTTCAATCGAATCAGCCTCGCTCAAGTTTTCAGTAATATATTCGCAATCTGTATCCAGTGCAATTAACTGCTGGTAGAGTGATAGGTCGTAATTCTGAAGTGCAGAAAATACCCTTTTTCCCAATTCCTTAGGACTTTCAATAACATGAGGATTTTGTGCAGAGAGAGAGCTTATTGCACAAAAGAACAATATCATCAGTGAAAAGTGTCGCATAACACAGTGTTTTACAGTTGTAAAATAATGAAAAACAATTAGATATGCAATAATTAATTATATCCAAAAACAATCTATCCAATCTGTGAAAAGATGGAATAATAAGCCAATTCCAAAAATTCTAGTTTTAGGGAAAGTCAGTAGGATGATGTAGAGTAAAGCGGCGTAGTTGGTATGAAGTGGATGAAATCCTATACTACATCGGTTAGGGTCGAACATTGGACTCGCAAACACATGGTCAAGATCAATCAGCATGGTCAACAACAAGTACTTGTAATTTTTCACCCAATTGGGCTTGTCGTATAGCCAGGCGATTAATATTGGTGCGGCAAAGTGCATACCATAATGAAGAATAAAGCGTAAAAGTTGTTCCCAGGTTGACATGTGTGCAAATTAACCGCTTGTTGATTGTACAAACCTATAAAACTATTTCAAATTGAGTTTACGGTGGATCGTCGCTAAATAATTATCTTCGCAAAAATTCTTTTTATGAGTAATTCTCCATGGCTTAGAAGATTGAAATATTATGGTATCGGTTTTGGTATCGGAATGATCTTCGTTTTCTTCTTTTTTCAAAATAGAGGATGTTCTTGGTTGCCAGGTAACCGAGTTAAGAATAGTATTTTAGATCGACTGGTTGTTGTCTCGGATAGCACAACTAACGAACTTAAAAAACGAGGCATTTCTGACGATTTTATTATTAGTGCATTGAATGATGGAGATGTAGATTTTAACGGAAGCCAAAAGCATGGAGATTCGAAAGTTTACGTGATTGAGAAAGATGGAGAGCGTTTAAATTTTACACTTCCATATGAGAGCTTTTTAACGGAAGTAACACTTGATGCTGATTCGAAAGATGCTACAACATCCACAACAGGACAAGGGAGAATAATTCATTTCCCATTGGATGAGAATTTAGTTTATCCAGATTCAAATTCTGTGGTGACTTGTCAACAGGATGTATTAGGGCTGATAAATCCAAAAGATATCTTGAAGCTGCTGAAAGAAGATGGTAAGGTTGATTTTAGTAAGACTGATCTTAATATTCGACCAAAACCGGAGCAGTATTTGATCTTCAAAAAAGATGATAAAGAAATAGGTATAAAAGCTATTTGGTATAAGAATAAGGTGAATGTAACATCATTCGAAATTCCTTTTGAAACGGACTGCCAATAGCTATAAAACCAACCTTGTTGATAAATGGGGCGTTTGACTAGCAGTCAACCTATTGTTTTTTTTATTTTTGACACATGAAATTTTCTGCGGAACAAATTGCGGGCATGATTGAAGGTACTATTGTAGGAAACCCTTCAGTTGAAGTCAGTACCCTAGCTAAAATCGAAGAGGGCGTGCCAGGAGCTCTTTCTTTCTTAGCTAATCCAAAATATGAGGAACACATTTACAAAACAGGATCTAGTGTTTGTATTGTAAATGACACGTTTACACCTTCAAGCGAATTGCCTGAAACTCTTACTTTGATCAAAGTGCCAGATGCTTATTCTTGTTTCGCAAAACTATTAGAGGTGTACGACTCTATGAGTAAAGAACAACCTCGAATTGAGCCAAATAGTTTTATCGATGAAACAGCTACAGTTGGGGATGGACTTTATCTTGGAGCTTCTTCTTACATCGGAAAAAATACGGTTGTTGGAGAGAATGTAACAATTCATCCAAATGTCACTATCGGTCCAAATGTTGTAATTGGAGATGGGACTGTTATTTATCCTGGAGCAACGGTTTATCGCGATTGTATCATTGGAAAGAATTGTACGATTCATTCAGGAGCCGTTATTGGGGCTGATGGATTTGGTTTCGCGCCGAATGAAAAAGGTGAATTCCAGAAGATTCCACAAATTGGAAACGTGGTTTTAGAAGACTTTGTGGATGTTGGAGCTAATTCTACTATCGATAGAGCAACAATGGGGAGTACACGAATTGGAAAGGGAGTCAAAATCGATAACCTTGTTCAAATCGGTCATAATGTTGAGATCGGTCAGGATACAGCTATGGCTGCACAAACTGGTATTGCCGGGTCGACTAAAATTGGTAGAAACGTACTAATTGGTGGTCAAGTTGGAATGGCTGGACATATCAAAATTGGAGATCGTGTTAAAATCGCAGCACAATCTGGAATCGGTGGCAGCGTCAAGGATGATGAGAAAATCATGGGGTCACCAGCATTCAGTAGTGATGACTATAAGAAATCCTATCTCGGCTTTAGAAGACTACCAATGATCCTGGATCGATTGAAAAAACTGGAAGACAAAATCAAAGAACTAACGAAATAAGAACCTAGATGGTTGAACAACAAAGAACGCTTAAAGAGACTGTAATATTTAAAGGTGTAGGACTTCATACTGGGCAACCGGTGACAATGGAAATTACACCCGCTCCAGATAATCATGGATACAAATTTCAACGTGTCGATTTAGAGGGAGAACCAATTATTAATGCTGATTGTGATCTAGTAGTTGGAACGGAAAGAGGAACTACTCTGGAAAGCAAAGGTGCTCGTGTTTATACAACTGAACATGTTTTGGCTGCTTTGTACGGATGTCAAGTAGATAATGCCTTGATCAAATTAGATGCTCCTGAAATTCCAATTATGGATGGTAGTTCAAAGTTGTTTGTTCAAGCGTTTGAGAAAGTTGGTTACGAAGATCAAAAGGCCGAAAGAGTTTATTTAGAACTCGAGGAAAATATTAAATGGGAAGATGCTGAGAAGGGAATTGAATTCCTAGCTGTTCCTGATACGCATCACCGTATTACCGTTATGGTGGACTATAATTCACCGGTTCTTGGGACGCAGCATGCTTCAATGTACCATATCGGTGAGTTTAATGAGCAAATTTCAGGATGTAGAACTTTTGTATTCTTGCGTGAACTGGAATTCTTAGCTAAAAATGGATTGATCAAAGGAGGTGATCTTGATAATGCAATTGTTCTTGTTGAAAGAGATGATATCAATCCAGAAGAATTGAAATCACTAGCTAAACTTCTTGGAAAGGAAAATCTTGAGGTTAACGTTGAAGGTATTGGTGTGCTGAATAGCACGAAACTTCAATTCGAAAATGAGCCAGCTCGACATAAGTTGTTGGATATTGTTGGTGATTTAGCCTTAGTTGGTAAGCCAATTAAAGCGCATGTTCTTGCGGCACGTCCTGGTCACTCAGGAAACGTTCGCTTTGCAAAAGTGTTGAAAGACTACATGAAGTCGAAGAACAAGAAAGGTCGTGTTTTTGATTTAACAAAGGAGCCGTTGTATAATATCAACGACATAGAGAAAATGCTTCCTCATCGATTCCCGTTCTTAATGGTCGATAAGATCATGGAAATTCATGAAGAGTCAATTATCGGTGTGAAGAACATTACCATGAACGAACCGATTTTTACAGGTCACTTCCCTGGAAATCCAGTTTTCCCTGGTGTGCTTCAAATCGAGGCAATGGCACAGGTTGGTGGTATCTTTGCTTTGAGTAAAGTAGAAGATCCTCATTTATATTCGACATACTTCATGAAAATCGATAATGTGAAATTCAAACAAAAAGTGTTACCTGGTGATACAATTGTTTTTGAATTGAAATTACTTTCTCCTATCCGAAGAGGTTTAGTGAACATGGGTGGAATGGGTTATGTAAATGGAGTTCCTGTTGTTGAAGCAGAGATGTTGGCTCAAGTAGTAAAGGATAAAGAATGATAAGTAATCTTGCAAATATTTCCAACGAGGCTAAGTTGGGAGAAAACGTTCGAGTGGATAGTTTCTCGACGATCATGGAGAATGTCACGATCGGTGAAGGAACACATATTCACCCTAATGTGACGATCTACCCGGGTACCGTGATTGGAAAGAATTGTGAGATTTTCCCAGGAGCGGTAATTGGAGTTTGTCCACAAGATCTAAAGTTTGAAGGTGAAGATACGACAGTGGAAATAGGTGATAATACCAAAATTCGTGAATGTGTAACAATTCACCGTGGAACAAAAGATAAATGGAAAACTACTATTGGGAGTAATTGCCTATTGATGACTTACGTGCATGTCGCTCACGATTGTCAAATTGGTGACAATGTAATCCTGGCGAGCTTTGTTGGTTTGAGTGGCCATGTGGAGATTGATGATTTTGCTATCCTTGAAGGAAAAGTAGCAGCTCAACAGTTTGTTCGAATTGGAGCACACTCATTTATTGCTGGAGCTTCACTGGTTCGAAAAGATGTTCCTCCTTATATTAAAGCGGCGCGAGAACCTCTTGGATTTGCTGGGGTAAATTCAATTGGACTTCGCAGAAGAGGTTTTGAGGATAAAGCAGTGAAGGAAATCGAAGATATTTATCGAATTCTATATGTTCAAAACAATAACGTCTCCAAAGGAGTTGAGGCGGTGAAAGAATTATTACCCGATTCTCAATACACAAAGGAGATTTTAAAGTTCGTGGCGGAAGCGGATAAGGGAATTATCAAAGGATTGATCTAAATAAATCATGGAATTAAGAAGAGCTGGCATAATCACCGTGAAAATCGAGGGTTATGCTTTTGGAGGTCGTGGTATTGCGAAAGTACCAACAGAGAATGGTGATTACGTCATTTTTGTAGATAATACATTTCCTGGGCAAACGGCAAAAGCCCAAATCACTAAGAAAAGAAAACGTCACGCGGAAGCTAAGTTGTTAGAAGTTGTAGAGCGCTCTCCTTTGGAGAAAATTTCCGGTTTTCAAGAGATTTCCGGTGCTCCTTACATCTTCGTTCCAGTCGAATTACAAGAAGAGAAAAAGAAAGAATCTACGCTAGAAGTTTTTAGGAGAATTGGTGGTGTAGAAGATCCAAATAAAGTCTTCGATACGTTCATTTCTTCACCGAATCATTATTTCTATCGAAACAAGATGGAGTATAGTTTTTCGTGTATCGAACATGATATCAAAACTGGAGAAGAGATTGACGATGCTTTCGCGCTTGGTTTTAAACGAAGAGGGACATGGTGGAAAGTAGAGTCTTTGAATGGTCCAAGTGGAATGTTTGATGAGCAATGGGAGACAATACTACCTGAACTCAGAAAGTTCTTGGAGTCAATGAATTTACCGGCATGGCATCCTCCGAAGAAACATGGATTCTTCCGCCATATCGTTGTGCGAAAGTCTTTTTATCAAGATAAAATTTTGTTGAATTTTGTTACTTCCTCGGAAGGAGTTAAAAACTTCGATCGAAAAGCTTTGGTTGATTTCCTAGTGGAGAAAATGGGAGATCGATTGGCAGGAGTTCAACATACAATCAACGATAATGTAGCGGACCGCGCAAAGATAGAAAATGGGGTTTGTGATCTCATTTATGGCGAACCAATTGTTATTGAGGAGTTACTTGGATTGAAGTTCGAAATCTCAATGGAAAGTTTCTTTCAAACAAATCCGAAAAGTGCGGAGCGATTGTATTCAAAAGCACTCGACTATGTTTTTGAAGAGGAATTGAAAGAGGATGAGGTGGTAATGGACTTGTTCTGCGGAACGGGAACCATTGGTCAGATTCTTTCTTCAAAACAACCTGGAGTAAAAATTATTGGAGTAGACATCGTTGAAGAAGCCATTGAGGATGCAAAACGAAATGCTCGGAAAAACGGAATTGAAAATGTCGAATTCTATGCTGCTGATGTCGGAAAATTTTTAAGAGAATATCCAGATTTTGCTGGTAAAATTAAAACGATTATCCTCGATCCTCCACGTGCTGGAATTGCACCTAAGACTTTACAGAAGGTAATTGCGCTTGGAGCGGAAAATATCGTCTACATTTCATGTAATCCTTCCACGCAAGCAAGAGATACACATACATTAATGCAAGAGGGTTACGAATTGCAAAAATTAACGTTAGTGGATCAATTCCCGCATACAGGTCATATCGAATCAATCGCGAAATATAAATTGAAATGAGAGTTGAAGTAATTGCCATCGGAGATGAGTTGCTAATTGGTCAAACAATCAATACAAACGCCTCATGGATGGGGCAAGTGCTTTCGATGAATGGTGCAACGGTTCAATATGCTACGGTAATCCAAGATGATGAAGAGGCTATTATTGATGCTGTTGATCGTGCGATGAGCCGAGTTGATGTTGTTTTAATGACAGGTGGACTTGGACCAACGAAAGACGATATTACCAAACACACACTTTGTAAGTATTTCAATACTGAATTAGAAATCAATCAAGAGGTACTAGCAAAGATTCAAGCTTTCTTTGATGCTCGAGGGAAAGAAATGTTGGATGTCAATATTCAGCAGGCAGCACTTCCGGTTGACTCAACAATTCTAATTAACGACCAAGGAACGGCTTCTGGAATGTGGTTCGAGAAGAATGATACTATACTTATAAGTATGCCCGGTGTTCCTTATGAGATGAAACATCTTCTAGTTGATCGTGCACTACCTTTGTTGAGAGAGCGGTTTGAAATGGCAGCCATTTATCATCAGACGGTTCATTTGCAAGGAATAGGGGAGTCGTACTTAGCTGAAAAGATCAAAGATATCGAAGATGATATTAGAGCAGCGGGAATAGGATTGGCTTATTTACCTTCTCCAGGAATCGTTCGATTGAGACTGACTTCAGAAAAGACAGAAAAGCGGAAAACCGAAATTGAGGATTTTATAAAAAAGATTGAGAATCGACTTCCAAAACATACATTTGGAAGAGGTGAATTGAAGCTTAGTGAAGTATTAGGTGAATTGTTGTCAACAAAAAATGCAACAGTTGGCTGTGTGGAAAGCTGCACCGCTGGTGGATTATCGAGTGAGATCGTTTCTGTTCCAGGAGCTTCAAGATATTTTCAAGGTTCAATTGTTAGTTATTCGAATGAACTTAAAGAACATTTTGTTGGTGTTAAAAAAGATTTATTAATTAATTTTGGCGCCGTTAGCGAAGAAGTGGTTCGTTCCATGGCGGAAAACGGAAAACGCTTACTGAATGTCGACTATTGTTTGTCGATTTCAGGAATTGCTGGTCCAGATGGCGGTACCGAAGAAAAACCAGTGGGTACAGTGTGGATTGGTTTAGCGACTCCAAACGGGGTGAAAGCAAAGTGCTTTTTGTTTGGAGATCAGAGAGATAGAAACATACGGATGTCGATTTTATCAGCGATGAATTTACTCCGATGTGAATTATTGGAAATTAATTTTTAAAAAAGTCACAGATTGCTTGTGTAGTTTTAAAAAAAGTAGTTTCTTTGCACCCCCTTTTAGTAATAGGATTAAATAATTAGAGATGTCACGAGTTTGTCAAATTACAGGAAAATCGGTTATGGTTGGGAACAATGTTTCTCACTCACAACGTAAGACGAAAAGAAAGTTCTACCCGAACTTAATTACGAAGAAATTTTACATCCCAGAAGAGGATGAGTATATCACGTTAAAGATTTCTACGTCTGCTTTGAGAACGATTAACAAGAAAGGAATTTCTGTTTGCGTTAAAGAAGCTCGTGCGAAGGGGTATATTAAATAAACGTTTCAGTCGAAAGCGAAACAAGTAATTGACTAAACAAAAGAAAGAAAATGGCAAAGAAAGGAAATAGAGTTCAGGTAATTTTAGAGTGCACAGAGCACAAAGAGTCTGGAATGCCAGGAACATCTCGTTACATCACGACTAAGAACAGAAAGAATACGCCAGATCGTATGGAGATTAAGAAATTTAATCCAATCTTGAAGCGTTACACAGTTCATAAAGAAATTAAATAAGCTAAGACATGGCAAAGAAGGTAGTAGCATCCTTACAAAAAGGAGGAGGAAAAGAGCATACGAAAGTAATTAAGATGGTAAAGTCTGAAAAGACTGGATCATACACTTTCAAAGAGGAAATCGTTCACAACGATAAAGTGAAAGAATGGTTCGCTAAGAACTAATCCTCAAAAGGTATTATAAATTAAAGCTTCCCCTTTATTTAGGTTGGAAGCTTTTCTTATTTTTAGAATATGGGAATTTTCAACTTTTTCTCGAAAGAAAAGAAAGAAAGTCTTGATAAAGGACTTGAAAAGACAAAACAGAGTTTTTTTAATAAGCTCGCTAGAACTGTTGTTGGTAAATCCAAAGTCGATGCTGAAGTATTAGATGATCTTGAAGAGATCCTTATTACTTCGGATGTAGGCGTGGATACTACGCTGAAAATTATCGAGAAGATTGAAGAGCGAGTTGCCCGAGATAAATTCATGGGGGTTGACGAACTCGATGTTATTCTAAAAGAAGAAATCACAGCTTTATTAGAGGAAAATAATAGCTCGGATGAAACGAGTTATGAAATCCCGTCGCATGATAACGGTCCGCACGTTATTATGGTGGTTGGAGTGAACGGGGTAGGAAAAACAACAACTATCGGAAAGCTGGCTCATCAATTTAAGCAAGCTGGTAAAAAAGTGGTGCTTGGCGCTGCTGACACATTTCGAGCAGCTGCTGTAGATCAACTTATTATTTGGTCAGAGAGAGTCGGAGTTCCAATTGTAGAGCAAGGAATGAATGCTGACCCAGCTTCTGTTGCATTCGATACGCTTCAATCAGCAAAGGCTCAAGGAGCAGATGTAGTTATTATCGATACCGCAGGTCGCCTTCATAATAAGGTGAACTTGATGAATGAGCTAACGAAAATCAAAAGGGTAATGGGTAAAATCATTGAAGATGCACCGCATGAAGTGATGCTCGTTTTGGATGGCTCTACAGGGCAGAATGCTTACGAACAAGCTAAGCAGTTTGCTGCTGCGACTGATATTACATCTTTGGCGATAACGAAACTAGACGGAACAGCAAAAGGAGGTGTTGTTATCGGGATTTCCGATCAAATGAAAATTCCTGTGAAATACATCGGAGTAGGTGAAGGAATGGAAGATCTTCAGTTGTTTAATCGCGTTGAATTCGTAGATTCTCTATTTTCAAAGTAAAAAATAAGCTCATTGATTGAAATGTTATTTTTATCGAGTAAAACTGGATGGTTGTCGATTATTTAACATTTTCCCGTTTGTTTTCTTGAAATTAAGTAACTGTTTTTGGTATCTTGGTAGTCTAAACTATTTAGAAAACTATGAAACAGAACTTGATTTCCGCCCTATCGGGAGCATTATTCTTGCTCTTGGGGCTGGTGACGAATGTGTCATTCTCCCAGCAAAATGGAGTGATTAGGTGTTACACTACAGAGATGGATTCGATCCGTCATGCAAATGACCCTACACTTCAATCAAATGATGAATTTGAAAATTGGTTGGCTAAACTCATTAATGAGAAAGCTACTAAACCTCAGCCCAAATTAATTATTAATGGTGTTTACCAAATTCCAGTTGTTGTACACGTAATTCACAATGGTGAAGCAGTTGGAACTGGGACTAACTTGTCTCAAGCAGCAATCCAATCTCAAATAGATGTTCTTAACGAAGACTTCAGAAAGATTTTTGGTACTGCAGGTTACAACACTCATCCTTTTGGAGCGGATACTAAAATCGAGTTTTGTTTAGCTAAAAGACGTCCAGATGGATCAGCTTTCCCTGGAGGAGAAGACGGAATTAACCGTGTGAATCGCTCTACAGCTGGTTTTACAGCTCCGCCATATACTACAGCTTATATTGATGGAACAATTAAGCCATGGTCAACAGGTACCGATCTTGGAGGTTGGGATGCCGCTGAATACATGAACTTTTGGTCGATTGATATTTCTGGAGGTATCTTAGGATATGCTCAATTCCCTACAACTTCCCTTGGAGGGATGGATTGTAACCCACAAAGTGCAAGTACGGATGGTGTAGTAATGCTTTATTCAAGTATTGGTAAAAGTGCTGTTACTGGTCAACCAGGTCCTTATAACGAAGGGCGAACAGCTACACATGAAATCGGTCACTGGTTAGGTCTTCGACATATTTGGGGAGACGGTGGTTGTGGAGTAGATGACTTCTGTGCGGATACTCCTCTTTCGGACGCTTCAAACTTTGGTTGTCCTACTACAAATAGTTGTACGGATCCAAATGGTGACCCGAATGATATGGTTGAGAATTACATGGATTATACTGATGATGCATGTATGAATATCTTTACTTATGATCAAATGGCCAGAATGAGAACAGTTCTGGAAAATAGTCCAATTAGAGCATCTTTAATTAATTCTGATGCTTGTATTCCACCTGCAGTAAGTGATGCTTCGATTATCAATATCTTAAATCCGAACGGAGATAACTGTCCTGGGGCAATTGCTCCTCAGGTGACCATGCGTAATAGAGGTTCTTCGAACTTAACATCAGCTACAATTGCTTATACAATTGATGGAGGGACACCAACAACTTTCAGTTGGACTGGTTCAATTGCTCCAGGAGCTGAAGCAAATGTTACATTACCAGCATTTACTGCTACTTATGGTGTTCACACGATTAAAGCATATAATGAATTGCCAAACGGGGTTACTGACCCGGATCCAACTTATGATACAACAACACTTCAATTTGCTGTTTCTAATGGATATCAACCAAATTATGCGCAAGATTTTGAAGCAGGAACTTTCCCTCCTGATGTAAGATGGAGCATTGATAATCCAAATGGCGACTGTTTCGAATGGATAGGACAATCATCAACTTCAAGTGCTGGTACATTTCCTAACGACGCGGCTGCAATGGTGAATTTTGGTAATACTTCTGGACAAGATGAGTTCCTTTATACACCAATCTTTATTTTGCCATGTAACGCTACATCAGCAGAAGTAGTATTTGATAAAGCTTATAGAAGAAGAGCTGCAGGGTCGAACGATCGATTGAGACTTGAGATGTCTACTGATTGTGGTGCGACTTGGTCTACTGTATTGTATGATCAGTCGGGTACAGGTCTTCAGTCTCTTACTACAACATCTAATACATACTGGATTCCATCTGCTGCAGGTGATTGGGATAATGTTGTAGTGGATTTATCATCATACGTTACTGGTGTTTCTCAAAATGTACAGTTTAGATTCAGAGGGACAAATCAGGGTACTAGTGGTGGTAATATCTATGTAGATAATTTTGAATTTAATGCAGTTACTCCGGGTGAGATCGAGGTAGATGTTGCTGGTACAGCAGTGTTGGACGAAGGATACTACGATTATGGTACAATTGGAGTCGGTGCTACTGTTACTGCAACGTTTACTATTACGAATACGGGGACTTCTAACTTAACGTTGACTGGTCCAATTAATGTTACGGGAACAGGATTCACATTGAATACTACTTTTGGAACAACTACTGTCGCTCCGGGTGCAACAACAACTTTCTCTGTTGACTTCACGGCAGCTTCAGCTGGTACCTTTACTGGAAATGTTTCTTTTGGAACAAATGACTGTGACGAAGGAACATACAACTTCCAATTGTTAGGACAAACAAATACAAATCCTCCGATTGCTAACTTTAGTGGAACACCAACTACAGTATGTCAAGGATCAACAGTGACCTATACAGACGCTTCAACTGGGGCTTCTTCATGGAACTGGACTTTCCCTGGTGGTACACCAGCAACGGCTACAGGAGTTGGTCCACATACAGTAACCTATAATACAGCAGGTACATTTGATGCTCAATTAAGTGTTACTAATCCATTCGGTACGGACAACTTGACTCAAACTGGTTACATTACGGTGTTGCCAGGTACGGGAGCAGCTTTGCCAATTTCAGAAGGATTTGAAGGAGGTGTTGCCCCAACAAACTGGTCGATCAACAATGGTGGTAACGCAATTACTTGGGTTCAGGATACACCAGGTAATGCACCAACAGCAACGAACTCTGCAAGTATCGATAACTTTAATACAAATACAACAGGACAAGTTGATGATTTAGTTGTTGAGCCATTTGATTTGACAGGTTATGTTTCAGCTACTTTGACTTTCGATGTAGCTTATGCGCAGTATGATAATACTTATAATGATCAGTTAGATGTATTGGTTTCGAACGATTGTGGTCAATCATTTGCTACGGTTTATTCTAAGGCTGGTACGACATTAGCAACTGACCCAAATCAAACAACTGCATATACTGCAAATACATGGAGAACGGAAACAATTGACTTAACACCATTTGTTGGTGCTGGTAAAGTAGATGTTCTTTTCAGAAATATTTCAGGATGGGGTCAGTTCTTATTTATTGATAACGTTAATATTACAGGAGTTGTTTCTTCTGCTACTGCTGACTTCACGGCAGCACCAGATCCAGCGTGCGTTGGAGAAACGGTAACGTTTACTGATGCATCTACGAACGCAACTTCTTGGGATTGGAATTTTGGGGCAGGAGCAACACCAGCAACTGCAACAGGGGCAGGTCCTCATGATGTTGTTTACTCAACTTCGGGAACAAAGAATGTTTCTTTGGATGTCAATAGTGGAGCAAGCGTTTCTAACCAAACAGTAACGATTAACCCTCTACCAACACCTACAATTACAGCTTCAGGTGCAACTACATTCTGTGCTGGAGGTTCAGTGACATTAACATCATCTAGTACTACAGGGAATTTATGGTCGACTGGAGAAACTACACAATCAATTGTTGTGTCTACTTCAGGATCTTATACAGTTTCTGTAACAGATGCAAATGGATGTACAGGTACTTCGGCTGCAACTACAGTAACTGTTAATCCAGCACCAGCAGCTCCGGTTGTTACGGCTTCTGGATCGACAACGTTCTGTGCAGGTGGATCGGTAGACTTAACTTCAGATCAAGCGACTGGTAACTTATGGTCAACAGGTGAGACAACTCAAACGATCACAGTATCAGCTTCAGGATCTTACTCTGTAACTTATACAGATGGAAACGGATGTTCGGCAACTTCAGCTGCGACAACTGTAACTGTTAATCCAGCGCCAACTGCTCCGGTAGTGACAGCATCTGGATCGACAACGTTCTGTGCAGGTGGATCGGTAGATTTAACTTCAGAGATCGGAAGAGCACACGTCTGAACTCCAGTC